>JAFLDV010000012.1 GCA_017302255.1 Gammaproteobacteria bacterium | reverse complement strand
CGACTCCGACTGCAATTGGCAAAAGCGCGCAACTCAATATCGCAAATGCGCGGCATGTTTATGCTGGCTAAAGGCTTATCTCGGCGCACTGAATGGAAAGCGCAGCTAGTTTATGCCGAACGCTTGCTTTCCCGACGCTTAGGCGTGCCCGTGCGCTTTCAAAATAGCGCGCCAACCCCAAATCCCGATCTGCATATCATTACGCTCGGTCAAAGCAAAGTATTTGGCTACTTAAGCCTTCACCAACAGAGTTACCAACAACACCAAACCTTATTAAACACTGCACAATCATTATTAGAACAAACTTACGACAAACAATTTATCCAACAGCGCGCGCAACAAGACAGATTGCGGGCGGAGCTGGAAGCAGAACGAGCGATGATGCTACGTTCATTGTCTCATGACTTACGCACGCCCTTGGCCACCATCATGGGTGCTTCGAGCATGCTCGCAGATGATAATGTGCCGCTGACTGATGCTCAGCGTCGCCAACAGGCAGAAAACATCTATCAACAAAGTAAATTGCTAAATCAGCACTTTGAGAAAGTCCTAGAACTAAGCAAAGCACAACTTCCCCAGTCATCGTTAAAATGGCAGCAGTTCGCCGCTGATGAACTAATGGCAGGCGCCCTTGCACGTCGCGGCGACGAACTACAACCATTACTTTCGATGGTACAGCGGCAAACAACAGCCGATCTGTGCGGTGACCTCACCTTGTTAGAAATCGCTTTAGCCAACATGCTGGAAAATGCGGTTCGCCATGGTACAGCGCCATTTTTGGTAAATTTTCAGCACGATAGTAGTGGCAATTTTCAGATGCGTGTCGACAACCAAGCCAAAGCCAGCAGTGACAAAGGCAGAGATGCTGGCAACGGCTTAGGTGTGAACATCTGCCGAACCATCGCCGGCCTGCATGGTGGTAAGTTCGAACTACATATTGGCACTGACGGTTGCCATGCCCTTTTTACTTGGAGACAAGCCAATGCCGGCTAAACAAGCCAATATTCTATTGGTCGAAGACGACAAAGCAATGCAAAGCTTTTTAACCACGTTATTGCATAGTCAAAATTACCAATGCGCCTGTTTTGCCAATGGCAAAGACGCGCTTTCACATCTCACTTTGCAACCTATCGATCTGATTTTACTGGATTTAGGTCTTGCTGATATGGATGGATTGGAGTTGCTGGCTCAGCTTCGGCAATGGTGCAATCTGCCCGTAATAGTAATTTCCGCTCGAGAGCGCGAACTCGATAAAGTTAAAGCCCTGGATTGCGGCGCTAATGACTATGTCACCAAACCATTTAGCGCAGCCGAGTTATTAGCACGGATCCGTGTTGCGCTGCGTCAGAAAGAACCTGTGGTCAGCACTTGGACTTTTGGCGATGTCGTGCTGGATCCGGTCGCTCGCACCGTACTTAAAAACGGCGAAGCCTTGCATCTAACCAAAACCGAGTACGAAATTTTGTTGCTGATGGTCAGGCACGCCGAAAAAGTACTCACTCACAATCAAATCCTGCAACAAGTCTGGGGGCCAGCTTACCTAGACCGTCCAGAATATGTGCGTGTACATATGGCACAACTGCGACAAAAAATTGAAGAAACACCATCAAACCCTAAGTATCTGAAAACTGAAGCAGGTGTTGGTTATCGGTTGTGTTTTTAAGGCTAGCTTAGGGGGTTGGGATCAACTACCACCATCCCAAAATTTATTAACTTTGATAGTTTAAGTCGCAGCCTAAGGCAACTTCGTTGATATCAGCGTCGACACGCAATAAACTGGGTTAGCCATTCGTTTCTTATTTAAGTACTAATGGTCGACCGACTGCCGATTATCTGCCACACTCCACCTCTGTTAAGCCTGAACTGAGCTCGTGATGCCAACATGTCGCCAAATACTGCTCACCAGTTGTCTTTTGCCGATTTATTATGTTGCCGCTGCAGAGCCAAAAAACTGCCCGTCTATTCAAGATGACAAGGCGCGTCTAGCATGTTTTGATGCTTACCATGCGACTAACATAACAAGCAACGATGAGACGCCCAGCGCTCAATCTACAGAAGAAATTCGCCGTAACCTCAATAGCACAATTGTCGCTGATGGTGACCCTGTAGAGATCGCAACAGTATTGGATAAATACTGGGAATTAACCGAAGCGGAAAAACGTGACCGATTTGTTTTTCGCAGCTACCTCCCTAGTTTCTTCTTGCCAGTGCATTTCACCTCCAATATCAATAGCCAACCGCAAAGCCCAGGTAAAGAGCTAGGCCCGAACAACAACAACTATCGACAGCTAGAAGCAAAGCTGCAAATGTCGCTGCGCACTAAATTGGCGACTGGCGTACTGTTACCAAATGCCGACATTTGGTTTGCGTTTACCCAACGCTCAATGTGGCAATTATGGAATGCTCAGGATTCAGCACCATTTCGCAGTACCGACTATCAGCCAGAATTGATCTACATTATTCCGCTCAGTAAAAGCCTTGGCGAACTTGGTGACGGTTGGCGCATCCGTTTATTGCAATTAGGCATTGCCCATCAATCAAATGGTCAAAGTGAGCCATTTTCGCGGAGCTGGAATAAAATCTATGGCGGTCTTGCATTAGATAAAGGCGAGTTTGGGCTGAATTGGCGCTATCACCAACGCATCAGTGAAGATCTAGAAGATGACGATAATCCAGATCTTATAGATTACATCGGCAGCCATGAATTAACCGCGACTTGGTTGCCGGGACTTTCCACCGCGATGCTGATTTGGCGCAACGACTTATCCAACATCTCTCAAGGTTCTTGGCAACTTGATATGAGTTATCCAGTTGACTCAAGCAAATTGGACGGCCTGCGCTGGCACTTACAGTTGTTTTCTGGGTATGGAGAAACGCTGCTCGACTACAACATCCGACAACATAGCGTAGGTATCGGGGTCATGTTATTTAACTTTTAAAGCAGGTCCTGCGACCACACACCAAAACGCGATTTGAGTACTGTCACTTTCACAAATGAAACGTAAGCCGCTTTGGCTGCCTCTGCAAAACTTCCGGAAGTTCAAGCTAAACCATTTAAACAAAATAAAACAAAAAACCCCGCAGTTACGCGGGGTTTAGGACCATTTTAGACTTGGTTAGTCTGGAATATGGCGGAGAGAGAGGGATTCGAACCCTCGTTAGGGGTTAACCTAAACACACTTTCCAGGCGTGCGCCTTCAGCCACTCAGCCATCTCTCCGGAACTTGCATCAGCAAGCGCGGCTATACTAGGTAAATTAGCTGGGCTTGGCAACTGGAAAATCACCTAACACAGTCTTTCGCTGGAATTTTCAGCAATCGGACGGCTGAAACTCCACCACTAATTTATCCTGCAAATTTATGCGTTGCCTTTGACTGTCACTTTTTGTTGCGTTGCAAAGCCTAACATTCGATTTAATGGCACTAACGCCTTTTCACGAAGCTCAGCGTCAACAAAAATCTCATGACCTTCAGCATCAACTAAAGCTTCTTCAATCGCCTTCAGGCCGTTCATTGCCATCCAAGGACAATGCGCACAACTACGGCACGTCGCGCCGTTACCGCCCGTTGGCGCTTCAATAAAGGTCTTATTCGGCATTGCCTGCTGCATCTTGTAGAAAATGCCTTTATCAGTCGCGACAATAAAGGTGTCGTTTGGCAGTGTTTGGCTCGCTTTAATTAACTGGCTAGTAGAGCCAACCGCATCAGCAAGTTCAATCACATTGGCAGGCGATTCTGGATGCACCAACACAGCCGCATTTGGGTATTGCTCCTTTAATTCGACTAAAGCATTGGCTTTAAATTCATCATGCACAATACAAGCGCCTTGCCACAACAGCATGTCAGCGCCAGTTTGCTTTTGCACATAAGCGCCTAAATGACGATCTGGCCCCCAGATGATTTTCTTGCCTTCGCTGTCGAGGTGATCCACCACATCCAAAGCAATAGAGGATGTCACTACCCAATCAGCTCTCGCTTTAACTGCTGCCGAAGTATTGGCGTAGACAACCACAATACGATCGGGATGAGCATCGCAGAACTCAGAGAATTCTTTTTCTGGACAGCCTAAATCTAAGGAGCATGTTGCTTCCAGAGTTGGCATTAACACCGTTTTCTCTGGGTTAAGGATCTTCGCCGTCTCGCCCATGAATTTCACACCTGCGACAATCAGGGTACGGGCTGAATGCTGATTACCAAAACGGGCCATTTCTAATGAATCAGAGACACAACCACCTGTTTCTTCGGCTAATGCTTGGATCTCAGGATCGGTATAATAATGCGCAACTAATACCGCATCCCTTTGCTTTAACAATGCTTTGATTCGATCTTTATAGGCTTGTTTTTCATCCGACGACAATGGCATCGGCTTTTTTGGAAAGACAAATTCAAGTTCATTAAACGTCAGTGCTTGATTCATGCTGACCAGATCCCGGCTGAAATAAAAGGAGGCGTATTATACACAGCTTTAACGCAAATCAATACGAAAAGCCAAGTTTAGGCATAAGTACGATGCGCAGAAATCTGAGAAACAATGAGCTAAACGGGCGCTGAAATTATGTTGTGGAATTATGGTGGGTCATGATGGATTCGAACCATCGACCAACGGATTAAAAGTCCGCTGCTCTACCAGCTGAGCTAATGACCCAAACTTGCGGTTGAACTGGTGGGTCATGATGAATTCGAATCATCGACCAACGGATTAAAAGTCCGCTGCTCTACCAGCTGAGCTAATGACCCCTGCCGCGGACGCATATCTTACTTATTTACGCGCGATGTGCAACCAAAATCTGCTAAAAACGTCACTTTAGCCTGTCAACTGCCTAAAATGACAGCATAATGCGGTAGTTTTCGACAATGGTTAACTCTTACTTTAGCAAAGTTCGGCTAGAAATCGAATTCGCATTCCGCTTTTCGGCGTTAGCTCGTAGTGCCAAGTTGACCATAATAGCTAATTCACATTAGTTTATTTAGCCTATTAAAAAGGTCGAATTTTCTGCACTTAACAATTAATTGCTGATGAAGCGTTGGCCGAAACTCGAATACGTAGTTCCACAACGCCTGAAAATCAAACAAACAATCTTGGAGGTCAAACTAAGATTTCAACTTTTGGCTGACTTAAAGGACGCAGTTATGCGGCTAGCGAAATTATCAAAAAAACTAATGATGATAAGCAGCAGTAACGCTCGGCGACGAAAAACTTTCTGCCAGTAATTTTGGAAAATTCGAAACTCGACAACTCTTGGCAGAACCTACAAAAGCGTGCCAAAGCCCTTGTATCAACTGTCAACGCGAAAAGCATGACTTAAATACCCAGAGAGGTCCAAGCACTGGGTTTACTCGCCACGGCGCTTAGAAAACGAAAAGGCCGTCAATAGACGGCCTTTATCAGTAATTCTTATTTTAAGCTTAGAGTGCTTCTAAACGTGCTCTAGCTTTGGTTGCTGACTTCGATTTAGGGAAGCTCTTAACCAGCTGATTGTAATATTTTTTCGCTGCAGCGGCATCATTTTGGCGTTCAGCGATCTGGCCTAGCTTCAGCAATGAATCAGGCACTTTCTCATAATTTGGGAATTTCTTGACGATAGTCTCAAGATGCGTCTTCGCAGTCTTTAAGCTGTCTTTCTGATAATACAGCTGGCCAAGATAATAATGCACTCGAGGCTTGTAGGCCGAGTTCGGATAAATTCTATTGAATTCTTCAAAGGTCTTAATCGCAGCTGGATAGCTGTCTTTACCTTTGGCTGCATGATCAGCTGCAACTTGCCACATTTCCGCTTCGGATAACTTAGCGGCAGGAGCTTCAGCTACAGGTTCATCGACAGTTTCTACTTGATCAGCCGCAACAACAGCAGCTGGGTTGCCCGCAGGCGCATTCGATACAGGCGTCACCCCACCAGCATCATTAGATGTTGCTGGTGTTGTGCCTGCTTGACCGCCCATACGGCGGTCAATTTCTTGATAGATGTTGCGTTGTTCTTGCAACATCTTATCTAAATGATTGGCTTGCACTTCAGTTGTACCGCGCAATTGAGAAACTTCGTCAAGCAAAGTTTCTAACTGCTGCTGAAGATTCAATTGAGCAGCGCCCCTTGCCTCAACTACACGTTCAAGCGCCGTCAAACGTTCTTCAATAGAACCCGGACGAGCATTTGATTGTGCGGTATAAGAGTTACCGGCCGAGCGGCTTAAATCAGCGACAGGCGCTGGATCAGCTGCTACAGATACGGCGACCAAAGACAAAGCAGTGATCAATAACTTCTTAACTTCCATGCAAACTCACAAATTAGATTAGTATACTAAAACTGCACGACGGTTTTTAGCAAACGCGTCTTCAGTGTTACCAGCGTCAACTGGTTTTTCTTCGCCGTAGCTAACTACTGACATTTGACCAGCAGCAACACCCAGGTTTTCCAGGTATTTAACAACTGATTGACCACGACGTTCGCCCAGAGCGATGTTGTACTCTGGAGTACCACGTGCGTCAGTGTGACCTTCAACAGTTACAGAAACAGTTGTAGTTTTCTTCAGGAAAGCAGCGTGAGCTTCCAGAACTGAAGCGAACTCAGAACGGATTTCTGACTTGTCGAAGTCGAAGTAAATTGTGTTTTGCTGACGTAAAGCTTCTAATTCAGCACGCAGAGCGTCTGCAGCAGAAGTGTCAGTAGTTTGCTGAACTACTTCGTTAGTAGTTGGAGCAGTAGTGTCAGCTTCTTTGTCAGAGCTACATGCAGCTAAAGTCAGCACTGGCACTGCTACTAACAAACCTTTTAAAACTTTATTTAAGTTCATGATATTGTCCTTAGTATTAACGATTAACCAAATTTTTGTATTTTATAAAAACGGCGACCAGGCCGGCGATTTAACTCGACCGTTGGCTGCTGGCAACCTTGCTTTAAAGCGTCCATCCATAGAGACCAGTGCCAGTACTTGTGACGAACCGTGCAAAGTACTATAGATAATCATTGAGCCATTCGGCGCAATGCTTGGTGACTCGTCCAAATAAGTGCGAGTCAGCACTTGCATATAACGGGTAGTCTTGTCCATGCGCGCAATATTATACTGTCCGTTTGTCCGGTTTACCATAACTATTGCAAGCCCATTTGGTGTATATCTACCCGCTAAATTCATTTCACCTTCAAAAGTGACCCTAGAAGTCTGATTTGACGCCAAATCAACAGAATAAATTTGTGGATTTCCGCCACGCTCGGAAGTAAATAATATCGAACTTCCGTCTGGACTCCAACTAGGTTCTGTATCAATTGCACGGTGACTTGTTACTTTATTCAGTGCTTTTGATGCAATATCCATCACATAAATTTCTGTATTGCCATCTTTTGAAAGTGTCATCGCCATTTTACGACCATCAGGTGACCATACCGGCGCACTGTTAATGCCCTTGAATGAAGTCAAAATACTGCGGCGAGCGGTAAAACGGTCTTGGATATAAATTTGTGATTGTTTACGTTCGAAAGTCACATAAGCTAACTTTGTACCATCCGGAGACCAAGTTGGCGACATTAACGGTTCTTTAGAAC
Source organism: Gammaproteobacteria bacterium (assembly GCA_017302255.1). GTDB lineage: Bacteria > Pseudomonadota > Gammaproteobacteria > Enterobacterales > Alteromonadaceae > Pararheinheimera. The sequence goes on along the minus strand of JAFLDV010000012.1, from coordinate 98,027 downwards.
GTAGTAAAATTTGCTCATTTTCGCCGTCATAATCCGACACTGCAAGACGATAACGGAATTCTTGCTTGTCATTGACTAAAACATAAGCAATTTTAGTTTGAAAAGCACCGCGCTCACCAGTTAACTTCTCATAAACCACATCACTAACTTTGTGCGCGTAACTGCGGAATTGTTTGCCAGAAATAGTGATCTGACCGCTATGTAAAATATGATTTGAACCAGCAACTAAACGGCCTGCTGCATTCATCATTGGTTGGCCTACACCACCCTTAGCGCGAACAACATCAATTAATTCATAGCGAATGTTATAACGGTCTAAACCAACTTCTTTAATACTACCGACGACTACAGCTTCAACGCCTGACTTTTCCCACAGCTTTACATTAAATTCAGCACTAGTTTGTGGCTGCTGTGGCATTTTCATCGCGTGGATAGGATTAAACTTACCGCTACGCATTAAGTCAGCAGCAACAATTTGACTGATATTTTCAGAAGGCTGGGTAGCTCCTTCAAATTTAAAAGGAACAACTGCAATTGGCCGCGCGCTATCAACGCCATCAGTAATGACGATTTCTAGCGACGCGTTCGCTGCACCAGCAAATAAAGCCAGCAACATCAACCACTTAAATTTAATCAACTTTAGCATAGTAGCCACTTATTTCAGTTCCGGTTTTAAGGTTATAGTCAAATCTTTTAAAGCATCGTAAACGTCTAAATCTTCTGACATCGGGAATCTACCTGCTCGGTCCACCGCAAACGTTGCGGCTTGACAGATTCCGGCATCACCGCCAAGCACTTCGAAACTAGTAACAAACCCACTTGAGGCGAGCTGTAAGCGAACTCTGCACTCTTTACCGCGCATAGTATCATCGACGAGCCAGTTTTGTTTGATTCGTTCAACAATCATCGCTAAGTAGCGTTCTTTTTCAGTCATTACCTTAGATGAACTGGCGGCTGCACGTTTTGCCTCGTCTGCCTCTTCGGCCAATTCATCCTTTATATCGAACTCTTCAGCTTCTCGTTCAAGCTCTTCCTGAAGCTTTTTCTGCTCAGCCTTTTTACGCTTTGCATCTTCAGCTTTTTTCTTTTTCAATTCTTCAGCTTTCTTTTTCTTCGCAGCTTCAGCTTTTTTCTTTTCTTCTTCTTTCTTTAATTTGTCTTTTTTCTCTTTTTCTTTTTTCAGTTGCAAAGCATTTTCCGCAATTTCTTTTTGCTTCTTCGCTTCTTCAACTTTTTTCTTTACTTGCTGTTCTTTTTCAACTTGCTGCTTCTTTATTTCTTCAAGTTTTTCGGCCGGATCTTCCTTCGGCTCAACTTTTGGCTCTGGCTTTGGTTTCTCAGGCTTTGGACGAGGCTTACGCTTTTTCGGCGTCTCGTCTTCTTTTATCCGAGGATCTTCCACCACAGAGGCTTGTAATGGTGCATTGCTTGCGGTGTATAACGGCAACACCAGCACCTCTGGCTCACCAAAAAAATTAAATTTGAGAATCATAGCAATTGCTATCGCAACATGGACGGATGCTGATATCGTCAGCGCCCGTTTAAACGCCGGTTCCATGTTATTTTTTCTCCAGGTCTTCTGTCATCAGACCAACAGCTGGTGCACCAGCATCTTTCATCATATTTAGCAGTTGAATCACCGAGTTATAGTCAACTCGACCATCAGCTTTGATAATTACTTGAGTACCAGGTTCAATAGTCAAGGTGCTCATTACTTCAGCCTGCAAAGCTTCGGCATTAAATGGGCCTTTTTCAACGCCATCTTTCTGAAAGTAAAACAAACCGGCTTCGTCGATAGTCGCTAGAATCGGCGTTTTATTGTCCTTCATCTGCTCAATAGGTTCAGCCTTAGATTTTGGCAGTTCCACTTTTACGCCTTGAGTGATGATCGGCGTTGTTACCATGAAGATAATCAACAACACCAACATCACGTCGATATATGGAACAACGTTAATTTCTGCGACCATGCGACGTTTTTTTCGAACGTACATTAGTTAGCGTCTCCGCTGCTGACTGCTTGGCGGTGCAGAATATTCGAAAACTCTTCAACGAAGTTAGCGTATGAGTTTTCTAACATTTCTACACGGTGCGAAAATCTGTTGTAGGCAATAACTGCAGGAATAGCGGCGAAAAGACCGATAGCAGTTGCGATTAGGGCTTCTGCGATACCAGGAGCAACCATGGCTAACGTCGCTTGTTGCACCGCACCTAAAGCGATAAATGAGTTCATGATACCCCAGACAGTCCCGAACAAGCCGATATATGGGCTGATCGAACCAACTGTGGCTAAGAAAGCCAAGTGAGTTTCTAAACGCTCAACTTCTCGCGATAAACCAACGCGCATTGCACGTTGAGTACCTTCCATGACCGCGTTTGGAGAGCGAGCACTAGTTTTGTGTAAACGAGCGAATTCTTTGAAACCAGCTTTGAATAACGACTCCATGCCGCTGACATTCGCGCGGGCACTGACTTCGTTATAAAGTTTTGATAAATCGATACCTGACCAGAAACGGTCTTCGAACTTGCGAGTATCGTCAATTGCTTCTGAAAGTGCTTTGTTGCGCTGAATAATCATGGCCCAAGACACTACCGATGCAATAAGCAGAATAGCCATCACACACTGCACAACAAAACTGGCGTGAAGGATAAGATCTATAATAGAAAGTTTGCCTGGCACCGAAAAATACCTCAAGTCAAAATTAGCCCATCAAATTGGGCGCTATGATATTGGAGCAAGCCGCTGAACTCAACAGTGGTAAGGCCTGCTGGCAAAAAATATTTCGAGATTATCGAGAATTTTTAGTTTTAAGCCCATTCGACGTTCCTAAATACGAAAAGTTTCGTTTATACGACGAATAACCAATTTACGCCGATGGAATGCCAAATATCCAAGACTTCTCATCAATTGCGTACTTAAAGTAATGCAAAGACATTACAGCACGAAACTGAACACAGCCTGAAGATCGCATTCTGCTTGGCAACTGGCGACTTTCAACTCATTATTCACCAATCTAGAATACTTATTCTAATAAGAAAAACTAATGCGATTTGGCAATTTTTCTCGTTTGAAGTAAATATTCTAATTCCGTACTATGCACACGTGTTCTGCACTAGCGCAACGGTTATTCACGAGGGTGTTTGACTGTAGTGAGGTTCACATCGCAATTGGATGTTTTTTCAGACATCGGGTTGTTCTACATGTTCCCTGGATTTTTTGAAGTATCATCTTCAACTTGTTGCTTGGCCCGCGAATTGCGGGCCTTTTTTTTGGCTAAAAACGACCTTCAGTTGAAGTCTTGGCGATAAGCCGGCGCAAAAACTGCAAATGCATCACTTAACTGCCATGGATCTCGCAGCAATAAACATTTAAATCAATTATTGCTTGGCGGCTCAAAACCAAAATGACGATAAGCATGTTGTGAAACAATTCGGCCACGTGGCGTGCGTTGAATAAAACCCTGCTGAATTAAATAAGGTTCGATTACATCTTCAATAGTGTCTTTTTCCTCGCCGATGGCTGCAGCTAGATTATCAAGCCCAACCGGACCACCCATGAATTTTTCGATAATCGTCAAAAGTAGCTTGCGGTCCATATAGTCAAAACCTTGAGCATCAACATCGACCATTAGCAAAGCTTGATTGGCGATATCTACACTAACCTGCCCTTTCGCTTTTACTTGGGCATAATCTCGCACTCGCCGCAGTAACCGATTGGCAATACGCGGTGTACCCCGAGAACGACGTGCAATTTCAGTAGCTGCCGCTAAATCTAACGGCAACGCCAAATAATCGGCTGAGCGTTGCACAATTTGCGCAAGCTCTTCTACTTTATAGAACTCCAAACGTTGAACTATGCCAAAGCGATCGCGCAATGGCGAGGTCAAAGCGCCAGCTCTGGTTGTCGCACCAACTAAGGTGAATGGCGGTAGATCGAGTTTGATAGAACGGGCCGCAGGGCCTTCACCAATCATGATATCCAACTGATAATCTTCCATCGCCGGATACAAAATTTCTTCGACTACTGGGCTTAATCGATGGATTTCGTCGATGAACAACACATCGTTTGGCTCGAGATTAGTCAAAAGCGCGGCTAAGTCTCCTGCTTTTTCCAGCACAGGGCCTGAAGTTTGTTTAATATTGACGCCCATTTCATTGGCGACAATCATTGCTAAAGTGGTTTTCCCAAGGCCAGGCGGCCCAAAGATTAACAAATGATCAAGTGGTTCACCTCGACCACGCGCAGCTTCAATGAAAATGGCCATCTGCTGACGTACATGATCCTGACCGGTATAGTCTGCAAGCGTTTTTGGCCGGATCGCTCGGTCAATTACTTCATCTTCACGTGTGGCGCTAGGCGCCATTAAGCGATCCGCTTCGATCATAGGAAAACTTCCTTTATATCATTGATTTAAGTGCAGCTTTAATCAGCTGTTCGCTGGAAGATCCGGCAACATAAACTTTTTTGACCGCAGCCTGCGCTTGTGTCGTACTGTAACCTAAACTTTGTAAAGCGCTAATGGCATCTTGCTCAGGACTTTCTTTTAATTCAAAGTTCTGCACTTCATCATTACCCAGCACTAGGTGGTCGGTTAAAGGTGTTTGAATAGATAATCCCCAATCCTTTAAACGATCTCGCATTTCTACCAGTAAACGTTCAGCGGTCTTTTTACCAACGCCCGGCAATTTCACTAGGGTGCTGATATCATCGTTTTGCACACATCGGACAAATTGGCTTGCGGTAAGCCCTGAAAGAATAGTCAGTGCCATCTTCGGACCAATACCATTGGCCCGAATCAACTGCCGAAACAAACTGCGCTCTGTCGTTGAAGTGAATCCGTATAAGAGCTGAGCGTCTTCTCGCACGACAAAATGGGTATAAATTGTTGCCTCAAGCCCAGTCGCCGGCAAATTATAAAAACTGGTTAACGGCAATTGCACTTCGTAGCCAACACCTGCGACTTCAATGAGTAAATCCGGCGCTTGTTTTTCAACAATAATGCCTCTTAAACGACCAATCATGGAGTTTCCATTCTTTTAAGATGATTCAAGGTGATATGACTTAACGCAAGCGCCCACGAACTGTCTTCGTAGCCTGCCCTGCCATATGCAACAAACTTTGTTGAGTATGCCCATGACACAAAGCAACAGCAAGCGCATCGGCAGCATCGGCTTGCGGATTTCCTGGTAACTTCAACAGTGATTTGACCATATGCTGGACTTGCAACTTATCGGCTGCACCAGTACCAACCACTGACTGTTTCACTTGCCGAGCTGAGTACTCAAAAACGTCCAAGCCAACAAACTTTGCCGCGACAATTGCCGCCCCGCGAGCTTGGCCAAGTTTTAGCGCTGAATCCGGGTTTCGCGCCATAAACACTTGCTCAATGGCAAAAACCGTAGGTTGAGTTTGATTGATGATTTGGCTTACACCATCAAAAATCTGCTTAAGTCGATCGGGCATTTCGGTCGTGGTCATACGTATACAACCACTGGCGATATACTCAAACTTACCACCAACTTGGCGGATCACCCCGTAGCCAGTTAAACGACTGCCGGGGTCAATACCGAGAATTACACTCACTATTCCACCAACGCTAACACGTCGTCAGCTATTTCGGCGTTGTGGTAGACGTTTTGCACATCGTCGAAATCTTCTAACATATCGATAAGTTTGAAAAATTTAACTACAAGGTCAGCGCCAATTTCAGCCTTGGTAGATGGCACCATTGACACTTCGGCGTGTTCAGCATTTAAGCCAACTTTGGCCAATGCTTCTTGCACGTCAACAAAAGTGTCTGGGCTAGTCACCACTTCAAAAGAACCGTCGTCATGACCAACGACATCTAAGGCACCGGCTTCAAGCGCTTGTTCCATCAGAGTATCTTCGTCGACACCGGGTGCAAAACTTAAGATCCCTTGGCGAGCAAATAAATATGAAACTGAGCCAGTTGTTCCTAGATTCCCACCGTATTTTGTAAAAGCAGAACGCACGTCTTGGACGGTTCGCTTATGGTTATCCGTCAAAGTTTCAACGATTAACGCCACACCATTTGGGCCATAGCCTTCGTACACCAATTCTTCAAAGTTTTCACCGCCGCTATCACCAGCACCGCGTTTAACCGCGCGCTCGATAACATCGCGTGATAGGTTATTCACTAAAGCCTTGGCGATTGCTGTTCTTAACCGCGGATTACCATCTGGATCTGGGCCTTGTTTGGCAGCAACTGTTAACTCACGGATTAACTTCGTGAATATTTTGACTTTTTTGGCATCCTGACGCGCCTTGCGGTGCTTCATATTGGCCCATTTACTATGACCTGCCATGACACTTCTCCATCAATAAAAAGGGCGACCCAAGTCGCCACTTTTTGTCACATTCTTAAAAATCAGCAAAAGTCCGCGATTATTTCGCGTCTTTTAACACAACTTGCACCGACAACTCGGCCAATTGCGCTGGGTTGGCGAAACCAGGCGCATCAGTTAACGGACATGCTGCAGTAGCAGTTTTTGGGAATGCCATAACATCGCGAATTGAAGTTGCACCAGTCATTAACATCACCAAACGGTCTAAACCAAAGGCCAAACCAGCATGTGGAGGCGCGCCGTAACGCAATGCTTCTAATAAGAAACCGAATTTCTCAGCCGCTTCTTCATCGCTAATACCCAGCAGTTTGAATACTTTGGCCTGCACTTCTGGCGTGTGAATACGCACAGAACCACCGCCTAACTCAGTGCCGTTTAATACCATGTCATAGGCGTTTGATAACAATGAGCCTAAATCTAGAGCTGACATATCGGTTGCTAAGAAACTTGCTGTATCCAGCGGCGAAGTAAACGGATGGTGTACAGCAGAGAAACTGCCATCATCGTTTTCTTCGAACATAGGGAAATCAACAACCCACAGCGGTTTCCAACCTGGCACGGTTAAACCCAAATCTTCGCCAAGTTTCAAACGTAAAGCGCCCATGGCTTCACAAACGACTTTCGCACGGTCGGCACCGAAGAAAATCAAATCGCCATTTTGAGCATCAGTACGATTTAATACTTCAGCAACGATTTCTGCGGTTAAAAACTTAGCCACTGGCGATTGCACGCCATCGATACCTGCTGCACGGTCGTTAACTTTTAACCAGGCTAAGCCTTTCGCACCATAAATGCCGACAAACGCGGTGTAAGTATCGATGTCCTTACGCGAAACTTTTTCAGCTGCGCCAGGAACTTTTAATGCGACCACTCGACCTTTTGGATCGTTCGCTGGACCTGAGAACACTTTGAAATCAACAGCTGTTAAAAGATCTGCGACATCAACAAATTGCATTGGGTTGCGTAAATCTGGTTTATCAGAACCATATAAGCGCATCGCTTCGTTGTAAGTCATTCTTGGCAATACACCAAGATCAACATTCAACATCGCTTTAAACATCGAAACCACCATCTCTTCAGTCACTGCCATCACTTGGTCAGAGCTCATGAAGCTAGTTTCAATATCAATTTGGGTAAATTCTGGTTGACGGTCAGCACGTAAATCTTCGTCACGGAAACATTTGACGATTTGGTAATAACGGTCCATGCCAGCCATCATCAAAAGCTGTTTGAACAGCTGAGGTGACTGTGGCAACGCAAAGAATTGACCTTTGTGAGTGCGGCTTGGCACTAAATAGTCACGAGCACCTTCTGGGGTCGCTTTGGTTAGGATCGGTGTTTCGATATCCATAAAACCATTGCTGTCCATGAAATTACGCACGAAGCTAGTCACTTTCGCCCGGAATTTTAGACGGTCACTCATTAATGGCCGACGTAAATCAAGGTAGCGATATTTTAAACGTTGTTCTTCTGAGTTGTTCTGATTGGAATCAAGCGGCAATGCTGGTGATTTATTCAGGATCACCAAAGCAGAAGCATAAACTTCGACAGCGCCAGTCGCCATATCAGCATTAACTTGCGAATCAGGGCGAGCACGGACTGTACCAGTAATTTGAACGCAGTATTCACCACGCAGCTGCGCTGCTTCAGCAAATAGGTCGGTTAAATCTGGATCAAAAAACACTTGCACTAACCCTTCACGGTCGCGCAAATCAACAAATATTAATCCACCTAAATCACGACGACGGTTGATCCAACCGCACAAAGAAACTTGTTGCCCGACGTGTTGTGCGTTCAACAAACCGCAATAATGGCTACGCATGCACTGATCCTTTTAACCCGGAAATTACGCTTAATGCTAAAAATGAGCGCCAATTATATAGAAATGTCGCTTAATGTCACTGTCCTTCACTACGAAAACGATAGCGGCCTTTGCCAGCTTCTTTTGCCAGATACATTAAACCATCCGCAGCCTTCAACATTCCGCCTTCATCGGCGCCATCATCTGGGTACAAGGCAATACCAATACTCGCCCCTATTTGCGCGCTACAGGCCGACAATTGCAATGGCTCAGTTAGATGCAATAGGATTTTTTCCGCGACAATGGCGGCATCATCGCGATCGATCAGGCCGGTAAGCAAGATCACAAATTCATCACCACCAAACCGCGCGACAGTATCGCTTTTGCGCACACAATGACGCAGGATTTCTGCCACTTTGACCAACAATTCATCACCAACGTGATGACCGAATTGGTCATTGACCGCTTTAAAGCCATCCAAATCAATAAACATCAGCGCCAATTTTTCTTGATGCCGGGCATGTTGATAAATCGCCTGAGTGAGCCGCTCTTGCAATAAATTACGGTTAGCCAATTGAGTCAAGTCGTCATGAGTTGCCATAAAGCGCATCTTTTCTTCCATTTCCCGGCGCAGACTCACTTCGCGGCGTAGTGACATATTCCAAAAGAACACGACAATAAATAACAACATGGCTACCGCAAACACTTGGATACCTATAGTGAACATCCTTTCTGAAGCCAAGACCGGCTTTTGCTCTAGGGCAAACCAGCGGTCAGTGATTTGCTGACGATCTTGTTCGGTCAGGGTGCGCAAGCCTTTGTCCATTACACTTAACAACAATGGCCAGTCATTACGAATGGCCAATGTCGTTGGATAGGTCGGCATATCTGCTGGTAAATGCATTCTGAGGTTAAGATTTTCCGGTTGCCGCAGCGCACTGCCAATGGCGAACAAGCTATCAATGATAAAATCGGCTTCGCCGGTTTGTAGCATTTCCAAGCCATCAGATTGCTTATCTACCTTGATGATATTGATTTTAGGAAAGTTTTCCTGCAAGAAATTAATGATTTGGTACTCTTTCTTCACAGCGACCCGTTTACCAGCAAGCTGGCTGACTTGCGAAATCGTTGGAGTATTACTTTGACTGGCTAAAGTCCAGCGTAAAGACCAGAAATCTTGGGTAAACGCAGCAAAGCGTTTTCGTTCAGATGTTTCTGCGAGATGGGCTACGACATCAAGTTCTCCCTTGACGAAGTCTTGGTAGAGTTCTGGCCAGGTTGAATAAGGCACGAAGCGGAAATTGACGCCGGTGCGTTCTTGCATCAAACGCACGATATCTGCAGTAACTCCGCGCACTTCACCCTGCTCATCAACAAACTCAATAGGTGCCCAGTCAGCAACTATGCCGACTTTAACATCGCGATTATTGGCTACCCATTCGGTTTCGGCTGGGGCCAGTGGAATTTGCTGACGGAATTGACGGAAATAACCTTCGGTTGGATCTCGCAGCCATTTTTTTTCTAAGGCTTCGAGTTGATCTTGATTAATTTTGGCAAAACCACGCCGAACTTTATCAGCTAGACGGTCATTCCCTTGCTGCACCAGCACCTTCAACACAGAGGCAAACTTGGGACTTTCCAACTTATTAAAGCTATGTCCTTGGTTTAATAATACGCGTTCCTGCATGATGAGATCGGCTGCAAAAAAACCAGAAATTTGCCGACGATCTAGTGCCTGCAACATTTCTTCAAGTTTATCAAAGCGCTGAATTTGCTTGAGTGGTGCAGCATCACGCAACTGTGCATCATAAGACGCAATTGAAAACATGCCGATTGGCAGCGGAGACTCACTAAGCTGCTGTATTGGATTTACTTTATGAAAGTAAAATGAGGAGGTTACTTTATAAATATCATGCGCAACCATGGTTTGTTCGGGCACTTCCGCATTTACCGGATACCCCATATGAAGATCAACTCGGCCAAGTTGCAATGCTTTTAAGCCATCCGCAGAAGCATCGGGAATAAAGGCAACTGGAGTGCCTGTGACTTCAGACCATAAGTGCCACAAATCGACAAGTAAACCTTGTGGAGCGCCATTGAGAGACACGTTCATCAGCGGCGGGTTACCTACTGATAACGACACCAAAATTGTATCTTCATCGCTGACACCACTGAGCCAACGCCGTTGTAATTTGTCGATAAAATGGCGCGGCAGTTCTGCAAAAGCTTTATTAATACGTTTGGCCAATTCCGGGTGTTTTGGCGTAACTGCATAGGTATATTCAATTTTTTGTAACGGGAGCTTGCGATAAAGCGGGAAAATTTCGATTAATCTTTTGTAATCATGATAGCGCGGTGTCAGCCTATCCAAAGCGGTAAAAGCCTTGATTTCACCCCGCACTGCCGCATCATATAATTCATCGCTGGTATTAAACTCGCGAACCACGACGTCTGGAATTTTAGATTTTAGCACCGCCAAATGGCTGGAGTGTGCTAGCACACCAATCACCAACGGTTGTAGTTGATCAATCCGGCTTAATTGCGGCAATTCCCGATGGACAAAGACATTGGTGTAGACTTCTAATAAATTGTCACCCAGTAAATACTCTTTTTCGCGCTCTTTCGTCCGCGCAAGTCCGCCGATAACTTGAAAATCCTGCTGTGCAAACCGTTGAACTAAAGACTCGCGGCCCACGAGATCAAGTTGCAACTGCATTCCCGCAGTTTTGGCGACTTCTTGCCAAAGATCAATCAGTAAGCCAGCGGGCAGTTCTTGTTCCGTGCGATAGGCATAGGGATAAATGTCATCGCTGACACTGACTTGCAGAATTTCATTGGCAGATGCAGGTTCGTTGGCATAAGTGTTACTTGCAAACACCATCACCAGCAGCCAAGCACAAATTTTCAGTATACTATGCTTCAATTTTTTATCTCTGCATTGCGATAGCACTTAACCAGCACTGTCGCGAGTCCGCGATCATCGATTTAGGGGCCAATGTGCACTGTTTAGGAAGCCCGCTGTGTATTTTTTAGGATGCCCAATGTGGGCAAATGAGCGCTGGAAAGGTGGCCTGTTTCCGGAAAACTGTCGCTCAACTGACTATTTAGCCCACTACAGCAGATATTTCAATGCAGTAGAAGGCAACACCACATTTTATGCAGATCCATCCGCAGCAACAATCGAGCGCTGGGCAGCAAGTGTCCCCGCCAATTTCCGTTTTAGTCTCAAAGTGCCAAAACGGCTAAGTCATCAAGTTCATCCTGAACCAATTGCAGAGCTTCGGCAATGGCTTGAGCTACTAAAACCGCTCAACGCAAATATCGGATTCATTCATCTGCAGCTAGCCGAGAGCAATCGTTTAGCTGAACCGGAAAAAGTGATGGAATTTATTAACGAAATTCAACAATTTGCGCCATGTTGTGTTGAAGTCCGCAACCTCAGTTTTTTTGACAAAGCCCAGCATGAACAGTACCTGCATCACCTACTGAGATCAACCCAAGCGGAACGGATGTGCTTTGATAGTAGAGCTCTGTTTTCAGTCAGTGCCAACTCTGCTGAACTGATTGATGCGCAAGCAAAAAAACCTAGGTTACCAGTGCATGCTGTTGCCCTTACTAATCAACCTGCATTTCGCTTCATCGGTGTGGACGACATGGCGATAAATCGGCAATTTTATCAACCTTGGCTGACAAAAATGCAGCAATGGCTAGGTGAAGGCAAAACACCCTATGCCTTTTTCCATACGCCCGACAACAAATTAGCGCCGGAGCTTTCTAGATTGTTTGCCGAAGACTTATTCAAGCTAACCGGCGAAAGTCATCAAGTGTTGTTGCCTTGGCCACAAGCCTCGGCACCAGTGCAACAAGGCTTGTTTTAACCACAACAGGCGACAATTCCTCGGCAAATCGGTTAAAATGCTTGGCATTAGTTCAGGTTAATGTGACTTGCATGCAAAAAGACGCCATTTATGCCGAGCCATTGGCTCAGGTCCAAGATTTCTGTTTCGACGCGACTGTAGCCGAAGTATTTCCAGACATGATTCAACGATCGGTGCCCGGTTATCAAACTATTGTGCAAACAATCGGCAAATTAACAGCGCGATACCAGCAACCGAATAGCAATTATTATGATTTGGGCTGTTCCTTGGGTGCTGCCAGCTTGGCAATGCGCCGACAACTTGTCGATGAGCAAAGTAAAATTATCGCCGTTGATAACAGCCCGGCCATGGTCGAACGCTGTAAAATGCATCTTCAAGCTTTCCGCTCAGCTGTGCCGCTGGATGTGCGACTTGCCGACATTCGTGAAGTGTCTATTGAAAATGCCGCGGTTGTGGTCAGTAATTTCACTTTACAATTTTTACCAAAACAAGACCGCGATGCCTTAGTCTCCAAGATTTATCGCGGACTCAAACCTGGCGGAATTTTTATTCTTTCCGAAAAAATTGTGGTAGATGAACCACATACCCACGAATTGTTAATCGATTTGCATCATGATTTTAAGCGGGCAAATGGGTATTCAGAACTAGAAATCAGCCAAAAGCGCACTGCACTAGAAAATGTGATGCGTCCTGATACTATCGTCGAGCATCGGCAGCGTTTTGCTGATGCAGGGTTTGAATTATCGACGCTTTGGTTCCAATGTTTCAACTTTTGCTCAATGGTCGCTATTAAACAGCCGGAGCCTGTGCATGCAGCTATTTAATTCTTTTTACGCCCAACTTGCACAAAACAAGCTGAGTCACTGGTTAGAAACTTTGCCTGCACAATTAAAGCATTGGCAACAAGAAGCGTTGCACGGCGATTTTAAACAGTGGCAGAAGGTCTTGGCAAACCTGCCAAAATCTGACTCGAATTATGTCAACATATCTAGTGCCGTCGAATTCGGTCGCGCTGATGAGATGAGTGCCGGCGCAATGCAACGCTTAGAAGTATTGCTGCGTCAACTCATGCCATGGCGCAAAGGTCCATTCAATATTCACGGCCTCGAAATAGATACTGAATGGCGTTCGGATTGGAAATGGGACAGAGTGCTACCGCATTTAGCCGACCTAAAGCACCGGTACGTGCTGGATGTGGGTTGTGGCAGCGGCTACCACTTATGGCGGATGCGTGGCGCAGGGGCAGAATTTGTTGTCGGAATAGATCCAAGCCAACTGTTTTACTGCCAGTTTGAAGCTATTAAACATTATAACCGTGATGAAGCAGTGAACTTGTTGCCGATCGGTATCGATGACATGCCAGCGCTGAAAGCCTTTGATACCGTTTTCTCCATGGGTGTGTTGTATCACCGTCGTTCCCCAATTGATTTCTTGCAACAGTTAAAAAATCAGTTGCGTCCTGGTGGCCAGCTGGTTTTGGAAACTTTAGTAATCAATGGTGATGAAAACACCAGCTTAGTGCCACAAGACCGTTATGCAAAAATGCGCAATGTTTGGTTTATCCCAAGCTGCGCAGCTTTAACTTTGTGGCTCGAACGCGTTGGTTTTACGGACGTAAAGGTTGTCGACTTAAATCAAACCAGCCTTGAAGAACAGCGCAAAACCAGCTGGATGGAAAATGAAAGTTTGGTTGATTTTCTTGACCCGAACGATCAGAGTAAAACCATCGAGGGTTATCCGGCGCCTCTTCGTGCGGTGATTATCGCGACCGCTTAATATTTTTATGTTACAGGAGCTGAAACTATGCCCTATCGCCCGAAATCGACTTTAGAACAATGGCGGATTTTGCAAGCTGTTGTGGATGCGGGCGGTTATGCACAGGCAGCTGAGCTTTTGAATAAAAGCCAATCTAGCTTGAACCATGCAGTCGCTAAACTGCAAAGCCAACTTGGTGTTGAGTTATTGGCCGTCACGGGACGCAAAGCATTTTTAACGCCAGCTGGTGAAGTCATGCTGCGCCGCTCTCGCCTACTGACACAGAATATTGAAGATTTGGAACTGCTTGCCGCCAATATCGACATGGGCTGGGAACCAGAAATTCGTATTGCGGTTGAGATTATTTACCCCAAAGCCAAGCTCTATCAAGCACTGGCCAAATTCCACCCAATCAGCCGTGGTAGCCGTATCCAAATCATTGATACAGTGATTACCGGAACTTCGGAAATGATCATCGAAGCCAAAGCAGATTTAGTGATTGCTGCAGCCGGTGTGATCCCAAAGGGCTTTTTAGGCGAACCTATTTGGAATACATCGTTGATTTTGGTTTGTGCAGCGAAACACCCACTGACCGAGATCCAAGATCTCGATGCTGATGAATTGAGTCAGCATTTACAAATTGTGATCCGGGATACTGCCGCAAGGCCTGATGAAAAAGGTGGTTGGTTAAAGGCAGAGCAACGCTGGACCGTCAATAATTTTCACGATGCTCTCGACATCATCAAACAAGGTTTAGGCTTTTGCTGGTTCCCCGACTTTATGGTGCAATCGGCCATTGCCGATGGCAGTTTAGTTCGGTTGCAACTGCGGCAGAGCTCAGAGCGACAAATTCCGATGTCACTTATTATCCCAAAAGAAGACAAACTTGGGCCTGGTAGCCGCCAACTGAAGCAAATCTTACTTGCCGAACACGGCAAAATAGCGCGTTAAGCCGACAACTGCTCGGCTTTGTCGGTAACGAGCACGCATAATCCTTTTGTCTTGACGCTAAACAGGGTAAAATGCGGCCGATTTTTTAATCCAGTTTCCATCAGCCATCGAGGATAGCCGTGAGCGAGCAAAAAACTTCATTAAGCTACAAAGACGCAGGGGTAGATATTGACGCCGGTGAGGCTTTAGTCGACCGGATTAAAGGTGCAGTGAAACGCACTACCCGCAAAGAGGTGATTGGCGGACTCGGTGGTTTTGGCGCTATGTGTCAAATCCCAGCCGGTTATAAAGAACCTGTATTAGTTTCTGGCACAGATGGCGTCGGCACTAAATTACGCTTAGCCATTGATTTAAAACGGCATGATACTGTTGGTATCGACTTAGTTGCCATGTGTGTCAATGACATCGTCGTGCAAGGTGCAGAACCTTTGTTCTTCCTTGATTACTACGCTACCGGCAAATTAGACGTTGATACCGCCTCTGCTGTAGTTCACGGTATCGCTGAAGGTTGTGCACAGTCTGGTTGTGCGCTGGTTGGTGGTGAAACTGCCGAAATGCCAGGCATGTATCACTCTGGTGATTACGACATCGCCGGTTTCTGTGTTGGCGTAGTGGAAAAAGCCGACATCATTGATGGCAGCAAAGTCCAAGCTGGTGACCAAATCATCGCTCTTGCCTCATCAGGCCCACATTCAAATGGCTTTTCACTGATCCGCAAGATCATCGAAGTCAGTGGTCAAGCAACAGATACATTGTTAGCAGGTAAACCTTTAGCGGACCATTTAATGGCACCGACTCGGATTTACGTGAAGAACTTGCTGTCATTGATCAAAACTGTGCCTGTTCACGCGTTATGCCACATCACCGGCGGCGGTTTCTGGGAAAACATTCCTCGCGTTTTGCCAGCGAATACTAAAGCGGTGTGTAATGAACAAAGTTACCAATGGCCAGCAGTTTTCGACTGGTTACAACAACAAGGTAACGTGACCCGTCACGAAATGTATCGCACCTTTAACTGTGGCGTGGGCATGATTGTGGTTGTTAGTGCTGAGAATTTGCAGCCAGCCTTAGATTTCCTTAACCAAGCAGGTGAAACTGCGTGGCATTTGGGTGAAATTCAAGCTGCAGCCGATGGTGAAGCCCAAGTAATTATCCCTGGTGTGAACGCATAATTATCATGAAATCAATTGTTGTCTTGATTTCTGGTAGCGGGTCTAACCTCCAAGCCATTCTTGATGCTGTCGCGACCGGCTTTATTGCCGGTCGTGTCCGCGGTGTCGTCTCCAACAAAGCCAATGTTTATGGCTTGGAACGTGCACGCCGTGCCGGCATTGCCACCACAGTGCTTGACCATAAAGCCTATGCGGATCGACAAAGCTATGACGCTGCGTTGGTGGCAGCTATTGATGAACACCAACCCGACTTAGTGGTTTTAGCAGGGTTTATGCGCATATTGACGCCGAACTTTGTCGAGCATTATCAAGGGCGGTTGTTAAATATCCATCCGTCGCTGCTACCGAAATATCAAGGATTAAACACCCATCAACGCGCTATCGACGCCGGTGATGCCGAACATGGCTGCAGTGTACATTTTGTCACAGCCGAGCTCGACGGTGGTCCGGTTATCCTGCAAGCGAAAGTACCGATCTTCCCGGATGATGATTCAGAGTCCGTCGCAGAACGTGTACATGAGCAAGAACATCGAATTTATCCGTTAGTTATCCGTTGGTTTTGTCAGAACCGTTTACAACAACGCAGCGATCAGGCATTGTTAGACGGACAGGTTCTTTCTAAACATGGATATGCTGATGATGATCATCAAGAATAAACAATGGCGCCTTGCGGCGTCATTTTTCTGCCTCGTTTCTCCACTTAGTTTTGCCCAATCAACTGTCCCTGTAACCACTGAAGCTGCGCCTGCAGCCGAGCAAGTGACTGCGCCAGCGTTACAACCATTTAATGCTGTCTACGAAGTCTTCCGCTCGGGCGAGAAACACGGCGATGCCGAGCGTTATTTAAAGAAAACCGAAAACGGTTATGAACTTGGTTACCACAGCGATATCAATTGGCTGATCTTCGATGACGAACGTGAAGAGCGCAGTTGGTTTACCGTAGAAAATGGCCAAATCAAATCCAATCATTATTTGCTTAAACGGTCAGGTTCTGGCCCAAACCGTCACTACGAATTAACGCTTGATCGTCTACAAAAAACGCTAAAAGTTGGCAAAAAGCAAAAACTGCAAAAAATTGACTGGAATGACGAGTGGTTAGATTCACTCAGTTACCACAGCCAAATCGTCCTAGATTTGCAAGCTGGCAAAACCGATTTTGTTTACCAAGTGCTTAATCGTGATGGAAATCCGCGTGAGTACAAGTACAAAGTAACCACTGAAGAATTGTTGTCACTACCCTTTGGGAAAGTGAAGGCGCTGCGGATTGAACGTTACGGCCAAAGTCCAGACAAGCAAGTTTATGCATGGATTGCACCTGAACTGAACTATATGCTCGTTCGCTTATGGCAGTCAGAAGACAACGTTGAACAATTTGACGTTCAGCTTTCTAGCATTAAGTAAATTTTTGTATACAAAGTGCATCAGTTAAAACTGACTGATGCACTGCCCTGCTTTAAATAATCTCGCTTCGCCAATCCCCATTGCTTGCCACGTCTCGTTGTTGGTCAACGGCAGTGTCGCTATAACTGTCACCACATCATTTGGGGTAGTTTCTTTAGCGAAATCAATGTCTACGTCTACATCAGATAATCGCGCTTGGCCAAAAGGAGCACGACGCGTGATGTAATGCAAACGAGTACTGCAATAGCAAAACAAATAGTCGCCGTCGCTCAACAATAGGTTAAACACACCTTGTTGGCGCAGACCGTCACAGAGCTTCTTGATGAACTTAAACATCGCAGGGCGACTACGCGGCCCATCCGGATATTTCAGCGCAAGTTCGGATAAAATATAACAAAAAGCTTGTTCGCTATCGGTTGTACCAACCGGCACAAACCGCGAATAAGGCAAGTTCCGGTAATCTCTTAGCTGGCCATTATGCGCATAAGTCCAATAACGTCCCCACAATTCACGGGTAAACGGATGGGTATTTTCCAATGCCACCCGGCCACGATTGGCTTGACGAACATGCGCGACTACAGAATTACTTTTTATCGGATAATCACTAACCAAATCAGCAACTTTGGAACAATGGCTTGGCTGTGCATCTTTAAAGGTAGTCACACCTTTACCCTGATAAAAAGCGATACCCCAGCCATCTTTATGCGGACCGGTATTGCCGCCACGTTCTTTTAAGCCTTTAAAACTAAAACAAATATCAGTCGGCACGTTCGCCGACATTCCCAACAGTTCGCACATAAGCCAATAAATACATTTCAAACAAGTAGACCGACACCTTAGCAGTCACAACGATTACTCGACAAGTCTGAACTTGAGAACTTTCCGTACTGAGAGATAACCAAATTCTACTTTTGGCTTGCGCGAGGAAGTTGTATGAGAAATATACCGCGATCTCAGTGCATTAAACAAAAATTGACAGAGAATCAACTACACTGGATTGGAATGACTTGCATCTTTACGTTAACCACTTTACCCTATAGCTGTTAGTGGTCAGACCTCTTATCAGGAGACATAGATGGAAACCTTATTATTTGTTGCCCTTTTGCTCGTCGCAATTGGTGTTTTAGCGTATCACCGCGCTAGTTTAACTTTATTCACCGCGGCAATAGCTGCGATTTTACTGGCTGGCAGTTGGCAAGGCAGTTTTGGTGTGGTGAGTTGGGTAATTTTTGCAGTGGTTGCATTACCACTGAATATTGCCAGCATCCGCCAACAATACATTACCAAACCACTGTTAAAACTGTATCGCACTATCATGCCTGAGATGTCGACTACGGAAAAAGAAGCAATTGATGCTGGGACAACCTGGTGGGAAGGCGATTTATTTCGCGGCAACCCAGACTGGCATAAACTGCACAATTTCCCAAAACCGCGTTTAAGTGCAGAAGAACAAGCTTTCTTAGATGGTCCAGTGGAAACTGTGTTGCGCATGGTTGATGACTGGCATACCACTCACGAACGTGCTGATTTATCGCCAGAAGTGTACGCCTATTTAAAAGATCAGGGCTTCTTTGCCATGATCATCAAGAAAAAGTTCGGTGGTTTAGAATTTTCAGCCTATGCCCAGTCTTGCGTACTGCAAAAATTAACCAGTAAAAGCATGGTGTTAAGTTCAATCGTTGGCGTACCTAATTCGTTAGGCCCTGGCGAGTTATTGCAACATTACGGCACTCAAGAACAACAAGACCATTACTTACCGCGTTTAGCGAAAGGCTTAGAAGTCCCTTGTTTCGCCTTGACTAGCCCTGAAGCTGGTTCTGACGCAGGCGCTATTCCAGATTTCGGTATCGTTTGTAAAGGTACTTGGCAAGGCGAAGAAATTGTCGGTATGCGTTTAACTTGGAATAAACGCTACATCACCTTAGCACCTATCGCGACAGTGTTAGGTCTTGCATTCAAACTGCAAGATCCGGACGGTTTGTTAGGTGATAAAGTCGATTTAGGCATCACTTGTGCGCTGATCCCTACCGATACTGATGGCGTTAAAATTGGCCGTCGCCACTTCCCGTTGAACGTACCATTCCAAAATGGTCCGACTCAAGGCGAAAATGTGTTTGTGCCACTTGACTACATCATCGGTGGTCCAGCAATGGCTGGCCAAGGTTGGCGTATGTTGGTTGAATGTTTGTCAGTTGGTCGTGCTATCACACTGCCGTCAAACAGCACTGGTGGGATCAAATCTGTTGCATTGGCTACAGGTGCTTATGCTCGCATCCGTCGTCAATTCAAATTGCCAATCGGTAAGATGGAAGGTGTTGAAGAAGTCATGGCTCGTGTAGGCGGTTACGCGTACATGGCAGATGCTTCAACCACCATGTCAGTAGGTTCAATCGACCTTGGCGAAAAACCTTCAGTAATTTCAGCGATCACTAAATACCATATGACCGAGCGCATGCGTCAAGCCATCATCGATGCGATGGACGTACACGGCGGTAAAGGTATTTGTATGGGTCCAAACAACTATTTAGCTCGTGGTTATCAAGGTGCCCCTGTCGCCATCACGGTTGAAGGTGCAAACATCCTGACTCGTAACATGATCATTTATGGTCAAGGTGCGATCCGTTGCCATCCATTTGTTTTAGCAGAGTTACAAGCTGCGCAACTTGATGATGAGCGTGCCGCAGTAACGGCATTTGACCGCGCGTTGTTTGGCCATATTGGTTTTAGTATCAGCAACTTCTTCCGGACATTCTGGTTATCATTAACTAACTCAGCGTTCAGTGCTGCGCCGGTTAGTGACGAAACTGCTCGTTATTACAAACAGATGAACCGTTTCAGCGCAGCTTTGGCCCTGATGTCGGATATCTCGATGGCAACTATGGGCGGTGATTTAAAACGCCGTGAACGTATTTCAGCACGGTTAGGCGATATTTTATCAATGCTTTATATCACCTCTACAATTCTGAAACGTTACAACGACGATGGCCGTCCTGCCCAGGATTTACCATTAGTGCAATGGGGTTGTGAAGATAACTTAGCTCGTGCTCAAACAGCATTGGATGAGTTATTTGACAACTTCCCAGCTCGCGCTGTTGGTGTGGTAATGAAACGCGTGGTGTTCCCATGGGGTCGCACTTTACGTCGTCCATCAGATGTAACCGACCACCAAGTCGCACGAATCATGCAAACACCTTGTGAATCTCGTACTCGTTTAGGTAACCACCTATACCTGACTCAAGAGCCAAACAATTTATTAGGCCAACTGGAAAAAGCTTTTGCCGACATTCTGGCTGCGGAACCGTTATTTGATAAAGTGATGCATGCGGCGAATAAACGTCTGCCATTCTATCGCTTAAATGAAGTCGCGGATTTGGGCTTAAGTCTCGGTGTGTTAACAGCGGCCGAAGCTGATAAATTGCGCGTTGCAGAGGAAGGTCGTCTGAAAACTATCAACGTAGACGACTTTGACCCAGCAGATCTGATGGCTGATAAGTCGCTATTAGAATCTGATAAAGCCAAACTGGCTGAACAAGCGGCATAACCGCAATTGCGTTAAAAAGCCGGCATCTTGCCGGCTTTTTTATATCCGCAATTTGCCAATAGCTTTTCCGATGTCATTCTTGTGATTGCATACCGAAGATACCGTCTGTGCCGCAGGCTACGAGGTGTTCTTCCCTACCCTATGCGTCTTTCGACGTTGCAACACTTAAGAGCCCCAGCTTCGATTTAAGCGCACGATAGCCGTGACCGTAACTTTGATAGACCGCAGCATGGTTCGGATAAAACCATTTTGTTTTGAGATGTAAGTTAACGGGGTTTGAAGATGCAACTAAAAGGAGTTTGAAGATGTAACTAAAAGGAGTTTGAAATAAATAGAGAGAAATTGAGAAATTGAGAAATTGAGAAATTGAGAAATTGAGAAATTGAGAAATTGAGAAATTGCAGGACTTAAAACAAAAAAATCCGGCCTTAGCCAGATTTATTGTGTTGTAAAGATGGTCGGTGATGCAAGATTCGAACTTGCGACCCCTTGGACCCAAACCAAGTGCGCTACCAAGCTGCGCTAATCACCGACTGAGTTACACTACTGCAACGGGGCGCAATATTACAACCCGACTTGGCAGGCGTCAAACGTTTTTTTGCCCTTTCAATTCGTTTGACTATTATTTAAACCTTTTTGCCAATATATGCTGAAAAAGCCAGCAAAACCACGAACTTCCGCATCAACATTGGCAAAAAAACAATTGGCTTGGCGCATAAGCCCCGCTGTGCGAAAATATTCATAGTCTCAAATTCTCGTCAAAGGCATCTTCAAATGGCAGCTCAAATTATTGATGGTAAAGCAGTAGCGCAAGCAACCCGTAACCAAGTCGCATTACGCGTGCAGCAACGTCTAGCTGCAGGCAAACGCGCACCAGGTCTTGCCGTGGTATTGGTAGGCGCAGATCCTGCCTCGCAGGTTTATGTCGGCAGTAAACGTAAAGCTTGTGAAGAAGTTGGCTTTGCCTCGTTTTCTTACGACTTACCAGCAGACACTACACAACAGCAATTATTTGACTTAATCGACCAACTAAACGCCGACAATTCGATAGACGGCATCTTAGTGCAGTTACCATTGCCTGCTGGTTTAGATGCTTCAGCAATTCTCGAGCGGATTAACCCGCTGAAAGACGTTGATGGCTTCCATCCTTACAATATCGGCCGTTTAGCGCAGCGTATGCCAGCCCTACGCCCTTGCACACCTAAAGGCATTATCAAGCTCCTACAAAGCACTGGCGTGCAAATACGTGGCATGGACGCGGTGGTGGTCGGTGCTTCAAACATTGTCGGCCGGCCAATGGCTTTAGAACTGTTACTTGCGGGCTGTACTACCACGGTATGCCACAAATTCACCAAGAATCTCGAGCAACAAGTGCGACGCGCTGATTTATTAGTGGTTGCAGTTGGCAAACCAGAATTTATCCCAGGTGACTGGGTGAAGCCAGGCGCCTTAGTTGTTGATGTTGGTATCAACCGTTTAGACAGCGGAAAATTGGTCGGTGACGTTGAATTTGGCAAAGCAGTTGAAAACGCACGATTTATCACCCCTGTGCCAGGTGGCGTTGGCCCGATGACTGTGGCCTGTTTGATTGAAAACACCTTGGAAGCCTGTGAACAATTTCATTGCGCTTAAGCTTTACTAAAAACGCTGCAATTACCAACAAAAACGCCAACCTCTCGGTTGGCGTTTTTTATCACGTTCGCTTATTCACGATTTCCGCTTAGCCGCGACGCCAAGTCGTCACGCCGTTTTTATCTTCAACCACAATACCTTTGGCGGTTAACGCTGCACGAGCGGCATCGGCCGCTGGCCAGTCTTTTGCAGCGCGAGCTTCGTTACGCTGAGCTATTAACGCTTCGATTTCGGCAACGTCATCGTCACTGCCGCCAGCTTGCAAGAATGACTCAGCGTCACCTTGCAGCACGCCTAACACTTCGCCTAACTTAATTAACAATGCAGCCAGCGCTGAGGCTTTTTGCCCATCAACAGTCTTCTCTTTGTTAATATCGCGCGCCAATTCAAACAATACCGGCAATGCTAATGCGGTATTAAAATCATCGTCCATCGCCGCTTTAAATTGTTCAGCATAGTGGTTGTTCAGATCAACTTCGGCTGCAGGCACCACACCACGCAGCGCCGTATATAAACGACCGAGTGCAGAATGCGCTTGTAACAGATTCTCTGCTGAATAGTTCAGCTGACTACGGTAATGGCTAGAAATTAAGAAATAGCGCACCGATTCACGATTGTATTCTGCCAATACGTCTTTCACAGTAAAGAAATTGCCCAGAGATTTGGACATTTTCTCTTTATCCACTTGCACCATACCAGTATGGATCCAAGTGTTGACGTACGGCGTGTCGTGCGCGCAGCAGCTTTGGGCAATTTCGTTTTCATGATGCGGGAACTGCAAGTCTGAGCCACCACCGTGAATATCAAAGTGTTTGCCTAAATGCTTAGCGCTCATTGCTGAACATTCGATATGCCAACCTGGACGACCAGCGCCCCAAGGCGACACCCAACTCGGTTCGCCAGGTTTCGCCATTTTCCATAATACGAAGTCCAGCGGATCGTCTTTGGCTTGGTCGATTTCAACCCGAGCACCAGCTTGCAGCATATCGAGATTTTGCTGACTCAATTGACCATATTTTTCAAAGGTACTGACATCAAACAACACGTCGCCATCTGCCGCAATATAGGCATGTTTCTTCGCGATTAAACTTTCAATTAATTCAATAATTTCATGCATATGAGTCGTTACACGCGGCTCAATGTCTGCTGGCAATAAATTCAATGCGGCAAAATCAGCATGCATAGCTTCGGTGTAACGAGCGGTCAATGCATCACAACTTTCGCCATTTTCGTTGGCACGGCGAATAATCTTGTCATCAACGTCAGTGATGTTGCGCACATAAGTCACGTCATAACCGGAGAACCGCAGATAACGATTCATCACATCAAAAGCGACATAAGTCCGCGCGTGGCCAACGTGACAGTGGTCATAGATAGTGATACCACAGACATACATGCCTACTTTGCCGGGTTGTAACGGTTGAAACACTTCTTTCTGGCGGCTTAGCGTATTGTAAATCTGTAACATAAGTTCCTCTATTTATCCCAACTTGTCTGCGAGCACACATTGGCATCGCAACATTGACCAAGGCGCCGATAAAAGCGCTAACTACAAAAGAGATAGTGTAACACTGGCTAATGCCCTGAGCTATCCTTGCTTTGTGTTATTCCATTCATCGGGTACACTATCGCCAAATTTTAATTGAGGAACTTTTATGGTCAGCTTACACACCAATTTCGGCGTTATTAAATTGCAATTATTCGCGGACAAAGCGCCTGCCACCGTAGAAAACTTCAAAGCCTATGTCACTGATGGTTTCTACGACGGTACAATTTTCCATCGCGTGATTGATGGTTTTATGGTGCAAGGCGGTGGTTTCACTGCAGATATGGAACAGAAAGAAACCAAAGCAACTATCAAAAACGAAGCAAACAACCGCGTACCAAATAAAAAAGGCACTATTGCAATGGCTCGTACCAACGATCCGCATTCAGCAACATGCCAATTTTTCATTAACGTCGCGGATAACTCATTCCTGAACTTCAGCGCGGAAAACAGCTCAGGTTGGGGTTATTGTGTATTTGGTGAAGTGGTTGAAGGCATGGATGTTTTAGACAAAATCCGAGCTGTCGCCACGACTCGTCGTTTTGGCCATGCCGACGTACCAGTAGAACCTGTTGTTATTGAAAAAGCTGAATTACACGGCTAATTGCGAAATTGGGTGCAACGTCATCAATGAATCATCTCGACCATCAGTACACGCTTTTTATTGCTGACTTGCACCTAAGCGCCCAAAGGCCCGATATTACTGCGGCCTTTTTGCGGTTTCTACGCGAACAAACTACCAATGCAGACGCTCTTTATATTCTGGGTGATCTGTTCGAAGTCTGGATTGGCGATGACAATCCAGAGCCACTTCTGGACGAAGTCGCCACTGCGCTTAGCCAGTTGGCACAACGCGGTGTGCCGATTTATTTTTGTCATGGCAACCGAGACTTTCTGCTAAAACAGCAGTACGCCAAGCGTGCGGGTATGACTTTATTAGCTGCAAATACTGTGGTTAATCTTTACGGCACACCGACCTTAGTGATGCATGGCGATAGCTTATGTACGCTAGATGTGCAGTATCAGAAATTTCGACGTTGGTGGGACCAACCATGGTGGCAATGGCTTATTTTGCATAGCCCACTTTGGTATCGGCAACACTTGGCGAGAAAAGCTCGTCGTAAAAGTCACGCAACCAAAATGGCAAAAACTGCGACTATTATGGATGTTACGCCCGAAGAAGTGCCAGTAGTGCTGCAACGCTTCCAGGTAAATCATCTGATCCATGGCCATACTCACAGGCCGGCAGTACATCAACATCCCCTGCCAAATGGCGATGTTGGTCACCGATACGTGCTTGGCGATTGGTATGAACAGTGCTCGGTGCTTACCGTAAGCGCCAAACAATGGCAGTTACAGTTTAGTTCGCTGGCCAACGAACAGGCTGAATAGCGTTAGCTGTCACACTTTGCGACAAGCTGATTTAATCGGCAAAACAAACCAAGGAACTGCTGAGTTTCTCCGCGTTATTCCGTATAATGCCGGTCCTCTATCAAGCTGTGGTTGACATCGAATTGTTATGAAAATCGTCGGGATCTTAGAACCAATCCATGAGTTTCTGCAGTGCCAGACCCCTGCTAGTTGGCTTGATGAAGCGAAAAAACCAAAGCGATTGGCTATTTTGCTGCAGGATCATTTGGTCTGTGAATTAAAAGCAGCGCAAACAGCGATGTATTTGCTTCGACGCTACGCATGTGATCAAGAAAGCTCTGTCGCACTGCTACACTGGCTGAAGCCATTCGAAGATTTTGCCTATCGTTTCAACGGCGATTTAACCAGTTTAAAGCAAGCAGAAAAACTGAATAAAAGTATCATTGGCCGCTCGGACTTCTCACATTCCAACATCATCATCGACAAAATGGTGCTGCTAATTAGAGAAGAGCTGCATCATTTTTGCCAAGTGCTGGAAATCATGCAAGCCCGCGGTATTCCTTACGAGAATATCTCGGCGAGTCGGTATGCCAAAACCTTGATCCAGCATTGTAAAACCCATGAACCGCAGATCCTCATCGATAAGCTGATTTGTGGTGCATACATCGAAGCCCGCTCCTGTGAGCGGTTTGCCAGTATCGCGCCCTTTGTCGATGCTGAATTATCGGCGTTTTATGTCTCATTACTCAGATCCGAAGCTCGGCATTTCAGTGATTATTTGGAATTGGCACAGACCATCAGTAAAACCGATATAACCCCGAGAGTGGCTTATTTTGGCCAACTGGAAGCTGAACTCATCACGAGTCCAGATGACGATTTTAAGTTTCATTCGGGCAGTCCAAGCATCTCAAATTAGCTTCAAGATTTCGAAGAATTGCGGCAAGTTACATTGACTTGTCCGCAAAATTCTATCTAATTAAGTTAACAACTTGACTATTGCTTAATTTTTAGCCATACCTTTTACCATGAGCACGCTGTTCGGCTCTTCACTACAATTATAAAAAGAGCGAATAGGACCAACATGAGCATTAGTCATCTCTGGGGTTTTTATTTTAACCCTCGCCAGCAATGGCATAACCTGCAACAAAACCACTCTTCACTTGTCGAAAGCATCAGCCATCTGAGTTTGTTCTCAGCGATTACGCCCTGTTGTTTGGCCTTAAGCATGTGGTTTTTTGGTATCGAATGGTCCGAAAAAACGCGGTTTATCCAACCATTACAGATACTTGGCATCGCCATTTGCATGTACTTGTCCATAGTGACTGCTGTGATACTTTTAGCGTTCTTGGCGCGAGCAATGACTAAAGATTATGGTAAGCCGGCAAACTTTGACCTTGCGATGGAGCTCGCTTGTTATGCCGTAACGCCGTTACTGTGCACCGGATTCGCTTGGTTATTCCCTGAGGGATGGTTTTTACTGCTAGTGGGTTTACTTGGCTTAATTTACAGCATTTATCTGTTATTTCTGGGAACGCCAATTTTATTGGAAATTCCTGACGAACGAGGATTCATGTTCTCAACGACCTTGGTCACAGTAGGCTTAGTTTTACTGGCTTTAGTATTTTTCGCCAATGCGTTTGTTTGGATGTGGGTACTGCGCTGATGCTGAAAAATGACTTGGTAAACTGATTTTGGGTGTTAAATACCTACCCTTTTTTACTTAATACGCCAATTGTTAAAAGTAGAGCCAATAAAAAAGGAGCTTAGGCTCCTTTTTTATTGGCTCTACTAACATTGAACTCGAGCAACGAAGTTACGAGCCTTCGTTATAAGTCTCGAGATTACCTGCCATTAAAGCGGCTTTAGTTGACTTACCAGCTTCGTTGCGCGCAGCATCAAGTTTATTCAAGTACTCTTGGGTGATGTCATTGGTGACATAAACACCGTCAAATACTGAGGTTTCAAACTTTTTGATTTCTGGATTTTCAGAACGCACTGCCGCAATTAAGTCTTCCAGTGATTGGAAAATCAAACCATCGGCGCCGATGATTTTACAGATACTCTCAACATCATGACCATGTGCAATCAACTCGTTGGCTGATGGCATATCAATACCGTAAACGTTCGGGAATCGAATTTCTGGGGCCGCAGAAGCAAAATAAACTTTGTTAGCACCGGCTTCACGCGCCATATCAATAATTTGACCTGACGTCGTTCCACGAACAATTGAATCGTCGACCAGCAAAACGTTCTTACCTTTAAACTCTTGCCAAATCGCGTTGAGTTTCCGTTTTACCGATTTTTTACGCTCGCCTTGACCCGGCATAATAAAAGTACGGCCAATGTAACGGTTTTTCACATAACCCTGACGATATGGCAGACCGAGCTCATGGGCAATTTGCAAAGCTGCATCGTTACTGGTTTCAGGGATAGGGATCACAACATCAATATCAAGATGCGCCCATTCACGTTTAATTTTTTCACCCAACTTTTTACCCATGGCAACGCGGCTGGCATAAACCGACACGTTATCAATAGTTGAGTCTGGACGAGCAAAATATACGTATTCGAAAATACATGGAGTGTAAGTTGGGTTCTCGGCACATTGTTGGCTGTATAACTCACCATCTTCAGTGATGTATACCGCTTCACCAGGTGCTACATCACGCAGGACAGTAAAGCCATCAGCATCTAAGGCAACACTTTCAGAAGCGACCATGTACTCAGTGCCAAGCGCTGTTTCACGTTTACCCATCACTAAAGGACGAATACCATTTGCATCGCGAAATGCCACCAAACCGTGACCGATAATCAAAGAAACTACCGCATAACCACCGCGGACTTTCCGATGCAAATTAGCTACAGCACGGAAAATCGCTTCCGGCGCCAAATGCAGTGAATTATCTAACTGTAATTCGTGAGCGAATGCATTAAGTAATACTTCAGAGTCTGAGCTGGTATTGACGTGACGACGAGCGGTTTTGAACAGTTCTTCTTTAACTTCATCAGAATTGGTCAAGTTACCGTTGTGAGCAAGCGCTAAACCAAATGGGCTATTCACATAAAACGGTTGAGCTTCCGCTGTGCTGCTAGAACCAGCAGTTGGGTAGCGTACGTGGCCAATACCAATGTTGCCAGCTAAGCGAGTCATATGACGCGCTTCAAAAACGTCTTTCACTAAACCGTTTGCTTTACGTAAACGCAAACGATTTTGGTCCACAGTAACAATCCCTGCCGCATCCTGGCCGCGATGTTGGAGAACGGTCAAGCCGTCGTACAAGGCTTGATTGACCGGATACTTACCTACAATACCAACAATACCACACATGGGACCTTACCTCGTCAGAACAGATGTCTGTTGCATAAAACTGGAGTTGTCTTTCAAGTAACTGAAAAACCACTCAATAATGAAATCAAATTCTGGGATCAATACCGACGCCTTCCACCACTCACTGCTTGCAGATGGGGTAAAGGCATCTAGGAAGAATAATAAGGCGCTAACGACTAATACGCCGCGCAGAGCACCGAACAATAAGCCCAACAACCGGTCAGTCCCGCTTAAGCCGGTCGACTGAACCAGTTTACCAACGACATAGTTGAATAATCCGCCGACCAATAGACTGCTGACAAATAGCAGACCTATGGCCACTGCGTTGCGAATTAATGGACTTTCTATATTAGAGAAAAATGGTGCGAGAAAAGGATAGTAATGACTGGCAATAAAAAATGCCAAGATCCAGATGATCAATGAAATCGCTTCTTTAACGAAGCCGCGGATTAGACTGATCAATGTCGATAATCCGATTATTGCCAATATGGCGTAATCAACCCAGACCATTTGCTACCAAAGGATGCTTGATGACGGCGCGCATTCTATCAAAATGCGCACCGCAATAGCTAATTATTTTCAACCGGCTGATACTGGCTGACCCGAAGAACCGCAACATTGGCAATTTGCTGCAACTGCGGCAGACTGCGTTCCAGTTTATCTTTTTTCAAATCAGGGCCTACCACCACACTGACCATGGTATCGCCTTTCGCATTAACGATTTTTCGCGTCGTAGTGCTAAACCCAGCCGCTTTGAGCTTGGCCACAAGACTATTGGCATTTTGTTCTTTGCTAAATGAACCTACACGAACAATCCAAGCTGCGCCTGTTAATGGCTTATTCGCCTGAGCCTTTTTTAAATCGGCGGCAGCTTCACGTTGGATTTCATCAACCACTGGCTCTTCCGCCTTTTTTGCAGCTTCTGCCGCACGCTTCGCGATCGCCGCTTGTTCAGCTGCAGCTTTATCTGCCTTTAGCTCAGATTTTTCCGTGGTTTTCGCCACTTCCGGTTGAGCTTTGTCGACAACTGCAGGTTCCGCATTAGTAGTGGCAGTATCGGTTGTCGGTGTTGCTTGACCTGCTGAAGGCTCTGGATCTGTGCTCACCGGGCCGCCAGCAGTAGTGCCCACAAATTCCTGAGTTTTGAAATCAGTGTCGACTGGCAAGTCTTGACTGGTTTCCGTTGGTGGCGTCATCGCCTTATCGCGATCAGCTAAATGCTGATCTTCGGTAAATACCTGTTGCCCAGCAACTTCTGCAAATTCCGGACGCTCAGGGACCGCTTTAAAATCGTCTTTGCGCACTTGTTTTTGCCCATCAAGTAGATCAGGTAAAAACACCACCGCCGCAATCACTAAAATGGCGCTGCCAACAAGTCGGTTGGTAAAAGTAGTTGTCATAGGTTTTCCTGATGCCACAGTTCCAGCGCTGCTGAAACAGTGACGAATGATCCAAAAATTACTAATAACTCATCTGCAGCCAAATTCGGCCGCAACAGATGCCACGCTTCGGCGACATCGTTATACAAAGTGGACATCGCCTGACTTGGTAATGCTTGTTGTACCTGCTCGGCACTGGCACCACGCACACCAGGCAAACTTACACAGTGCCAATGCTGCACCATAGGCGCAAAGGCCGCTAACGACTGTGTAATGTCTTTATCTTTAAGCATGCCTATCAACACCGAAACTCGGCGATAATTTCCTGCAATTCTTTCGACTTGCGACGCCAAATAACCAGCTGATTGCGGATTATGCGCAACGTCTAACAAAATCGCTGGCGATTGACTTAACCATTGCATACGTCCAGGCAACGTCATTTCAGTCAGCACTTTAACAACTAGCTGACGCGACGGCAATAAGCCAAGTGCTGCTAAGGTTGCTAGGCTGGTCGCAACGTTTTGCATTGGTACCATTGGTATCGGCAAATCGTCGAATTGTTGCTGCGCCTGCCATAGCCAATGGGATTGGGTTGTTTGATAGTGAAAATCACGCCCAACCAGGGATACTGGGCTGCCAAGCGCTTCCGCAACAGCAAGTACGGAATTAGGTACTGCCAAGTCGCCGATTATCGCCGGGACATTCGAGCGGAAAATCCCCGCCTTCTCGCGGCCGATGGTTTCACGGTCGTTGCCAAGCCAGTCTTGATGGTCTAGATCGATGGTCGTAATAACTGATACATCGGGGGAAATAATGTTGGTCGCATCCAAACGACCGCCTAAACCAACTTCGACTAAACAAACATCGACCTTGGCCGTTTTCATGATGGCAAAAGCAGCTAAAGTGGTGAATTCGAAATAAGTTAACGCGATGTCTTGCCGCAATTGCTCAACAGTTTGCAAACCCTGCACCCACAATTCGTCACTGACATCCTCACCGTTTAACCGCAGCCGTTCATTGAATTTCAATAAATGCGGTGAAGTATATACGGCGACCGTCAGACCTTGGGCTAACAACATTTGCTCCAGCGTGCGCGCTGTGGTGCCTTTGCCATTAGTTCCGGCAATCAACACTTTTTTACCAGGCAGATTTGCTAAGTCACCGCGAGCAGCGACCAATTGCACTCGGCTTAAACCCAGTTCAATTTTATCGATAGGATGGCTTTGTTCTATATAAGAAAGCCAATCGTGCAAGTTTTTACACGATTGGCTAGAAATACATGGAGAAGTGGTCATAACGCCTTAAGCGACGCGATTCTCCGTGGTAGGAGCTGGCAGTCGCATGAATTTTGCTACTAATCGCGCAATTGTATCGCGCATTTGGCGGCGGTCAACAATCATATCGATCGCACCATGATCTAACAAGAATTCACTGCGTTGGAAACCTTCCGGCAACTTCTCACGAACGGTCTGCTCAATGACTCGAGGTCCAGCAAAACCAATCAACGCTTTTGGCTCACCGATGTTGATATCACCAAGCATCGCTAAGCTTGCAGACACACCACCCATGGTCGGATCGGTTAATACTGAAATATACGGCAGACCAGCTTCGCTTAGTTTTGCCAGAGCAGCACTAGTTTTGGCCATTTGCATCAATGAGAACAAAGCCTCTTGCATCCGGGCGCCACCTGAAGCGGAGAAACAAACGAATGGTACTTTGTGCTCTAACGCAAACTCAACGCCTTTCACAAATTTCGCACCAACTACTGATGCCATAGAACCGCCCATAAATTCAAACTCAAAGCTAGCCACTACAATAGGCATGCCTTTGAGTGAACCACGCATCACCACCATGGCATCTTTCTCGTTGGTTTCTTTTTGCGCGGCAACGATACGATCTTTATATCGTTTGCTGTCTTTGAATTTCAGAATATCTTGCGGTTCTAAATCTGCCGCTAATTCTACGCCGGTATTGGTGTCTAAGAATTGCGCCAAACGGTCTCGTGCACGAATGCGCATGTGGTGGTCGCATTTTGGACAAACGCCTAATTGCCGGTCCAAATCCGCCTTATATAATACAGCTTCACAAGCCGTACATTTGGTCCACACACCTTCAGGGATATTCCTGCGAGCGGATGACGAAGTTCTAGGCAGGATTTTTTCTAACCAACTCATAATAATTCCTATGTCTTTGACTGCGGATACAACCACGCAGCTACAGTGAATTTAATAAAAACTCACCAGATTTAGCGCAAACGGCGGTTATTAAAACACAAAGCGTTCGGTCAAAATAGTAAAAACTGGTCTTAGTAGTTGCCGAAGGCTGCAGAGTCTGACGCAAAACTTCGGGGAAAAGTTCAATCTCTGCAGCGATTATCGAGTTTTTTTCAGAGTCAGTCAGTCCGCAAGAGCCGAAACGCCAATCTGATTAGGCAGGAACAATGGTCCAACAGCGGTCTTTTGAATCCCAAAATGTGCTGGATAATCGACTTCAACCAAGTACAAACCTTCAGCTTTTGCGGTTGCAGCAGCTTGGGTTCTATCTTTTTTCGCCAGAACTTCGGCGATCCAACTTGGCTCACGTCGACCCATTCCAACTTCTAACAAACTGCCGGTAATATTCCGCACCATATGGTGTAAAAAGGCGTTGGCTTTGATATCGATTACAATGAAGTTGTTAAAACGCTCGATGTTTAAATGTATTACATTGCGAAACGGCGTATGCGACTGGCACTGTATAGCGCGAAACGATGAGAAATCTTGCTCACCCAGCAAATGCGGTGCCGCTTGTTGCATCAACTCAACATTTAAATCTTGGTGATAATGACTAAGTCCGGCACCTAAAATTGCTGGCCGGAATTTATTATTGTAAATGATGTAGCGGTATCGACGGGCCGTTGCCGAAAAACGCGCATGAAAATCTTCAGCCACTTGCTGAGCGAAACGCACAGCAATGCCTGTTGGCAAATTGGAGTTAACCCCCATCACCCATGCTCGCATATCACGCACCGCATCGGTATCAAAATGGATCACTTGGCCAGTGGCATGCACACCGGCATCGGTGCGGCCAGCACAAAATACTTCAATTGGCGCATTAGCGACTTGGCTTAATGCCCGTTCCAATTCACCTTGAATGCTGTTCACTTCGCGTTGACGTTGCCAGCCAAAATACCCGGTCCCGTCATATTCGATGCCCATTGCAATGCGCATGCGTACTCCTTAGTTAATCGGCGCGAGTATATCATAGCGGATCTGCTTTTGCGGAGCCTAAGCATAGCGGTGAAAGAGCTGTGACGTTGTAGTAGGACAAAAGCTAGCTGCCGACCTTGTATTGCTCGGCAGCTTCGCTACTTAGGATTGCAGGCTGAGAGCCTCTTGTTTGACGTGTGCTGGTGCATCGGATGCCATGATGTCTTTAATCAACTGATTGGCGCTTTCGCCATCACCGATTTCGATATAGGCGCGCACTAAATCCATTTTACCGGCAAAGCCGTTATCGGTTGCATCAACATCACCGGCTTCTTCAGGCAATATCAAATCATCAAAGTCCGCCAGCCCAACATCGATGTTTAACCGCGCTGAAGGATCATGCGTTGCTTGTTCATCATCAGTTGCTGCTAGTAGCCTGTCGATATTCACAAAATCAGGGAGCTCTGGGACCTCATGTGGCAAGCTAGTATCACTAGCGTTTAGCAACTCATCCTCAAGACTTGGATCCAGTGCTAAATGCTCATCCACACTATTCATGAGCAAATCATCATCAGGAAGCTCGACTTCAGCTAGCTCCGACAGCAGCTCGTCAAAATTAGTATCGTCAAGCTCATTAAGCTCAGACATATCAAGCGGTTGCTCTGTATCTCGCAATAATTCATCAACATCAACTACTGAGTTACTGGCAAAATCATCTTCTTCAAAGATCAAGTCGCCATCGTCATTCATTTCTAATTCTGGATAACTATCGAGCAGCTGACTAGGCCGTTCTACCGACGATGGCGGTTCAAACTTGGCAACCGAATTATCGTCATTAGTCTCCAAATCAGGCATATCTAAGGTTTCAAGCTCAGCAAATTCACTGAGATATTCCGCTTCGGCCAAGGCTTCTTTTGCTAGCTGTTGCTCAGTATCATCCGCAACTAGATCTGGACTAGCTGATTCGGAAAACTCAGCATTCAACAACTCAATGTCTGTCAGTTCAGTATCGTTAAGATTTTTTTCTTGCGGCTCATCCGAACTCAAAGATGCAGTAAGTAACGCTTCATCGCTCGACTCGGGCTCTGATGCTCCTGCGGCATCAAGCTCCGGAAGTTCATCTTCTAGCATGATATCGTCAGGGTGGAAATCTGTTACCGCCTCAATATCAGTATTTGCAGCTTGCTCAATCTCATCAAGGTCTAGTGCATTGTCTGCAGCTGCATCAGCCACAGATTCATCGTCATCGTCATCGGTCAATAAATTGCTGACATCGGCTACCGAAATCGCTGATTCAGCGAAATCCGCAGCAGCTAATTCCATAGCAGTTTCAGGTAATTGTAATTCCGACAATTTTGCCGAAGATTGTGCCCTTATCTCCGCCATTTCACTCAATATTTCGTCAAGTTCGTCGGTGAGTTCTTCATGACTTTCTTCAACAGCTGATTCTGCGATGTCGAACTCATCAGGAAGCAACGAGTGAACATTGGACTCTCCGCTCTGTTCAACTAAATCCATCTCGTCGAAATCAGGTTCGCCATTTAGGGTTTCATCAACTAAAGACTCGGCAAAAGCGTCAAGTTCTGAGCTATCAAATTGACGAGTTGCGGCCGCACTCGCGTCAACCGCAGGCTCTTTTTCAAGCTCAGCAGCCAAGTTACTCAATTCATCACTTGCCGGTGTCGCCACTGTTTGAGCTATTAAGGCATCGATATCAAAATCATCATCTGCTACTGGAGCTGGAGCTGGAGCTGGAGCTGGAGCTGGAGCTGGAGCTGGAGCTGGAGCAGTTTGATTTGAGGCGACTAATGCATCAATATCAAAATCGTCATCATCTGCTGGGCTCGGTGCTGGCGCTGGTGCAGACTGATTAGACGCAACTAAGGCATCGATATCAAAATCATCATCATCTGCTGGCGTCGTTGCTGCGGCCGGTGCTGTTTGGTTAGACGCAACTAAGGCATCAATATCAAAATCGTCATCTGCAGAATCACCTGGAATATCGAGCTCTATTTCCTCAAGCAATTCATCCATTTGCGCAGCTTCGGCTGCAGCTAGTGCCACCGACGATGCAGTACCGATATCATCTGGAACTAAGTGAGTATCGGTTTTCTTGTCCGCCATCGCCTTCGCAAAAATAGCATCCGGATCTTCATCATCTTCTTCAAGGCTGTCGAACAACGCACTTAAATCGTTGCCGGAGAGGATATTGTTGGCGTCAAATTCAGTTTTTGCGACAAAAGGTTCATCTTCAGCTTCACTAAATAACGCGCTTAAATCATCACCTGACAGAATATTATTGGCATCAAATTCGACCTTAGGCGCTGCAGCTGGCGCTGGGTCAGAGAGATCCAGTGGATCATCCAACAGATCATCCATATCAAATGCCGACGCCGCAGAGGATTTTGTAGGCTCCGCAGATGGAGTATCAAAGTGATCATCCAACAGATCATCATCAGTAAATACCGGTGCAGCTTTGCGCGCAGGTGGCCGACTGAAGTCATCTTCGTCTAAGCGAATGCCACCATCGCGATCGTTGAGTAACGAGTCATCAAGGTTGATTAAACTACTTTCATCAAAGTCTAAGCTGTCATCTAAAGGCGGTAGTGGCGATTTATAGTACGGATCAGCTACTGGTGCTGCGGTTGCAGCATTGACGACCGCCGCAGCTTTTTGCCCCTTACGACGGATCATCGCAACAATTAAGAATAAAATTATTGTTGCAGGCAATAGGCCTGCCAGCGCCCAGCCTATCGGACTATTGGCAAGTTTTTGCCAAGTTTCGGCAAAATTAAACCCTTCTTGCGCTTTGCGGATTTGCTCTTGCTGCTGTGCCATCATTTCGGCTTGTTGGGCTAACAGCTGCTGCAATTGCTTTTGAATTTCGCTGTCTTTATCCAGCTGTTGCTTCACGGTTGTGAGCTCTTCGGCAACAGCACCTAATTGGTCTTTCAGTTTGTCGTTTTCTTGGACAATAGATTCAACATTGGCCATGGACGCGCCAAGGCGGTCACGAATATCGGCCAACTGCTCGGTCTGCGCTGATTCTACTCGACTTAATTCTTCTTTAATTTCTTGGCGAGCTGCCGCTACATCCTGTTGTTTTGCGGTCAGATCTTCTTTTTTCTGCTGGGCTGCGATCCGAATTTTTTCCGACCAAGCTTGGTCATCCAGTTCTGATTTACGTTGGGCTTCGACCGCGTCAACTTTCAAAATTTCGCGTAGAGTCGGGACTTGCAGGTATGCGCCAGTCCGTAAGTGATTGAAATTGTTATCGAGGAAAGAATTCGGGTTTTTCAGATAAAGGGCGTACATCACCTGATACATATTAACTCTGGCATCCGGACGCACTTGCTCAGCCAAGCGCCACAAAGTGTCTTGAGGCGTTAATGGGCCAATTTGGGTTACTACAGGCGCGTCAAACTCCTTCGGCCCCCGCAATTTTGCCGTGGTTTGAGCCAACGCTGCCGTCACAAAATTGACGCTGATCAGCAATATTAACAGTCGCAACAGATGCATTCAGAATTCCCTAACAGCGGTTTGGTTCTTTCGCCGGGCCATTGGGCAAACATTTGCCCAAATTTGCTGTAGCCATTCATTGGATATAGACCCACTGCAAACAATGTTCCACATTTGCTACATCCCCGAAATCGATTCTAAACTAGCCACGCGAATACTGCAGGCATTTTTAGCGCAGTTCGATGACAAATTTCCCCTATATATCTGCAGCATAGCCAATATCTGAAGTGAAATTGGCAAAAAGTTGCGAAGCCTCTGCCATTTAAAAGCAAAAAGCTCCAAAACTGGAGCTTTTTCAGCATTTTGACCTAGTGCAAATGCGGCGCTTACAAGTAATCGCGGATCAGATGTTCGGCGATCTGGATACTGTTAGTCGCAGCACCTTTACGCACGTTGTCTGCAACTACCCATAAGTTGAGGCCGTGTTCATGCGACAAGTCTTTACGAATACGACCGACGAACACTTCATCTTGACCTTGCGCATTGCTAACCTGAGTTGGGAACTCTGCGTTATCGTCTAATAACACGACGCCTGGTGCTTCTGCCAATAACGCCTTCACTTGCTCGACGCTGATTGGGTGACGAGTTTCAATATGCACTGCTTCAGCATGACCATAAAACACTGGCACTCGCACTGCAGTCGCATTCACCGCGATGCTATCGTCGCCCATGATTTTCTGGGTTTCCCAGTGCATCTTCATTTCTTCTTTGGTGTAACCGTTATCCATAAACACATCGATTTGTGGAATGACGTTAAAGGCAATTTGACGGCTGAATTTACCGGTTGATTCTAATGGCCGACCATTTAGCAATTGCGCAGTTTCCGACGCAAGGGCTTCAATACCTTGTTGACCAGCACCACTAACTGATTGGTAAGTACAAACGTTCACACGGCTAATGCCCACAGCATCATGAATTGGCTTCAGTGCTACTAACATTTGGATCGTAGAACAATTTGGGTTAGCGATGATGTTACGGTTGCGGTAATCAGCAATAGCGTGCGCATTTACCTCTGGCACAACTAATGGAATATCGGCTTCGTAGCGGTAGTGCGAGGTGTTATCAATAACGATACAACCAGCATCAGCCGCACGCGGTGCATATACTGCTGAAACGCTACCACCGGCAGAGAACAAACCGATTTGCGCTTGGCTCCAATCAAACTTCTCAGCATCCAACACTTCAATTTGCTTGCCCTTAAAAGTCACAAAACCGCCAGCAGAACGGCTACTTGCCAGTGGGAACAGACGATTAACTGGAAAATCGCGTTGTTCTAAAATTTCAATCAAATGCTGGCCAACGAGGCCAGTGGCCCCAAGTACTGCGACGTCAAATTGCTGAGCCATGTGGTGGATTCCCCTTTATTGCTGGCGTTTAAAACCTAACTGAACTAAAAAATCTGGTATGGCATGGCCACTTAACTGTAACGAGGCAAACTCCCGCCGCGGCGGATATGTTTTGCGCAGCCAATCAAAGCCTCGGGTTGCCAAATAAAATCTGAACAACGCATCATCACGCCGGACATCATATAACATCCTGCACAGATTTTGGACATCTGAAAGTCTAAAATCTGCAGAAATTTGCAAATTTTCCATAATAGGTGATGGACAAAAGTCCGCAAGTTGCCATTGCGGGGTCTTTCCTAAGAGCTGACAGACCATTTGGTACAGCATTTCCGTGCCCCGAGCTTTGCCTTCAATGCTATGTCCAGCAATGTGAGCAGTGGCAATATGACAATGTGGCACTAATTCTTGCAGGATCGTCGGCTCCCCTTCCCAGGTGTCCAGAAACAGATCTCGAGGCATTTGCTGCTGATGCTTAAGTAACGCCCGATTATCAATCACTTCGCCACGACAGGCGTTAATGATAGCGACATGGCTTGGCAGTGCTTGCAACGCCGTTTCATCTAGCAAGTGGTAGGTTGCATGCTCGCCATGCCGAACCAGCGGAACATGCAAACATAACACATCAACTTGCTGACTGAGTTCAGCAAATGGCAGGTGCAAAAAATCGGGCTCGGCAGCTGCGCGAAGCGGATCGCATTGCAGAACCTTAACCTCTAATGCCGTGAGCGCTTTTACCAAACGACGACCAATTTGTCCCACTCCGACTACCCCAACGGTCCAACTCTGCATGGGCTGTTGACGGATCTCGGATAATAAAAACAAGCAACTGAGCACGTACTCGACCACTGACTGAGCATTACAACCGGGGGCGTTGCTAAAGGGAATGTCGCGCGCTTTCAGATAATTAGTATCCAGATGATCGGTACCGATAGTCGCGGTACCAACAAATTTCAGCCGCTGATTGCCCGCTAATAAAGCTGAATTGACTTTGGTAACTGACCGCACCAACAAAATATCAGCGTCATCTAGTTGGCCGGGTTCAACTTTACGGCCAGAAAAAGGCACAACTTCTCCCAAGTCGCGAAAAAACTCGGATGCATATGGCATCACATCATCAACATAGATTTTCATCAAGGTCTCGGTATCTGTTGTTGTTTACGCGCTATTGTACGCATTTGCTCGCAATCAGCCAGTGGCCCGCAATTGATACAATCCAATTAAGCAAAAAGCCATCTGTAGGTAATTCCAACAGATGGCTTTTTCAAGTTCTTAATCGAGATCTAACGATTGGACTTAGCCGCGATATTTCTGCATAACCAAGGTGGCGTTAGTACCGCCAAAACCAAAGCTATTTGACATCACTGTGTTCAAAGTCGCATCAGTCGCTTCGCGAATGATATTTAAACCAGTCGCAGCTTCATCCAACTCACCGATGTTGATAGAAGGCGCAATAAAACCATGCTCCATCATCAGTACAGAATAAATGGCTTCATGCACACCGGCAGCACCTAATGCGTGGCCAGTCATGGCTTTAGTCGCACTAATTGCTGGGCTATTGCCGCCAAACACTGCTTGAATAGCGCCGAGTTCTTTAACATCACCGACAGGTGTTGAAGTGCCATGAGTATTTAAGTAATCGATTGGCGCAGTGACGTTTTGCATCGCCATTTGCATACAACGGATGGCGCCTTCACCACTTGGAGCAACCATGTCGTAACCATCAGAAGTCGCGCCATAACCTACGATTTCAGCGTAGATTTTTGCGCCGCGAGCTAATGCGTGCTCTAGCTCTTCAATAACCAGAATACCGCCACCACCAGAGATAACAAAACCATCACGGTTAGCATCGTATGTTCTTGATGCTGCAGTTGGTGTCTCGTTGTATTTGCTCGATAAGGCGCCCATGGCATCGAATTCCATCGCCAAGGTCCAGTGCACTTCCTCACCGCCGCCAGCAAAAATTATGTCTTGCTTGCCTAATTGGATAAGTTCCACCGCGTGACCAATACAATGCGCGCTAGTGGCACAAGCTGAGCTAATTGAATAGTTCACGCCTTTGATTTCAAATGGCGTTGCTAAACACGCTGAACAAGTGCTCGACATAGTTTTTGGCACAGCATAAGGACCAACCCGTTTTACGCCTTTTTCGCGCAGAGTGTCGGCAGCTTCGATTTGCGTTTTTGATGACGCACCACCAGAACCAACCACTAAACCTGTGCGGAAATTTGACACTTGCTCGTGGCTAAGGCCAGCATCAGCAATCGCTTGAGCCATTGAAATATAAGCGTAAGCCGCCGCATCGCCCATAAAGCGCAGTGCTTTACGATCAATCAACGCAGCAGTATCAATGTTAATTTGGCCCCAAACTTGTGAGCGCAAACCCATATCAGCAAACTCTTGCGAAAATGCGATACCTGACTTACCAGCTTTTAACGAGGCCAGCACTTCTTCTTGATTGTTACCGATGCTTGATACAATGCCTAAACCGGTGATTACAGCTCTTTTCATTCTGACTCCAATGGTCTTCTTAAGATTTGTGTTTATTGTACGGACTTTTATAACACAACTGGTCCAATTTCAGCGCACAGTTGTACACTATTATCCAAACGGCTGACAATCAGGGTAAACTACGCGGCTTATTGTGCCGAACAACGCCAAGTGTGCAACAAGCTTGGCAGCACCGCGCATTTATTCTCCGGAACTTTTATGACACAAATTACATCTGCCCGCATTCATTACAACGAACAAGGCACGCCAGTGTCCGATGCTTTTGATGATGTTTATTTTTCTAACGACAGCGGTTTGCATGAAACTCAGTATGTATTCGTCGACAAAAATCGCTTGCGTGAACGCTGGCCAGTTCATCAAAAAGACTACTTTCATATCATCGAAACTGGCTTTGGTACTGGTTTAAACTTTCTTGTCGCGTGGCGGAATTTCCAATCCTATCTTCAACAACCGGGTCAATGTCAGCGCCTTTATTTTTCGACCTTCGAAAAGTTTCCACTGACCCATGCGGATCTAAATCAGGCTTTAGCCTGCTGGCCAGAACTCGCTGATTTAGCAGAACTATTGCTAGATCAATATCCAAAAGCTATTCAAGGTTGCCATCGACTTTGCTTCCAACAAGGCCAGATTGTGCTGGATTTATGGTTGGGTGATGTCCACGACAATCTGCCGCAATTGCCGTTAGCCAATAAAGCAGATGCCTGGTTTTTAGATGGCTTTGCCCCCAGTAAAAACCCGGAGATGTGGCAAGATAGTTTATTTAACGGCATGGCCCGTTTAAGCCAGGCTGGTACCACTGTTGCGACCTTTACCAGTGCCGGCATTGTGCGTCGGGGTTTGCAAAGTGTTGGCTTCGACGTGCAAAAAGTGAAAGGCCATGGTCGCAAACGTGAGATGGCGATAGCAAGCATGCCGTTGAATGAAACCGCACAAGAGCCAGTTCAACTCGCTACCAACGAACCTGTGGTGATTGTTGGTGGCGGAGTTGCCGCCATGCTGGTCGCGCTAGCGTTGGTACAACGGGGGCGTGCCGTCCATTTGTTATGTGCCGACCAAGATGTCGGCGTTGGCGCATCGCACAATCGTCAAGGCGCATTATATCCGCAGCTGCAAAGCAGTTTCACCGCGAACTCGCGCTTTCACTTAGCATGTTTTAGTTTTGCGCATCGTCGTTATCAGCAACTTTTACAGCAATTTAGTTTTCCTGCCGAATTTTGCGGTGTGCTGCAACTGGCCTGTAATGCTCAGTTGGCAAGACGGTTTGGTAAAGTCATGGCCGAACCGGCCTACCCAGCTTCGGTGGTCCAGCAAGTAACTGCAGAAGAAGCCAGTCAGATCGCTGGCGTCGCCCTGCCATTTTCCGGAGTATTTTTTGCCGATGGTGGGTGGATTGCGCCGCAGCGTTTTTGTCAGGCTGCGTTGGCTTGGTTGCAGATGCAGCCGGGTTTCCAGATTAGTTTTGGCTGTAAACTTCAGCGATTTAACCCGACCGCCAGCGGTTTTGACCTCGTCACCGAATCTATCCAAAGTGAAGTCGTTGCAAAAGATCCGGATAGCAAACCGGCGCCACTTTATGCAAAACAATTGGTACTCTGCACTGGGCAAAATTTACATCGTTTCGCACAGACCGAGCATTTGCCGTTAAACCTGATCCGCGGACAAGTCAGCCATGTGCGTTCGAATACCCTTGGCCAACTAAAAACAGTATTGTGTCATCAAGGTTATGTGACTCCGCAAGATCCTGAATTTTCAGCCGAAAGCTGTATTGGTGCGACCTTTGACCGTGAAGTAGATCAGATGCAACCTATCGCTGAAATCACCGCGGTTGACGATCAATTTAATCTGGATTTAGTAAATACCGTCTTGCAGCAACCTAGTTGGTTTGCC
The DNA here is from genome assembly GCA_017302255.1 of Gammaproteobacteria bacterium. Lineage (GTDB taxonomy): Bacteria > Pseudomonadota > Gammaproteobacteria > Enterobacterales > Alteromonadaceae > Pararheinheimera. The sequence goes on along the minus strand of JAFLDV010000012.1, from coordinate 55,461 downwards.
GATGCAGAAGTGACCAGCGCCAAAGCAGCTTTTCGCACTACCGCGCCTGATCATTTACCGATTGGCGGCGAACTACTCGACAATTGCTTGCTGTTAGGGGGCTTGGGTGCACGTGGATTATTGTTCGCCCCGTTGCTGGCCGAAACATTGGCGGCAAGGCTTTGTGGCGAGCCAGAGCCGCTCAGCCTAACGCTGAGCGAACTGATCGAAGCAAAAAGATTTTCAGCACAAGATTAACTAAAAATGTGGCACTTCGGCGCGCACCAATTGCACCACAGCTCGGCGGTTGGTCGCGCGGCCGCGACTGGTTTCGTTGGCAGCGACATGACGTTTCTCACCGAAACCTTCAGTGCGAATAAGCTTTTCATCCACGCCATTGGCAACAAAAAACTCTTTCAAAGCTTTTGCTCTTTTCCGCGATAATTCTTCATTGATCCAACGACCGCCGTAACTATCGGTGTAAGTGTCGATGTCGATGGATGCAATGGCTTTGTCATGTTTCAGGTATTCAGCAATTTGCGTCAAGCGCGCTTGCGATTCCCGAGTAAATTCATTGCTGTTGGATTGATAATTCAGCATCGATAAGGCGATATCATCAAAATTGTATTTTAAAAGGCCAGCCATGCACTGGCTAAACTTCTGATATGAATTGCCAAAGTGCACCGGGTTAAGTGACGCAACCACTTGATCATATGGGCTGTGCCAATCGGCAAAGTAAAACGTTGGACTAAACCCCTGCTCAAGTTCTGTGAGCATGATCCAAGCAGGCTTTTTCGGTAAATTGCCATCGAATTGCTTTAACAATTTCATATCCGCGACCGGTTTCGTTGGCTCGCCTGGCCGCCAGTTTGGTGCGACTGATAATACTTGCGCCAAACTGTAATCGTCCGGTAAACGGGTCATTTGCAAGCGAAACAGTAGATTCAGTTCTTTATTGGCTTCGCTGACAAATAACGCTTCACCAAAATTCGGGATAGTGTGACCAAGCTCACACCGCAGCGGTGTAGCTGTTTTCACAGTCCAGATTGAATTATCCAGACTGGCACTATATTGCCGCAGGTTTTGCCGCGCGGCAACGCCAGACGACATCAGCAATGTCGCGATCAGCAAAGTTGCGCTTGGTTTCATGCGATCTCCCTAGGTAAAGCTCAAACAATCAACATCTGACAGCTTATCGGCAGCAAAATGAAATTCTTGCCGACTAAAATCAGTTTAAACCCAAAAACATTACTGCAAACACTATGCCGTGAGAAGACGGACGGCATTTTTTTTGGCATACTGCGCGTCCAATTTACCGGAAGAACTGAATTATGGCTGCGGCGACCACCTTATTTGCACAACGTTTTCGTGGATATTATCCAGTCGTTATCGACGTCGAGACAGCTGGCTTTAATGCAAGCACTGACGCCTTACTGGAAATTGCTGCCTGTACTTTGAAAATGGATGAAGATGGCAAATTCTCCATCGATCAAACCATGCACTTTCATGTTGAACCCTTCGAAGGTGCGATTTTAAATCCAGCCTCCTTAGAGTTTAACGGTATAGACCCTTACAACCCACTGCGTGGTGCGGTCGATGAGCGCGAAGCAATCACTGAAATCTTTAAAATGGTGCGCAAAGGGCAAAAAGACGCGGGCTGTCAACGGGCGGTCATGGTTGCGCACAACGCTGCTTTTGACCAAGGATTTCTTAATGCCGCGGTTGAACGCAATAGCATCAAACGCTCGCCATTTCATGCATTTGTGTCTTTTGATACCACAACTTTAGCCGCTTTAGCCCTTGGCCAGACCGTATTGGCGAAAGCTTGTATGGCTGCAGGCATTCCCTTTGATGGCAAAGAAGCGCATAGCGCCTTATACGATACCGAACGCACTGCAGAATTGTTCTGCCATATTGTGAATCGTTGGCAAGCACTTGGCGGTTGGCCGCTGCCGATAGATTTATGCGAACAAGACGAGCAGGACGCAGAATAAGCAGTTCTTTGAATTGATGTGACGCTAGTCAACTACAACGACACCAACAAAAAAGCCAATCGACTACTCGATTGGCTTTTTAATATCTCTAAAGCTATCGCTTTATCGCAGAATTATTCGGCAGCTTTGTATTTAGCCGCGGTTTCTTTGATCAACGGCTGTAATTCACCGCGTTGGAACATTTCCAACATGATGTCACAACCACCAACCAACTCACCTTCAACCCACAGTTGCGGGAAGGTTGGCCAATTAGCAAATTTTGGTAATTCAGCACGGATATCTGGATTTTGCAGAATATCGACGTATGCAAATGGTTCACCGCAGGCAATTAACGCTTGAGATGCTTGTGCAGAAAAGCCACAGCTTGGTAATTTTGGCGAGCCTTTCATAAAAATGATGATAGGGTTATCAGCCAATTGTTGTTTGATTTTGTCGATAGTTTCCATAAATGCCTCGGCAACGACTTAAGAAGAATATTGGCAATTTTACCAGAGGATTTGCAGCGAAACACTTGAGTTTTGCCAAATCGCCCCAAAAATTATCCTGCAAAGTGACCACGACTGTTGATGAGTGCAAGTAAAGCTCACAACAACGACAGAATTCCAAATGTATGGAATAACACTAAATACAGAAAAACTAGGTAAAACTTGAGTATTTTAGTCAGGTTTTGTAGTCTACGCGATGCAGAAACCATAAACAACGCCGATGGAGAAATAGAATGGCTTTTGAATTACCAGCATTACCGTACGCTAAAGACGCTTTAGCACCGCACATTTCAGCTGAAACTTTGGAATTCCACCATGGCAAGCACCACAATGCTTACGTTGTGAAATTGAATTCTCTGGTTGAAGGTACTGATTTTGCAGGCAAATCTTTAGAAGACATCATCAAATCTTCTGAAGGCCCAGTGTTCAACAACGCTGCGCAAATTTGGAACCACACTTTCTACTGGCACTGCTTATCACCAAACGGTGGCGGCGAACCAACTGGCGCTTTAGCTGACGCTATCAATGCAAAATGGGGCTCATTTGCCGCATTCCAAACTGCATTCAACGACAAAGCAGTGAACAACTTCGGTTCAAGCTGGACTTGGTTAGTGAAAAAAGCGGACGGTTCTTTAGATATCGTTAACACCAGCAACGCTGGCACGCCACTGACTGACAGCAGCATCAAAGCTCTGTTAACTGTCGATCTGTGGGAACACGCTTACTACATCGATTTCCGCAATGCTCGTCCAACGTACTTAAATGCGTTCTGGGCATTAGCAAACTGGGAATTCGCCAGCGCAAACTTCGCCTAATTGTGGCACCCCACTGAGTAAGTAAAACTTGCCAGTCAGACCAAAACCCGAGTCCGCTCGGGTTTTTTCATTTCTGCGTCCTTGCGTAGGCTCAACTACGCTAATTAACAACCTCATTTGTCGCATTTTTTTAGAAAAAATTTACTAATAATTCGATTAAATGGCCTGCATCTTATCAATTTTACGACTAACGTTAAGATAACAACTGAGCTTTCCCCGACCATGTTTGCGGAGGTCCTTATGGGCATTTTTGAGCATTACAAGTCACGGTATGAAGCCGCGCGTGAAGAAGAATATAGTATTTCAGAATACCTAACTCTTTGTAAAAATGATAAAAGTTGTTATGCAAGCGCAGCGGAACGCCTGTTGATGGCTATCGGCCAACCTGAGTTTGTAGATACTGCACAAGACCCAAAACTAAGCCGGCTGTTCTCTAACCGCGTCATTTCCAGATATCCCGCGTTTGCTGAGTTTTATGGTATGGAAGATGCCATTGAACAGATCGTGTCGTACTTAAAACATTCAGCACAGGGCCTCGAAGAGCGTAAACAAATTCTATACCTGTTAGGTCCGGTTGGCGGCGGTAAATCGTCGCTCGCAGAAAAGCTAAAAGCGCTGATGCAGCAAATGCCGATTTACTACTTAAAAGGCTCACCAGTCTACGACAACCCTTTGTGTTTATTCGATATTCAAGAAGATGGCCATATCTTGGAACAAGAGTATGGCATTGCCAAACGTTATCTAAAAACCATTATGTCGCCATGGGCTAGCAAACGTTTGCATGAATTTAACGGCGACATCAGCCAATTTCGTGTCGTGAAAAAGTATCCATCGATCCTCGATCAAATTGCCATCGCCAAGACTGAACCTGGCGATGAAAACAACCAAGACATTGCCTCGCTAGTTGGCAAGGTCGATATCCGCCAACTGGAACATTTCGCACAAAACGACCCTGATGCTTATAGCTATTCTGGCGCTTTATGCCGCGCGAATCAGGGCGTTATGGAATTTGTTGAGATGTTTAAAGCGCCGATCAAAGTGCTACATCCGCTACTAACTGCAACGCAAGAAGGAAATTATAACGGTACTGAAGGGCTAGCCGCCCTGCCCTTTGAAGGCATTATTCTTGCGCATAGTAATGAATCTGAGTGGCAAACCTTTCGGAATAACAAAAACAATGAGGCATTTTTAGACCGGGTTTACATCGTCAAAGTCCCGTATTGCTTAAGGGTCTCTGAAGAAGTTCGGATCTATGAAAAACTGTTAGAACACAGTGAGTTAAAAGTTGCGCCATGCGCACCTAGTACGCTCACTGCCTTAGCGCAGTTTGCTGTGTTGTCGCGATTAAAATTACCTGAGAACTCAAGTCTCTACTCGAAAATGCGAGTTTACGATGGCGAAAGTTTAAAAGACACTGATCCTAAAGCAAAATCCTACCAAGAGTATCGGGATTACGCCGGTGTCGATGAAGGGATGACGGGCTTATCCACTCGGTTTGCCTTTAAGATTTTGTCGCGGGTGTTCAACTTTGACAGCACGGAAGTAGCGGCGAATCCGGTCCATTTATTCTATGTGTTGGAGCAACAAATTGAACGTGAGCAGTTCCCTGCCGACGTCGCGGAGCGCTATCTAGAGCACTTGAAAGGCTATTTAATTCCGAAATACATCGAATTTATCGGCAAAGAAATCCAAACCGCATATTTGGAAAGTTACTCTGAATACGGGCAAAACATCTTTGATCGCTACGTGATTTACGCCGACTTCTGGATCCAAGATCAAGAATACCGAGACCCGGAAACCGGTCAACTATTTGATCGAGCTGCACTTAATGCTGAGCTTGAGAAAATTGAAAAACCTGCAGGCATTAGCAATCCGAAAGATTTCCGCAATGAAATCGTCAATTTTGTGTTGCGAGCTAAAGCCAAGAACAATGGTAAAAACCCGACCTGGACTAGCTACGAGAAACTTCGTACTGTCATTGAGAAAAAAATGTTTTCCAGCACCGAGGAGCTGCTGCCGGTAATTTCGTTTAATGCCAAGACATCGACTGATGATCAGAAAAAACATGACGATTTTGTCGATCGAATGATGGACAAAGGCTACACCCGCAAACAGGTACGATTGTTATCTGAGTGGTATCTGCGGGTGCGCAAATCGCAGTGATGGCTGAAAACAGCCGGAGGTTCTATGGCGCATTTTATCGATCGACGCCTGAACGGCAAAAACAAAAGCGCGGTGAACCGGCAACGGTTCATCCGGCGCTATAAGCAACAAATTAAACAAGCAGTCTCTGACGCAGTTGGTAAACGCAGCGTCACCGATATCAATTCTGGGGAAAGTATCACTATTCCTGGACGAGATATTACTGAGCCGTTTTTCCATCAAGGTCGTGGTGGTCACCGCGAGCAAGTTCATCCTGGTAACGATCAATTTAGCACTGGCGACAAAATCAAACGCCCGCTCGGTGGTCAAGGTGGTGGTAGCGGCAAAGGGGATGCCAGCGCCGACGGTGAAGGCAATGATGAATTTGTATTCTCTATTTCGAAAGATGAATACCTCGACTTGTTATTCGAAGATTTGGAATTGCCAAATTTAAAGAAAAATCAATTAGATAAGTTAGTTCAATACAAGCAAGTCCGCGCAGGCTATCGCTCTGAAGGCGTGCCAAGCAATATCGACATTGTTCGTTCGTTGCAAGGTTCTTTGGCGCGCCGTGTGGCGATGTCTGCCGGTAAAAAGAAGCAACTTCAGCAACTGGAAGCAGAAATCGCCGCCCTCACCGCAGAGCCGCTCCCTGATGAACAATTGTTGACGGAATTGCGCAGACAAGCAGATGCACTTCGGCAAAAAATTGCGGCAGTGCCGTTTATCGATAGTTTTGACTTACGCTTTCGTAATTTTGCCAAACGACCAGAACCGACCAGTAAAGCAGTAATGTTCTGCTTGATGGATGTGTCAGGATCTATGGATCAAACGACCAAAGAGATGGCAAAACGCTTCTACATTTTGCTTTATATGTTTCTCAGTCGCAGTTACAAAAATGTCGAGGTGGTATATATCCGTCACCATACCCAAGCGAAAGAAGTTGATGAACATGAGTTTTTCTATTCGCAGGAAACTGGTGGCACCATAGTCTCCAGTGCGTTGAAATTGATGAGCGAGATCGTCAAAGATCGTTTTAACCCACAGGAATGGAATATCTATGCGGCACAGGCATCGGACGGCGATAACTGGGCAGATGACAGTCCACTATGCACCAAAACCTTGGCAGAGGATTTACTGCCCTTTGTTCGCTACTACGCCTATATCGAAATTACTCAGCGCGCTCATCAAAGTTTGTGGGTTGAATATGAAAAGTTGCTCGACAGCTTTGACAACTTTGCAATCCAGCCGATCCGACAAGTCAGCGACATTTACCCGGTATTTCGCGAACTTTTCAAACGGCAAGCAGCGTAAAACGGGCTAGCACTTGGAGTAAGGAGGTTGTTATGACCGCACAGTTACGACCAACACCACTTTCTGACGGCCCAGATTGGAGCTTTGAGTTACTGACTGCCTATCAAGCTGAAATTGAACGAGTGGCAAAATTTTATCGACTGGATTATTACCCAAATCAAATTGAAATCATTACTGCTGAGCAGATGATGGATGCCTATTCTAGTGTCGGTATGCCAATCGGCTATAGTCACTGGAGCTATGGCAAAAAATTCATTCAGACTGAACAAAACTATAAACGCGGCAATATGGGATTGGCCTATGAAATTGTCATTAATTCCAACCCTTGTATCGCGTATTTAATGGAAGAAAACACCATCACTATGCAAGCGCTGGTGATGGCACATGCCTGTTATGGTCATAACTCATTCTTTAAAAACAATTATTTATTCAAAACATGGACTGACGCATCTTCAATTATCGACTATCTGGTATTTGCTAAAAAGTACATTGCCGATTGTGAAGAGCGTTATGGCTTAGACGAAGTCGAAGACATGTTAGACTCCTGTCATGCTCTGATGAATTACGGTGTTGACCGGTATAAAAGACCGCAAAAAATCTCGATGGATGAAGAGCAAAGGCGACAACAAGACCGGGAAAATTACCTGCAAAGTCAGGTGAATCAGCTCTGGCGTACCATTCCAAATGCGAATCAGCAGGCGCAACCAAGGGTGCATCGTTTCCCTGCTGAGCCACAGGAAAACCTGCTGTACTTTATTGAAAAGCACGCGCCATTGCTCAAACCTTGGCAACGTGAAATCGTCCGGATCGTGCGGAAAATCTCGCAGTATTTTTATCCGCAAAAACAAACGCAAGTGATGAACGAAGGCTGGGCAACTTTTTGGCACTACACCATTTTGCAGCAACTTTATGCAGAGGGCGTAGTGACTGATAAGTTTATGCTCGAAGTCCTGCATAATCATACTAACGTGGTATTTCAACCGGCCTACAATTCAAAATATTATTCAGGTATCAACCCATATGCTCTGGGATTTGCGATGTTTACCGACATTCGCCGAATTTGCGAAGATCCGACCGAAGAAGATAAAACCTGGTTTCCCGACATTGCCGGCAGCGACTGGGTGGAAACTTTACATTTTGCGATGCAAAACTTCAAAGATGAAAGTTTTATAAGTCAGTATTTATCCCCGAAAGTGATCCGAGATTTCCATCTTTTTGCCATTGTCGATGATGACCAACAGCAGCATTTAGACGTTGCGGCGATCCACAATAGCGATGGCTACCAAAAAGTCCGACAAATGCTGTCGAACCAATACAACTTGAGTAATATTGAACCGAACATTCAAGTGTTTAACGTCGATGTTGTGGGTGATCGCTCTTTGACCTTGCAATTTATCCCCAATCAACGCGTGCCCTTGGCCGCCAATTATCCTGAGGTGCTTAAGCATCTTCATCGACTTTGGGGATTCACGGTGAAACTTGAGCAGCTAAACTCTGACGGAAATCGTCAGATCCTTGGAATGGTGCCGGCTGAGTGACTGTTAATTTCTAACTTTTAGTGGCTAGCGCTTTTAACCAGATTTGTTGCAAATAAAGGCATAGAAAGGCTAGTATCAAAGATGGTTTCATATCATCAGCACCGACAGATTGACCGATAAAAAGCACAATTTGATTATCTGACAATTAGTTAAACCAACATTCTCGCCAGAATAATAGACCAGCGTTGCTGCTTTACAGTCGTAAAAAAACCTTCCAAATGGAAGGTTTTTTATGGCAAATAAGCTGAAGCTATAAGCTGATTATTCAGCTACCGCAACCGTCACTTGGTTACGGCCATTGGCTTTAGAGGTATATAAAGCTTTATCCGACGATTCGATCCAATTTCTGTGCTCAAGCATACCCGAATGGTATTCGGCAATGCCAACACTCACGGTGATCCGAAGCAACTGCTGATTATATTCAACAGTCAGATTTTCCACGGTTTTACGCAGTCGCTCAGCAAAATAATTTGCTTGATCAGCGGTAGTATCTACCAATAACACAGCGAACTCTTCGCCACCATATCGGCCTGCAATATCGGTTTCCCGTAGATTTTTCTTCACGGCTTGCGCGACCGCTTGGATCACCGCATCACCAGCAGCATGACCATAGGTATCGTTGACTCGTTTAAAGTGGTCGATATCACACATCAGCAAAGTACCGACGTTGCCGCTACGGCGCAACCGCTTAAACTCTTGTTTTAACGCTTCTTCCCATGTACCGCGGTTATTTAGTGCAGTGAGGAAGTCAGTTTTCGACAATTGTTTGAGTTGCCCATTCATCGACTCCAATTCCAAACGGCTAGTAGCCACATCTGTGACGTCATAAATGATCATACACAAGTGGGTTACGACCCCAGTTAAATTGGTGATCGGGAAAATGGTGCTGTTTTGATACATGTATTCCGCGGCGCCGGTAATAGGCCGATAATTGCGGAATTTGAAGATATAGGGGCGTTGTTCCCAAATAGTAAAAGCACGGTTTTTCAGTAAAATTACCGGATCACATTTGCGACGTAGCCAGTCTTCGTCAATTTCAGAAAAAAGGTCGAATAAGTGACGATCGCGCACTTGCCGAGGAGTCAGTCCACTATGGTTTTCCATAAAACCGTTCCAGACTTGGATTTTGTAGTCCACGGTGAGGACCACCAACCCAACATCCACGGTCTGGAACATATCCAGTAGCCAGTGTACTTCTGCAACATCTTGATTCAGATTATCCATAACTACTCTTCTAACAGGAATTGGACTTTATAATTGAGTGTTTTAATACTGTCTTCGGTAAACAGTAGTAACAAATCACAATTGATGTTGTAGTTTTCGATGCCGTAGCTGATCTCGATGGCAAGCGTTCGCTTCCAACGTCCTGCATTGGCTTTAATCATTTCGCTGACAGGCGCATGTTGTCCAAGTACAACCGGATGCCCCTGACTGAAACTCATATCAATTTGTTCTGCCAACCCTTTTAACACTGAACCAATCAAGATGTTCCCAACGTCCATCAACAGCTCGAGTTCTGTTTTCGCGTTAATTCGGCCTTCGTACTTCATTAATTTCGCGATATCGACAAAGCTTGAGTCATTGAGGATGAGCAACGCTTCACCAGACACCCCACCACCAATAAAGCCTTGGCAAACCGCTGAAGTGGTCTCTTTTTGCTCGACCGATGCAATTGCCATATGAAGTTCACTCACTTCTATGACGTTCACGTTCGGGATAGGTAATTTTACGAATACCTTCAGCAACCGCGCGAGCAAATCACCGGCTTGCCCCATGGCCACGTTAGTTAGCTCTTGGAACACGTCACGCAGAATTGGGTCAAGCGCAAAATTGTTGCTCAGGAGGTTTGCATTTAATGCGCGCTCCAGCACTTTTTGGCTGTCTTGCTCGGTATGCGCGGCGGTAAATTGCTGCAGCACCTCGCCGAGTTTTTCAGCAGAGACCGGCTTTCGGATAAAATCCAAAGCACCGTAACTCATGACACGCTCATGCGCCTCAGGTTGAACATCGCCGGAAACGACAACCACCTTGACTGGTATCCCCTGCTCTTTAATAGCCTGCAACACCTCATAACCATCGAGGATCGGCATATTTAGATCTAGGAATAACAGATCTATAGGTTGGCGCTTCAGCACCTCCATCGCTTCTTGGCCATGTCCGGCAAACGAGATTTTTTCCTGCCAATCAGCAGGTAAACTCCGCGCCATTTGCTTGCGGGCCAGATTCGAATCATCACAAATCAGAACAGCAGCTACCATTTAGAACTCGCTTCACTTAGTGTTATAGTCCAGTGTAGCGCCTGACTGCACAATATGCGAATAATTGCTGCGACTAAAACACATAATTATTTTTCACAGTTAGTGGCTGTATTGGCTTAAGTTTTTCAATTAATAAGGAACAATCGACCATGAAAAAAAACTTGCTTGCGTTAATGTTGCTAGCAACTGCCTCATCGGTAAGTGCTGTTGATTTAACCTCATCACTGCCGGTGCATCGCTCTGAAGTTAAAGCAGGCGACCGAGTCCTTGAATTTCAAGGGACGCCAGTGAGCATCAATGCGCTGGCCCCAGATTTTAAAGTTGCTGATGCTAGTTTTAAGCCTGTGAAGCTGAGTGATTTTTTAGGCAAGACCGTCCTAATTAGCGTAGTGCCAAGTTTAGATACCGGCGTTTGCTCTATTCAAACCAAGAAATTCAATGAGCAAGTGACCAGCTTGCCGGAAAATGTGGTGTTGCTAACCATCTCTACCGATTTACCATTTGCGCAAAAACGCTTTTGCCAAAAGGAACAAGTCGACAAATTATTAGTGTTATCCGATGCTGTCTGGGGGGACTTTGGTAGTAATTATGGTTTACGGATCAAAGATATGGGAATTCTAACCAGAGCGGTACTTATCGTTGATCGCACTGGCAAACTGGTTTACCAACAATTAGTCCCAGTGTTGTCGCAAGAGCCTGACTACACCACGGCTCTTGGCATGCTGAAACAAACAGCGGCAAAAAAATCTTAAAATCTTTAAAATTCACGCTTGAAAAGTAAAAGTTCAACCCTATTTAATCAGTAACAGCGAAACGCCCAACGCGGGTTTCGCTGGCACTGACTGGTTCAAAAGAACAGTCCAACCCTTTGAATTTGCTATAAATAGGAATTTATTATGACGACTATCGACTTCTCTCCATTCTACCGTTCATTAATTGGTTTTGATCATCTGGCAAACCTGATGGATGCAGCTGCTCGCAATGAAAAACAACCTGCGTATCCACCTTATAACATCGAAGTCACCGGCGAAGATCAGTACCGGATCACCATGGCTATTGCTGGTTTTGATTTAAATGAACTTTCGATTGAAACCGAACACAACACCTTATTGGTGCGTGGGCAAAAAGCACAAAAAACCGAAGGTCGGAAGTTTCTGCATCAAGGCATCGCCGAGCGTAATTTTGAACGGAAATTTCAGTTATCTGACTACATCAAAGTCACTGGTGCCACCGCAGAGCATGGCTTACTGCACATTGAATTAGTCCGTGAAGTACCAGAAGCGTTAAAGCCACGAAAAATCAGCATCAGCGAAGGGACTCGGCAGCACAATCTGCTAGAGCAAGCGGCAGCTCAACCTGCTGAGTTGGGAACTAAAGCTGCTGCGATGCAATAATTGCTGGTGTACCTTTGGGCTTCGTCCATCGCGTGACGAAGCCAACCACTGATTTAACCGCTAAATTAACCACTCAGTCGACGCCATGGCTTATGCCATGCCACGTCGCAAAAAGCTGCAGATTTCTGAATTAACTAATGCCGGATCAGTAACAGGCCCCATGTGGCCTGTTGCGACTAGCCTCAATTCACTTGCTTTAATGGTCTGGTGCAGCAGCTCGCTAATTCTTTGCGCAGAGCGTCGACTTTTACTACCACTAAGCAATAACAATGGCAGGTTAAGACGCTGATAGTCCGCTAATAGCAAAGGCTCGCCAATGAGCGCTTGAAAATCGAGGGTTACTTTCGACACTTGTTCAGCCAAGTTTTGCTGCATCCGCAGCGGTAAACCACTGAAAAATCCATCAAATTGCCAATAATCAATAAACACCCTGGCGGCGTCCAGATTATCAAGCTTAGGCAGCTGCTCGGCCAAAGCTTGCACTTCCGCGAGCAATTCTTGGCATTGCGGCAGCCCGTTGGTTTTTAAAAGATGAAAAGCAACAGGCTCAAACAGCACTAATTCTTTGATAGCAAAAGGTTTGGTCATTGCTAAATGCAGCGCTAAAGCACCACCAAAAGAATGCCCAACAATACTGAGAGGCTCATCAAGCTGCAGTTCGGCAATCGCGTCAATCACCAGAGCGGCTTCGTCTGCCATTTGGTAATCCCGCGTGGCAAAGTTACCTAATACTTTGCTGGCTGGAACCCCATAACCTTGCAGATCCGGCACTATACAAAGATGATCCTGACGCAACTCGGCGACTAATGGCTGCCATTGCCGATGGCTCGACATCGAACTATGCAGTAATAGAACCGGTTTGCCGCTGCCAACTACACTGATTGCCACAATAACAGACCAGCGCTGACTAATAAGGCGGTAAAGGTGCTAACCATGCCTAAGAAACGCCATGGTGAAGTGCCGGCAGATTTCATCAATCCTAAGGCATGCAATATCCGACCACCCAAAATCAAGCCGCCAATTAAGTGCAATTGCCAGCTCAATCCAGCTTTTTGCTCAAGCAATAACAGTAGGAGCAACGCAAATGGGACATACTCCGCGAAATTGCCGTGGATGCGGATAGCTTTAATCAAACTTGGCTGTTGGCCATCCCCTAACCCCACGCGAAGTTTCATCCGCTGACGCACAACCGCAAACGCCAGTACAACATAGAAAATTGCCAGCAGCGCCGCATAAAAGCCAGTTACTTGTGTATTCATATCTCTCACCACCCTTGTAATTGTTGTGCAACCAATTGCTTGAATACCCGAATATGACAAGGCACCGCATTCAGTGCAGGAATATATTCATAAGTTTCACCGCCAGCGTGTAAAAACACTTCTTTATTTTCGACGGCAATTTCTTCTAGGGTTTCTAAACAATCCGATGCGAATGCGGGGCATAAAACCTGCAATTTCTTGATACCACGCTCTGGTAATTGTTTAAGTAACTCATCGGTATAAGGCTGTAACCACTGCTCTTTCCCAACCCTTGATTGGAAACTCACTAAGACTTGGTCTGGAGTAAGACCTAGATCCGCAGCAAGATTGGCGGCTGTCTCCCGGCAATGCCGCTCATATGGATCGCCCAAACGAACAAAACGCTCCGGAATGCCATGGAAAGACAATAACAAGGCATCAGCTCGACCATTTAACTGCCAAAAAGCTTTCACTGATCCCGCTAAGCCTTTGCGATAAATGGCGGTATGATGATAATTCTTCTGCATCCGGATCTCCGGCATGTCACGGCAGCCTGCTAAATACTGACCAATTTGATCTGAGATAGCAGCCGTGGTGGTTGCAGAGTATTGCGGATAGAGCGGGATCACCACGATACGCTCAACGCCTTGCTGGCGCAGATCATCAAACACACTGGCAATAGACGGATTTCCGTAAGTCATGGCATGACGCACTTGTACCGGATAATCCGAGAGCTCTAAAGCCTTACCAAGCGCTGCAGTTTGCCGTTCGGTGATCACTCTGAGCGGCGAACCGCCTTCCCACCAGATTGATTGATACAACTTAGCGACCCGACGTCCGCGAAACGGCAAAATGATCCCGCGCAAAATGCATTGCCACAATATTGCAGGATAATCGACCACACGTTGGTCAGATAAAAACTGCTTAAGATAACGTTGTACCGCCGGCACTGTGGGTTCATCAGGCGTACCTAGATTCACTAGGACCACTGCGTATTTGGACAATGGAAGTTCTAACGGCGAAGCTGACATTGGCAAGATGCATCCTTGTGGAGAAATTTAAACGATGTCGAGTCTATCATGTGATAAGCAAAAGACGCGATTTGCATCTGGCATTTTGCGTGCACAAACAGCGAACTATTGCCAATTGAATGGCATTTTCACAGTGTTTGGCGCAACGACATGGGCGAATCAACAAATTTTGGTCAGAAAAAAGCCCACCGAAGTGGGCTTGTCAGCGGGCAAATGCTTAGCCTAATAACGCGGCCAGTTGCTGACTGACAGTTTCCACTGGCACTGTACCGTCCAAGTGGTGATACTTTGTCAAACCTTCTGCTGCTTGATTACGGTAGTAGCCAACAAGCGGTTCAGTTTGTTGGTGATAAACGCCTAAACGTTTACGTACGGTTTCTTCTTTATCATCATCACGTACAACCAGATCTTCACCGGTTACGTCATCTTTACCGTCGACTTTGGCTGGATTGTAAACCACGTGATAAACCCGGCCAGAAGCTGGGTGTACACGACGGCCGCTCATCCGCTCAACAATCACGTCGTCCGGAACATCAAATTCAATCACATGGTCAACCAGCACACCATTGTCTTTCATGGCGTCTGCTTGTGGGATAGTTCTTGGGAAACCATCCAATAAGAAGCCTTTGGCGCAATCCGCTTTCGCGATCCGCTCTTTGACTAAACCAATGATGATGTCATCAGACACCAATTGGCCGGCATCCATCACTTGTTTCGCTGCCAATCCCATCGCGGTGCCTTCTTTAATAGCAGCACGCAGCATATCGCCAGTAGAAATTTGTGGGATCCCATATTTATTCATTAGAAACTGCGCCTGAGTTCCTTTCCCGGCACCTGGGGCACCCAACAAAATGATACGCATACAAAGACCTCGAGTAGCTGGAGATTGATCCAATCGTTGTAAGTTCGGAATCTTTACACAATGTCGGTCATCAGACAAGAAATTTGTCACGGAATCGTTGCTGATCCGATAAGTCAAGCCTACTTTAGTCGCAACTTGATGATCTGCATCAAATCTGGCAATTCTGCCACTAACAGGGCAAAAATGCATTTTTTGGCTATTTTGCTCATTTTCGTCCGACCAAAGTATGATAAGTGCTTGCTCAGATTTCTGCTCGATTTAATCTTCACATAAATTGCGCTGATGCTGAAAAAAACACCAACAACACAATGAAGAAATCCAAGCATAACCATATGAATAATTTGGGTTTTAAATAAAGCTCTTTCGAATCTAGAGAAATTTAGCAATGGGTAAAAGCAATTTCTAGCCAGTTGACCATAAAAAAAGGCTATAACACCCAATAATGGACATATAGCCTTCTAGAGATTCATGAGCCAGTACACCGACTCATGATCAGTCAAACCCTTAATTTAGCGAAAATGCTATTTCGCGAGGTCTAACAATAGTGCATTTAAACGAGTAACAAAACTGGCTGGGTTCTTCAAACTGCCACGTTCTGCGAGTAGCGCTTGTTCAAATAGCACTTCTGCCCATTGCTTAAAGCGGTCATCATCCTGCACATCGGCAATATGGCGAACCAGTTTGTGCTCAGGATTCACTTCAAAAATTGGTTTAACTTCAGGCACTTTCTGACCGACTGACTCCATCAGTTTGATCATTTGCGTACTCATATCGTGTTCGTCGGTGACCACACAAGCAGGACTATCAGTTAAACGATGGCTTACTTTCACCGCCTTCACTTGCTCACCTAACGCGACTTTAAAACGCTCGACCACTGCAGCAAATTGTTTCTCGCTTTCTTCTTGGGCTTTTTTGGTTTCATCGTCATCTAAGCCGCTTAAATCCAAACCACCTTTGGCCACTGAACGCAGCTTTTTGCCATCGAATTCAGTTAAGTGTTGCATTAACCATTCGTCGATACGATCTGACAGCAACAGCACTTCCAAGCCTTTTTTGCGGAATACTTCTAAATGCGGGCTGTGTTTTGCAGCTTCAAAACTGTCACCAACCAAATAGTAAATGTCCGATTGGCCTTCTTTCATCCGGCTAACATAGGCTTCTAAACCAACTGTTTGCTCTTCGCTGTCTTGCGTTGTTGAGGCAAAGCGTAACAGCTTAGCGATTGTTTCTTTATTGGCATGATCTTCCGCCGGACCTTCTTTTAGCACTTGGCCAAATTCATTCCAGAAGGTTTGATATTCCGCAGAGTCTTCAGCCTTCGCCATTTTTTCCAGCATTTTCAGCACACGGCTGGTACAGCCTTTACGCAGACTTTGCGTCACTTTAGTGTCTTGCAATATTTCGCGAGAAACGTTTAATGGCAGATCGCTTGAATCTAATACGCCTTTGATAAAACGCAGATAACTTGGCATAAATTGCTCAGCGTCATCCATGATAAATACACGTTGCACGTACAGTTTTAAGCCGTGGCGTGCTTCGCGGTTCCATAGGTCAAACGGCGCCTTTTTCGGAACGTATAGCAAACTGGTGTAGTTGCTATTGCCTTCAACCTTGTTGTGGCTCCAGCTTAATGGCTCTGACCAATCGTGCGAAATATGCTTGTAGAATTCTTGGTATTCAGTTTCGGTGACTTCTGACTTATCACGCATCCACAGCGCTGTGGCTTTGTTGACGGCTTTCCAATGACCTTCAGTCGCAGGGATAGTCTCGCCATCTTCTTCACGCTCAGCACTGCCCTCTTCCCACATCTGCACTGGAATAGAGATATGATCTGAGTATTTAGTAACGATGCTTTCAACTTTCCATTGGCTCAAGAACTCAGTTTCACCATCACGCAGGTGCAACACGATTTCAGTACCACGGCTAGTTTTCACGATTGGCGTCAGGGTATATTCGCCTTCGCCGGCAGATTCCCACTCGACAGCTGTATCAGCTGGCTGACCAGCTTTTAGCGTACGCACAGTGACTTTTTCGGCAACAATAAAGGCAGAATAGAAGCCAACACCAAACTGACCGATTAACTTAGAATCTTTGCTTTGGTCGCCACTTAATTGTGAGAAAAACTCTTTAGTGCCTGATTTAGCGATTGTCCCTAAATGACTAATCACTTCATCACGCGTCATCCCGATACCGTTATCGCTGATGGTGATAGTTTTGGCAGCTTCATCTAAGCTGATGCGCACATGTAAGTCGCCGTCATTCGCGTATAAGCTACTGTCTGATAAAGCTAAAAAGCGTAATTTATCCGCAGCATCTGAGGCATTTGATACCAGTTCACGTAAGAAGATTTCTTTGTTCGAGTACAAAGAATGGATCATTAACTGCAGCAATTGTTTGACTTCGGCTTGAAAGCCATGCGTTTGTTTTTGAGTTGTTTCAGTCATTTTTCGCTCCTCTAAAAACCAATTGGGTATCTCAATTTCACACCACAACCGGACACAACATTGAAATCACAGGGTCGACGCTTAGATCACACCGATGAAATGGGTTGGCTCAGATATGGGGTTGCTCAAGAATATTTCAAGAGATACAGGCAAATAGGGTCAGCAAAACCACTAGATCTGACATGCCATAACGGCTTTGGCACAGCAATCTGGTAATTAAGCTCAGCTAAATGGACGGGAGTTGGGTTTTCGAAGAAATTAGAAAGGCTTACGGCCACTAAATGCATGTGACAAGGTATTGCCATCAATATATTCAAGCTCACCGCCAACAGGCATGCCTTGGGCGAGTCGTGATACTTGAATTTGATATTTTTTACAAAGCTCTGCTAGGTAAAACGCGGTTGCTTCACCTTCTACCGTCGGGTTTGTTGCCAAGATCACTTCTTGGATCCCACCGGTTGCCAGCTGTTTCGCCAGTAAATCAAGACCCAGTTCCTGTGGTCCTATGCCATCAAGCGGCGATAACTGTCCGCGCAGCACAAAATAACGACCACCAAATAAACCGGTTTGTTCAATGGCAAATAAATCGGCAGCGCTTGCCACTACACAAAGTGTCGGGCTCTGGGCACGCACAGGGTGGCTACAGACTGCACATAAATTGCTTTCGCAAAAGGTGCGACATTGCTGGCAGTGTCCCACTTTATTCATCGCTGCCTGCAAGGCATCGGCGAGCTGCAAGCCCGCCTCGCGATTTCGTTCGAGTAATTGATAGGCCATCCGCTGTGCAGATTTAGGACCAACTGAGGGCAGTGCCCGCAAGGCGTCGATCAGTTGCTGCACTAAAAACGTGTGTTTGGCCATCAATTCGCTCCGACTTAGAATGGCATCTTAAAGCCAGGAGGCAATTGCATGCCGCCAGCAACACCAGCCATTTTTTCTTTGCTAGTCGCTTCAACACGACGCACAGCGTCATTGATCGCCGCTGCAATTAAGTCTTCCAGCATTTCTTTGTCATCTTGCATCAAGCTTTCATCGATACTGACACGACGAACATTATGGTTGCCAAGCATAGTGACTTTGACCATGCCTGCGCCCGCTTCACCAGTTACTTCTAACTTAGCGATTTCTTCCTGCGCGCGTTGCATCTTTTCTTGCATGGCTTGCGCCTGCTTCATGATGTTACCCATGCCACCTTTAAACATAATCAATTCTTCCTCTGCAAATGTTGGCGACACGATAATCACAAAGCCGCCAAAATACAAGATCGACCCAACTGCAAAACTAGCACTTTGCTGCAGGGGCGCGTTTTAATTCACACTTAAACTATCAGCCTGCCACTCGGCAGCAAAATGCTGTTGCAACTGGAGCACTAATGGATCATGGCGCAGCACTTGCTCAACATAAACTCTTCTTGCTTGATCTATACGTAATTGCAGTGCCTGTGGACTCTGCGGCACTTCGTCGACAAACTGAATATCGACGGCTAACTCGACGCCAAATGACTCGCTGAGTACTTGTTTGAGCTGGGCTCTATTGCGTTCTGAATCCAAATGTCGCTGCGACGCCGCGACCGTCAAACTTAATGATTCGCCCTGCAAATCGGCAACACTGTGCAACAAAAACAATCGCATCAAGCCACCAATTTTCAAGCTATCAATTCTGGCGGCCCAAGCATCAACCTGACTACTAGCCCGAAGCGCAAAATTGCCTTGATCAATCACCCCGTCAAAATACAAAGGTCCGGCATCAACAATCACCGCTGGTGCCAATACTTGTTCACTGGCAAAGTCGGTATCGATTTGCACTGGTACGCTGTCTAATAACGCATGACGGATCGGCTGAGCTTGGCTCGAATCCGCTGTTGTTGGCGCAGTATCAAAGTTTTGACTAACTTGCCAAGTCGCATCAGCGGCAAATTGCTCTGCAGCACTATCTGGCGATTCTTCAGATAATTCCTCAAGCTCACTGTCATCATGCGCAACAAAAGGCACACCTAGATTAGCAGCTCGCGAAATGACTTCTGGCTCGAACGTTTCCGGTTCTTCCGCAAGTGCGGAATCTGCTTCAGTTACTTCCGGTGCAGTGACTATCGGCTGATCTTGCCATGGCGGAATATCCAGCGGATTTATCGGCGATGGCGCAACCGTTAAAGGCTTTGCAACTGAAGTTACCACGGCCGCCACCGCAGGAGCTGACGTTGTAACTACAGGCGCGACTATTGGCGCAACCGCAGGAGCTCGTGTCGGTAAAGAAACTATTGGCGCCGCTTGCGGTGTAACTGGCGCCTGCTGGCGCTCAGGCTTTTTTCCACCGGCTGATTCTCCGGAAGGTAACAAGCCCCGCCGCGCCATAATACTGGCAGTGACTGGGTCTATGACCGGTTCGCTACTCACTGCTGGTGCTGATTCTTGGTGTGGCGAGCTATGCTGCGACGCGATCGGCGCCGTCGAGAACGCCTCAGCATGGGCAGGCTCAATCGCAGCATGTTCATGCGCCTGAGCGTAGTGTTCTTGCGGCTGAGCGTTGTGTTCTTGCGCCTGAGCGTTGTATTCATGCGCCTCGGCGTACTGCGCTGGCGCTTGGTTTAGCGGATTTTGCGAAGCTCCATTGTGCGTTGTTGTGCTGCTTTGTAAAGGTGCAGCAGGCACAACTGTTGACTGCACAGCAGCCGGCTCTGACGGGATACCGGCTGCAGTCAGCGCAGCAGCGCGTGCACTTGGCACCGGATTATCCACGCTCGCTGAGGTTGCTGGCACAAAAGCAATGGCTCGTAACAGAGCCATTTCTAAACCAGTGCGAGGATCTGGCGCATAAGGTAAATCTTTTTTGCCCGACAAAAGCAGTTGGTAATACAGCTGAATAAGCTCCGGGCTTTGTGATTTGGCGACGGCCCGAACAAAGGCCGACTCCGTGAGTGCAAGCTCAGCTGCATTTAATTGATACTGCGCCAGTGCGGCAAGATGCAATAACGCCAACATGTCATCTAACACTGACTGACATTGCGGATGACTACTCAACAATTGATAAAGATGGCGCTGCATCGCTGCTAAATCGCGGTTAAGCACTGACTGTAATAGAATTTCTGCCCAACTTTGTTCCAAATACCCCAGCATCTCGCGCACTGGTCCTAGCGTAATTTGGCCGCCAGTTTGCGCAATGGCTTGGTCAGTTAAACTGAGCGAATCGCGCAAACTGCCTTTGGCCGCACGAGCTAATAAGGCCAAAGCGTCTTCTTCTGCCGGAATTTGTTCTTGCGCGAGCACGTAACTCAAGTGCTGCTTGATTTGTGCCTGCGTCAAAGCCTTTAAGCTAAATTGCAAACAACGCGACAATACGGTGATTGGCAGCTTTTGTGGATCTGTAGTCGCCAGCAAGAATTTGACGTGTGGTGGTGGTTCTTCCAAAGTTTTCAATAAGGCATTAAAACTGTGCTTTGACAGCATATGCACTTCATCGATGAGATAGACTTTGTAGCGACCGCGAGTCGGCGCGTATTGCACGTTGTCGAGTAAATCGCGGGTATCTTCAACTTTGGTACGGCTTGCCGCATCGATTTCTAATAAATCAACAAAGAAGCCAGCGTCGATTTCTCGACAAGCGCTACATTGACCACAAGGCGTAGCAGTGACGCCTTGTTCGCAATTCAAGCTTTTCGCAAATATACGGGCGATGGTAGTTTTACCAACGCCACGAGTACCGGTAAACAAATAAGCATGGTGCAAGCGATTTTGGCTCAGGGCATGCGTCAATGCAGACTTCACATGATCCTGTCCAACCAGCTGGCCAAATTGCTGTGGCCGCCATTTCCTTGCTAATACCTGATAACTCATCTGTTCACCTTTCAATGCCTTTCTGTCGCAGTTAGGCATTGGGTTTAGCAGCTGATTAATGACCGGCGAAATCTATCAGGCTATAAACCTTCAGACCTAAAGCCGCCAAACGCTTATCGCCGCCAAGATCTGGCAAGTTAACGATAAAGGTTGCATCAGCCACCTGACCGCCTAAACGACGAACCAGTTTGGTTGTTGCATCAATAGTACCACCAGTTGCCAATAAATCGTCAACTAACAGGACTTTATCTTCTGCAGTAATCGCATCAACGTGGATTTCTAGCGTATCTTCGCCGTACTCCAGTTGGTAGCTTTCGCTGATCACGGCACGTGGTAACTTCCGCGGTTTACGAACAGGCACAAAAGACACACCTAATGCATAAGCCAGTGGCGCGCCAAAAATAAAGCCGCGAGATTCAGTACCGACGATTTTGGTAATACCTTGACCGGCATAATGCGCCTTTAGGTGATCAATCACCGCAGCGAAAGCGGCACCGTCTTGCATCAGACTGGTGACATCGCGGAACAAAATACCTGGTTTCGGATAATCCGGAACAGCCTTAATGACTTGCGCTAATAACGCCGTCAATTCTTGTTGTTTCATAAGAGTTTGCTCAAGTTACTTTAATACTGACAAAAAAACCGCCAAAAGGCGGTTTTTGTTCATGCCGACAATTGCTTAACCGAGGATACGAGACCAGGTCACAATTGGAGGCAGGCACAACAGGGAAACGAATACTACTACAAAACCCAATAACTGGAATACATTAAAGGATTCTTTAAAATTCTCATCGGCCATGCCAGTGTTCCAACGCAAAAATAAGGGATCGACATCATAGTCATTTTTCAGCAATTTGTGAAGGTTGAATGACGCCTTTTTGCGCTAGATCAAAGCAAAGACTGCGGGCCTGTGCTAACCACTCGACCCCAGCTAACTGCGGTAACAGCTCAGAAAATTGTTGGGTTAACTCGGAAAAGTCCAAACCTGGTCTTTCACTAAGCAAAGTAAGTAAGGCTGCAGTTAATTGATTGAGTGCAATAAACCGAACTTGGTCGTCGATATTGCGATAGACCAGCAAATAACAACCGTCCGAGGTCGGGTCAATTGGTTGGTAATCTGGACTTATTTGATGCACTGGAAATTGATAGCTCAACACCAAAGCGCAATCCGCCAATTGCAAAGGTCCCGTTAAATCAAAGGGTTCTAACAATGGACATGGCAAGGTTGCCACATAGAGTTCAGCCCATTCGTAATGCGCCAATTCCACTGCAAAGGGCAACGACTGCGGTTCATTCGACAGCCAGTCTAAGTAACTTTCTGCGATGTTGAGAAAATAAGGGCTAGTTAGCGTGGCTTCTGCAAAAAACTTCCGCAAATTTTGCTGCCAAAGCGAAGCTGGCAAAATACTGCGCAGCACCGGAAAAGCACTGTTAACGAAGTTTTGGATGTTATTAAAAAACAACTCGCGATAAACCGCCATCCGCTCTGGAGCGACATCAGCGGGGATCTGTTGATCCGGCGAGCGGATCGCCGCAATAAAAGCCAATTGGTTTGCGCGAAAATCACTCATACCGCAACCCCAAACCGCTGGTTCTGTTGTTGAATTCTTAGGATTGTTTGTACTTCTTGGCGTAAATCAGCCAACGCTGGCAGATTAAAATCACGCTCAAGTAAAGTCGGAAAAACCCCATGCTGCTGGTAAGCAAAAGCCAACAACTGCCAAACCGGATCTATGACATCACTGCCATGGGTATCAATCAATAAATCGGGCGACTGTTGATAGTGGCCGGCAATATGGCCATAAACGATGCGCTTAGATGGCAACGCCTCGATAAAGGCCTTGGCATCATATTGATGATTAACCGAATTCACATAGACATTATTCACGTCGAGCAACAAGCCACAGTCGGCCTGTTGCAATACTTCCAGAGTGAATTCCAGCTCAGACATCTCCTGCCCTGGCGCGGCATAGTAGGAGATGTTTTCAATCACCAGTTGTTGCTCTAACAGATCTTGTACCTGCCGGATCCTCGCCGCGGTATATTTCGCTGCCGCCGCAGTAAAGGGGATCGGCATCAAATCATACAGATGGCCACCGCCGGAACAGTAACTCAGATGCTCGCTATAAATACTGATGTTATGCGTTCGGAAAAACTGTTTGAGCGCTTTGACAAACTCCACATCAAGTGGATCTGGACTTCCCAAAGACAACGATAGCCCATGACAAATTACTGGATATCTCTCGGTGATTGCTCGAAATTTTTTGGCTAAAGCACCGCCGAATGGCAGCCAATTCTCTGGGGCTACTTCAAGAAAATGAATGTCATCGACGTCGGTAGTAAGCAGACTATCCGCTAGTTCCCGACGAAGTCCCA
Organism: Gammaproteobacteria bacterium; assembly: GCA_017302255.1. Taxonomy (GTDB): domain Bacteria; phylum Pseudomonadota; class Gammaproteobacteria; order Enterobacterales; family Alteromonadaceae; genus Pararheinheimera. Next base: position 31,761 of record JAFLDV010000012.1, on the reverse strand, counting down.
ACCCTGCCCCAGTTAATTGCATTTCAGATCATCCCGCCACACTTGGCTTCTTTTGTTGATTTGACTTCGGTTTTCGCATCAATTGGTGTTGCTTCACCGCATTTGCCTTCGCCGCACTTGCCTTCACCGCACTTGCCTTCGCCGCACTTGCCTTCGCCGCACTTGCCTTCACCGCACTTGCCTTCGCCGCATTTGCCTTCACCGCATTTGCCTTCGCCGCACTTGTGTTCGGTGGCTTTTTGCTCAGACACCGGAGCTGTGGTTTTGCCATCAGTCTTTACCGGATCCGCTGATGCTGGCAGTTGATAACCAGAGCTTAACTCTACTGCACTAAAACCTTGAGCGACTGCTGCTTGCGACGCCAAAGCACCGATCACCAGCGCGCTTAAACGAAATGAGTTTTTCTTAGATGATGAATTCATAGAAATTTCCTTGTACTGGGATAAAGACCTTGGCAGTGGCTATTTTCTTTCAACTTTCTTCGGTTAAATCTTGGCTTCCGCTCAAAATAGCAATTAAATGCAACTAGTTCGAAATTAACCTGAGCGCATTTCAGCACAATCATCGGCATTAAACAAAGAGGTTTTCGCTGAACCTGCAGCGTACAAAGTTCAAACATTACTAAATCCACATAAATTTTAATGTTTTTTCCAATAATGGCATCAGCATTTGATCTGAATCAGATCAACAATTGCAAAGCCTTGCGACAATTAAGCATCTTAAAGTTTCATTCGTCGCATCTGAGGTCGTTATGCCCCAATCGATTACACCAATATTGCGCGCGCAGTTGCTCGAAGAACTGCAGTTGTTGCGCACTGAAATTTTCAGCTATTTGCAAATTGACCACTCGGATGAATACGGCAAGTTGCGCATTCAACTCGAGCACCAACCGCTCTCGCATTGGCCGGAACTGTTACGGAGTTGGCTAACGCCTGAACTTGAGAACAGAAGCCGCAGATTGGAATTAGTCCAAGCGGCATTAAGCCAAATGGATATGGGCTTATATGGTTTGTGTTCCGATTGCGAAAGCCGAATTGAACGAGAACTACTGATGGCAGATCCGGCGCGTCAACGCTGCGCGGCTTGCGAAAAAGTTCATGTCGAGCAAAAACAACCGGCTCACCGGCATTAACTTCAGAAGCGTTGCATTGCTTCCAAAAAGTTCGGCCGACAAATTTGTCGGCCGCATTACTTATTAAAAATTATAAGTAGCTTTAGTTTTTATGCTTAACGGCCTTGGATCGGTAATGCTCGGATCCATTTTGACGCTAACCATTTTTCACCGCTTTCTACCGGAGTTCCGGCATGCAGACTGCGGGTATTTGGCGTGTGGTCGCTATCAGTGTTGCTGAAAATCAGCGCATAACCAGCTTTTGGTTGTACTGACAATTGTAAATGTGGGAAATGCGTGGCGCCCCCAACAAAATCATCATTCAGATATACCAATACTGTCTGCACCCTTTGCCCACCAAAATCAGCTGCGGTCAACGCCGAATTCTCAGGAAGATAATCGCCATGCAGCTTATACTCTTCGCCGCTTTGATATCTAATCACCGCCAGAGGCTCAGCATGAGCATGCGGATGATCTGACAGGCTAGCAATACGTTGCTGCAACCAGGCCTGACCAAAGTCTAAATGCTTATTTCCCAAAGCCGCAGTCTCACCAGTGCGAAACCTCATTAGCATTGCAGAATGGCTCCCGGCTGGTGCGTATAATTCAACTAAGTAAAGTTGCTCAGCCTGAGCGAACTATTTGAGTATATGACTCATTTATTCTGCGGAGTCGATCAAAAAATCCAATCCTAAGAAGCGCCTCTTACTCCGACTTTCGACCTTCGTTGCCCTATCTTTTGACCATTGATAGCTGCCAGCTATATAGCCCTTCAGCTGTATAAAAAGGTTTAATATCAACCTCGAGCCATAGAGATGGACAAACCAAACTTATGATTTGATTCACTTCAGATACTGACCAACGACATCTATTTTGTTCAATCAAGCGTTGCTGGTGACTTTGCAAAGAATATTCAAAATTTTTCATTTTACAAGCGCAGCCAGAGCGAAGCTCTAATAACGCAGGTACAAACTCCTCAGCAAAGGCGTTATACCAGGCCTCATTTTGCTGTGCTATACAGTGTTGTCGAAAGTCCTGAAAGGCTAGAATCAATGCAGAATTCATCTGCTGAAACACCAGATCAGCTTTGAGTTGAACTCCCAAAGCCATTTGCTGCTCCGCATATTCAAGAGCTTTAATTGCCTCTGCCACTAAGTGTTTCTGATCAAGTACATAATGCAGCAGCTGAAGGCTATTGTCTGAATCTACTGAAATAAACGAGTCAGCATGGTGAACCAGAGCGACAAAACGGCCACCAGACATTAACACTCTATTAACTTCAGTAAAAGCAAGTTCTTGATCAGAATATTCAAAGCCAAACTGACTCATCAATAAATCAAAACTTCCTGCCGAAAACGGTAGCGTTTCAGTCCGGGCCAGAGGGAAAAAACTAATTTTTTTTAATGTAAAAAGCAGTTCAGTTTTATTTGAGAAATGTATTACTGGGTTTATTGCAGCAGCATCGCTGGCACACACAGTCAATGAAAGGTCATGTTGATCTGAGTATTGTTGAACTGCAAATGCCAGAGCACCATTTCCAGTTGCTATGTCTAATACTCTTTGCTTCTCGTTTAGGGCGTTAAAGGTGGCCTTCCAGAAGTTGTCAATTTCGTCTTTATAACCATCTGAATGCTTATCGACAAAGCTATTTAGGCTTTGGGCTGTTTGCCAATAGTGTTCCCAATGTTTCATAAAATTTTAAGGCTCATTTTACCAATTGAACTTGATGTTATAACGTCTGTCGGTGACCTTCAGAGTAATGCATTTACAGCATTGTACATTTTTCAGTTTGTTTGGCTATTCAAATCTATAACCGAATAAATACCATTTCCATTTGAAAGCACTCAAGTTCTGCTATTCATATGTAGGCACTAGAAGCGTCGTCTACACTATGACGTTCCTGTGCAGTAGCAACAGTTTTGCAGGCGGAAAAAAGGCTGGATTTGGTTTTAATGCCCTTCAGATTGGTTAACCGCTCCAGTGGCTGATGCATATAGCCACTCATATTGAAAATGCGGGTGTAAGCATCTGAAAATTGTTATTAATATGGGAGGTCAAACTGACGCCGATGTCCTGGAGTTTTTGGTTAAAAAACTTGTCTAGAACTACTCTGAATTCTCGTTTCGTTTTGAAGCACAAACACTGTTCCTTGCACGTTCATTCTTAACCTTCCACAACTGCTCTATAGGATCTATATTAGGCTGTAAGGAGGAAATAATGCTGCTCAACATTCAAATAGGCTGCTGTATTTTTCACCACATTCGCGATTTAGTATCCCGACACATCCTAGATGGGATGCAACTTGTGATTAACTGGATACTTCTCTCTTAATTGCCCCCAATAATTAAAAAAGGGTTTCGTTGTTCACAAACTCATATTCGTCCACGATTGCACCGACAATATCATCCAAAATCATCTTCCCCACCAGGTTCATCCACGTGCGGCTGTCTGTGCTTGCAATCAGTTTCCCCCTAGCCTGTTCGTATCTAGCCGTGTGAGATTCTTAGCCTGATTAGGATGCGCCGCATACATAAATAAAATGCTCTCGTGCGCATGACAGTAAGCATTCATCTATTTATAATTTTCAATAAATGCTCGTTGTTTAGCTGCATCGAACTTATGGTGCGCACTATTGGGATCCTTGTAACTAAACCAATTCTTTTCGCAGCCGCTTGTGCATTCCTGCTAACGTATATTGCACACCAAATCGCTCCTGCACTTAAGCGACAATTTACTAGTTGTGATGGTACGAATGCCCGGTTAAATGCTCGATGAGTTCAGCTGTTTTGTCTGCAGGTAAACGACTTTGTGAACCGCCATTTTCCGGTATGAGCTTCTCAGACAAGGTTTAATCAGCAAAGTGGTTTCTTGGATACGTAACCCCTGATAAATCATCTCCGTCGTCCAGCCTTCGGGCGCTAATAGCAACGCTTTAATACGGTCGCACGCGAGCTAGTCACGATTCTTACCGTACATAGCTTCGAGCTGTTTTTTTGGTCTGCAGTCAGAGTCAGTTTCATAGTGGCTAACTTGCTCTTCATTTCAAAGTTCTCGGGTATATTTCCCACTAGTAGGGCTGGGGGCAAAAAATGTAGCGTGCTTTTTACAGTTTTTGAAAAAATAGCTGCTTGGCGACATCGGTGACAAATTTCAACATAATTAGTTCCGTAAAAAACTGTTGACCACGCTGAAAAATTGCGTTTATCATCGAGACGTTTTTGGGGCCACCTCGAACACTCGAAGTTTGGAGCCCAATAGCCGCAAATGTTTGCCAACGTAGAATAGAATCACTAAATAGTGATCCAGGGAGAACACATGTTTACAAATAATAAAATGTCAAAAGCGGTGCATTTAGCCCTTACTTTTGGAGCTTTTTCTACAGCTGCTTTTACTGGTTCGGTAGCTGCTGCGGAAGACGAAGCGAAAGCTAAAGTAGAACGTATTGAAGTTACTGGTTCACGTATTAAGCGAACAGATATCGAAGCAGCAGTACCTGTTACGGTAATTGACCGTGCTGCAATTGACTTGTCTGGTCAAACTTCAGTATCTGACTTACTGCGTAACACCTCATTCAACACTTCTGGTTCATTCCGTCCTCAGTCAGGTAGTTCTGCTCAGGGTGTTTCTCAAGTAAACCTTAGAGGTTTAGGCGCTGAACGTTCACTGATTTTAGTTGATGGTCGCCGTTTACCTAAATCTCCTTCTACTGGTAACTCACAGGATTTAAACTCAATTCCTATGGCTGCAGTAGAACGTATCGAAATTCTGTCTGACGGTGCATCAGCAGTTTACGGTTCTGATGCCATCGCGGGTGTAATCAACATTATTACTCGCAAAGATTTCAATGGTGCTGAATTCCGTCTTGGCAAATCAACAGTCAGTTTGCCAGCTGATGGTGGTGACCGTGAAGAAGGTTCTGCTGTATTCGGTTCTTCAGGTGATAAAGTTTCCGTAATCGGTGGTGTGTCATGGAACCAACGGGACATCATATTCGAACGTGATTACGAGTGGGTTAGTCCAGGAGCATCAAGCTTCGGTATTAACTGGCGTGACACAGCAGGCCCTGGTGCGAACCGTGCATTCAGATCAGTAGTTTCTGATGCTGACTGCAACAAACTGCCTAACTTCTTTAAGTCTGGTGCAGCGTGTGCTTACAACTTCAACGCAACAAACGCGAACGAAGCTTCTACAGGTAACAGCTCAGGTTTCTTGAAAGCTGAATACCAAGTCAATGATGACTGGAAAATTTTCTCTCATACGTTAATCACCAAAACCAAATCTTTTGGTCGTTATGCGCCAACATTAAACGACTCACCAGTCGCTATCATGAATGCTAACAGTGTGAACAACCCGACTAACCCATTAAGTCCATACTACAATGCGGCAAATGGTGCTAACCGTGACGTTGAATACAGACACCGTTTTGCTGCATTCGGTAACCGTGATAACAACGTTGACAACTGGGCAACTGACTTCTTAGTTGGTGCTGAAGGTACAATTGGTGATGTTACTGTTGATTTTGGTGCTCGCAAAAACGACTCCAAAACATATGAAATCGGCCGTAACTACTTGTTAGGTTCATCTGCAATCAACGCAGTAAACAACGGATCTTACATGCTGGGTGACCCATTTGGTTCGCGTTATGCTAACGACTCAGCAGCTATGTCTGATTACCAAACTTTGCTAAGTGGTTTAAAAGTAACTACTTCACGTATCGGTAGATATGGTCAGGAAGAAGCATTCGGTTCTGCATCTTTTGATCTATTCGAAATGGAAGCTGGTGCTGTTCAGGCGGTTGTTGGTGCTGAATACCGTAAAGAAAGTTATGAGGATATCTATGACTCATTGTCAGAAGCTGGTGTTGTAGGTGGTTCAGCAGGTAACAGTGCTGGTGGTGGACGTAGCCAAAAAGGCGCATTCTTCGAGGCTCTTATCCCGGCAACTGAAGATTTAGAGATTTCTGTTGCTGCTCGTTACGACCAATATTCAGATTACGGTAATGACGTATCACCAAAAGTGTCATTCAAGTATGACGTATTTGATGGTTTAGTACTTCGTGCTTCTTACGGCGAAGGTTTCCGTGCTCCAACACTGGATATCCTGACTCAGAAACCACAACCAGGTAACCCAAGTGTTAAAGATGCTCCAACTTGTCTTCAGTTAGGTCAGGCAGCTACTTGTGACGTTCAGGTGAGTTCTATCACTCTGCCAAACGCAGATTTAGGTTCAGAGTCTTCAGCTCAGTCAACTGTGGGTTTAGCTTACCAGCCTACTGACTGGTTGAACCTTACAGCTGATTACTACCAAATTGAAATCAAGGACATGATCCGTTTGTTTGGTGCGGGTACTATTCTGCAACGTGAACAAACTGGTGAACCAGTTCCAGCAGGTTTAGGTGTTGAACGTAACTCTGGTGGTGGTATTGAGTTAATTACTCAGGGTTACGCAAACGAAGGTTCTTGGGCCATTTCAGGTGTCGACCTGAACGTAAACACTAACTTTGACTTAGGTGAATTCGGGCGTCTGAACCAAACGTTGCAATATACTCACCGTTTAGAAAGCAAAATCGACGGCGGACGTAACCTAGTGAATGACCCTGGCGAACCACAAACCCGTGCAACTGCTAGCAACGTTTATTCAATCGCTGACTTTGACATCGCATGGAACGTGAACTTAATCGGTTCTCAGTACGCAGAAGTATTCGAGAATGATGATGGGGACATCGAAAAAGCTGGTAATTTCGGTACATGGGTAACTCATGATTTAGTTATGACTTATAGCTTGCCAACCTCTACTAAAATATCGATTGGTGCACAAAACTTGTTTGAAAAGAAACCTACTTTAGGTTCAGATCCAACCTTTTCACGAAACTACAACTTTGACTTATACGATGCTTATGGTCGCGTGATGTATCTGAAACTGCAACAAAATTTCTAATTTTTAGCAGGCAGAATAAGTCGGAACTTTGTTCCTAATGCCGATCAGATAAGCGTTTTTCAGATCGGTTGACCGATTCTGTGGTTGATGTATAAAGGCCTGCAACAGAGATGTTGCAGGCTTTTTTCTATGCAATTAGTCACCGATTTAACCCTGGCAAACCGCTACTTCCCAACCATTGAAGCTAGCGTGCTTGCTCAACTATCACCTGAAAAATTTATCAGCCAATGCTTGTAGGATGCTAGCGTTGTAAATGTTCGTCGACGCCGATTGCCTTTAGATTCACTAGTGATGGTTGTGCTCATAATTGCATTGTACCGCAGCAAAGATGTCTGAAGTATTGCCGATAAAATGCAAATTGCTTTACCTGTACGGCGAGCAGGGTGAGAGCATGGGTGTTCATTTTTTGTACGCCCCAATTCCAGCGGTGATAACCGAATCTAAATAAATAGGGTCCATCATCAACGCTCTTTTTTTTGCGTTGGACGTTGAGCTTTCAACTTGTATCTTGTCGCAGCATGTTTAGACTCATGTGCCTGATGCTCACCAAATTCGCCGCCGCATTTTCCCTATAAATCTGAGAGTTATCTTTATTCATACTCACATCGAGCACCCAATGTAGCTGGTTTTCTATCAACCAATGAATACGGCAAGCATGAGCAAATTGGTCGACATCAAGTTCCGCAGAGCTTAAAAAATAACGGCGTTCAAAGCATGGCGCTTGCTCTTTTGTCATTCGATAACTACTTGTCATGGCTACAGTTTTCAGTTGTGGCCACTGTGCTTTAATCTCTGCTGGTAAAACAACTGCATTAAGTAGCTGATAGCTTAGGCCTTCGAGCCTCGATTTTTGCTGCTCAATCTCTTGTCTTTCAATGCTATCAAAATTTTGAAACGATTTTTCTAGTGCGCCATGCAGCCGAGCTTGATTACCCTTTACAGCCAGCAAATAGTCTCCATTTTGGTCGATTATTTGCTGTGCAATTTGTTTCTGGCAATCCATTGCATCAATACTGACCAAACAGCCTTTTATTTCCAAAAGGCGTAATAACTCAGGTATTACTCTGATTTCATTTGATTTTTCGTCAGTTTTAATTTGGCCGAGCATCAGGCTATTAGAACATGCAAACGCACTGACTGACTATATGAATAGCCGAACTTCTATCACCAGGTTGCCAACCGCCACTAAGGGTTTCGCCATCTATTGCGATAAGCTCACCTTCGGAGCGTTCACTGACAGCATTAATCCAGTCTATCAAGCACTGCTGCAATAGAGCTGGCTCAAGCTTTGAAATGACCCGAGCGATAGTGTCGTGGACCGGAATTCAATGCTGAAAAAAGCCTCGATTTTGCAACCAATCAAGCCGATGCACACCACCACCCCCTTCGGCACCAGTCATGACTACACGCAATGTCACAAAATAGTATATAAAACAATGGTTAATGCACTTTAGCTGATTGCCGAGAGTCTTTTAACGACGAGAAGTGCAGAGTGAAAGAGTCGGTTTGCATATCAGTTGCCTTTGCGGTAAAAGACAGTACCTGATGACAAACAACGGATCGCCGCAACTTTTAGTGGAATCGATTAAGAAACGTTCGTGATCTCCCCCTGCTGAATGATGTCAAAAGTAATGTCGCAACAACAACAAAAATTGTCGTTGCCGTTTTTTAATTGAATTGATTGTTGGTCAACAGCTTTTCAATGGAATTTTTAAAAATTATGCAGGCCAGGGCGAAAGTTGTCATTTGAGCATATTGAATAGGAGATACGTTAACATTTGACCTGAAATTAAGTACAGAAATCCGACCTTACAAAGCGTATAGTCTTTCATCTGTTAACTAATTGCTAAAAATCACTTTCAAAGCGTTTCAATGAACAAAGGTGCTGCACAATAGCTAGAAACATTATGGGTTAGAGTTGCTGCAATTTACAAAGCCCCTTACACTAACAACAACTGTACATTCATACATAAGCCTATGCTCAGCGACGCGCAAAAACAGCAAATTAAAGCCATTCATCAGGCCATCAAATTAGCCCTTCCCGGTTACCAAGCGCGGCCGAGCCAAAATAAGTTAGTCGCAGAAATGGCCAACATTATTGCCGGCAGCTATCACAGCTACGATCGGATTGGCTTGATTGAAGCGGGCACCGGTACTGGCAAATCGCTGGCTTATTTATTGGCTGCAGTTCCGTTAGCGCTTCACTACAAAAAGAAACTGGTGATTGCAACAGCGACGGTGGCGTTGCAAGAACAGCTGGTCAATAAAGATCTGCCGTTTTTCCAAGAACACAGCAAACTGCCTTTTGAATTTAGTCTGGTTAAAGGGCGTCAACGTTATGCCTGTGCACAACGACTGCAACAACAAGTAGCACAACCTGATTTGCTAAGCAGTTTTGACAAAGTACAAGCCGCGGCTGAATTGCCAGCGCTTGCGCAGGCTTGGCGAGAGCGGCGTTGGCTTGGTGATAAAGATACTTTGCCGCAAGCGCTCAGCGAATCGGTTTGGCAAAGTATCCAAGCTGATCCTTATCACTGTCCGAAAGGCCAAAGCGCGCACGCGGGCTGCCCATTTCACTTGGCAAGAGCCGAGGTCGATACAAGTCATGTCTTGGTGGTTAACCATGCACTGCTGCTCGCAGATCTCGCGTCAGGCAATTCAATTTTGCCAGAGCCAAGTGAATGCATTTATGTGATTGACGAAGCACACCATCTACCCGATGTCGGCCGCGACTTTTTTGCCGGTTCCGCCCTGCTCAACTTTGATTTAAAGCCATGGCAGGAGCGACTACAAAAATTGCATCAACAATTGCAAAAATTACTGCCTCAGCATTCAGCAATTCGCGATACCTTAAAGCTACAGGATTTAACTGCCGATTTTTACGCACAACTAAAGCCAATCCAAAGTTTGCTTGGGAAAAATCCACAGTGGTTTGACAAAGCCAACACCTGGCGTTTTGTCGACGCCCAGTTGCCTGAACTCATTTCGCGACAAGCTGAACCACTGACTGAACTCAGCGGCAAGATCCTGCAAAGTATCGAAAAACTATTTCAGGCTCTACTCGAACAATTAAACGATGGCAAAATACGCTCAGCCAGCCTGACACCTTTGCAGCAAGAGCTCAGTGCGCTTGAAACCAAATTCTCTGCGCAGAATCAACTTTGGCAGGCTTGGACTGTGCCGCAACAACCGCATGTCAGCCAAGCCCGTTGGCTCGACCAACAGGAAAGCGGCATTATTGGCCATGCCTGCCCGTTGTCAGTCAATTTTCAGCTGGATGATTTGCTGTTCTCTAAAGCTTATGCCGCGCTGTTATGCTCGGCGACTTTAAGTAGTCTTAATAGTTTTGAGGGGATCAAACGCGAACTGGGGCTCTATGACCACCCAGGCGTTCGAACTTTGCAGGTTGCCTCGCCGTTTGCCTATGCCGAACGTGGCCTAATTCATATTCCTAAGCTGGCATTTGAGCCAACTGCCGAACAGTTTACTGCCGAACTCATTCAAGTCTTACCTAACTATCTAGACAAAAGCGCTGGAAATTTAGTGTTATTCGCCTCGTATTGGCAGATGGAAGAAGTTGCAGCGGCGCTGCGCAAACAAGGTTGGTCACTGTTGGTGCAAGGTGAAGCGGGCCGACAATCATTACTCGATTTACATCAAATGCGCATTGATGGCGGTGAAGGCAGTATTTTGTTTGGCACACAAAGCTTCTCCGAGGGGTTGGATTTACCTGGGGCATTACTTACCAACCTAATTATCACGAAACTGCCGTTTGCCGTACCGACCTCCCCCTTTGAAGAAGCGATGGCCGAAGCAGTAACAAAACGTGGGGGTAATCCATTTTTGTTGCTAACGGTGCCGGCGACGGCACGAAAACTGGTGCAAGCCTGTGGTAGACTGCTGCGTAAAGAGCAAGATTTTGGTCGCATCGTCATTCTTGATAGACGCTTGGTCACTAAATCCTATGGCAACGCCATGCTCGCGGCATTACCGCCATTTCAACGACAAATTGATGGATAACCATGGATTTTTTGCTCGAACCCAGCTTGTTAGCAGCACTTTGCACAGTCGCCTTTTTGGCTGGATTCATTGATGCCATCGCCGGTGGCGGTGGTTTATTAACTGTCCCGGCACTATTAACCGCAGGACTGCCTCCGCATCTGGTGTTAGGCACCAATAAACTTGCAGCAACCTTTGGTTCATTGACCGCATCTGTCACTTATTATCGCAAGAAATTATTCGATCCCTATTTTTGGCGACATGCATTGCTGACCACCGCCATCGGCGCTTGTATCGGTGTCTTAGTGGTTGATCAAATCAGTAAAGATACGCTGGAAATGGTATTGCCTTTGATTATTCTGGCCGCGGCTGTCTATAGCTTGTTTGCCCGAGTGCATCCAGACGACCAACTGCAATTACCCGAACAGACCCGCGCCCATCGCTGGACACAACGACTGCAAGGCTTAGGTCTAGGTTTTTATGACGGTATTGCCGGACCTGGCACTGGCTCGTTTTGGATGGTGTCGAGTATGGCGCTGTATAAAATCAATTTATTACTGACCAGTGGTCTTGCCCGTACTATGAATTTCGTCAGCAATGGTTTTGCCTTGGTGACTTTTGCTTGGCTTGGTCACATTCACTACCAGCTGGGCATTGCCATGGGACTTTGCTTGATGTTGGGCTCGTACCTCGGTGCCCACACTGCCATCAAGTTCGGTAGCCAATTGATAAAACCATTGTTTATTATCATGGTTATGGCCATTGCTGGTCGCTTACTTTGGCAACAGTGGGGATCATAATGCCAAGCAAAAACCCGCTACTTGCCCATTTAGAGCAGCAATTGTTGGTACTGGCCAGCAAAGCCAGTTCTATTGACCAACAGGCACCAGCTTGGCAAAAACGCGATTGGTTTGATTCAGCCTTATTCCAATGCCATTCGCCGATGTTGTTAGATTACGTACAAGAGTCGATGGCGCTGTTACAACGCTTAGACCAAACACCAACACATGCCCGTGAGGCGGCGCTGGCAAGCGTGTTTGCCACGAATCGCCAAGCACTTGCTGAAAAACTATCGGCGCAACTCAACGCTTTAACTCAAGCCTTTAATACTCTTGAGATCCGCAGTAATGACAAACATCAGCAAAGTTTCCGCCAATACAAAAAATCCAAGACGCAGGAGTTAGCTCCACAGCGGCAAGTGGCAGGACGCTTACTCGCAGAGCTTGGTGGCACCAGTCAAGCCATGTACCAAAAGTTGAGCGAATATCATGAGTTTGCTCGGCGTTTACAACAAATGGCGCATGAAGCAGCGCAGCGAAATGAAGAGCCGGCGATGCAATTAGCATTGCATGCGCGATTGGGTCGGTGCCGTAAAGCCATCAGCGCACTTGAAGCTGAGATCCAATGGTATGAACAACGGAAATCCAGCAGTGTCTAGGCTACCGCCACTGGTTTACCATCATTGTTACAGTGAATTAGAACTCCCTGAGCGTCATCGCTACCCTATCGGCAAATATCGCGCACTCTATCAATTGTTGCTGTCGCTTGGTGTACCACTAGAGAACTTTCTACAGGCAGCGCCTGCGACCTTTGCTCAGCTTGCTTTAGTGCACGATCCTGTCTATATCAGCGAGTTAACCAGTGGTGCTATTGACGCAAAAAAGATGCGCCGCATTGGCTTTCCTTGGTCGGAAACGCTGATCCAGCGCTCATTGCAATCGACTGGCGGTACCATTCGCACTGCAGAGCTCGCGCTAGAGCATGGCATGGCCTTTCATCTGAGTGGTGGTTATCACCACGCTTTTGCCAATGAAGGCAGCGGTTTTTGTTTGTTTAATGATTTGGCGATTGCAGCAAAAGTGATGCAACAACATGGCGTTGGCAAAATTTTAATCTTTGATTGTGACGTACATCAAGGCGATGGCACTGCGCTCATTTTTGCCGAAGATCCTGCCATCATTACCGCATCATTGCATGGCGATAAAAACTTTCCGTCACGTAAGCAGCGTTCAGATTGGGATATCGGTTTAGACAGCCAGTTAACCGACGGACCATACCTACAAGCCGTTCGCGAAAGTATTAACTACTTACTGCAGCTCCATCAGCCTGATTTGGTGATCTATGATGCCGGTGTTGATATTCACCAAGATGATGATTTGGGGTTATTAAACATCAGCACAGCAGGCGTATTTCAGCGCGACGTGATTGTGCTTACTGCTTGTAGAACCGCAAACATTCCAGTGGCAGCAGTCATTGGTGGCGGTTATCAGCGAGATATCCAAGCATTATCTCAAGTACACCTGCAGCTATTTCGCGCGGCTTGGCAACAGATGGGCGCTACCTTGTGTGATAACGCCCCCCGATAGCAATTCTGCTGGCTTATTCCGCGCCAGCGAAATAGAAGCCTAGTTGCCGACGCACTGGTGCAGGTAGCAACGGTAAACTTGATTTCGGCACTAAGAAGGTTGCCATATGGAATAGATCGGTGAAGATCCGATTCTTTTCTGTGGTGCGTTTCAAATAATCATGGCCAGATGAACCGCCTGTGCCTATTTTGGTACCAAGCATACGCTGCACCATCATTGCATGTTTATAGCGCCAGATCGTCAGGTTCTCATCGATCTCCGTCAAACAAGTAAGTACTTGGAAAGGTAAGTTAAATACTGGCTCTTCTTGGTAGAGACTAATAAATAACGCGCCTAACATCGCTTTTTGGCTCAAGCGGAAACTACCTTGAGTTTGCAGTTCTTGGTATTTATCTTCATCCAGCAAAGCGGCGAATTTAGCCCGCGTTTTTTCGATTTCTCCAAGCTGCAATTCGCGTTCATGTTCAGCGATTTGCACTATGCCACGCACGGTTAATTCGTCTTCGTTCAGCATTTGCGTGGTGGTCTGCTGATACATCTGCCAGAAACTAAAATCACCAAATTCCAAAAATGGCATCCGCTCTAGCCAAGCTTCAATTAACTCGAACAAACTTGGTTGATGCTCTAGGGCTTTTAGGAATTGCTGATCCGGCTCGTTCAGGCGGCTGTAAAACGAGTTTTTATCAAAATCGATGCGAAAATCGCTTTTAAGACCAAGGCCGATTTCCAGCATCTTAAATTGGATGGACTGAAAACCAGACGCCGGCACCAAATAATCCCGAAACGACATAAAATCTTGCGGGGTCATGGTTTCCATTACGCCGATTTGTTGATTCAGCAGCTGCTGGATGCTAATCACGCGCTTGAGTTTATGCACAACGCCGGTGAGTTGTTGATCTTTTACCACGTCAGCAGAAAACACCTGCAGTACGGCTTTGATTTCATGCAAGATTTGCTTGAACCAAAGCTCATAGACTTGGTGAACCACAATAAACAGAGTTTCGTCGTGCGCTTCGTTACCGTAACGAGCACTTTCTGGGGCTTGCGCCGTCAGGATTTTCGAGAGTTGGAGATAATCGCCGTAATAGCAGGGGGTCGTATTTTTTTGCATTATGATAATTCCGACACTAAACCTTGAGGTTGACGGCTAAGTCTACCTACTTTTTCCGACGAATGTCAGCACTTCCATTGCTGGTCAGCCTTCCTAGTGTGGCTGGTAGCAATTTTCCAGAAACCTGTTTATGCTGTAGGCAGTTAACAATTGCTTTCTGTGCAAACTGTTCTGGCTTTGGAGCTGTGCTATATGAAACTACACGACGATATTCATAACTATTACGAAAAATTGATGTTGGATCATTTACGCGAGTTAGGTCTTGATACTGAAAAAGACAGCGAATATCTGGCCGATTTGTGTTGTATCGTGCTGAACCAATTACCGTGCAAATATATTCGTTATGAAGTGGATATGGCGTTTTATCTGCCACAAACCGAACGGTTTGATATGGTCACTCGCGTCAAAGATGCAGTCGCTAAGGGCATTGCCTTTTTGGATAGCCAAGATAGCAAAGGTAACTTCGACACTATTGCCTGAGCATTGTCGCACGATCATGCCTAGCTGTTGTGTCTGAGGACTAATGACTACGAACTCGCCTCCACCACTTTCCCAAGCGCCGCCAGCAGTCCAACTGGCGGTCGATTTAATTATGCTGCTTGAACAACACAACCTCGCCCCAGATGTGGTGCTAGCTGCACTTGCCATAGTAAGCAAAGATTATCAGCACAAAGCGAAGATGCTGCAAAGTACTACGCAAGTTGCAGATAACTAAAATCAGTATTGATCTTTTGCTTAGATTTAATGGTGCTTGGTACTGTGTCTGACAACAGCAATATGATAACTAATGATTATTTTGCAAGGGGAACTAAAGCGAAGTTGAGGTGGCGAACCTTACCAGCCACATCCCGGCACATAGGGCATACGCTTTGGCTGCTTCCTTCCGGACCTGACCAGGTGAACGTACTGCTATTGCGGGAGGACCAATAAGGCCGCCATAGTGTCTTGTCATTCCTGACAAAGTGCGCGCGCATTATGCGCAAAACTCGGCATAGGCGCAAGCTGTAGACTACGCCTTTATGCGTTTTCTGGGTATTTCGCCGTCATTTGCTGAAAAAACAGTCGCATTTGCGCTAAGTCCGTCGCAAAATCATCACCAGCGGTCATTTGCGGTCCAAACACTATCTGTTTTGTCGCAAAATCAATTCCGAGCAATTGAATTGGCACCTGCGCTTCACGTGCAATATGCCAAAAACCACTTTTCCATTGTGCGACCTTTTTTCGCGTACCTTCTGGCGAAACACCAAAAACTAGTTGTTCACGCTTGGCGAATTCAGCAGCCACTTGCCCGACAATGCCATGGTGTTGGCTGCGTTCAACTGGAATGCCGCCATAGGCCAGCAGCCACTTTTTCAGTGGCCAGACAAAGATACTATGTTTGCCCAAAAAGGAGATTTGCACCCCCATCGCTAAACTGGCAGCCATGGTCAGCACAAAATCCCAGTTCGAAGTATGTGGTGCCACTGCCACCACCATTTTGGGAATGTTCGGCAATTGACCTGAAACTTGCCAGCCTAAAGTTTTTAATAACCAGCGAGCCACTTTTTGGCTGCCGGGGTTCTGATGTCGCGGCAACTGTGCCGGCAGTTCAGGCCACAGCATGTTAACGCCCTAAAAGCGGCTGATAACGTTTGAGCAACTGCTTCAGCCGCTGTTGGTTCTTCTGACCTAAACGCACCATCTGTTTGTCTGCGAGCCCTTTTTGCTCTAACGCTGGATCAGCAAAAGCGTAATGTACGGACGGCAGCAACAGCGCTGGTTCGTCGGCAACCTCAGGACTATCTAATAACACTTGAATGGCTTGCTGTACTCGCGCTTTGAACTGAGCATTCGGATAGCCTAACTCTTCATAAGCACTTTGCATCAATGGGTAGAACCGCTGAAACAATGCGGCCACCGCTTGTGGATCGGCACTTTCTAATAAAGTGAGATAACGATCATAACGAGCATAATTGGCGGCATCGAGTTTATAGCCTTGCCCCACTTCTTTGGCTTTGAAATCTTGTTTCATCCCTTTAAATAGGGCTTGTTCAGGTACCAAACGACCTTGTGCAATATTATCGACTTGCACAACAAAACGACGAATTAACTCGTCGCTGGCAAATAGTGCCGCCAAACCTGGTTGCCAATTTAGGCTCAATAAACCTTCTTTGACCAATTCATCTGAACTATCCAGTGGCGGTAATGTTTCAGTGGTCGCCACCGCTTGTTCATCACCCAATGGCGTATCATCCCCAGCGTCCGCAGCTTGTTCGGCCAAAGGATCCTGCTCTACTGGTTTTGCCGTTAACACATCTTGTGGTTCAACTGGCTCTGGTGTCTTCGCTGGGACTGGAGTGGTGACAGCTGGAGTCACCGCCGGTGGTGTCGCTTTTGGCGATAAAAAATACCAAGCGGCAGCGCCAATAGCGGCAAGTAGCACCACAGGGACCAGCCAATTGCTTTTTGTTGATTGATTTTGCGACATAAGAACTCCGAGAAAAATCCAAAATACTTAGGTACTGTATCAAAGCTTCAGACGCTTTTGCGGATATTCTTAAAAAGTCTTAAAAAAATCCCGTGAAATCAACCTGAAGGCGCGGTCTTTCATTGCTTTGTGCAACATTTTCGGCAATAGTTAGCCAAGTATTGTTTGCTTTTGGTTGCTTTCTAAGCCTATGACCACCCAGCAGAAAACCCATAAAACCGCGTTATTACTGACAGGTGGCGGCGCTCGCGCTGCTTATCAAGTCGGGGTATTAAAGGCGATTGCCCAGCAATTCCCTCGCAACAGCAAAGTGCCGTTTCAAGTTATTTGCGGCACTTCCGCCGGCGCAATTAATGGCACGGCGATAGCCTGTTATGCCAGTTGCTTTCATTTAGGCGTGCGCAAGCTTGAATATGTGTGGAAGAACTTCCACACCCACCATGTGTATTACTCAGACTATTTCCGGGCAACTTACCATTTGGTCCGCGGATTTTTGAGCGCTTTTCAGGCCGATTATGCCAATCCAAGACCGGTATCGTTACTCGATAACAAGCCGCTGAAATTACTGCTGCACGAATTGTTGGACCTTAAACGCCTCGACCGCAATATTATGGGCGGATACCTCGATAGCGTCTCGGTGACGGCAAGTTGCTACAACACTGGCGATTCTATTACTTTTTTCCAATCCAGAGATGCCAATGAATGGCAACGGGCGCGGCGATGCGGACAACAGACGCTAATTGGTATCCATCATTTGATGGCATCCGCGGCTATTCCTTTGGTGATGCCGTCGGTGCGGATCAATCAGTATTATTATGGTGATGGTTCAGTCAACCAATTAGCGCCCTTAAGCGCCCCTATTCATTTAGGTGCCGATCGCATTTTGATCATCGGTTTAGAACAACCAAGACGTAGTGAGCATGTGGTGCAAATGCCGCATCATCCAAATATGTCGACGATTGCCGGCCATTTGCTCGACAGTATTTTCTCCGACACGCTCAATGCCGACATGGAACGAATGCTTCGAGTGAACAAAACCATTCAAACCCTTAAAGAAAACAATATCCCAAGTGAGCTCAAGCCCATCGAAAGTTATCTGATTAATCCAAGCAGTAATTTTAATCAGCTGGCCAATGAGCATTTCCTCTCACTTCCCATGGCCATTCGAACCTTGCTCAGAACCATTGGCATCAAGCAACATTCTGATTCCAGTTTGGCGAGTTATTTGTTATTCGAAAAAAACTTCACCCGACGACTCATTGACCTTGGTTATGAAGACGGCATGCGACAAATCGACGATATCATGGCGTTTTTAACCAAAGAACCAGAATAGCCTTGCTTGGCGGCAACCGACTGCCGCCAAAGCTTTGACTGCTCACACTTACCTTCAATAAATACAGCAACTTATGTGACTGGCACGAAACCTGCTTTATTTGGATATTACCGGCCCGACCTTGGGCCTGCTACTGTCCAGAGGAGCCAGCTGATGGAAATGTTCAGCTTAAGTGAAATGTCGTTACAGCATGTGCCAAGTTATGCCGGCGTGACCACACAACCGGTTTGGCACGGGGTTCACAATAAACCAGCTCCTGGACTGCTCGAGCAGCTTCAGACGTCTTTGGAGCTTGCGGCACAGCTGCAAATATTCTCCATGGCCATCGGCAAATTACTGCCGCTAACCTCCTTGCAAATGCACACTGCAGTCGGCGAATTTAGCGCTCCTGGCTCTTATCCTGGTGCTTTTGAATATCGCAGCATGCTAGTGCTTAACGAGCAATGCTTAGCGGAATTGCATTATCAATCGCAGACGCCGTTTACGGCATTGCTGCAACGGCGGCTATTGGAATTAGAAGCCCAATGGCTGTTTCCTTTGCGCAACGCTTTAATTGTAACGCGCCTACAACAGCTCGCATTAAAAGATACCTTGACCGGTCTTGGCAATCGTCGATTTTTTGACGATGCGTTTGCTAAAGCTGTGTTGTTGGCTGAGCGGAAACAGCAAGCTGGCGCTTTATTGCTGTTGGACTTAGACAATTTTAAACAGGTAAACGATAACTTCGGCCATCACACCGGTGATGACGTGTTAGTCGCAGTCGCCGAGGCGATGCGCTCAACTCTTCGGGCAAGTGACAACTTGTTCCGTTTCGGTGGCGATGAATTTGCGGTGTTATTAACCGGCGAAGATGCCCCTAGCGCAGAATTAGTCGCCCATCGCCTGATCAAAGCAATTTCACAAATGCAGATCTGCGAGAAATATCAGGTGTCGGCAAGTGCTGGTTTGGTGGCATTTGACGGCGGAATGATCGCCAAAGATCTATTCTCACTCGCCGATGAAGCGCTATACCAAGCGAAAATGGCAGGTAAAAATGTTGTTCGTACCGGCCATGCAAAAGCACCAACGGTGATCCGGGCCTAAACAGGCTGATTTCGTTGCCACTATTCGTTGTTTTCAGCCAAGGCCCGCAATTGCGGGCCTTGCCATATCCAGCTCTTCGCCTCAGCCTCACTGCAGGCGCTTGCATAACCAGCGATGGCGATCACTCGTTGGTCAAAAACCACCGCAGCTAAGGCTTGCCGTTGCCATGGCGGAATATTCCAAAGTTGGCACCACTGTTTCAGCGGTTTAGTAGGCCGGTCACTTGGCTTAAATGGCGCACTCATCGCAACAGCTTGCAATGTCAACTCTGCGCTTGCGGAAACACCAAGCGGCAAGCACGAATGTGAGGTCGCGGCTTCGTAGAGAAAATCAGGCACGCTATCCGACCAAAAAAACCAGCCATTGTCAGTTTCTAGCAACTGTTGCCAACCTAGCTTCGTTGGCGACAGAGTTGGATATTCCAGCGCTTGCGGCTGCAAATACAAAAAATGTTGATAGCGGCGAAATAACAACGGACCTAATTGCAACTTCGCCATAGCATCGGGTTTTGCCGCAATCACTTCAGTTTGTAAAACATCTAGCTGTTGTTGCGACAACACCAACTGTTGTTGTTTGGCAAAGGCGCGCAGCAACAAATTTTGCGAAAGCTTATCCTGTTGTTGGAGTTTGGCTAAATCTAACCTATCCCCGAGTACAATGTCAGCCAGACTGCTGGCCAACTGCTGCTGTTGCCATTGCTGGCTTTGCTGCAGTAATTGTGCGCTGCGACTGGCGTTTTGCGAATAACGCGCAAAGCGCTGATTTAATAATGGCAGCACCTGTTCGCGTAAAAAATTGCGGTCAAAATCCTGATTTTGATTACTTTCATCGTCAATCCACGCAAGGTCGATACTTATCGCAACTTGCTGCAATTCATGCCGAGAAAATGCCAGCAAGGGCCGCAATAAACTACCTTCAGCAAAAGCTTTGCTCGCCGCGATGCCAGTCAAACCGTCTAAACCACTGCCGCGTTTAAGCGCCAACAACAAGGTTTCTAGTTGATCGTCGGCATGATGGGCTGTGAGCAGCGCATGCTCAGGGCTAACAACGTATCGACTTAATGCTTGATACCGCAAATTGCGCGCTTGCGCTTCGATATTTCGGGTTTTATCAAGGATGGTGACAGGTTCGATAGCAAAAGCGATGCCGCGATGCTGGCACTGTTGCTGGCAAAATAGACCCCACGCATCTGCATTGGGACTGAGGCCATGATTGACATAAATTGCCTGCACCGAAGACGACAAATCTAGTCGATACAATAATTCCAACAGCAGCATTGAATCCATGCCACCACTTAGCGCAAGCACCACCCGACTCGTCTTAGCCTTTGCTAAAGTCTCTGCCACGGCAGCTGTTAGCTCGGACAGCAGCTGCTGAGCGGTCGCAGTTGCTTGCTCGACGGTTGGTTGGAGATCTGGCTGCTTGGACATCAAGGTTGTGACTTCACCGAAAGTTCTTGCTGATAGCGGCGATGGTAACAATAGACGCAAGGCCGGTCTAGTTTTAGCACAGTGGCAGTCTGGAAAAACTAAAGATACTGGCGAAGCACTCAATTGTTCGCAGCGCTACAACAAGCTTCGCTACAACAAACTTCGCTAGAAATCAAAAAGCCGGCTTAGCCGGCTTTTTAGTTTGGGTGCAAGTTTTGCGGTAATTAGCAATAACCGAAGCCCAACAGACGCTTATAACGACGGTCTAACAATTCTGGGATAGAAAACTTATCCAGTTTCGCTAAATCACGTTGCAGCGCATTTTTCAGCGACATAGCCATTTGCTCGTGCGCACGATGAGCGCCGCCCAATGGCTCGGCAATGACTTCGTCAATCAGGTTTAATTCTTTTAAACGACCAGCGGTGATACCCATCGCATCGGCAGCTAAAGGTGCTTTTTCTGCGCTTTTCCATAAGATTGACGCACAACCTTCTGGAGAAATTACCGAATAAGTACTGTATTGCAGCATATTGACTTGGTCGCCAACGCCGATTGCCAATGCACCACCAGAACCACCTTCGCCTATCACAGTACAAAGTACTGGTACTTTCAGGCCAGCCATGACTTTGAGGTTACGGGCGATTGCTTCACTTTGACCACGTTCTTCAGCACCGATCCCAGGATAAGCACCAGGCGTATCGATGAAAGTAATGATTGGCATCTTAAAGCGTTCGGCCATTTCGAACATGCGCAAGGCTTTGCGATAACCTTCTGGACGTGGCATCCCGAAATTACGACGGATTTTCTCGTGAGTATCGCGACCTTTTTGATGACCAATAACCATCACAGGACGATCACCTAAACGTGCAGTACCACAAACAATTGCCGCATCATTAGCAAAAGTACGGTCGCCAGCCAACTCATCAAAATCGGTGAAGATATGCTTGATATAATCCAAAGTGTACGGACGCATTGGATGACGCGCTAACTGTGCTACTTGCCATGCACCTAATTCAGCGAAAATCTTTTTCGTCAGCGTCAAACTCTTCTCTTTGAGTTTGTTAACTTCTTCTTCCAGTCCGAGATCAAACTCACCATTACGGCTTACTTTGCGCAGTTCTTCTATTTTTGCTTCAAGTTCCGCAATCGGTTGCTCAAACTCTAAATAATTCAGCATCATCGACTGTCACTACCTACCTAGTTAAATTCAAGATGTATTGTTGCTAATTGTTTTAACTGATGCAACAAAGCGTCTGTGGGGCTTACCCACCATTCTGTCCCTAATGCGAGCGTGACCGCGCCTTCCATGCGATTGTACCTGAGTTTTACTGGAACTGTACCAGCTTTAAACTCTTTGAGAATCTGCGTCAGCTTCTGTAAATAATCTGGGCCTACCTGTGTCGCATCGACACTGATAAACAAATGCTTTAAGCATTTTTCACGGGCAGATGTAATTTCTACCACGTCACGGCCGGTCATTGTAAGGCCACCGCTGAAATCATCAAAGCTGACCTGTCCAGAAACCACCAAAACTTTGTCTTTTTGCAGCAGATGCTCGAAGTTCTCGAATTGTTCTGGGAAAAACCGGACATCAAGCCGTGCTGATTTATCATCCAATTGTACCAAGGCCCAACGCCGACCTTTTTTGTTGATCAGCACCCGGACTGCCACCACTAAACCGCAAGCGTGCACAGTTTGGTCGCGCCTTGTTGGCGTAAAGTCCACTAATCGCGCTGACGCATAGTGGTGGATCTCGGCTAAGTACCGATTGATCGGATGGCCCGTCAAATAAAGGCCGAGTGTCTCGCGCTCCCCTTCCAGCCAGACTTCATCCGGCCAAATCGGCACTTGCTTAAAGGCTTTCGCCGAATTTTCTGGTTCTGGTGCTAATAAACCGAATAAGTCATTTTGGCCCACGGCCTGTGCTTTGGCATGTTGCTCAGCGGCTTTCATCGCCTCTTCTAACGTTGCCATCAGCGACGCCCGATGCGGCCCTAATTTATCCATAGCCCCAGATAAAATAAGTTTTTCAATGACCCGACGATTCAAACGTTTTAAATCAACGCGAGCACAGAAATCGAATAAGTCATAAAAGGCACCACCGGCATTGCGAGCTTCAATGATGGCTTCAATCGGGCCTTCACCGACACCTTTGATCGCGCCAATACCGTAGACGATATGGCCCTGCTCATTGACGTTAAATTTATAAAGACCTGAATTGACATCCGGCGGGATCAGCTTCAGCTTCATGTTTTCGCATTCGTCGACCAAGGTCACAATCTTGTCGGTATTGTCCATATCGGCAGACATAACCGCAGCCATAAATTCAGCCGGAAAATGCGCTTTCATCCATAACGTTTGATAAGAAACTAAGGCGTATGCCGCGGAGTGCGACTTATTAAAGCCGTAACCGGCGAACTTCTCTACCAAGTCGAAGATCTTCATCGCCAATTCTGGATCTACGCCATTGGCTGCAGCACCATTTTGGAAAGTGTCGCGCTGCTTAGCCATTTCTTCAGGTTTTTTCTTACCCATGGCGCGGCGCAGCAAATCCGCGCCACCAAGTGAATAACCTGATAGCACCTGCGCAATTTGCATAACCTGTTCTTGGTACAAAATAATGCCGTACGTCGGCTCCAAGATTGGTTTTAATGATTCATGTTGCCAAGTAGCGTCAGGATACGAGATCTCCTCACGCCCACGCTTACGGTCGATAAAGTTATCCACCATGCCCGATTGCAATGGGCCAGGGCGGAACAGAGCCACCAGTGCGATCATATCTTCGAAGCAGTCCGGTTGCAGACGACGGATCAGATCTTTCATACCCCGAGATTCGAGCTGGAACACCGCAGTGGTTTCCGCTTTCATCAGCATGTCGTAACTTTTTTTATCAACCAGCGGAATTTGCGTGATATCGACCAGCGGCTTGCCTTCTTTTTGCAAGCGTTCGTTGGTCATGTTCACCGCCCATTGCAAAATGGTCAGTGTGCGCAGGCCTAAGAAGTCAAACTTCACTAAGCCTGCATATTCCACATCGTTTTTATCAAACTGAGTAACTGGGTTATTGCCTTCGGCATCGCAATAAACTGGCGCAAAGTCAGTTATTTTGGTCGGCGCAATAACCACACCACCGGCGTGTTTACCAGCGTTACGAGTGACACCTTCCAGTCGCCGCGCCATATCAATAAGATCGCGCACTTCCTGATCGCCATCATAAAGCTCAGGTAACCGCGGCTCTTCAATAAATGCTTGTTCCAGTGTCATCCCGGGCGTAGGCGGGATCAGCTTAGAGATGCGGTCAACAAAACCATAAGGATGGCCAAGCACCCGACCAACGTCACGGATAACGGCTTTGGCCGCCATAGTACCGAAGGTTATAATTTGCGATACCGCTTCGCGGCCGTACATATCAGAAACGTGCTCAATCACTTCGTCACGTCGATCCATACAGAAGTCGACGTCAAAGTCTGGCATCGAAACCCGCTCAGGGTTTAAGAAGCGTTCGAAAAGTAAGTCAAATTCTAAAGGATCTAAGTCAGTGATCTTGAGCGCGTAGGCAACTAACGAACCAGCACCAGAACCACGACCCGGCCCTACCGGAATATCGTTATCCTTTGACCACTGGATAAACTCCATAACGACAAGGAAGTAACCCGGGAAACCCATTTGGTTAATTACGTCGAGTTCAATTTGCAAACGTTCGTCGTATTCGACGCGCTTAATCAGCCGATCCGCAGGATCCGGAAACAAAATATGCATCCGTTCTTCCAAACCTTCCCGAGATTTCATCACCAAGAAGTCGGCATCCGACATGCCACCTGTTGGGAAGGCAGGCAAGAAATATTCACCAAGTCGGATGGTGACGTTACAACGCTTAGCGATTTCCACTGAATTGGCGAGCGCTTCCGGCAAATCAGCAAACAATTGCTGCATTTCATCCGCTGAGCGCAAATACTGCTGCTCGCTGTAGTGTTTCGGCCGACGTTTATCTTCAAGAGTGTAGCCATCATGGATTGCTACTCGGATTTCATGAGCGGAAAAGTCGTCTTGCGTTAAAAACACCACTTCGTTGGTGGCGACTACCGGCAAACCTGTCTGTTCCGCGAGGCTCACCGCTTGTTGAATATACACTTCTTCATCTGCACGACCGGTGCGGATCAGCTCAAGGAAAAATCGATCGGGGAAATGCTCTAGGTAGAAGCGAACTAAGGTGTCAGTGCTAGCTTGGTTGCCTTTGATCAGTGCCTTGCCCATCGGGCCATCTTTGCCACCGGATAACAGGATCAAGCCTTTGCTATATTCAATCAGCCAGTCGTGATCCAACTGTGGACGCTCGGCGACATGACCACGGACGTACGCTTTGGATAACAACATGGTCAGGTTTTGATAACCGTCGTTATCCGCGGCAAGAATCAGCAGACGACAAGATTCGCCGGGGAAAAGCGGATGTAATACCCAGACATCGGCACCGACAATGGGTTTGATGCCTGCATCATGCGCCGCGGCATAAAAACGCACGAGGCCACATAAGTTCATCTGATCGGTCAGCGCTATCGCTGCCATGGCCTGTTTTTTGGCCGCAGAGACAATTGGCTTGATTTTGCTAAGCCCATCCACCATCGAAAAATCGCTGTGGACGCGCAAATGTACAAAACTCGGATCCATGAGATCTCCTGCGCCTACCGAGGCGAATACTTACAACAAATCGCGAACAGGTTTAAAACTGCGACGATGTTCCGCCAAAATACCGTATTTTGCAATGGCTGCCAAATGCTCTGCTGTCGGATAACCTTTATGTGCTGCAAAATTGTACTCAGGGTGCATTTCATGTAACTGCTGCATTTCGGCATCACGTGCTACTTTGGCAATAATCGAGGCCGCACTAATTTCTGGCACTAACGCATCGCCTTTCACAACTGCCGACGCAGCACCGACTAAATCAACCGGCACCCTATTCCCATCAATCAATGACCATTCTGGACGGATTTTTAGTCCCTGCACGGCTCGAGTCATCGCCAACATGGTGGCATGCAAAATGTTCAAACTGTCGATTTCCGCAACTTCGGCCCGACCAAGACTCCAGCATAACGCTTTTTCTTTGATTTCTTCAGCAAGTTGCAGTCGGCGTTTTTCACTGAGTTTTTTTGAATCGGCTAAACCCTGAATCGGACGAGCCGGGTCTAAAATCACCGCAGCAGTAACCACAGCGCCAATCAAGGGTCCACGACCAACTTCATCAACGCCGGCGATTAACTGAAAATTCGGTCGAACGAATACTGTTGCTGTCATGCAATCAACTCCAAAATTGCGTTTGCCGCTTGCGAACTGGCATCACAACGCAGTTGTTGATGGATATTAAGAAACTCGGCACTTACCGCGCTGGCGTCTGCCTGCAACAGCGGACGCATCGCCGCAACTAGCGCTTCAGGCGTTGCTGCATCTTGCAATAACTCAGTCACTAATGCTTGATTGGCCAATAGATTCGGTAAGCTGACATGCTGCAACTTCACCATGCGTTTGGCAATTTGAAAAGTGAGCCAATTGGTTTTATAAGCCACGACCATTGGGGTTTTCGCCAGCATCGCTTCCAAAGTAGCAGTACCTGAGGCGATAAATACCGCGTCTGCACTAGTCAGCGTGGCGCGAGCTTGCCCGATCAACAAAGTAATCGGCAAATCTGGTGCAAGTTCGGCTTTGATTTTTTGGTACAACGCCGCTTTTTCTGGGGTCACCATATTACATACCAGCTGCAGATCTGGTTGCTCAGCTAATAACTGTGCTGCGGCGGCGAAGAACCCCGGCGCCAGTAGTTTGATTTCATTACTCCGACTACCAGGCATCAAAGCCAGCAGCGGTCGTTCTGCCGCAAATCCCAGCGCGACTTTTTCAACGGATTTTTCAGGATAAAGCGGCATTTGGTCCGCAAGGGTATGCCCAACAAACTGACAAGGTACTTGATACTTATCGTAAAACGCCTTTTCAAACGGCAATAACGACAACACAAGGTTGGTGGCTTTGGCAATTTTGAAAATACGTTTATGCCGCCATGCCCACACCGACGGACTGACATAATGCACAGTTTTAATACCAGCATTTTTTAATTTCAGTTCAACGGGTAAATTAAAATCAGGAGCATCAATCCCAACAAAAACATCGGGCCGGTCATTATAAAAGTGCTGCAGAATTTCTTTTCGAACCTGCAGTAATCGTGGCAGCCGGCCTAGCACTTCGACAATGCCCATAACCGCCAATTCTTCCATATCAAAAATTGCTTGAAAGCCTTCGGCACGCATCCGAGCGCCGCCGATACCGTAAAAAATGGCATCTGGATGTTGCAACTTCAGCGCTCGAATTAAATCTGCACCGAGAATATCACCAGAATGTTCACCGGCAATGAGTCCAATCTTCAATGGCTTGGCAGTCGGCATTGACTCGAAATCCTAAAAATCATGGGCCAAATGGCCAAAACTAGACAAACAAAGGCCAGCGAATTGCTGGCCTCGTCAATTAAAGTTACTCGCTCGGCAAGTGAACCGTTATTTTCTAACGAATAATACCGCGTGGTGCGTTCTGAATGAAATCTGTGAACAGTTTCACTTCAGGACACTCGGCTGCTTTGCTTTCGAGCGCAGTCAAGGCTTCGCTGACGGTTAGACCTTGGCGGTACAACGTTTTATATGCGCGCTTGATTTCTAAAACCGCATCAGAAGTAAAACCACGGCGTTTTAAGCCTTCAGAGTTGATACCACTCGGTACGGCATGAGAGCCATGTGCCATCACGTAAGGCGGCACATCTTTTACCACAACAGAGCCAGCACCGATAAAGCTATGCGCACCGATATGACAGAATTGATGGACACCACTCATACCACCTAAAATTGCCCAATCCCCAACGTGAACATGGCCAGCAGTTGAAGCGTTGTTAGCAAAAATGGTGTTGTTACCGATCACACAATCATGTGCGACATGGGTATAAGCCATAAACAGGTTATTACTACCGATAATGGTGACGCCTTTGTCTTGCATTGTGCCGCGATGCACAGTGCATGACTCACGGAAAATATTGAAGTCACCTATCCGCAGCTCTGTTGGTTCATCCTTGTACTTCTTGTCTTGGCAAGCCTCGCCAATACTTGAAAATTGATAGAAATGGTTGCCACGACCGATGGTCGTTGGCCCTTTAATCACCACGTGCGACTCAACAATAGTATCGTCGCCAATTACTACATTGTGGCCAATATAACTAAATGGACCAATCCGCACGTTGTGGCCGATTTGGGCGCCCGCTTCAATCACTGCACTTGGATGGATCATATTAGAGCTCTCTTCTTGCACACATCAATTCAGCACTGCACACCACTTGGCCATCGACTTTGGCTTCGGCGTAGAACTTCCACATATTGCGGCGTTCTTTTAAAAATTTCACTTCAAGCACCAGCTGATCGCCTGGAACTACCGGCTTTTTAAACCGAGCTTCATCAATGCCCGCAAACAAATAGAGCTCATTTTCAGCGCGTTCACTCACAGTCTTGAAGCCCAGAATACCGGTCGCTTGCGCCATCGCTTCAAGAATTAATACACCAGGGAATATCGGCATGCCAGGGAAATGGCCAGTAAAAATTGGCTCATTAATAGTGACATTTTTGATGGCCGTTAAACTTTCACCCGGAATAAAATCAAGAACCCGATCAATCATTAAAAACGGATAACGATGTGGCAATAGCGCCATGATTTCTTGAATTTCTATGGTATTTAATGAGTTGGTCAAAATGAACCCTCTAGTTACTGCAGACAAACGAAACCGAAATTACTGGTCTTTGTCGCAAGGTGTATTGTCAGCGGTTAACTGCGTCACTTGTTTTTCTAAGTCACGTAACCGCTGATACATTTGATCGAGTTGCCGATAACGTGCGCTATTTTTGCGCCACTCTAGATTTGCGGCAGCTGGCATTCCTGAAGAATAGACGCCTTTCTCAGTGATGGATTTAGTGATCATCGACATACCGGTAATTTGCACACCATCACAAATTTCGATATGACCGTTGACCGCACAGGCACCACCAAAAATACAATATTTGCCAATTTTAGTACTGCCAGCGACAACTGTACACCCAGCAATGGCGGTGTGATCGCCAACTTGCACATTATGGGCAATTTGCACGAGGTTATCGATAATCACATTGCGACCGATAATAGTGTCTGCAAGCGCACCACGATCTATGGTAGTGCCAGCGCCAATTTCACATTGCTCGCCAACAATCACAGTGCCCACTTGCGGTATTTTCAGCCACTGGCCACGTTGGTTAGCAAAACCAAAACCATCGCCACCGATCACCGCACCGCTATGGATAATTGTTTTTGCCCCGATTTGTACCCGATGGTAAATACTGACATTCGCCCAAAGTTTACAGTCATCGGCAATTACTGCGTATTCACCGATAAAAGTACCAGCACCAATCTGTACGTTAGCACCGATCACCGCTCCGCGGCTAATAACCGCGTTTGGACCAATTTGAGCAGAACTGTCGACCGTCGCGGTTTCGTCGATGCACGCACTTGGGTGCACGCCATAGGCCGTATTCGGTGTTGAATCCAATAGTTGTGCAACTTTGGCAAAAGCAACATAAGGATCGGCGACGACAAGCGCTGCGACTGGGCAAAATTCTAAATCTTCCGCTTTAATCAACACCACACTGGCTTGAGTCTGCTGCAAAAATTTACGATATTTGCTATTGGACAAAAAAGTGATTTGCGAAGGACCGGCACTTTCCAAAGTGGCAACGGCGCTAATCTCGGTAGCGCCGTCTCCATGCAGCTGAGCTTGTAAAAGCTCAGCCAATTGTTGCAGATTGTACCAAGCCATTATTTAGCTTTGCTGACCTGAGCAACAACAGATGCAGTGATGTCGTATTCTGCTTTGACAAAAGCAGCTGCGCCTTTTTGCAGAACGATGTCATATTGCTCTTTCGCCGCAATAGCTTCTACCGCACTGTTCATCAGACCTAAGATTTTATTACGTTCTTCGCCAGATACTTTCGCGCGAGTTTCGTCGATTTGACGAACCAAACCTTCTAACTGATCACGGATTTTCATCGTTTCCGCTTCCAGTTTTTTCTTTTGATCAGCGCTCATAGTCGCGCCATCACGCTTTAATTTTTCAACGTTAAATTTGAAGTCACTGTCCAATTTCTTCGCTTCAGCATATTTGCCTTCTAATTGCGAATTGATTGCCGCTTCAGCTTTGGCAGCTTGCGGGATTTGCTGCATTACAGCACTGTAATCGACTACTGCAATTTTCATTTCTTTTGCAGAAACTGCACCGGCCATCAGCAGGCTGGCAATCACAACGGCTGTTTTAGTTAAAGCTGGCTTAAACATGTTACTCACTACCTCAATTAAATCTTGTTAGAATGTTGTTCCAATATTGAAACTAAAGTTTTCTTG
The DNA here is from genome assembly GCA_017302255.1 of Gammaproteobacteria bacterium. Classification (GTDB taxonomy): domain Bacteria; phylum Pseudomonadota; class Gammaproteobacteria; order Enterobacterales; family Alteromonadaceae; genus Pararheinheimera. The sequence goes on along the minus strand of JAFLDV010000012.1, from coordinate 1,479 downwards.
CTCATCACCCTCATATTTATTGAGGATGGAGGCCAAACTGAAAGTCAGCGGCCCCATTGGCGATATCCACTGTACTGTCAGACCTGCGGTTACCCGAATCATACTCGGATCCGAATAATCCATCAAATTCGGTTCGTTTTGATAATATTTGTTCTGGGTCAAGTTCGCGTAGCGACGGAAATCAAATTCAGTATCCCACACGTTACCTGCGTCGACAAATAAACTAGTCCGAATTGAGTTGGCATAATCTTCCTTCACTAATGGTGTCGGAGTAATCAACTCAAGTGTGGCGATTGCCATCGCATTACCACCAAAAGAGCGCTGTGATACTGAATAGGTATCATTGACAGGGCTAGTTGGAAAATTGGTTGATGCATCGCCAAACGGATCTGGTAAACCTGGGATCGATTGCACGTTACGGTAGATCGCACGCGGACCTATGGCTCGGTTTTCGAAACCACGTAAGTTTTGACCACCGGCATAGAAGTTATCGTTAAATGGTAAGGTAAAGTCATAGCCGTTTTTGCTGCCATAACCATTACCATAACCCATTTCGATCTTGCTCAAGAATGACCAAGCGTGATCATTAGAAAGCGGAATATAATGCCGAGCTTCAAAGTTAGACTTGTAATAAGTCAGGTCTGAGTTTGGCGTAGTTAGTTTTAACGTCGCACCAACATACGAACCATCCGTTGGGAAAGTACCGCGGTTAAGCGTACTCATAGTCCAACCTGCAGAAAGTTCATAGTTAGTGAACTCATAAGCTTGGTCTGGGTTTAGCGAATCAATTAATACCGCACGGAAATGACGCAACTGGTCAAACTCAGTGATGGAATTGATTTCACTTGCCACGATATTCGCACCGAAGTTCAACCGGTTGTATTCGTTGACTGGGTAGCCAAAGTTGATGCCTGTACCATAACTCTTCTGGTTATAGGCTTCTAAGTTAGCTTTTGAACCGTCAAAATCTGAATAGAAGATTGAACCGCCCAAACTCACGCCATCAAGGGTAAAGTAAGGATCGGTATAAGATAAGTTAATCGACTTCTGATATTTGTTAGTATTAAAACTAATACCCGCAGAATTACCAGTACCTAAAAAGTTTTGTTGCTCAACGCCAAATTGGAACGACAAACCTTGGTAACTACCAAAGGCCACACCAGCGTTGAAGCTACCTGACTGGCGTTCTTTTACCGTGAATTTAACGTCAACTTTATCATCGACACCAGCAACATCTTTGGTTTCGAATTCAACTTTCTCGATATATGGCAGACGTTGTATCCGCAGCTTCGACATTTCAAGACGGTCGTTGGATAACCAAGCACCTTCCATTTGCCGCAACTCACGACGAACGACTTCGTCTTGCGTAGAAGAGTTACCAGAAATCGTCACGCGGTTCACGTAAACCCGTTTGCCGGGTTCGACGTTAAGCGTCAACGCAACTTCTTTGGTTTCATCATTGATTCTGGTGCTAGTACG
>JAFLDV010000011.1 GCA_017302255.1 Gammaproteobacteria bacterium | reverse complement strand
GCTTTAAGCGTGGCCGCCGTACATTAGCACTTGCGGCACTCTTAATTTTGTTAATGATTTCCTGCTGATAAGCCTCGATGCCATGTCTAATATCAAGCTTTGGCTTTGCTATAAAATCAACAGCACCCAGTTCCAGAGCACGAAATGTCACTTCAGCACCACTTTCGGTAAGGCTAGAAATCATGATCACAGGCGTTGGCCGAGCTTTCATTAAGCGGTCGAGGAAAGTTAAACCATCGACTTTTGGCATCTCCACATCAAGGGTTATCACGTCCGGGGCGTATTGATTGACTAAGTCTTTTGCGACATAGGCATCGGGTGCTGCGCCAACTAAAATTAGTTGCGGATCACTGCGCACTATTTCGCTTAAAATACTGCGGATCAGCGCTGAGTCGTCAACAATTAATACTTTGATTTGTTGCACTTCATCCTACCTAGTCAAATAGTTCTACATCACCAGAGCCAGTGGTATTGCGGATTGCCATTCGATAAGCACTCTCGCGATCCATAATTGTGGTGTTGTGTAGACTTTTAATTTTGCGGACCAGCACTTTCCCGGTGTCCGGAAAGAAGTAGACTTTTCTTGGATATTGGTCGAGTAAATCACTCGCGAGTATAGGGATATTCTCCATGTGCAAATATTCCACTACAAACTCCGCATTCCGCTCACCCACATTCGTTTGAGTGAAACCTTTTAACACATTACCGCCACCAAATACTTTAGCTTCCAAACGATAGCGGCTAGCACCGAGTTTGAGCAGGTGGTTGATCAGAATATCCATCGCGTAGACGCCATATCGAGCAGATTCGGATAAAACGTCTTGGCTGCCACCATCAGTAGGTAGTAAAAAATGATTCATGCCAGCGATTTTCGTCAGCGGATCACGCAGACAGACCGACACACAAGAACCTAAAACCGTAACGATCATGGTATCACTTTGTGTTGCAAAGTACTCACCAGGTAATATTTTAACTGCGTCACGCTCGAAATGTCGGTCAAAATAGCGATTAGGTGCTAAATGTGGGTTATTGAAATCAAAATCAGCCATGGGCGCCCCTTACTTCAGCAACCGGATTTGTCACTAAATGCGGACTTGGCCGATAAGTAGTTTTGCCAGCTGGTGTCACTAGATGATGCAGATGACTAAAATTTTCGGAATGCCCAGCTATATATAATCCATCCTTTTTCAGTAAATGCACCATTCGATTAAGGATTTTATGCTGAGTTGGTTTATCAAAGTAAATCATAACATTACGGCAAAATATCACATCGATTGGCGCATTTATCGGCCATTGCGGATCCAATAAATTGATTTTCTTGAACTCGATACATTCTTGAAGTTCGGGGATAACTCTGGCTGAACCAGCATTAGCGCCTTTGCCGCGAAAGAAAAATTGCCGGCAATATTCGATAGGTAAGCCTTTTAGTTTTTCTAGCGAATAAATGCCATTTGCAGCCGTGGCAAGCACTTGACTGTCGATATCTGAGGCAATGATCCGTACACCATGATCAAAACGTCCGTACGCTTGCGCCAAAGTCATCGCAATAGAATATGGTTCTTCACCGGTGCTACTAGCCGCACACCAAATCGTCTTGATCTGCCGATGTTGGCTTACATAATCGGCAAGAATGTCAAAATGATGAGGTTCTCGAAAGAACGAGGTTAGATTCGTAGTTAAAGCATTGATGAAATGCTGTTCTTCTTCCGGATGTTGTTCTAAATACTGTAAATATTGAGGAAATCCAGCAAGGTTAAGCGCTCGGATCCGGCGAACCAAACGGCTGTACACCATCGAATCTTTACTCGGCGCGAGTTTAATACCGGTTAACTGATTAAGCAGCGCTGCAACTTGCTTAAAGTCGTCCGGTTGATAACTAAACTCGCGTACCGCGTAAGTAGTCAAGGTTAAAAGCTCTCCCATTCGTCATCTTCGGGAACATTTGGTTTTGCCATAGGCATTTTGGACTTGCTGGCGGCTGGAGCACGATTTGGTAATGATCGTTGTGTGACAGCCCTGGTGGTCGCTACTCGATGCTGATCGTCAATTTTAAACATAGACACAGCATCAGCTAACGATTCAGATTGCACTAACAGACTTTCGGAGGCTGCAGCCGCTTCTTCAACTAAGGCCGCATTTTGCTGGGTCATTTCATCCATTTGTGATACAGCTTTGCCGACTTCATCGAGTCCTGCAGCTTGCTCAGCCGATGCAGCAGCGATTTCCGACATAATGTCGTTCACCCGTTTAATCGCAGTAACAATCTCTTGCATGGTATCGCCGGAGCGGCCAACCAGAGTATTACCGTTACTGATTTTATTCACAGAATCAGAAATTAGATCTTTGATATCCTTCGCCGCATTGGCTGAACGCTGCGCTAAAGTTCTAACCTCACCTGCTACCACCGCAAATCCGCGACCTTGCTCGCCTGCTCTTGCTGCTTCAACTGCGGCATTCAACGCTAAGATATTGGTTTGGAAGGCAATGCCATCAATAACAGTAATAATGTCGGCAATCTTGCGTGATGACTCATGAATAGATGCCATGGTGGTTACAACTTGGCCAATCAACTCCCCACCATTTACCGCAATCTCTGAAGCACGGGCTGCTAATTGGTTAGCTTGACGTGCATTATCTGCGTTCTGGCGAACAGTACCCGTCAACTCTTCCATACTCGATGCTGTTTCTTCCAAGCTAGAAGCTTGTTCTTCGGTTCGGCTAGATAAATCGGTATTGCCTTTAGAGATTTCACTTGAAGCTGTGTTGATAGTCAGCGCTGAATCTCGAATCGCCAGAAGCATTGCGCTAAGTTTTTCCGCGGTGTCGTTACAACCTTGTTTTAGCGTGTCAAAGGTTCCTTGATACTGGCTATTAACCCGTGCACGCATATCGCCTGATGCGATCTGTTGCAATACTCCGGCGATTTCTTGCAGCGCATTTTGCGACATATCGGTTAATTGATTCAAACCCTTGGCAATCCCTAGCATAAAACCGGCTTTTCCTGCTTCATTCACCTTCATGCTAAAATCACCGCGGCTGGCAGATTCAACCACCGCTGCAATCTCATCCTCTGCGTGTACTTCGGCAGTTCTATCTTGCCATTCCACGACATTACCTAAACGCGTGCCTTTTTCATCGATAATTGGCGAAGCAATAAGTCGAAAATGTTGACCAGCAACTTTAATATTAGAAGTAAATGTCGACTCTAACCGCGCTAATAACGCAGCTTGATGAGCAGGAACCTTATGGAATATATCCATATTGCTACCGACAATTTTATCAACCGAAAATTGTGGCAGTACTTTACGAAGTTCTGTTTCTACCTTGCTTAACATTGCTAACACTGATTGGTTGGCATAAACAATATTACGGTCGACATCAGCTATCATCACGTTGGTTGATGTGCCGTCCAAAGCTCGACGAATACGCTGAGATTCTTGCAGGTTCTTTTGCTGCAGCTCAGACTGCTGTTGTTTTAACGCCTCACTTTCGCGATCACGAATTTGATTATCCAATAGCATTTGTCGAGAGACCTCCAGCTGACCGAGCAGACTATCGGTGTTTTGGACGTTGTCGCTTTTTGTTACGTAGTCGCCAGAGGCAATACGACGGGCAACTGCAACAACTGCAATAGGTTCACCGCCTAATTGTCTCATCACCCGACCGGAAATCCACATCGCGAAGCCACATGCTGCGGCGCCAAATATTAGAACCATAACAATGATTAAATCGTCAGCAAACGTAATTTTACTTTGGCTTTCGGCTACTGCACTAGCTTCGGCTTCTTGCAATAAATCGGTTACTTGCTCCATTTTTATTTCAAGGTCACCGAAGGCATTTTGAAATTCCGGAAACAGCAATTTTGCTGCCGCGTAGTCGGTAGCACTTAACTCAACTTGCTTGGTGGCGGCTCGAATGTATGCCTGTAATGGCACGTCAAGCTCATTTAATGCTGCTTTGACTTCAACAGGAAGTGGTAATTTTTTGTTAGCAGCAAGTTGTGTTTGAAATCGCTCAATGTGTTCAGCCAAATCTGCCGTTACATTACTAGTTTGCATTTTTTGTTCGCTTGCAAAGTATAACGCCGCGAGCACATCACCGCGCAAGGCGTCATGCATCATATCGCTTTCCATATGATTATGCTGCGCTTGGCCAAACATCTGCGAGGTCGATAATACTTCGTTATTCATTTGTTGTGCGTACCAACTGCATATGCCAATAACAATTGAGCCCAATAAGCCCACTAAGCCGATGCCGATTAACTGTACTTTAAATTTCATCATAGTGCTCTACCCTTGCGATTTGAACTTGGACAGACCCAACCTTGGGCCTGCTACTATGGAGTTATTGTCTTGATTGGTACATGTAATGCTATCTGGGAACAATTAGGTTATCGCTGCGTCCTCCGCGGCAAATAAACCTAGTTCTTTACTGGTAATTAACGCTTCGATATTAAGTAAAATCACCATGTGTTCTTGCACAGTTGCTAAGCCAAACAAATATTTATGATCAAAGGCAACACCAAACTCTGGCGGCGGTTTAATTTGCGAACGATCTAGGTTAATCACGTCAGAAACAGCATCGACCACAATGCCGACTATGCGATTGGCGACCGATAACATGATCACGATAGTAAATTCGTTATAGGTCGCCTGCCCAACATTGAACTTCAAGCGTAAATCAAGAATAGGCACTATATCGCCACGTAGATTTAGCACCCCTTTGACATAATCAGGTGCATTGGCAATTTTGGTCACTGACTCATACCCGCGGATTTCTTTGACCTTCATAATTTCTAGGCCGTAGTTTTCTTCGGCTAAGGTGAAGGTTAAAAATTCCATATTTTCAACGTCTTGATGACTTTTTTGCTCACTCATCGTTAAGGTCTCTCAGAAAATTTGGGGTTAAACCGCAGGCACGGCCAGCGACTCGGCATCAAGAATTAACGCAACACTGCCATCGCCCATAATGGTTGCGCCGGCAACGCCCGGAACTCGGCGATAGTGCTGCTCTAAACTTTTTATCACAACTTGTTGTTGCCCTACCAAATCGTCAACCATCAAGGCAAAGCGATTTTTGCTGGTTTCGATCAACACTAAGATTGCGTGGGTCGGTGACAACTGCTTTGGCTCGACACCCATAAGTTCATGCAGACGCAAAATAGGCCAATAAGTGTTTCTAAGCTCAAGCATCTGTTGGTTTGCAATAAGTTTTAGTTGCTCAGGGACTGGTTGCATCGATTCAATAATATTGACCAATGGAATAATGTAGAGTTGATCTCCAACCGCAACGCTCATGCCATCTAAAATCGCCAACGTTAACGGTAAGCGGATTTGCAAGGTTGAACCGGCACCTGCAACTGAACTTATTTCAATTTTGCCGCCCATGCTTTCGATGTTTCGTTTAACGACGTCCATACCAACGCCGCGGCCGGATACATCTGTGACTTGATCGGCAGTGGAAAAACCAGGCGCCATGATCAAATCCCAAATTTCGGTATCTGGCGATTGGTCGCTCACGCTCAGGCCTCGCTCACGGGCTTTGGCAATAATTTTTTGCCGATTAAGGCCAGCACCATCATCGATTACACTAATCATGATGTTGCCACCTTTCTGCTCGGCTTTGAGAACGATAGTGCCGCTGGCTGGTTTTCCCTTCGCTTTGCGAACTTCCGGAGATTCGATACCGTGGTCAAGGCTGTTGCGAACTAGATGTGTCAGTGGATCTACAAGCTTTTCAATCAGACCTTTATCAATCTCGGTGTGACCACCTTCAATTTTTAACTCAACTTGTTTATGTAACTTAGTCGATAAATCTCGAACAACGCGCGGAAAACGGTTAAAAACAAAGGACATTGGCAACATGCGAATAGACATGATGCCTTCCTGTATGTCACGAGTATTACGTTCTAGCTCACGCATCGCTACTTGCAATTTTTCAGCTTCAGGGCCGATCATCTCTTCTGTCAACAACGTGAGCATCGATTGGGTAATAACAAGCTCCCCAACCAGATTGACTAGACTATCTACTTTTTGAATGTCGACGCGAATTGTCGAGGCTTCAATATTCTCCGCCTTGGCCTTTGTCGTTTCTTTTTTGATACTGGCTGCAGGCGCTTGCTCAGAAGTCTTGGATTCAGTTATTACAGCAGTAGTTTGCGTTGTGATTTCATCGCTTGAAGTTTCAGTTACTGCAACTATTTGATCCGATGCACTTGCTAAGTCAGTATTAACGGTGGTGTTAGATGGCGTTGTTTGTTCTTTACTAATTGGTTCGAACAGGCCAAAACCTTCGTCTTCAATTAATTCAACAGGCTCGAAAAAGCCAAATCCATCGTCCTTACCAACCACTATCGGTTCAAAGAAGCCAAAACCGTCATCTGCAGCAGTTTTTTCCGGAAGTGGCACAAAAAAACCAAACCCATGATCGTCGGTCATTAATGCGACTCTGGATGGATCAAGCAAGGCCTCAAGCTGTTCCGTAGTTAGATTGACCAATACCCAATCGGGATCGACGTTATCGCCGTAGCTCGCAAGTAATTGCCTCAAAGCATCGACTGCTTTGAGCAAAACATCGATGATGGGGCGACTAAATTGATAAGTGCCTTGGCGTGCACGGTCAAAAATATTTTCCATTACGTGGGTGACGGAAATTAATGAATCGAAACCAAAGATGCCACTGCCACCTTTTATCGAATGGGCCGCTCTAAAAATACAATTGAGTTCTTCAATATCCGGCTTTTCAGGATCCAAAGCCATCAACAGATGCTCAATTTCGTCAAGGTGTTCGGCACTTTCTTCAAGAAAAGCGCCGTGGAACTGACTCATGTCAATGCTCATAACCAGATCCTGCTTATTCGAGGTTTACTGCAATACTTTCGCGGCGATCTGTAATAACTTCGCTGGGTCAAACGGTTTTACCATCCAACCGGTAGCGCCTGCAGCTCGGCCTTGGGCCTTCATTGCATCACTTGCTTCAGTGGTTAAGACAACGATCGGAGTGGCACGGTAACTCGGTAGTGCCCGTAATGATTTGATCAGGGTCAAACCATCCATGCGTGGCATATTTTGGTCGGTAAGGACAAAATCAAAAGATTTTGTTTTGCACAGATCTAAGGCTTCTTGTCCGTCTTTGGCCGCAGTGACTTGATATTGAGCCGACTTTAAGGTCGCTTCTACCATCATTCTTACAGACACTGAATCATCGACAATCAGGATATGTTTTGACATATATACTCATCCATTAATTACAACTTTGATGTGATTTCCAGGGGCGACAACCGTTAATGAACTGGCAAGGTTGGCGACCATTGATAAGCCTCTTCCGTAGTGCTGGTGCTCTTGTGCAAGGCTTGATTGACTAACAAAGCCTTGTCCGGAATCTAAAATTTCTAAGGTTAACTCTGAACTAACGGCTTTCCATTCCAAACAGATCCGAATGCTATCGGTAGCGGATAAATTTTCGCTACGTTCTTCTTTTAGCTGGTAAAAGGTGAAAAATCCATCTTCTTGCTGCTTAATTTCCGAATTTAGTTGCAGCACGCCATGTTCAAACGAATTTTGAAAAAGTTCGGTGAGAACAGCGTAAGTCTTATTACAAAGTTCCTGCGGCACAGCGAGGTGTAATAAAAGCTCAACTAATTCCGTTGGTGGATTGATATCGTTTAAACAGCGGCCGCTAAGTGTCATTTCACAGCTAAAAATGCCTTGTTTTTGGCATGGTTCTCGCAACGAAGTGACAAGTTTTTGCATTATGGTAGCGCAGTGAACTTCACAAGCCGATATATCATCTACCGCATCAGCGCAATCGGCCAAAGTAGCTAATAGGTTGCCAAAGCCCAGCTCCGCGTTCTGTGCGTATATATTTTCAATGTCGGTATAGGTAAGCATTTCACCGGTGGCACTGATGACAGTTTCAACTGCACCATCGCTAAACATTAAAATTCGATCAATTTCATGAAGCGTAACTTTCTTGGTAGTCACTTCAACAAGGTCATCGGACAAAATACCAAGTGCCATATTGGAAGAGCGGACGCATTGCCGTAGGGTCCCGTCAGCGGCAAACAGCATCACTGGTGGCATACCACCATTCCAAACCTCAATAAGATCCGTTAATGGATTTATCTTAAGCACTGCTGCAGCGACAAATCGGTCGTCCGGGAGCTGGCGAGCGAGTTTTCGATTGAGCTCAAACACTAAATTGCTTAGTGGTAAGGCTCGACTCGACATAGATTCGAATAATTCCATAATTGGCATCAACGCCACTGCTGCGGCCAAGCCATGGCCCATGGAATCGGCCAGCAATACGTACCAGCTGCCATCATAGCCTTGGCGGTATAACACAACATCACCACTAAATAAGGCGCTAGGCTGAATTTTAGTTTGGATAAAGCTGACCGGTTGCAACATCTGCTTGGTCATATTATGAAAAATAAACCGCGCTAATTCTTGCTCTTTTTGCTCTTCACTAACCCAAATCTCAAGTTCTCTTTGCTGCTGTGCATTAGCCGCAGCAAGGCGATACTGTGCAACAGAGCGAGTGATTTTCACCCAAAGTAAATCCATATTGATAGGTTTTACCGCGTAATCATCAATACCTTCGGCAAAGGCTCTTAAAAAGAAATTGGTGTCATCGTTACCGCTAACCATCACCACTGCTGCGCCGTTGCAACGTTGTTTTATCAACGGCAATATTGTCAATCCTTCACCATCGGTTAAATGGTTATCAAGAATAATGACATCAAATTGTTCTGAAATATCGGATTCTAGAATGTGCCTAGCTTCTTCCACAGTAAAACAAGACACGCAGACCGCATCTTTCATTTCAAGAAACATGGTATAGAACTGATTGAACAACAAATCGTCTTCAACCACCAATACCTTTAATTTCCCAGGATTTGCCATATGCATTAACCGATCGCAAAAAGTTTATGCATGTTTGCCATCTCAAGAATGTCTTTAGCTGTTCCTTGAGCTCCGCGTAAAGTTACAGTAACCCCTTGATTTGAAGCTTTTTTTGCTAAAAGCACCAGCATACCCAATGCCGAACTGTCTAAATATTGCACTTGTGAAAAATCAATGTCGAGTTGCTTTAAACTACTGTCCGCTAGCAGTTGTTCACATTGCGAGCTGAATGACTTATGTTGACTAAAATCAAATCGATTGGCTAAACGAATGGTGGTATTTTCTGCCATTTTTCACCTCAAGTAATTTAGAAAAGTTCAACATCACCGCCAGCCATCGACGAGGCGGATACGGGATTGTTGCGCTGTTGCCGGTGTGATTGCACCTCAGCAAGTGCTTGTTCGAGCTTGGCAGACAAATCATCTGGATGACTGACGATATCGTTCAATAATCCTTGAATTAGATGCAGATCCTGCAAAATGAAATGCAAATGTTGGGAATTTATATCGCCAAACTGCAGGCCACGAATAGATTGATTTAAAGCAGATTGCAATTCATGGGTACTGCCGTCGAGCGAGCGCGCTACATCAGTTTCTAAGGTGGCTTTTTTCACTAATTGTGCAATCGCTGATTGCACTTCTTTTTTCGATTGCATGACATAACTAACGTCCTGCGAAGCTACTTTGCCTATCTCATCTGTAAGTGATTGAATTTGCTCACCAATTCTTCGTAGCTTCTGTTGGATTTGTTCACTAAAACCAGCGCTGCGATTCGATAAAGCGCGAACTTCATCGGCAACTACAGCAAAGCCTCGTCCGGCATCACCGGCACGAGCAGCTTCAATCGCGGCATTTAGTGCAAGTAAGTTGGTTTGAGAGGCAATTTGATCGATGTCTTTTAGTGCTTTCATGATGTCAGGTACTGCTTCATTAATGACATCCACTCGTGCCACAAGGTCCATCGAAGATGCCGACATAGACACTGTAGTTTCGACAAATTTGTCTAAGGTCACGGCAGTGCTTTGGGCAAAAGTCGCCATCCAAGACCCGTTGAGGCTAATGCCATCATCATTATTATCAAGTAGAATTTTAACCTGTTTGCTCTGGAATTCGGTCATTGATTTTAGGCGGTTGAAGCTGTCACTTAGGGTGTTTACCGCATCTAATTGAGTAGAATCTATATTAAGTAGATTAGCTTGGCCCTGCTGGATGAGCTCAACAATAGCGCGGTTGAAGTGGGCTAGCTGTCGCTTATCCTCTCCCACAGTTGAAATAATATCAGCAGAATTAGACTGGTCTTTCGCTTGAGATGTTTGCTGTTGCACAAACCAAAGTACAGCAGCTGCCCCCAATCCTAAAAGTCCAATCGCTAGGTAAGCGAATTCTAGATATACCAGTCCAATCGCCGCACCAATTAAACCAATTAAGATTAAGAATGGATTCACTACTTAAACCTCTTGCTAAAGTTATATGTAAAATCAGTTCGTTAATAAAGGTATAGACGATTAAATGGATATGGGCAAAGGCCAAAGCAATTCTTTTAAAACCAAGTGGCTGTTTTTTAGGCATAATTCTCTTATGCTAAAGTTTGTATTTGCCTAAGGTACTCGCTCATCAAAGCTCTTGCTGCATTGAGTTCCTCATGCAATAACGCACGTCTTTCAGCGGTATCGTCATTGCACTGCAATTTCAATTCCTGCTCTATTTTTGCCGCTGTATTTGATAACCGTTTACAACATAATTGCCCAGCACTGCCTTTTAAACTATGCGCTGTTAGCAGTAATTGTTCGTTTGATTGGCTATCCAAAGTCTCAAGGATCTTAGAGGTTTGACTAAGAAAAGTTTCAATCAGCTTAGGCATAATTTGCTTCATTACACCTAAGGACGAAGCCAATTGGGCATCATCCCAAATTTCTGAACTCTGCATTCTGGTGAACACCTAGCGAATCAATTCACTCCAGATTAGGTCAGCTTCGACAGATCTACAACTTACCGACTTGTGCTTATTCAATAATAAGTTATCTTAAATCAAACCAAGGACGAGAAACGTGTTCGCAAGTCTGGGTCTATAGCGTCAACAAGAAGGCAATTCATGCAGCATCTGAAGTTTATCTGGTGGTTATTGTTGCTGGTCGTGGGTAATTGTAGCCATGCCCTAGAAGTGCAAAGAACCGTCATTGACGATGCGTTACCCAATGTTGGTATCTATTCGATAGTGCAAGACCAAACCGGATACATCTGGTTGGCCTCTACAAATACTGGCGTGCTTCGCTACGACGGTTATCAATTCAAACCTTTCTTCACAAAACATGCTGAGCGGCAAAAGCGACCAGATATCGACGCTATGGTATTCGACGCTACTGGTAAACTTTGGACTGGCAGTTGGGGATATGCGTTAAGTCGCGTTGATATCGCTAGCGGAGAACAACAGCTGTTTTTGGCTGGTAATCAATCAAATCAGCTATTTAGCCCATTCGTGCAAACTTTGTTCGAGGATAGTCATCAACGTTTATGGATTGGTACTGACGAAGGACTAAATCGCTATACTCAGAAAGCGGGGATGGAGCGTGTATTTGGTTCCGAACAATTAATTAATGCCAGAATTTGGTCAGTGGTCGAAACTTCTGACCAAAGTATCTGGTTTGGCACATCCTATGGGGTTTATCAGATCCGGCCGGATGGTAGCTTAAGCGCACCTCTACTACCTCATGGTGCAAATAACAGAGCCAATGAAATTAGAAGTCTTGCAGTACAAGGTGACATCCTTTGGATTGGTACTCGCGAGAGTCTATTTGCTTACAATCTTAAGTCGCAGTCATTAAATGCTATTTCTTATTTTGGCGAATCGAACTTTCCCATTATTAATACAATTATTCCATCCCAAAATAATCAGCTACTTGTTGGTACTTTTAATGGCATCTCAGTGGTAGACACCGAAATGCTGCAAACAAGATACATCGGCGGTCAAAAATCGATTCTGGACGGGGTGAATGTTCGGTCAATGCTACTTGACCGCTCAGGATTGCTTTGGGCAGGCACAAGAGAAAAAGGCTTGTTCAGAACCCGATTACAGTTTGAACAGTTTAATGATTGGCCAGATCCACTGTTTATGGATTGGCAGCAACAGCAAAATAAAGCAGCGCTTTCTTTTGTTTGGCAGCAGGATAGGCTTTTTGTTGGTCAGTTTGATCAAATTAGTTGGGGAAAACCAGCAAGTGGCAAGCTGGAGTTTCAGCAATTAATTGGTGCTCGGGTTAACGCTGTCGTAGTAGACAATGAGCAGAAAGTTTGGCTAGGTGCTGATAATGGCATTTGGTATTTTGATGTCAAAACCAATAGTTTCGTCAAAGACAACCATATTTTATCCAAAGCGGGAATTTTCACTCAGAACGTACGGGACATAGAACTATTACCGAATGGACTGATTGCGTTCGGTTTATGGAGTGATGGCGTTTATATCTATAATCCAAAGACAACTGAGGGATTTAGGATCCTCTCTGACTTGGCTGCGAAGTTAACTGGTGATGCTATTCAAGATGTAACCCTGTTAGGTGACAGCCTCTGGATTGCCGCAAGACTTTCCGGCGTTTATCGCTATGATCTGGTGCTTAATCAATTGCATGAGATCCAACAACAAGTTCCACAGCTGTCGCTCGGCGCATTATGTCTGGCTAAAGGCCCAAAGCAAAGTTTATTGATTTGTAGCGGTGACGGCTTATTGCGCTATCAACCAGAATCCAATGAAATTATTCACTACGGAACCGCTGACGGTTTACCCGACAGTCACCTGCTTTCAGCTTTTACCGACCCAAATGAACGGATTTGGGTGACCTCCACTCGCGGCATCAGTGTGCTTCCTGAGCATCAGTTGATGTTTGTTACCTTCACTCAGGCCGATGGATTATCAAGTTCAGAGGCGATGTATAAGGCTGTGGGATCTGTTGGCAGCATGCTGTTTGTCGGCACGGCAATAGGTGTCAACCAGATTGATACCTCAAAAGTTACCTTTAACAGTACTCCGCCTAATATTGAAATCACCGATGTGGTAGTCAATCAGCAGCCGTTGGATCTATCTCAAGAACATGAGATCGCGCAAGAATTATCGCCGTGGCAAAACCATATAGATTTTAAGTTTGCCGCTTTAGATTTTAGTAACACTGAGTTAAATCGTTTTGAGGTTAAGCTGGAAGGTTTTGATTCCAAATGGCAATTGCTGCGCGGAGAGAACTTGATGCGGTATCAAAATCTGCCACCTGGTCGCTATAAGTTTATGGTGAAGGGTTCTAACAACCATGGTTTTTTTCATCAGCACGCAAAAGAGTTCAGTTTTGTCATCAATCCTTACTGGTGGCAACGACTTGAATTGCAAATATTAGGCGCACTGCTTCTGCTTGGTAGTATTTATTTGGTCTATCGTAACAGACTTGACCACATGGAAAGGATCAACGAATTGCTGCAGGCGAGCAATCTTGCGCAAGAGATTAATAACCAAGCCTTAGAGCAAAAGGTCGCAGACCGCACATCCGAGCTTAAATCGCTGCTCGATGATTTAGCGAGATCAAACGCAGAACTGCGTAAACTTGACCAGTTGAAAGATGATTTCATCGGTACAGTTTCGCATGAGCTAAGAACTCCGCTCACTTCTATTCACGGCGCTATTAAGTTACTTGCAGTGCCGCAAGTTGAAACTAATTTGGTGATGAAACAACAGTTACTAAGTACAGCTGAAGAAAACAGTAATCGATTGGTAATATTGATCAATGACTTACTTGATTTGCAAAAATATGAAAAAGGTGCGCTGGAGATTTCTGCAAGTTCGCAACCTATACTGCCTTTGATTGAACAAGCGGTTTCTAGCCTCTCAACCTACGCAAGCAAGTTCAATGTCAGCATCGTCGTTGTTGCCGATGAAAGTTCCGCTAGTGCTTTGCATTTTGATAGCAATAAGATTCGGCAGGTGCTCGATAACCTATTGTCAAATGCCGTTAAATTCTCAAAATCTGGCAGTGAAGTAAAAGTATATTCCGAAGTCGTTGGTAGTTATCTGCAAGTAAATGTTGAAGACACTGGTGATGGTATACCACTGGAAGTTCAGCCCCAAATCTTCGGTAAATTTGTTCAAGCCAATAGTGCTAGCAATAAAACCGTCTATGGTTCAGGACTTGGTTTGGCAATTTCCCGCCGGATCATTGAACTACACAAGGGAGAGATAGGTTTTGAAAGTAAACCGGGTATAGGCACCCGGTTTTGGTTCAGACTACCGATAGATTAAGTGCTTGAGAGTTTTTCCAATAATTTGTTCATGACTGAGCGATGCTGAACTTCGCGTTCTAAGGAACTATCAAATAATTGCGTGGCCGCCATCATCGCTTCCTCTACCCTGCGCATCAGTATTGTTTCTTCAGCTTCAAGTAGGTTAAATTGCGACATCTCCGCCAAAAGATTGGTTTCCATGTCTTGGATTATCTTTTCGAACTGTTGCGAAAACGCAATATTGCTCTGCTCCATTTCCAACACAATGTTTGCCAGCACTTGCGAAATCGTCCTGATCCTCTTTTGCTTCTCTTGCTCTGATTTCTCTAAGAGCAGCGTCGTAATACGAATATCCAAACTGTTAAATAACAAACAAATTTGGTCTTTCAGCACACCATAACGGTCTTCTTCATGGATTGGCATATTTCGAATAAGCATCGAAAACAAATCGTAGTTTAAGAATGCATATTGTTTCCAACAGAACAATCGGCCCTTTCCGCGTGACGCTAGCATCGAATCAAGTTCTAACGGCGGTACAAGTCCATCATCCCGGTAGTAAATTGGCTGGTCTTCATGTAAGAAAACAATCGATGCGGACAGATCAAAGCCCTGCAAAGCACCAAAGCATAAAATTGCGAGGTCCTTGAAATCGGTCGCTTGATGAATGCTATCTTGGAAACGCAGGATTTGGCCCAGTTCCGATGAGTTACGCATCGCATCAAATGCCAATTTCATGGCGGTACTCGCCTGCATCTGCACATCCGCTTGGCGTTCTCGAGATTTAAAAACCTGCTGTAACTTCACTAGCAGCTCTTGCAGACGCAGCGGCTTAATAAGGTAATCATCTGCGCCGGCTGCGTAAGCGCGCATGATGTCCTCATCGAGCATTAATCCAGAGGTAAAAATAACACCACACTGATCTGACAATAGTTCTTGCCGCAGTAACTGGCATAACTGATAACCATCCATTGTTGGCATATTTACGTCCATGATGACAATGTCTGGTGCAATACGCATCGCATCTCTGATTGCGGCGATGCCGCCCTGCGGATATTCAGGGAAATGCCAAACTTGATGGTGATGTTGTTTTAGATAGTCCGTGACTAATTGCGCATTGGCCAGATCGTCTTCGAAATACAAAACATTAAGCGTGCCGTGCTCTGACATTCTTGCATCCTTATATTACTGAAAAGACTTTAGGAGCCAAGCCGTAGCATGTGGTTCAGCCATTGCTTTACTCCAATAAAACCCTTGCGCTTGATCGCAATTTATTTCCTGCAATTTACGCAAAATAGATGCGGTTTCGACACCTTCAGCGACAACTTTCATGCCTAAACGGTGCCCCAGAAACACGCATGTTTCTACTATAGCTAAACTTTCAGCTTCTGTGCCCATTGCATGGACAAAACGACGATCAATTTTTAACTCACTAAACGGAATTCGATGCAGTTGCGCCAAAGAGGAATAACCGGTACCAAAATCATCTATTGATAAACCGATACCATTCATTCGCAGGCGGATCAATATATCGAGAGATAGAACCACCTCATTCATGACCGCAGTTTCGGTTATTTCCAATAACAACTGCGATGGCTCGATTTTGTACTGCTGTAAAAGTTGAAGTAGTTTTTGTGGAAACTCTAAATCAGTTAGATTTTCCGCAGAAATGTTCACTGCAATTCGGGTCGGTAAACCTTGTTGATTCCAAGTCGCTAGTTGTTGCATTGCCATTACTAATACTGATGAGGTTAACTCCGCCATTAAGCCGAACTGTTCCGCAAGACGAATAAACTTAAATGGTGGCACCAGGCCGTATTCTGGATGTTGCCAGCGCACCAAGGCTTCAAAACCAGAGGTTTTCCCCGTTGCAACGTCAATCTTAGGTTGATAATGCAAGACCAACTGTTGTTCGCGAATTGCGTCTCGTAATTGCGAAACTGATGGGGTCCAATTTTTATCTTGAGATTGTTGCTGTGCCTGAAAACTATCTGCCAACGTCTGTGCAATTAAATTAGCCAATTCAAGCAAGGGTATTGGTTTGGTAAACGAATGCAGGATGGTTAAATGCTGCGCTTTGGCAAGCTCGAATGCGGTTCTTAAGACACTTTGATCTTGGCCACTGGTTAGAATTACTGCACCTTTAAATTTCCGAGCAGCCAGAATTCTTAAGACATCAACGCCATCGATGTCGGGCATAAACAAATCCAAAATAACTACGGCACATTCAGTTAAATCAGCATCCAAAAACTGTTGAGCCTGTTGAAAAGGTTGAACGTGCAGACCTTGTCCACATAACAAATCTGTTAGCAGTTCAAGGTACTGCGCATCGTCATCGACGACGCAAACAAGATCAGATACTGACATGACTGTTATCCTTATTGACGCTGTTTAATTGTAATAACTCGGCTACTTTGTTGAGTAATATCGAGGTCTTGAGTGGTTTCTGTAGACGTGCTTCGTAAAACTGACGACACGACTCTTCTTCTATCATCGATTCATCAGCAAAGCCGCTGATTAATTGCACCGGCAGTTCTGGGTAATGTTGTTGAACGTAGGCGGCCAACTGCAAACCAGTGCCATTTGGCATTACGATATCACTGAGCAATAAATTGAATTGCTGGCTCTGCAGTTCGGCAATGGCCGCCGCCATACTGTTTGCGCTGACAACTTGATAACCTGCGGATTCCAGCAGCATTGAATTGACCGCCAATAGCTCTTCTTCATCATCGACGATCAAAATCTTTGACGTGGTTTTTGCAGGTTTATTTGCGGAAAATCTGCTTTGTTGGGCGGGTTTAGGCGACTCAGTCAAAATAACTGGCTGCTTAGATTCAATATAGGGAAAGTAGAGAACGAATTCTGTTCCTATGCCTTCGGTCGAATTCACTCGCACTGTACCCTTGCAGCGGCGACAAAAACCAAACACTTGCGCAAGACCTAGTCCGGTGCCCTGCGTGCCTTTAGTGGTAAAAAATGGCTCAAACAGTCGCTGCTGGACTTCATCTGACATTCCTGACCCGGTGTCTTTAACTCGGACACAACAATAACTGCCGGCAGTTAGATCAAGAGAAGCGGCCATGCCTTGTGTTAAAACAATTCGTTCAGAGCTCAAGAAAATGGTGCCAAGGTCTTTGATTGCATGCCGTGCGTTAATAACTAAGTTCAATAACGCATTCTCCAAACCACCTTTTTCCATTTCTGTCGGCAGTGATTCCGAGGTCAAATTAATTTGTAAGGTGATTCGTTTCGTGACTGCCTCAGACAACATGTCGAGCATGTCGTTAATGAGCTGATTAATGTCAGTTTTGATAATGTCCCTGCTTTTGTTTGAAGAGAAATCCAACAGGTTTTTCGTCATTGCGGCACCACGATCGGCCGCTTTAATTATATTAGTAGCGTAACTAGCGACTTGAGTTTCACTTCGTAGCGATAACATTTCAGCATAACCACGAATGATGCCAAGAATGTTGTTGAAATCATGAGCGATACCACTGGTTAAAGTGCCAAGAGCACTTAATTTACCGGCTTGGATCAATTGTTCTTGTTGCAGTTTAAACTCGGTTAAGTCATGCAAACAGGCGACAAATCGGCGTTTTAGTGAAGTGTTTGCTGGTAACTCGGCCATAGTGCACGAGAAGTAGATTGTTTTGCCTGACTTAGTTTTCCCTGAAAACTCAATGGCCTTTTGCTCTGAAATAAACTCTCTTGAACTAGTCAACTCAGCAAAGTAGCGGTTAAAGCTCAGCGGAGTTACTAATAATTCGACAAATTGCATCGATTTTAGCTCAGTTAGCGAAAAGTCGAACAAACTGCAAGTTGCAGGATTGCACGATAAAATCGTGCCATATTCATTGATAGTAATCACTGCATCAACCATGCTATCGAGCGATTGGCTGAGTTCAATTTTTTGGTTATCAAGTTCAACTTGCAAACGAACTTGCTCGAGTTCGGCTTCCTTTTGTGCATCGATATCCAGCAGCGCGCCAAAAACAATATGTTCATCCCCTTCTTCTGGAGAACTGTTACGAATGTCCTTTACCCAAACATAACGCTGCTTACGAAGGCTAAATAATCGATATTCTAAGCTATTGTCGTCGTTTGTATGTTCACTGAGCACGAGTGCTAAATCATCCGGATGCACATGCCGAGGCCAAAAGCCTGGATCGTCCATCACCTCAGTTTGGGTAAATCCAGTGATCTTTTCGATGTTGGGACTGATGTACATGAAACCATGACTGAGGTTAGTGAACGATTGATAGATAGCTGCCGGACTAAAATGCAGCAAGCTATCAATATGCTCCTGCATCTCTTGTAATGCACGCTGCAGCTGATATTGCTCAGTCATATCCATTAATAGGCAATACGCAACTATATCTGGTGATTGTAAGTCGTTATGCGGCGCAACCCAAAGTGACAGGACTCGCTCATCGCCCCCAGGATACTGCACAAGCCGGCGTTGTTCGTTTAATGTCGACCAATCACTGCCGATCTCGCCAAAAACTGGTATAGCGCCAAGTTGCATTTGGTCAGGATCAAAGAATTGCAAATATCCAATGTCCAGAGGCGCACGTAGTCGGTCATTAAACTGCGAGATCTGTAACATTTGGCGGGCTTGAGCATTCGCATAAACAACTTGATGCTTTGCATTTATGCCGACCATAGCGGCAATTCCACTGGTAAAGAGCGATTGTAGAAATGCCAATTGTTGTTGCGATTGACGGAGTTGATTTGCCAATGAAAGATCTTGAACTTGTAAAAACCAACCGCCATGCGCGACTCGCCACCAAAGGATCTGCACACTGATTGTGGTCAAACTGCTTTGCTGGACTCGAATTTTTGCATGATCAAAGTTGCTTTCGAACTGGAACATAATCCAAGCACTAAGTTCTTCTCCAATCAAATCGCAGAACTCGTCGTTCGATAGACTTGTATGCTGCATGCTGTTGCTGCAAAACCATTGTGTCACACTGTCACTAGCATGAAATGATGACCCAAGCAGCTTTGATAAATCTACCGACTTGAAAACTCGAAGCTCAAGGCCAAATTCTGGGATTGGTTCGGTGCTTAGATAATTGACAATACAATCAATCATCCAAAGTAGCGCTGCATCTTGTTCTTCAGATACGATTTGGAATTGCTGCTTCAGAATCACTTTGCCAGCTAAGTTGTTCCCATGCAGAAAATTTCGAATGACCAGTGTTGTCTGAACTTCTTGAGCATCACTGCCATTGCTGGAAAACGCCAGCGGGAATTGCTCCAGTAAGGATACAACGTCGATTTCAACGCTCGATACAGATGATACGAAACAGCAACCATGGTCTGTTTGCACCAAAATAATAACGTCAATTGCGTGAAATAACTTTTGCAAAAGGTCAGCAAAATGTTCTAACTGTACCGTTTGCGGTAAATCTGGATAAAGGGTAGATAAATTTGTTGGGGAGGTTTGGTTAACAGAATTCATCCCTATTCATCGCTTCTAGTCCGTTGAAGTCAGTTTTGAAGTTAGACTAAAAATCGAACAACCAGCAAGTTTTTGGCAATGAATTCGGAAAAATGGGTATAGATTCAACAGCCTGTACCTCATTGAGATACAGGCTTATAGCAATGATCAAAAATCGACTTTACCATCGCGGATGTGCTTTTCACCCCGTTGTTTGGCTAACTCAATTTGTTTTTGACGCTCTTCAAAAGACGCGCGTTGTTCTGATGTGATTTTGTCATGGCAATGCGGACAGCTTAAACCTTTCACATATTTCTCATTGGCCATATCATCGGTCGACAACGGCATACGACAAGCATAACACTGGTCATAACTGCCCTGCTCTAAGCCATGTTTTACCGCAACCCGTTGGTCAAAGACGAAGCATTCACCTTCCCACATGCTTTGCTGTTCTGGCATTTCTTCCAAATATTTCAAAATGCCGCCATCTAGGTGGTAAACCTCGGCAAAACCTTGCTCTTTCAAATAGGCGGTTGATTTTTCACAGCGGATGCCACCGGTACAGAACATCGCAACTTTCTTATGTTTTGCTGGGTCTAAATTTTCTGCTGCCCACTGCGGGAATTCACGGAAACTTGTGGTATTTGGATTAACTGCGTGTTTAAAAGTGCCGATAGCGACTTCATAGTCATTGCGGGTATCGATCAGAATAGTCTCAGGATCGGATATTAATTCATTCCAATCGTTACCTTTTACATAAGTACCAACGATGTGTGCAGGGTTAATCCCTTCAACACCCATAGTGACTATTTCTTTCTTAAGTTTTACTTTAGTGCGATAAAACGCGGGTTCATCGGCAAAAGACTCTTTGTAGGACAAGCCTTCAAAGCGCCCATCAGCTTTAAGAAATGCTTGAACCGCATCAATCCCTTCACGAGGACCGCAAATTGTGCCGTTAATGCCTTCTTCGGCGAGCAGCAAGGTGCCTTTGACTTTATTTAAAACCAGATGTTGGTACAAACGATCGCGCAAAGCGACGTAATCTGGTAATTGGACGAACTTATAGAGAGCAGCTACAACGTACATGAGATTAACCTTTTGCTTGGGCCGGACCGTAAATCCGGTGCAATAAAAACAGCCGCGGATTATACGCGCTACAGCTGCTTTGGTAAATTATCGGCAGGCAATTTAGTGGTAGAAATGTCCGGTGGTTAGGTCTAGTGCCTGAGCCCCATCAGTAATGGTTAGGCAATTGTGTTCTCGCCAAACCGCCAAATGCATGTTTGGCCTAATCATTTGTTGAAATTGCTGAATGACGTCGGCTGATAGCGAAATAATATCTGCATTGGTTTGTCCGCGAATTAATGACTCTGCTTTTTTGAACTCGCTGTCATCGCAAATAAGCAACACTTGCTCTGACCGTCTGCAGGCACTTACCAATTGTTTTTCGTTTGGTAAACTTAATTCGCACCAAAGTTGATAATGTTGATGCTGATCGTACAAGTAAAAATCTGGCCCTTTATGACCTGGCGACGAAGCCATAATTGGATGAGCTTCATATAGCGCGACTAAGGTGAGCAGTCGTTTGGCAAAATGCTCGATGTCCTCCTGCGGATAAGGACCTAGATATAAAGTTTCTCGTAAATACTGATGCGTTTGCTCTGCATTGTATTGCAAATCCAACCGCACAACTTTCGGTGTGACCTGCATAAGTTACCTCCAGTACCTTTAACATGGCATAGGAATAAGCGTCCTGCCAGTTAGCTCTGATTTTGTAATGAATAAGCATAGGTTGCGCCACTATTGGCCCATTCAAGCTTAGATCACTGATAATTAATAAGATTCCTAGTGAAAGCTGAACTTTTCAAGTTGAAAAACACCAGCAAATGGCAATAGTTTTTGACAAAAAGACGAACAATACTTAAAAACTGGCGAAAAATTGACTAAATAGCGATATAAGGCAAAGAGTCAGCAAAATGCGTTGAGCGCCCGATCGATAAGCAGAAAGAGGTTGTGCAAAACATGTCGTCGCCGTAAAATGTTATATCATCACATTACATATAGGTTTATATCGATGTCCGTTCAGCAGAAAAATAAAACTAAAACGTTAATCGGCCAAGCTCAGTCGTTTCGTTACTCATTGATCGCATCTTTATTATTTTGTGGTTTTTCGGCTTTTGCCCAAACTGAACAAATTGCAGTCAAAGGCCAAGTTACTGATGTAACTGGAAAGCCTGTGGCGAATGCTAAAATTCACGTGCATGGTCGTCAGCAGTTTGTCTACACCAACAAAAATGGTGAATTTCAATTATCAGCACCCGTAGGTGCCGAAATTCACGTTGCAGCGAAAGGTTTTGGTGACAGCTTCACCAAAGCATCTACTGATCCAGTCGCGGTGCAATTGACTGCTGGCGGTATTGAACGTATCAGTGTCTCTGCGACAGGTTTACATCATTATGATTTAGAAATGGCAACGCCGGTTAATGTACTTACCGGTGATTCGCTGGAACGCCACCGTGCGCCGACAATCGGTGAGACTTTAAAGATGCAACCTGGTGTGCACAGCAATTACTACGGCCCTGTCGCTGCAAGTCCAGTGATCCGTGGCTTAGACGGACCACGCGTAAAGATGTTAAGTAATGGCCTAGATACGGGCGACGTCTCGAGAATCGGTCCAGATCATTCCATTACTGCAGACGCAATCACGACTGAACAGATTGAAGTATTACGTGGACCATCAACTCTGCTATATGGCAGTGGCGCTATTGGCGGTGTCGTAAATATTGTTGACAACCGGATCCCAAGACAGCTGCGCGCGCCACAAACGACTATCGATGCCAGTTTTAATGATGTAGCCAGCGAAAAATCTTATGCATTAAATCACGATGGTGCTAACGAACAATTCGCATGGCATTTTGATGCGATGGATCGGAAAAGCGATGATTTCGAAGTGCCAACCTTTACCAATGACGAAGGTGAAACTGCTTCGGAGCTGCATAATACTTGGTTAGACAACTCAGCGTTTAACGTCGGCGCTAGTCTGGTCAAAGACAACGGCTTAATTGGATTCTCTTACGGTCATATTGCAAATCAATATGGCATTCCAGGCCATCACCATCATGAAGAAGAAGTAACAGCAGAGCCTGTGGTTGAAGAAGTTGGTGTTTTTGCCGATATGGAACAAGACCGTTTTGGTCTAACAGGTGAATTATATAATCCAATCAAAGGTATTGAGCAGCTTAACTTTTCAAGCGCTTACACCGATTACCAGCACGCTGAAATTGAAGACGGAATTCCTGGTACAAGTTTTACCAATAAGACCTTTGAAGCACGCCTCACAGCTGAACACGAGGATATTGCCAATTGGCACGGTTTAGTTGGTTTACATCATCAAACCAGCGATTTTGCTGCAATTGGCGAGGAGGCTTTTACTCCGGCTTCGAAAACAAATTCTTTAGCATTATTTGTGCTGGAAGAACGTAGTTTTGGTGACGTTAAAGCACAACTTGGTACTCGCATAGAACGGACTCGTCATAGCATTGATGAATTAACAGTCTCTGATGAACTGACGATATTTGATGCCGATACCAGCCTGAATGCGATGAGTGCTTCTGCTGGTTTCGTCTGGAATTTCCAGCCTGGCTTTAACTGGACCGCGAATATTAGTCATTCGTCTCGGGTACCAAGTGCTAGCGAAATCTATGCAAACGGTTTACACCTTGCAACCAGCAGCTATGAACTGGGTGCGGCCTATCAAATCGCTGAAGACGGTGAACTGGAATTAGCGGCGAGCAAACCTCAACGTGAAGTTGCTAACAACTTAGACATTGGTTTTCATAAAATTAATGGTGACTTGACCTTCAGCTATAACTTCTTCTACAACCGTATCAATGACTACCTCTATCAAACTGATACTGGTTTCACTATGGAAGACTTGCATCATCATGAAGAAGATGGTGATGAAGGCGCTCACGCACACGAAGACTACGTGGTTTACCAGTATCAACAAAACGACGTTGATATGTATGGTATGGAGTTTTCATTAACTTATCGGCTAAATCAACAACATCAGTTGCAAGCGTTTGCCGACTCAGTGCGGATTGAACTGCGTGACGGTGGCAATTTACCTCGGGTTTCCCCAGTTAAATTTGGCGTTGAATATCAATACGAAGTAGCAGATTGGCAGTTCGTCGCCGGCGCAACCCGTTACGCAGCGCAAAATCGCATCGCGGCTGAAGAAACTGCAACACCTGGCTATACCTTATTGGATGTTTCGGTAAATTATGAGTTTGCACTAGATAGCGTTGATTTAACCGCTTATCTGCGCGGTAATAATCTGACCAATGAGCTTGCATATGTGCACACTAGCTTCCTGAAAGAAGATGTGCCACTGCCAGGGCGCGCGTTAAGTCTTGGACTTACTGCACGATTCTAAACGAAT
This sequence comes from Gammaproteobacteria bacterium, assembly GCA_017302255.1. Lineage (GTDB taxonomy): Bacteria > Pseudomonadota > Gammaproteobacteria > Enterobacterales > Alteromonadaceae > Pararheinheimera. The sequence continues at coordinate 82,233 of JAFLDV010000011.1, read as the reverse complement.
GATTCTAAACGAATAAAACTAGGTAAAACAAAGGGCGACATCAGTCGCCCTTTTACTTTATGAAAGCAGAGCAATCTTTAAGTATTTTTAGCTGAGGCAAGTAACTGACGGAGTAATTGTAGTGGATGCAAAGGTTTGAATCCTTCGTAACGCTTTACTTGGCTTCTACAAGAAAAACCAGTCGCCAACAAGAAACCGGCAGGCGTTTTATTGATGGTCTGTTGCCAGCTAAGATCGTATAGATCGCGGCTGTTTTGCTGATTTTGCACTTCATGACCATAGGTACCGGCCATACCACAGCAGCCGACCGCAACCGGAGCTAAAGCAAGACCTGCTTTCGCAAAAATTTGTTGCCAAGTCTGTTCGGTTACCGGTAGCGCCGTTTTTTCAGTACAATGTGCCAGTAACTGATAGGTCCCCATGCCCGTTAACGGCGGTAATGATTGCTTAGCTAACCATTCATGCATCAGCAATACATGGAAATCACCGCGAGCGTTCCCTAAAGCTTTTAAGTACTCATCTCGATAAACCAGCACAAGTGAAGCATCCAGACCAACAAGTGGCAATTCTAATGCTGCTAATCGGTTTAAGAAATCAGCTGAGTTCTTTGCCACCTGAGCAAAATCAGCTAAAAAGCCTTTAACATGCTGTGGTTTACCGTTTGGCATAAACGGCAACAATATTGGGGTGAAACCAAGATCCTTTATTAGATGCATTGCATCTTCGACTAGCTCAGCTTCATAAAAACTGGTAAATGGATCTTGCACCAACAACACGATTTTACTGCGCTGTTCAGCGGTCATATTATTTACGTCATCGAGATTAAACGTCTGAAATTCTTGTACTCGATTTGCCAATGTTGGTACTGACAACAATGGCGTATTAACGTAACCAATAGTTTTTCTTAGGAACCACGCACTAATTGGCAACTGGATAACAAAATTGACTAATCTTGGTGCTTTGGCAAACCAAGGTGCAGTGCGTTCGATACTGCCAACTAGATAGTCTTTCACTGGTCTTAAGTATCTACTGTGATACAGCTGCAGGAACCGTGCTCGGAAGGACGGAACATCTACTTTTATTGGGCATTGGCCGGCACATGCTTTGCAAGCTAAACACCCTTCCATTGCTTCCATCACTTCGTGGGAAAAATCCTGCTCACCTTGCTGTTTTGCACGATTGTTTTTCAGTTTTTGCCACCAAGAAGTTTGTGCCTTTCCAGATAACAATTGCTGTTCCTGAGCAAGCACATCAACGCCTTGATTTTGCATTAGGCGCAGCCATTCACGCATCAATCCAGCGCGACCTTTCGGACTGTGGCGACGATCCTTAGTGATTTTGCTCGATGGACACATTGGCGAGTTTTCTTCATAGTTGAAGCACAAACCGTTGCCGTTACAACTTGTCGCCGCTTCAAAACTTTGCCGAACTTGAATTGGTATTTGTTGATCAAAATAACCACGTTTTTGGCCATCAACACTGACCAGCGTGTCGGTCGATTGCCAAGGCGTACAAATTTTACCTGGGTTCATGCGGTTGTGTGGGTCAAATACCGCTTTTATGCGGCGCAGCTGAGCGAAAAGCTCTTCACCAAAGAATGCTGGACCGTATTCGCTGCGATAGCCTTTGCCATGTTCGCCCCACATTAAACCACCATATTTTGCGGTAAGTGCTACGACACCATCAGAAATTTTACGCAGTAATTTCTCATCTTGAGGATCGCACATATCAAGTGCAGGTCGCACGTGCAATACACCTGCATCAACATGGCCAAACATGCCATAACTTAGTTGCTCTGCGTCCAGTAATGCTCTGAATTCCATAATGAAATCAGCGAGATTTTCCGGTGGAACCGCAGTGTCCTCGGCAAAAGGCAACGGCTTGCGTTGGCCTTTGGCATTCCCTAGCAACCCAACCGCTTTTTTGCGCATTGTATAAATCTGCGAAATAGCGCGTTCGTCGCTAGTCACCTGAAAACCGATGATGCCACTTTCGCCATTTTCGACTGCATGTTCCAAACGAGAAACCAAAGATGACACCTTTTCGTGCATCTCAGCTTGGTCTTCATCATTGAATTCAACGACATTTAAGCCAAGCATAGTCTTACCCGGCACATCTTCGATAGATGCTTTGACTTGATGCCAAATTATGTCGTTTCTTGCTAGGTCGAGCACTTTAGAATCGACGGTTTCTACCGAAGTAGCGCGGGCAGCCACCAAAAATGGGGCATTTCTAAGCGCGCTTTCGAAGCTGTCATATTTGACATTGATGAGTGTTTTAAAACGAGCGATTGGCGTGACATTCAATACTGCTTCAGTTACAAAGCCTAATGAGCCTTCAGAGCCTGTGATCAACCGCGATAAGTCGAAAGTCGTTAGTGTGTCATTCCAAACATGCTCTAAGTCATAACCAGTCAGGAATCGATTCAAACGTGGGAATTTTTGCAGGATCTGTGGTCTGTATTCAGTGCAAGTAGAAAACGCTTGTTGATAAATACGCCCTATCACTGAATCTTCGGTAGCTTTTTCTTCGGCCTCTTGTTTGCTGATTGGACTAGTGTGTAGCACTGAGCCATCAACCAATACCGTCGTCAGTGACAACACATGGTCACTGGTCTTGCCATAAACTAAAGAACCCTGCCCCGAAGCATCGGTATTAATCATGCCACCAATGGTTGCACGATTTGAGGTTGATAAGTCTGGAGCAAAGAAAAAACCAAAAGGTTTTAAAAAGGCATTCAGCTGATCTTTAATTACCCCTGCTTGCACTTTGACCCAACGTTGCTCTGCATTAAATTCCAAAATGCCACGCATATGACGAGAAACATCGACCACAACATGCTTGGTTAGTGCCTGGCCATTAGTACCAGTACCACCACCGCGCGGAGCGAATTTGATCTGCGAGAAATCAGCCTGTGCGGCAAGTTCCGTGAATAGGACAATATCAGCTTGATGTTTGGGTAACAGTACAGCTTGCGGAAGTTGCTGATAAACGCTGTTATCTGTGGCAACAGCGAGTCTCGCGGCGTAACTGGTCTCGATATCACCAGCAAATCCAGCGGCTTTTAGTGACTGACAAAAACTGACGACTGTGGCGTCTAATAACTGCTCAGGAGCTAACTTTGGGATCATAAACATCAAACTTGGCTGAAGATGGCTGAGTATAACATTGCGATAGCCAAGTATTTAAGCATCGAAAGCCAGTTCTTCAGGTTTTTATTCAGATTTACGGTTGTTCTCAAGAACTTCGGTCGCGATGACCTCGCCCTCAAACACTCGACCTGCGCCTGGGTTAGCTTCGCCCTGCTGACCAGACCCAGCTTGATAGGCTTCAGCTTGCGCGCGCATACGTTGGATCAGCTTGCGTTTTTTCCACCATAACCAAGGTAATAACAATACACCAATGGTCAATAAAATGAAGAAAATCCAAACACCCACGACCAGCAGCAGTGCTGCACCGGCAAGCACCGCTAAAATTGTGATGAAATTACCCAGCGCACTTTGATTTTTAAATTTAATGCGAAATCCTTGGGAATTCTGTCGCCACTGTTGGCTCATATCGATACTCTTTTTGCTAAGTTACCTAGATGATGGGGATGAGACATTAAAATATCTAGCCGCACCACGAAAATGTCTGTAACAACATGTGTCGAACTCTTGTAGCTGGCTACTCAGTTTAACCAATTCTAGGCGAAAAAAAACCGTTGCGAAAACAACGGTTTTTTCTGCATCAGACTCTATTAGTCCTTAGAGATCACAGTACAAGGCGTCAGTTTCCAAACGCGCTCAACATAATCTTCAATAGACCGGTCAGAGGTAAACTTACTGACACTTGCGGTGTTCAACAACGCTTTTTTCGCCCAGCCTGCTTTATCTCTATACCAAGTATCGATCTTCTGCTGTGCTGCAACATAAGATGCGAAATCAGCCAACACTAAATAGTGATCACCACCTTCTAACAGGCTGCGCTTAATCGCCGCCAGCTCGCCAGGCTTGCCTGGAGTGAAGTAATCAGTTTCTAGCCAATCTAAGATAGCTTTCAGTTCAGGATCTTTTGCGTAATAATCCCAACTGCTATAACCATCACGATAAAGCGCCTTCACTTCGTCAACTGACAAACCGAAAATGGCAATATTGTCTAAACCTACTTCTTCAGCGATTTCAATATTGGCACCGTCCATCGTTCCCACAGTGACTGCACCATTAAGTGCAAGTTTCATGTTACCGGTACCCGAAGCTTCTTTACCCGCCGTCGAGATTTGCTCAGAAACATCGGCCGCTGGGATCATTTTCTCCGCTAAACTCACGCGATAATTCGGCATGAACACAACCTTCAGACGGTTCTTCACACGTTTATCGTTATTAATTTTATCGGCGATTTTATTGACCGCGTAGATAATCTCTTTCGCCAATTTATAACCTGGTGCAGCTTTTGCGCCAAATAAAAATACCCGAGGTACCATGTCATAATTTGGATCTTGGAGGATACGACGATAAAGTGCCAAGATATGCAGGAGGTTTAAATGCTGACGTTTGTATTCATGCAAACGCTTGATTTGCACGTCAAATAATGCGTGTGGATCAATGTCGACACCAGTCAATCGTTTCACTTCAATTGCGAGATCTGCTTTGTTTTGCTGCTTGATCGCCATGAAAGCATCTTGCATCTTCGGATCATCAGCATGCGCTTTTAACTTCGCTAAATCAGTAAGACGAGTTGGCCATTCTTTACCAATAGTGTTGTCGAGTAACTTAGACAATCTTGGGTTACAAGCTTTCAACCAACGACGCGGTGTCACACCGTTCGTGATGTTGGTGAATTTATCTGGCCACAACGCCACCATTTCTGGGAATAAATCAGATTTAACTAAATCAGAGTGGACTTGCGCAACACCGTTGACCCGGAATGAACCAACCACAGATAAATGGCCCATACGAACCATTGGCTCATGGCCTTCTTCTATGATTGATAATTTACGTTTTTTCTCGACATCACCAGGCCATTTCACATCAACCTGCTCTACTAAGAAGCGGCGGTTGATTTCATAAATAATTTCAATATGACGTGGTAAAACTTTTTCAAATAACCGTACCGGCCAACGCTCAAGAGCCTCAGGCAGCAGGGTGTGGTTAGTGTACGCAAATACATGCTGACAAATGTTCCAAGCTTCATCCCAGCTCATTTCTGCCCGGTCGACCAGAATCCGCATCAATTCAGGGATGGCAACTGCCGGATGGGTATCGTTAAGCTGTATCGCAACTTGCTGGGCAAATTTAGACCAATCGTCCCCTTGTGCACGTTTATAACGACGAATAATGTCTTTTAACGAGCTCGAGCAGAAGAAATATTGCTGAATTAAACGTAATTCTTTACCCGCTTCAGTTTCATCGTTTGGATATAAAACTTTAGAAATGGTTTCAGCTTCAATATTTTCCCGAGCCGCATCAACATAACCGCCGGAGTTAAATACATCCCAGTTGAAGAAATCGCTGGCACGACTTTCCCATAAACGTAACACGTTCACTGAGCTGCCGTTATAACCAACTACAGGGATATCCCAAGGTACCGCTTTGATGATACGGCCAGGGTGCCATACCTTTTTCATGTTGCCTTGAAGATCGTAAACGGTTTCTACATAACCGTAGACTGAAATTTCTTGTGCAGATTCAGGGCGGCAAATTTCCCATGGATTACCATATTCACGCCAGCTATCAGGACGTTCAATTTGGAAACCGTGTTGGAATTCTTGTTTAAACAGACCATGTTCGTAATGGATACCGTAACCAATGGCTGGATAATTTAACGTTGCCATTGAATCGATAAAGCACGCTGCAAGGCGACCTAAACCGCCGTTACCCAGCGCCATGTCTTCTTCTTGCTCTTCTAAATCTGCGATATCAAGGCCAAGTTCGCTGAGTGCTTGTTTGGCAATGTCATAGCAACCTAGGTTATGCAAATTATTGCTAAACAAACGGCCCATCAAATATTCAAGGCTGAAGTAATGAACCGCTCTGGTATTTTGTTGGTAGTGAGTGCGCTGTGTCGTTCTCAAACCATCGTACACATATTCATTGATAGCGGCACAAGTTGCACGCCACCAAGCTTGTGGACTGGCTTTGTTGACATCAGTGCCCAAAGTTCCATACAGGTGCCGAATGATTTTTTCTTTCAGTTCTGCGGCGGTTGGCAATTTAGCGACTGCTACGCCTGTTTGCTGATTGGTAACCGATGTTTTGCTCATGTGTTTCTTCCAGTTTGCCTGATTTAAGCAGCCGCAATTGCGGCTGTGGCAGCATTGCTTTTCTATACTTCGAAGGCATGCCGTTACTAATCTTGTAGTAAAATTACAGAAACATCCGCACTACGTCAAGAAATCAGCGAAAATTGGCTAGTTTGTGTAATTGAATTACATACGAATGCATACACTTGACTTTACTCTGATATTTTTTGAAACACTGCATCAACAAAGTTTTTAGCATCTTGCTCCAACAAATCGAGGTGCTGAGAGTCAACAAAACTTTCTAAATAAATTTTATAGCTGTTTTCCGTACCTGATGGGCGTGCAGCAAACCAACCGTTCCGAGTAACGACTTTAACACCACCGATATCAGCTTGATTCCCTGGAGCTTTGGTCATTACCGCTAGGATGGGGTCTCCTGCTAATTCAGTTTGCGAAACACTAGCAACATCTAACTGTTTTAATGCAGCTTTTTGCGCCATGGATGCACTGGCATCTAAACGCTTATAAATCGGAGCGCCAAATTCTTCGGTTAATTCCAGATAAAGGGCAAAGGGATCTTTCCCGGTCTTGGCGAAGATTTCAGCAGCTAGAAGTCCAAGGATGAAACCGTCTTTATCTGTGGACCACACGGTGCCATCGAAACGTAAAAAACTTGCACCGGCACTTTCTTCACCACCAAACACTAATGAACCTTGATGTAAGCCTTCTACAAACCACTTGAATCCAACAGGAACTTCGTAAAGTTCGCGATTGCGCCCTGCTACCACTCGGTCAATTAAGGCACTAGAAACTAAAGTCTTGCCGACTTTTTTATCAGCTGTCCACAGTGGGCGATGCGCTAATAAATAATTGATTGCAATAGCCAAATAATGATTGGGGTTTAATAGCCCACCCAAACGAGTGACAATGCCATGACGGTCGAAGTCTGGGTCGTTACCGATGCCAATATCAAATTGATCTTTCAATTTGATAAGGTTAGCCATGGAATATGGCGAGCTGCAATCCATGCGAATTTTGCCGTCTTTATCAAGCGGCATAAAAGCAAATGCTGGGTCGACTCGATCGTTTACGACGGTAATATCAAGCTGGTAAGTTTTGGCGATTTCCGGCCAAAACGCGATGCCTGAACCACCTAATGGATCCACCCCAATCTTTACATTGGCGTCGCGGATAGCTTGCATATCGATGACATTACTCAAATCCTCAACGTAAGGCGGTACATAGTCATGCGAGTTCAGATAACTCGATGCCAATGCCTGTGCGTAAGAATTACATTTCACACCAACAAGTTTGTCGGCGATCAATTGATTAGCTCGTTTTTCAATCCAGCCGGTAGCGTCGCTGTCTGCGGGACCGCCATGCGGTGGGTTATATTTGATACCACCGTCCGATGGCGGGTTATGCGAAGGCGTAATAATTAAGCCATCGGCTAAACCAACCTTTTTTTGTCGGTTGTAGGACAAAATTGCGTGCGAAATCACTGGCGTCGGGGTAAAACCGCCACCACTTTGCACCATGACCTTAACCTCATTGGCAGTGAGCACTTGCAAAGCAGTTCTAAAGGCGGGTTCCGAGAGTGCGTGAGTATCTTTACCCACAAACATTGGACCTTCGATGCCCTGTGCTCGTCGATATTCAGCGGTGGCTTGGCAAATGGCCATGATATGAGTTTCATTAAAAGATGCATCAGTCGCCACGCCGCGATGACCTGAGGTGCCGAAACTGACTCGCTGCGCAGGATTTGAAACGTCTGGAACCAAGTTATAGTAACTTGCACAAAGTGCAGGGATATTTTCCAGAAAACTTTGCGGCACAATTTGGCCTGCTAATGCATGGATCGACATTTCACATCCTTTTTATTGAGTAAAGAGTATTGATATTTCCTACAAAAAATCGCGAATAAGTTCTGCTTCATCTGGACTATAACCGAGCTTCAACGCAGCTTCAGTCAACATCATTTTCTTACGCGTGGTATTTGAGTTCGTAATTACCCAAAATTCGCTGTTTGGGATTTGTTTTGGGTTGGTACTACTGCCCGCTTCCAACAAATCGGTTTCATTGCGACCAAAGTAAACCCGATTACGACCTTTAATCTCTAAAACACTGGCAAATGTTGATTTATGTGTACGAGCGAGCGCTGACAAAATGACCAGGAAACGTCCGACAACACTTAACTCGGCTTGAAGATCTTGTTTGGACAAGATATCAAAAACTTTTTGGCCAGTTGATGAAGATTCAATGACTTCTGCGCTCTGTGCTGCAGCTGCCGTGGCGGGCTCAGTAATAACAGTTGACGATGGCGTATTTAACAACAAACGACGCAAGATCTCCGAAGCGCTTTCGCCGATCCGTTGAGTTTGGCTCGCGATGTAGTGGTACAAATCATCATCAATTTCTATGTTTTTCATGTAGATGCCTTAAAACACTTCGAAGGAAGCTCCATTATATAAAGGCTTTAAGCCTAACGCTACAGCCCATTTTTTGGTATTCTGGCACGTAGCGTGCTGCGCTGATAGATGATTTAAGGAATTTCATGCATTTACATACAGATATTTCCGGACAAGGTGAACCTTTAGTCTTAATTCATGGTTTATTCGGTAGCTATGAAAATTTGGGCATGATTGCTCGGCAACTTGCCGACTCCTTTAAAATTATCAACGTTGATCTGCGGAACCACGGTAAATCAGCGCATTTGCCGACAATGAATTACCAAGAAATGGCTGATGATGTTTTGGAGACATTGGATGCGCTCGGCATTGAAAGTGCTTTTGTGCTCGGACATTCGATGGGTGGTAAAGTAGCGATGCAAATTGCGCTTACCGCTCAACATCGGGTTAAAAAGTTGATACTTGCTGATATTTCGCCCGTAGTAACCGCACCTCGTCATGTCACTATCCTTAAAGCGCTGGCGGATTTACCTCTTGCTGCATTAACCGACCGTCGAGAAGCAGAACCAATGCTTGCACAGTCAGTGGAAGAGCCTGCTGTTCGCCAATTCTTATTGAAGAATCTAATGAAAGTGGACGGCAAGTTACAATGGCGCTTTAATCTAACTGCATTAACGGCAAACTATTCGCAAATCTTGGCTGCACCAAGTGCAACAGGCCAATATTTGGGACCAGTGTTATTTATCAAAGGTGGCGATTCGGATTACATCCAGCCATCTCATCAGCCGATAATTCTAGCAATGTTTCCGCAGGCGAAAGCCAAGATAATTCAGGGGACTGGACATTGGTTGCACGCTGAGAAACCCGCAGCATTTGCAAAAATTGTTCGAGACTTTTTATTGAGCTAGCGCAGCAACTTTTCCTGCACTTTGTGCTATAGTGCGCGCGTTTTTTTTGAAGGTCGACATTATGTTACATCAGTATATGGCGCAAATCGAAGCCTCAGCATTGTGGATCTGCTTGAGTATTCTGTTCTTTTTGATCGGTATGGCAATTCATGATGTACTTAAAAAAGGCGAAGTGCCGTTATTCGGCCGAATTTTTGTATGGATTGTATTGTTTCTGGGCTGCGCTGGATTTTTAGCAAAAGGCGTGATCCAATTTATTTATGAATCTAAAGGGTTGGGTTAATGGCGAAGATTGCCACTGATCGGACAACAATCGATTTATTTGCTGCGGAGAAGCGTCCGGGACGGCCAAAAACCAATCCGTTGCCACGCGAAGAGCAACTAAAGCTGAATAAACGTAATCAGCTTAGACGTGACCGCAGTAAAGGATTAAAACGTATTGAATGCAAAGTGCCGGAAGACTTGTACTTGCAACTCGATGAAAAAGCACAAGCACTGCAAATTACTCGCAGTGCGTTAATAGAACAATTGTTATTAGCAGCGTTAGCTAGGTAGGAAGTCTGAATATGGCCACAGTAGGTATATTTTTTGGCAGCGATACCGGTAACACCGAACATATCGCAAAAATGATCCAAAAAGAATTGGGTAAAAACTTAATCGCCGTTCACGACATTGCAAAAAGCAGCAAAGAAGATATTGCGGCTTATGATTTGTTGATGTTTGGTATCCCGACGTGGTACTACGGCGAAGCGCAATGTGACTGGGATGATTTTTTCCCAGAGCTAGAAAACATTGATTTTTCTAACAAACTTTGCGCAATTTTTGGTTGTGGTGATCAAGAAGACTATGCTGAATATTTCCTTGATGCCATGGGTACCCTGCGTGACATTATCGAACCTAAAGGCGCAATTTTGGTCGGTCAATGGCCAACTAAAGGCTATAACTTCGTAGCTTCTAAAGCACTAGTTGATAACGATCATTTTGTTGGTTTAGGTATTGATGAAGACCGTCAGCCGGAACTAACTGAACAACGTGTCAAAGCGTGGTGTAAGCAAGTTTATGAAGAACTGAGCTTAAAAGAACTCGAAGGTCTGTAATTTGAATACCCAGAGTAAGAAGGTTTTGTCTTTTTACTCTGGGTTATTTTGCAATAATTTAGAATGAAAGTTTCTACCACACTTCTTAGAACACTTCTTACCGTACTTCCTTTACATTAAAATGTGGGTTTTGAATAAGCCCTAAACAGTTGCCGAATGGATCAGCTAAAGTCGCGACTCTAATACCCTCACCTACGTCTGTTGGCGATTCTATCGCTGTTGCACCTAACAATCGAATACGTTCAAATTCCGTTTCAATGTCTGTACAGCCCCAATAGGTTACGGCGCCGTCTTTAGATGGTTCCCCATCAGGTACTAAACCTAATTCAAATCCCGCAACTTGAAAGCCAACGTAAAAAGGCTGAACAAAGTAAGGAGCCACCGCAAAAACTTGGCTATACCAAGTCGTAGCAGCTTCGAGATCTGCAACTGGATAAATTACTGTCCTGAGTCCTAACATGGCCTATCCTCGCTCGCTGGGTCGATGTTGCGGCTTCTTGCGCACATACAGGGTGCGATTTACTTCGCAAACTATTTCATGTTGCTGATTTTTCACATGGACAACGAACTCCGGAAAGTATTTTTCACCGTGAGCAGTCGCTTGCTGTATTTCTTGAACAGTCGCATCTTGTAAGAAGAACTCAGCGGTTAATTTCCCTTTACCCGGCTTGATGTAATCGATATCGGCTCTTTTGTCCCAAACCAGATACTCTTTGCCCAAAGCGCCCATTACCATCAAAGGATAAATGGGATCGGTCATGGCGAACATAGCACCGCCAAACTGCGAGCTATTGATGTTTCGCCGCCACGGACGGTCATTTAGGGTAACTTTCGCATACCGATAGTCAGTGGATAGTTCCACCACTCTAATGCCATTGAAAAAAAATGGCGGCCAAAAATTAAGTAAATGCCGCATTACAGACGGATTAAAAGCCCAGCGCATGCAATTCCTCTGGTCGGATGAGATTAAGCTGGTACCAGAATAACCGTTAATTGTTGCTTCGCCAAGCAGCCAGCGAATAAGTGCAGAGATTTAACTTTTCCAAATGCAAATAATCGTCTTATAATCGAGTCAAATTAATTGTAAGTAGAAATGCAGATGCCTGATCATAATAGCGAACTTCGTAGAGCCGGTCTTAAAGTAACTCTTCCACGGGTTAAGATCTTAGAAATCCTGCAAGATCCAGGTCATCAGCACATTAGTGCTGAAGACGTTTATAAAATCCTGCTGGAAATTGGTGAAGATATTGGCCTAGCAACTGTCTATCGCGTACTAAACCAATTCGATGATGCCGGTATTGTTACTCGTCACCATTTTGAAGGTGGTAAATCTGTATTTGAACTGAGCCGCATGGACCACCACGATCATTTAGTCTGTTTAAATTGTGGCAAAGTGCTCGAGTTCGAAGACGATGAAATTGAACGTAAGCAATTAGAAATCGCTGAGAAAAATGGCATTAAACTTACCCACCACAGTCTCTATTTATATGGTGAGTGTGTAGATAAAGTTGCTTGTGCAAAACATAAAGAATAGAAATTTCGTGCGGGATTACTCAATGAAAAAGCCAGCATAAGCTGGCTTTTTTTATCCTAAAACTTTTTTGAAACTTTTCGAAGTCATCAGCTTATTGATTTTCAATCAATACACATTTTTTAACCTGACAGCTAGCGATCGGCGTTGCCAGTTGCTGACAAGTGCTCATCATGCCTAATCGGCTCTGTTGTTCTTTTTTCAATTTTGCATAGCGCTCACTGGTTATAGCCAGCATTTTGCCATCAGTAACAGTTTCAGAATAAACGATAAATTGCTCTGGACCACCACAGGCTTTAGAACCAATCCCCATAACTTTGCATTCTTGATCTTGCTGGCAGCTTTTATCCGCCGTAAGTTTTTGCAGTCGTTGATATAGCTGTTTGGTATCAAACTGTAGTTGTGCCATCGGACCATCGAGTTGATTCACCAATGGTTCTTGCACTGGAGGTGGTGTCGCAACACAGCCATTTAATGACAGTAACAACACAACGCTAGATAAAATTTTTGCGGACGCAGTTTGCATGGGCTCTAAAGAAATAAACATATTGTCATCCGTGGTTAATGAATTGTGACTTTCAATTGCGCTCACGTTAGATAAGTTCAGGTGAGCCGTCAAGTTAGCATTCGGCAAATTATTGTAACTAACCGTATTCTGATGCCCGAAAATTAATTTGAAATGAACAAAAACGCAGATAAACGGCAAAAAAAAACCGGGCCTATACTGCGCCCGGCTTTCTAAGGACTCGGTTTTTAAAGCTTGGCTTCTAATTCAGGCAATACCGTGAATAAGTCAGCAACCAGACCATAATCAGCAACTTGGAAAATCGGTGCTTCCGGATCTTTGTTAATGGCTACAATGACTTTTGAATCTTTCATACCCGCTAAATGCTGAATAGCGCCAGAAATACCTACAGCAATATATAAATCAGGAGCGACAATCTTGCCCGTTTGACCGACTTGCATATCATTTGGCACAAAACCAGCGTCAACTGCAGCGCGACTTGCACCGATGGCGGCATTCAATTTATCAGCAATACCTTCTAATAATTTGAAGTTATCACCATTTTGCATGCCACGGCCGCCAGAAATGATTACGCGAGCAGCGGTTAACTCTGGACGCGCCGATTTTGTCAGCTCTTCGCCAACAAATGCTGATAAGCCAGTGCCCGCCAAGCCAGACAAGGTTTCAATTACTGCACTACCGGTATTACCGACAGCATTAAAAGCTGAACCACGAATGGTCAGGACTTTGATTGTGTCGTTGCTCTGAACAGTTGCAATGGCATTGCCAGCATAGATTGGCCGAACGAAAGTATCCGCAGACTCAACCGCAATAACGTCAGACAGTTGCGCAACATCAAGTAGCGCAGCCACGCGTGGCAGAAAGTTTTTACCCTGAGTCGTTGCTGCAGCCAAAATGTGGCTATAGCCAGTGCCAATTGATACAACAAGTGACGCTAAATCCTCGGCCAATTGATGTTGATAAATCTCCGCATCAACATGCAATACTTTAGTTACACCAGTTAATGTTGCCGCTTCTTTGGCAACGTCAGCAGATTGGTAACCCGCAACTAAAAGATGAATGTCACCACCAATGGCAACGGCAGCCGCTAAAGTTTTTGCGGTATCTGCTTTGAGCTGCTGATTATTGTGTTCAGCGATTACTAAAATAGTCATTAGATCACCTTCGCTTCTTGCTTTAACTTTTCAACTAATGCATCAACGCTGTCAACTTTAATACCTGCTTGACGACTTGAAGGCGTAGTAACTTTTAATACTTTGACGTTGCTGGCTAAACTGACACCTAAACTGTCTGCTGCGATAACCTCTAGCGGTTTTTTCTTCGCTTTCATGATGTTAGGCAAAGAAGCGTAGCGAGGTTCGTTCAGTCGCAGATCGGTAGATACGATCGCCGGTAACTTTAAAGAAACAGTTTGTAAGCCACCATCGATTTCGCGTGTTACCGCAACAGTGTTGCCAGTAACAACCACTTTTGAGGCAAAAGTACCCTGTCCCATTCCGGTTAAAGCCGCCAACATTTGCGCGGTTTGATTGTTATCTGAGTCGATGGCTTGCTTACCCAAAATCACCAAGCCAGGTTGTTCCTGACGAACTAACTGAGCTAATAATTTAGCAACTTGCAATGAATCAACCGACAACTCAGTTTCTAACAGCACAGCACGGTCAGCACCAAGCGCTAAGGCGGTACGCAATTGTTCTTGTGCAGTTGCTGGGCCAATTGAAACTACAATAACTTCAGTGGCGATGCCTGCTTCTTTCAAACGCACAGCTTCTTCAACTGCAATTTCACAAAACGGATTCAACGCCATTTTGACATTGGCTAAATCCACGCCCGTTTGATCTGCTTTGACCCGGACTTTTACGTTGTAATCTACAACCCGTTTTACCGGCACCAGAATTTTCATTGCCATCACCCCTGTTTGATCGATAGCCGAGTTTACGTTAAGGTAAACTTTAGCTTTATTAATTGCCGGACAATCTAACCACTGTTGACGTTAACGTCAACCTGAAATACCCTTGCAAGAAGCTGAATTTATAAAATCATGTAAAGAATATCATCCACAGACTTGGCAGTGCTAAAGTCTGTTTAATAAAAACACAAAGGGGGCTGCAGTGGAACGGGAATCGATGGAATTTGATGTGGTAATCGTCGGAGCCGGACCTGCCGGTCTATCCAGTGCGATCCGCTTAATGCAACAGGCGAAAGCAGCGAAGACTGAACTGAGCGTCTGCGTTGTCGAAAAAGGTTCTGAAGTTGGCGCCCATATTCTTTCAGGAGCTGTTTTCGAACCGCGCGCATTAAATGAATTATTTTCTAATTGGCGTGATCTAGAAGCACCTATTGGTGTGCCAGTTACCCACGACGACATTTATCTGTTGAAATCGGAAACGAAAGCTCAGGCTATCCCGCATTTTGCTGTGCCTAAAACTATGCATAACAGCGGTAATTATATCGTTTCGATGGGCAACATGTGTCGTTGGTTGGCGCAGCAAGCTGAAAATCTGGGTGTTGAGATTTTCCCTGGCTTTAGTGCGGCCTCGTTGATTATTGAAGACAATGTGGTCAAAGGTATTGTCACCGGCGATATGGGACTAGACAAACACGGTGAGCAAAAGTCTAGTTTCGTGCCAGGAATGGAACTGCGAGCAAAATACACGCTATTTGCAGAGGGCTGCCGTGGCCATTTGGGCAAGCAACTCATTGAACAATACCAATTGGACGCTGATAAAACTCCACAGCATTATGCTCTTGGCTTTAAAGAAATTTGGGATATTGACCCAAATAAGCATCAAGCTGGATTAGTGTTGCATTCTGCTGGCTGGCCATTAACTGACGCCTCTGGCGGTGGTTATTTATATCACGCGCAGGACAACCAAGTTGTGGTCGGCTTAATTGTTGATCTGAATTACAGTAATCCACATCTCAGTCCATTTGATGAATTCCAACGTTACAAACATCATCCAGTTATCAGTCAATATTTAGCTGGCGGTAAGCGGGTATGTTACGGCGCCCGTGCAATCGCGAAAGGTGGCCTTAATAGCTTGCCAAAAATGAGTTTCCCTGGCGGACTTCTGATTGGTTGTGATGCAGGCACTTTGAATTTTGCAAAAATCAAAGGCAACCATACAGCAATGAAATCCGGCATGTTGGCTGCAGAAACTGTATTCGCAGCGCTTCAACAAGGTGATGTTGGCGGCAATGATTTAACGGCTTTCGCCGAGGTTTTTGCCAATAGCTGGTTATTTGATGAATTGTACCGTTCGCGCAATTTTGGCCCTGCGATGCATAAGTTTGGCTCTATTCTCGGCGGTGCATTTAACATGCTCGACCAAAACTGGTTTAACGGTAAATTGCCGTTTACTTTAAAAGACACGACCCTTGATCATGCTCAGTTAAAACTAGCTAGTGAAGCCCCAGTCATTCAGTACCCAAAACCTGATCAAGTTTTAAGCTTTGATAAGTTATCGTCAGTATTTTTATCAAATACTAACCATGAAGAAGAGCAGCCTTGCCATTTGCAACTGCTCGATAGCACCATCCCGATTTCAGTAAACTATGCAAAATACGCCGAACCTGCACAGCGTTATTGCCCTGCAGGAGTTTACGAGATTGTAGGCGCTGATACTGCAGAGCCAAAACTGCAAATTAATGCGCAAAACTGTATCCATTGCAAAACTTGTGACATCAAGGACCCTAGCCAAAACATTCGCTGGGTTACCCCTGAGGGCGCCGGCGGTCCAAATTATCCAAATATGTAATTTAGAATTTAAAAACCGGCACTAGCCGGTTTTTTTTTGACAAATATCAATAACCTATTAGTCTTTACACCGTGTGTTTGACTCGAAGGACATCTCTTGGTGCCTAGTGCGACAAAATGTCACACTTTAGCTCATTCACATTAACTCATTGAATTTCAATATATTTTTTATCTGTTAAATTAAATAAATCTAATATACAAGATAAATCATTGATCCCGGTCAACTATTGCTAGTCGACAATAGAGTAACTTAATACTGCAGCCCTTCTTTCAAGGCTTGCCATTGTTCAATTCTGGAGCGAAACATCATGTTAGATGTGATAGACCTGTCGAGACTACAGTTTGCTTTTACCGCGATGTACCACTTTCTGTTCGTACCTTTAACTTTGGGTATGACATTCATTCTTGCCATCATGGAATCGGTCTATGTAATGTCGGGTAAAGAAATTTACCGTGACATGACTAAATTCTGGGGAAAACTATTTGGTATTAACTTCGCATTAGGTGTCACCACTGGTATTGCGATGGAATTCCAGTTTGGCACCAACTGGTCTTATTACAGCCATTATGTAGGTGATATTTTTGGTGCTCCACTAGCTATTGAAGGTTTGATGGCGTTTTTCCTTGAATCGACCTTAATCGGTTTGTTCTTTTTTGGTTGGGATCGCTTAAGTAAGGTGCAGCATTTAGCGGTGACTTGGTTGGTCGCGCTAGGTTCAAACTTATCAGCACTTTGGATCCTGATTGCCAATGGTTGGATGCAAAACCCAGTTGGTGCCGAATTTAACTACGTCACTATGCGTATGGAAATGCAAAGCTTCTCCGAGGTAATTTTCAACCCAGTTGCACAAGTGAAATTCGTACATACAGTCTCTGCGGGCTACGTTACTGGCGCCATGTTTGTACTAGCGATTTCTGCTTGGTATATGCTAAAAGGGCGTGATCTTGCGTTTGCTCGCCGTAGTTTCGCTATCGCTTCAGCCTTCGGTTTAGCAGCATCAGTGTCGGTCATAGTTTTGGGTGATGAATCTGGCTACGAGCTTGGCGACGTTCAGCGCGTTAAACTTGCAGCTGTTGAGGCAGAATGGGAAACCCACCCTGCTCCAGCTTCATTTACGCTTATCGGTCTGCCAAATGAAGAAACTCAGACCACTGAATATGCAATCAAAATTCCATACGCGCTGGGGTTGATAGCAACTCGGTCATTGGATGAGCAAGTCATCGGCCTCAAAGATTTAAAAAAGCAGCACAGAGCTCGTATCACTAACGGTATTGAAGCGTATCGCTTGCTGCAGGTTCTGCGAGCGGGTGACAAATCGGCTGAAACTGTCGCCGCGTTTGATGCAGTTAAAAAAGATCTAGGTTATGGCCTATTGCTCACTGCTTATGCGAAAGATCCACTTTCTGCAACACCAGAACAAATCCAACAAGCAGTAGATAACAGCATTCCACGTGTCGCGCCGATGTTCTGGAGCTTCCGAATTATGGTCGTCGCTGGTTTCATTATGCTGTGTGTCTTTGCAATGTCGTTCTATTACAGCGCTAAACGCCTCGAGCGCAAACCTACATGGCTGCTGAAGCTGGCATTCTTTAGCTTACCGCTGCCTTGGCTCGCCTGTGAAGCAGGATGGTTTGTAGCCGAATATGGTCGTCAACCTTGGGCTGTCGGTGAAGTCCTGCCAACTCACTTAGCTGCATCTGGTCTTACTGTCGCTGAAGTCTGGACCAGTTTGATCCTTATTAGCGCACTCTACACTGTGTTCCTAATTATCGAAGTGTGGTTGATGCAACATTTTGCCCGCAAAGGTCCATCATCTTTGCATACCGGCAAATACGACCTGGAAACCGGTCTGGTTAAAGAGGTGTAACATGGATTATGAATTTTTAAGATTTATCTGGTGGGTATTAATTGGCGTTTTATTGATTGGCTTCGCCATTACCGATGGTTTTGATATGGGTGTCGGTGCTTTGCTAAAAATTGTCGGCAAAACTGACAATGAACGACGAGTCATGATTAATGCAGTTGCGCCGCATTGGGATGGTAACCAAGTATGGTTAATCACTGCAGGCGGTGCGTTATTTGCTGCGTGGCCACCTGTGTATGCAACCTCATTTAGTGGTTTTTATTTGGCCATGATTTTAACTTTGGTGGCACTTTACTTCCGTCCGATCGGTTTTGACTATCGTTCGAAGTTAGACTCGGCAAATTGGCGCAGTAATTGGGATTGGGCGCTGACTTTCGGTTCGTCTGTTCCACCAATTATTTTTGGTGTTGCTTTTGGCAACCTGTTGCTTGGCGTACCATTTCACTTCGATGATTTGTTACGAGTAAATTATACCGGTTCGTTCTTTGCCTTACTGAATCCGTTTGCGCTGTTGGTTGGGGTATTAAGCTTGTTGATGTTTGTCAGCCAAGGTGCAGCATATTTGCAGATGAAAACCGAAGGTGATGTATTAAAACGCAGCCAAAACATCGGCTTAATCTCTGGTCTTGGCGCTGCATTGCTATTTGTACTTGCAGGTGTTTGGCTTAGTGCCGGCATCGATGGTTATGTGTTGACTAGCGTTATTGACCATAATGCGATCAATAATGCTGTTAGTAAAACTGTCGAAGTCAAAGCCGGTGCATGGTTACAGAATTATGCTGATGCGCCCATACTATGGTTGTTCCCGGTACTTGGTGTTGCAGCATTCGCACTGGCTGGTTTATTAAGTAAGGCCGGTAAAGGTGCCCTCGCCTTTGTATTGTCATCTTTAGGACAAGCAGGTGTCATTTTAACTTGCGGTATTTCAATGTTCCCATTTGTCATGCCATCAAGTTCAAATCCTTCACATAGCTTAACCATGTGGGATGCGACATCTAGTGAACTAACCTTGAAAATTATGTTTATTGTTGCCTGTATTTTCGTACCAATTGTGTTGGGTTACACAATTTGGAGTTACGCGAAAATGTTCGGTCGCCTGAATGAAAAGACCATTCAGGACAACACTCACTCACTGTATTAAGGAGTCAAAGATGTGGTATTTTGCTTGGATACTTGGAGTTTTACTGGCATGTTCCTTTGGCATCATTAATGCGATGTGGTTGGAGCTAAACGGTTACGCGGAAGAACAAGACAATTAACCAAACAGCTACTGCGCTATTAAGAACTTGGTTATCGAAGGTAATAAAGCCGCTGCGCAGTGCGGCTTTACTCGGTACCCTCAGTGTGTTCTGCCTGCTAATCCAAATGTGGGCATTATCAACAATCGCTGGTGCACTGATTAGTGCTACAGAGATTGAATCGACCAACCTGCTAATCTTTGTTCTATTTTGGGCCTTGCGCATTGCATTACTTGAGATAAAACAACAACTCTGTGTTAACGCAAGTATTGATCTTCGCCTCTTTATTCGTCAGCAGTTACTACAGAAACTGCTTATTGCCGGACCGTTAAGAAGAAACTTCGGTACTGATGGTGAATTAAGCACTCTAGTATTAGAGAAAGTTGATGCGCTTGACGGTTATATCAGTCGGTACTGGCCGCAACAAATTCTGGTGATTGCCACTCCGCTACTTATTAGCATTGCCGTTGGTTATTACAGTCTGCTGTCGGCATTTATTATGCTGGTCACCGCACCATTAGTTATTGTTTTCATGATTTTAGTCGGCAAAGAAGCAAGTAGTGCAAGTGCGAAACAATTGGATTTTCTCGCTAGAATGGGCGGACGCTTTTACGATTTTATTTTAGGACTGCGCACTTTACGTCAGTTTCAGGCGGTTGATCTTGCTTATGAGCAGCTTGATGATGCTGCTGAACGCTTTAAAAACAGCAGTTTTTCAGTGTTAAGAATGGCATTTTTATCAACGGCTGTGTTGGAGTTGTTTAGCAGTCTTGCTATTGCGTTAGTTGCTTTATATTTAGGTTTAGGTTTGATTGGTGAATTGCCATGGGAGCGAGGCCAGATCCCGGTAAGTTATCAACCCGCCCTGTTCATTTTATTATTGGCCCCTGAGTTCTATGCTCCGCTGCGGCAATTGGGCGCTGATTATCACGCAAAGGCTATGGCTGTTGCTGCTACAGCAGACATCTATAGCTTATGGCATGCACCGTCTAAGCAGGTAATTGCAGGTCAAACAGCGATAGACTGGACACAAAACAGCCGAATTGAGTTCGACAAGGTTTCGGTTAGTTCTGCTGCATGTAAACGTTTGGATCTAGAGCACTTTTCGATAGCTGCAGGTGAACATTGGCTCGTTAACGGCGCTAGCGGCAGTGGTAAAACCACAATGCTGCAGTTGCTTTGCGGGTTTTGGCCTTGGCAGGGACATATTGCAATTTCTGGTGTAAGTTTTGCTGATATTGATTTGGCACATTGGCGCCAAAAGATTGGGTATTTGCATCAAAAGCCGGAATTTTTGCCAGGTACCATTGCGAGCAATCTTCGGCTTGCCAGCCCTGATGCCGGCGAATCAGAGCTGTGGCGGGTATTGCAAGCTGTAGGCTTGGCTGATTTTGTGACGAAACAACAGTTGCAACTCGAGCATCCATTAATTGACAACGGCAGCAATCTATCTGGGGGACAGCAACAACGCTTGGCAATGGCTCGCTTATTGTTGGCTGACAACCCAATCCTGCTAATGGATGAACCATGGGTGCATTTAGACGACGAAAATGCCGTAGAGTTAATTCAATTGGTCAAGCAAATGTCTTCGGGCCGAACGCTAATTTTGGTGAGTCATCAGACGGATCACCTCGACTGGATCAGCAACAGGTTCAGCCTCGAAGCTAAAGAGTCCGCAAACATACTAGCTGCAGAGAACAACATTAAAGCTAAGTCCGAGGCAGCCGATGTTTAATGCAATTAGTATTTGGCGAATGGCAAGGCCACTCTGGAGCTTAAGTTTCATCCTGGGCCTGCTTACATTGATCAGTGGGATAGCTTTATTAGCCTATTCAGGCTGGTTCATCTCAGCCGCCGCGATGGCCGGTGTTGCTGGTTCGCAGGCTGGCAGTTTCAATTATCTGCGTCCCGGCGCTATGATTAGATTGCTCGCGATCACCCGGACTGCAGGACGTTATGCAGAACGATTGCAGTCACACTACACAATTTTACAAGTGCTCAAACAGTTACGTTTGAACTGCTTTAGCTTGCTCAGCAAAAGTTACAATCCATTTCAGACAATTCGCAGTGGTCGCTTTAATACACTTCAACAACTTATTTCGGATATCGATGTTCTTGATCAATATCCTTTAAAACTACTGCTTCCTTACGCCTGGGCTTTTGCAATCACAACTTTAGCTTCTGGATTGTTAATCTGGTTGCAACCTAGTCTGATAATCCCAGTGACTACGACATGGTTTTTTCTTCTAGTTGCCCTTCCTGCTACCCAAGTCTATGTATTCTCCAAATTGGCTATGTCGGATGCACTTCATCAAAGCGCAAGACGCGAAGATATGTTGGAGCAAATGTCCGCGCTCACGACGTTGACGATGCTTGGTCAAAGCGCACCATTTCTTAGCCAGTTCGCTGATGCAGAAATGACAAGCGCTGTTAACCGCCGTGCTCTTCAACGAATTACTTCGGTATTTTCTTGCATTCAACAATTGAGCTTAGTGACTGTGGCTGCACTCATTTTGCAGATAACTAATGATAATTCAGCCGCTTTAATTGTCGGATGTTGCCTAGGCGTTCTTGCATTGTCAGAAGTGCTTGCGCCTTTAAATCATGCACATACAATTTTGGGAAACTTCAAGGCAGCCCGCTCTAGATTAGAAAAACTCGCTGTGCAGCCGGATCTGTCAATTCAAAACCATGATTATTTGGTTAGTCAGACTGCTGCGCTGCGTATCAATAATCTTGTATGGCAACATAGCCAAGTCCGACCTTTAAATTTATCTGCAACTGCTGGCAACATAGTGCTGATTTCGGGCGCATCTGGTTGTGGTAAGTCGAGTCTTTTTGCCACCATTGCCAGCGAGCTGAGGCTTTGTTCTGGCGAAATAGTCGTGCAAGGGCAAAATGCTGAGATCAGTTGGCTGGATCAGCATCCGTATATTTTCGGCTTAACTATCGCGGCAAACCTTAGAATTGCAGCGCCATCTGCAACAGAGCAACAATTATTAGATGTCTTAGCGCTGGTTGAATTGTCTGATTGGTTGCAGCAGCAGAAAGATGGAATTAAAGCCTGCTTTGATCAACAACAATTAGGTTTATCGGGTGGTGAACTTAGACGCTTTGCTTTGGCACGCTGTTTACTCAAATCAGCACCTATCTTGCTCCTTGATGAACCCTTTGCGGGCCTTTCAGCAGAACAAGCATTACGGATCCTGCGCCGTATTGAGCGACATGCTGAACAGCAAGTCTGTGTAATAATTAGTCACCAGTTACACGAACAGTCTATCTTTGACCAGATTATTCAGCTGAATTAGGACAGTGAATATCAATAGCACGCAGTATTTCAGGGCTGCCTTCTAACTTAAACCAATCTGTCTTTACCAACTCTAATTCAGTATAAGTTGACATGATTGCCGCAAGTTCATTTGGTGCTGAGTCTTTAGGCGTCATTTGCAACCAACCCGCCTTACCATGGGTTTTCACTAAATACAGCGCCTTATCCGCTAATGTAAGGGTTGCATCCCAATTCCAATTATCTAAATTGAGAGCGGGATGTTGAACAACCCCCATTGAACATCGAACTGCATTTTTCATTTGTGCTTGATGAGGCCACGGATACACCGCAATTTTACGCTCAAGCCGTGTTACAAACTCGCGTGCTGATAGAGAATTCTCTTGAATAACAAGAAACTCTTCGCCGCCCCAACGCACAACATGGTCAGTATTTCTAATTTCTTGTTGTAATAACTTGGCCATTGCTACCAAAATTTCATCGCCAACCAAATGACCATAGTTATCGTTGATCTGTTTAAAATTATCTAAATCAATGAGGATAATTTGTAGCATCGGCAAATTTTGAGTGTTTTGCTGACTTATTAAATCAAGCCAATTATTTAAATAGCGCCGGTTATGTAGCGACGTCAGAGTATCAGTGTGGCTTGCCTGTTCGAGCTTACTGTTCAACTCTGCTAATTGCTGATTACTGCGCTCTAGTTCAATAGTTCGAGCCTCAATCATAGCTTCTAAGCGTGCTTTAGCGTTCGCAAGTTGCTTAACTCGTAGCAGGTAAACAGCATAAGCACTGATTAGGGTGAAAATAATCGCGATGAACTTAACCCATAGACTTTCGTACCAATACGCCTCTAGCTCAATCACTATCCTTAGAGGTTGGCTCCATTGATTTTCACCTTGATAACGGCATTGCACCAAAAACTCATAACGACCTGGTGGCAAGTTTGTATAAAAAGCTTGGCGTCTAGAGTCTACCTCTTGCCACTTAGTGTCATAACCTAACAATTGATAACGGAAACTTAGCGATTGCGCTCGATAAAAAATCGGGGCAGTAAAATCGATACGCCAATCACGCGCATTAGCAGGTAAATAGTTTGACTGGTCACTATAACGAACCTTGTCGCTATAAAGGCCATCAAATACCGGTTTTGGCAATCGCGATTGCAATGATAATGCTTCAGTGTCAACTGCAACGACTCCCGATAATGTTGGTAACCAGACGTGACCTCGCCAAAATGCGCCCTTAGCGTTTCCGGCGCCATTACAACAACGATAACTATCAACTCGTGCACTACCGCCTTTATCTAGCAGAATTATGTGCGGCGATAGTTCGGCATTGGTCTCCAAATCTGCTTCCGGTAAAATATAAATCCCGTCAGTGTTAGCAACAAGCAAAGCTGCCTTGATCGGCTGAATATAAAGTGCGCTTTTGGTTGGCACACCCCGCTCTGGGTCAAACCAATCAACTTTGTTTTCTTGCAATAACGCAAAACCTGATTGAAATGTCCCTACGACAATTTTTGCCTTATCCGCGGATTCCGCAATGTATGTTATATGCGCTCGTTTTAATTGTTCATCGCCAACAAGCACAAACTCGGCGTCAACAAGCTTATATAAACCCTGCTCTGAGCCAACCCACAACTGGTCATGACTATCTATATATACAAATCGGATCTTTCGACTCTTAAGACCGGCTTTATCCGCGAATGATTCGAGTTTGCCGTTTGCGAAGCGATATAATCCGTCATAACTGGCGATCCAGACATTATTCTTATTATCTTCTACTATGCCATTAATCTGGGTATGGGCTAACCCTGGAAAGTCATTAACAATCGAGATGGTATCATTCTCTACAGTCGCCAATACCAGACCGCCGCGAGTTCCAATCCACCAACGTTTTTGACGGTCAAAGAACAAAGTGTATACCACACGATTCGGCAATAATTCGGAGTTCTTTATTTGCACAAACCGATGGTCTCTGAATTCCGCAAGACCCTGATTATGTCCAACATATAAACGGTCTTCTGCGACGGCAACAGTCCACACAAAAGGATCCACAAGTCCAAGCTCAGTCCCATAGTTCCTGGTTGCATCCTGTCGCAATCGCGTCAGACCGTTTGATTTACTGCCAAACCAAAGATATCCATCTTCATCTTCAAAAGCACTGACAACCCAGTCTGCAGAGTTTTCGCTGTGCCGAGCTATTTTTTCAGCGACTTGATTCTGATTGATGCGATAAAGAAAGTCGTAGGTTGAAATCCAAAAGTTTTGCCACTGATCAACATATAATTTTAATACTTCAGCTCCAGCAATTTGCGGATCAAATTGCTGAAGCAGTAACTCGCCACTTTCTCCCAATTTATATAAACCACGATTAGTTCCAATGAAAATCTGCTGTTGATACACAGCAATCTCAGAGACTGTCAAACTACCAGCAGGCCAGTTAACTTTAATTGGAACCACGTTACCGTGTTGATATCGAGCTAATTGATTTACTCCACCGATAAAGACTTGGTCACCATAGATGAGAAGAGTCTTTGCTTCGCCGCTGAATTGCTCGCTTTTACTGAGCATCCCGTCTTTCATTAAATACAACTGATCAGCAGCTATTAGAACTTCATTCTCTGTGGTTAGTACTAAATCATTCACTCCTTCGATGCTTTTATCTTGCCACTTTAACTCAGAGAATTGTTGTTCCTTAAACCGCATCAACTTGATGCTACTGGCAAACAATACCGAATTGTCAGCTTCGATGATGACCGATCTTAATAATGGACTACTAAGCAACGGTGTATCATCACCGTCAAACGCCAGAAAATTTACGCCATCAAACCTAACAAGACCCCCTTCGGTCGTTAACCACAGAAACCCCTGATGGTCCTGAGCGATATCAGTGATTGATATCTGCGGCAAACCGTCTTCAGTTGCCCAGTTCCGTCTAATGCTCTGGTCAAAACTGGTGACTCCCGCTAGCGATGGCGGGCAAATTAGGAGGATAAACAGAAAAACGATGGAATGGACGAACAATTTAGACATAGGACTCCGAAACAATACGGCTAGCTACATTCGAGCTTTCTAAAAAACTATAGTCAAAATTTCCATAGCAAACAGTTAATTTGACATTTAATGCAGTAAAATAGTCGAAATCGACTTACTTTTTTGCGAGTACAAACAAATGACTAAACTAATCGCGGTTACAAGCGCACTCTACCTCCTTTCTGCTTCATCAATTGCTATAGCGGAAACAAGCAAACCTACGCATGACAATCTCAATAGCACCCTGTGGTACCAGACTTCCGCAGAATTTCGTGCCAATAGCATCCAAACTTATCGACAAGCAGAATTCATGCTGCCAACGCTGTTGACCGACAAAAAGGCAACGGCTTTAACAAATCAAACAGCTAATTATGCCGATCTGCCACCGGCAATCATTGTCGACATTGATGAAACTATTCTCGATAATTCGCCATCTGCTGCGCATGAAATTAAATTTAACCACGGATTTGATGCGAAAAACTGGGACCGTTGGGTGAGCCTAAAACAAGCGAAAGCTGTGCCTGGTGCGGTCAAATTTGTGAACATGGCGCAGCAACAAGGGGTGAAAGTATTATTTATCAGTAACCGCGAATGTAAGCCTCGTGACCAAAAATCAAGCTGCCCGCAAAAAGACGATACAATCGCGAATTTAAAACTAGTTGGGATCAAGCAAGTAGACTCAAATCAAGTTTGGTTAAAGTCAGAACAAGCCGATTGGACAAGTGAAAAAGAAAGTCGTCGTATTCTTGCGGCGAACAAATTCCGCGTAATCATGTTGATGGGTGATGATTTTGGCGATTTTTTACCGAATGTGAAGAAAAATATAACTCCAGCACAGCGTTTAGAATTAGTCGATAAACATGAAATGTACTGGGGCACTCGTTGGTTTATGCTGACCAATCCAACATACGGTAGTTGGGAAACCATCCTCGAGCAGCCAAAAACCAAGTATCTGCAATCGTACGAATAAAAGGTTTTTAGCGTAAGTTTTTGTTGATACAGATAAATAGGCCCACTTAAAAGTGGGCCTGCTTTTTTGCTAAGGCAACGGTGCGCCGCGACTTGCGACATAAAGAGCGTACCAATGTTCTCTAGTAAGGTGCACCTGCAGTGCATCAGCACAAGCAGCGATCCGCCCTGGATTCACAGTGCCAATCACAGGCTGGATATTCGCTGGGTGGCGCATCAACCAACTTAAGACTATTGCTTCCGGTTTTGTTTGGTACATTTCAGCCAATTCTGTGACTTTTTGCGCAGTGGCAATGTGCGCTGCTGTGGTAGGTTTAGTACCACCACTAAACAATCCTTGAGCCATACTGCCCCAAGCTTGAATTTGCACGTTATGCTGCAAACAATGTTCGACTGTACCGTATCCAAAATGGTGCGACGCCCCTTGAGGCATTCCAGTGAGGACGTTTTGCTCTAACCAATCGATATTGCCAAGACTCATCTGTAACTGATTGACGATAAGCGAGTCAGGCAAAGCTTGTTGCAACCACTGTAACTGCGGCCAACCAAAGTTCGAAACGCCAAAATAACGAACCTTACCGCTTTGCCGAAGTGCTGCGAATGCACTGGCAACCTCCTCAGGCTCCATTAACGGATCAGGACGGTGCAGTAACAGAATATCAAGATAATCAGTTTGTAATCGCTTTAAGCTGCCCTCTACGGACTTGATGATATATTCAGCGCTGAAATCATATCGACCTGGATCTACATCATCCCCGAACCTTATGGCGCATTTGGATTGTAGGATTAGTTTATCGCGAAGTCCTGGATTTAGTCGTAAATAATCCCCAAACAACAACTCTGCTTTGCCCCGGGTATAGATATCTGCGTGATCAAAAATATTAATTTGCTGCTCTAGAGCAGCGTCAATTGCTTGATAACCGGATTTGCGTTGTTCATCAGAGGTGGTGGATGAGTCCCAACTTCCGCCAAGTCCCATACAGCCGAAAATAAGTCTACTTGAACTAGGGAAATATTTTTGTAGTCCGAACATAGGAAATATCTCATTGATAGTTTTATCAACAGTGTACGTGTTCAGGACAAAGACCTAAAGAAATTTTACCGAAAGCAGCGCCGCAGCATAAATGCCGCGGGCTTCTATTGAAGTTTAGAGCGGAGTGAAAGCTTTAAACTTTATTCTTCTTATAGTTGTACAGGCCAATTAGTGAGGCTGCAATCCAGAAGATTTCGATGACAAAACTGGCGAGATTGAAGTTGATACACAAGCTAAATAACAAAAATAATGCGCCAACCAGATTCATTAGGTTATAAACAAGGCCTTTAGGGGACACTTTATTAAGTTGTAATAAGAAGAACGCACCGACGACAAGGCTAGTGCCGGCCATGCCAATAATATCTGCGATTAAATTTAACATTGAAGGTACTCCGACAAGCTGAAGTTCGTCCAAATTGGCTGGCCCTATCCATGGGGAGGACGTTTCTCTAAGACCATAAAAAAATGGTCAATTCCTTGAGACAGCTTGGTTGAAGGCAATAAAAGTTAAGCCCCCATAAATGCAAAAAACCGCTATAAGCGGCTTTTTTAGAACTGGAGCGGGCAACGAGGCTCGAACTCGTGACCTCGACCTTGGCAAGGTCGCGCTCTACCAACTGAGCTATGCCCGCATATTTGTACTTACTAAATTGGTGTTAGTAAGTGGTGCCCGGGGCCGGACTCGAACCGGCACGACTTGTGGTCGAGGGATTTTAAATCCCTTGTGTCTACCGATTTCACCACCCGGGCAGACATAATTTTTACTAAACGCCAATGTTAATGGAGGCGGGTCCCGGAGTCGAACCGAGGTGGACGGATTTGCAATCCGCTGCATGGCCATTCTGCCAACCCGCCATCTGACGTTTGGAGCGGGCAACGAGGCTCGAACTCGTGACCTCGACCTTGGCAAGGTCGCGCTCTACCAACTGAGCTATGCCCGCTTTGTATCTTTAGGCTTACGCCCTGAACACGAGACGCATTCTACTGAGTTTAATAAATCCGTCAACCAGAAACTTTAAGTTATTAAATCGTTTGCTCAATTTTTAGCAATCTTGTCGAAAATGCCAACAAAATTCCAAGGGTTAGCTTGCTAAGATTTCAAATCTTGCCATGCAGCCTGCAAATATTCGACCATAGACCATAAGGTTAAGATTGTTGCTAAGAATAACAAACCCATACCAAGTTGCGTGATCCATGGCACTGGTTGCCAGATCAAACCGATTAGTGCAAGCATTTGCACAGCGGTTTTATGCTTACCGAGCGACGATACTTTTACTTGCGCACTGCGACCAATCCCTGCCATCCATTCCCGAAGACCTGAGATGATGATTTCACGACTGATCATTAAAAAGGTTGGAATTGTTACCCATAAGGTTTGCATGTCAACAGCAATTAGCACCAGTGCCGCCGCCACCATCGCTTTGTCTGCTACCGGATCAAGAAAAGCACCAAAAGGTGTCGATTGTTGCAATTTTCGCGCTAAATATCCGTCAAGCGCATCGGTAATAGCAGCCAACCAAAACACAAATGCAGCAAGGAATCTAGAATGCTCATGAGTCGAATAAAAACAAAATACAAATACGGGGATTAAAATAATTCTGAACAAGGTCAAAATGTTTGGAATGTTCCACATGCACCGGCTCTCAAATAGACTGCTTTGTATTAGTTTTTATGACATGCCTGATAAATCAATTCAGCTTGTGCTTTTGATATACCGGGCACCGAGGCTAACTCCGTTACCGATGCTTTTAACACCCCTTGGAGCCCGCCGAGGTATTGTAACAAAGCTTGCCGCCTTTTCTCACCTATTCCGCTGATATTTTCTAAAGGGCTTTGTAATAATTTTTTCCCACGTTGCTGGCGATGCCCGGTGATGGCAAATCTGTGGGCTTCATCGCGGATCTGCTGAATCAAATGCAATGCCGCATTATCTGCCGGCAAATTGATGGCGTGTTCAGCTGTATTGATCAAAAGCGTTTCTAATCCTGGTTTTCGGCTGGTTCCCTTTGCGACACCAAGTAGAAGTGGCTTCTTGGCTAATGGCCAGTCTTTAAAGAAGCTAATCGCCTGATTTAACTGCCCTGCACCGCCGTCTATTAGCACAATGTCAGGTACTCGCTCTTCATCAGATAACTTGCCATACCGTTTATTTAGAGCAAACAACATTGCAGCATAATCATCGCCAGGAGTTACGCCTTCAACATGAAAACGACGATACTCTGATTTGTCAGGGCCTTCACCATTGAACACTACACAAGATGCCATGGTCTGTGCGCCCATGGTATGACTGATATCAAAACATTCCATTCGCTGTATTTGCTCGATACCAAGCACCAGCTTTAGATCCTGATATCGTTTGCGCATATGTTCAGCCGTTGACAATTTACTAGCCACCGCAGTTTCGGCATTTTTCTGCGCTAAATTTAAGTACCTAGCTTTCTCACCACGTAATGCGACGTCAAAGTTTACTTTGAAGCCAGCAAAAGAGCTGACCGCTGCGGAAATCGCAGCTAAATCTTGATGGTCTTCAATCACGATGACTTGTTTGGGAATAGTCTGGCCACTAATTTCATTTAAATAAAACTGTAATAAGAATGCCGGAAAAATTTCCTCAAGTTCAGTATTTGCTGGCACTTTTGGAAAGTACGTCTTACTACCCAGAATTTTTTGGTCGCGCACAAAAAGTACATGAGCTGCAGCAACGCCATGCTCGACCTTAAAGCCGATAACGTCCATTTCTTCATGGCTGCCAGAAACACTTTGTTGTTCCTGAACTTTCCGCAGGGCGATAATTTGGTCTCGTAACTCTGCAGCTTTTTCGAAATCAAGTTGCTGACTTGCAACTTCCATCGCAGCAACTAAATCATCAATCAAAACTTGGTTTTTACCCTGAAGAAATAATTGAGCATGCCGGACTTGCTCTTGATAAGCGTCATCACTGATTTTACCAACACATGGCGCAGAGCAGAGTTTTAATTGATACTGCAAACATGGCCGGGTACGGGCTCTATAAAAGCCATCTTCACATTGCCGGATCGGAATGATTTTCTGTAATAACTTAAGACTTTCCCATACAGCACCAGCACTTGGATAAGGACCAAAATACTGACCCGCTACCTTCTTTGGGCCTCGGTGTGAAGTGATCCGCGGATGTTTATGATTGGTGATTAAGATGTATGGGTAGGACTTATCATCACGCAATAACACGTTATATTTCGGCATAAACTGTTTTATCAGATTATTTTCCAAAATAAGCGCTTCGGTTTCGGTATTGGTAACCGTAAATTCAATATGGAAAATTTGACTGACTAGTGCACGGGTCTTTGCACTATCGACATTACTACGGAAATAACTTGCGAGACGTTTCTTAAGGTCTTTGGCTTTGCCAACGTATATCACGACATCCTGTGAATTCAGCATGCGATATACGCCAGGTTTATGCGGCACTGATTTCAAAAACAATGCCGATTCGAAACTTACAACTGACATCAACTGATATTGATCATACGATGACGAATGGCTAAATGGGTTAACTCCACATCACCATCGATTTTCAGCTTTTCAAACATACGATAGCGATAGGAATTAACGGTCTTAGGACTGACGTTTAATTTTTCGGCAATATCGTTAATTTTCTCGCCTTGAGTAATCATCAGCATGATCTGCATTTCGCGATCAGAAAGTTCGCTGAACGGATTTTCTGCACTCGATTGGATCTTGCTCATTGCTATTTTTTGCGCGACTTCATCAGAAATATAGCGCTGGCCTGAGTAAACCTTTTTAATCGCTTGCACCATTTCGGCAGGAGCTGCTTTTTTCGAAATAAATCCAGAAGCGCCTAATTGCAGCACTTTTGTAGGAATTGGCTCTTCACAAGAAACAGACAAAGCAAGAATTTTAATGTCTGGGCAATAATGCAGAATTCGTTTGGTGGCATTTAAACCGCCGATACCAGGCATTTGCATGTCCATGAGTACAACATCCGGAGATTCATGGTTGGTAGAAATGTCGCGACAAAATTGCAGGGCTTCTTCGCCTGAACTTGCTTCGCCGACCACCTTAATGCCCCGCTCGTCTTTTAAAATTCGACTGATCCCTGTACGCACCAATTCGTGATCATCAACCAACAACACGTTAATCAATTGCTTGCTCCGGAATAGTTTTAATTATCAACGATGAGAATAACTGAGCTTAGACAAATTTGCTATGAGCAATTTTAAGCAATTTATTGCTGGATCACAGAAACAAAAAAACCACCAAATTGGTGGTTTTAAGTGGCGGAGAGAAAGAGATTCGAACTCTTGAAGGGCTACTAACCCTCGCCGGTTTTCAAGACCGGTGCATTAAACCACTCTGCCATCTCTCCGCGATGGATGCATATTAAAAACTGAAGCGTTGGATGTAAAGTCCTTTTTTGGCAAAAATGATTGTTTGCTCAGCTTTTGTGCAATAGCGCTGGCATTCCGATAGTTCAACCCTGACATCGTCTTAATATCACGTTAGAATGGATGCAGTTTTTGTCTGAGTAACAAAGGTCAATTATGGCGAAGAAACGGATTTACGTTGCATACACTGGCGGTACCATCGGTATGCAACATTCAGCAAACGGCTTTATTCCTATTCCAGGGTTTTTGACTGAAACCGTCAAAGCAATGCCTGAATTCTATCGCGCAGAAATGCCAGAATTTGATATCCATGAGTACAATCCAGTAATTGATTCTTCGGACATGACTCCAGCGCATTGGCTTGCAATAGCCAAAGACATACAAGCGAATTATGAAGAATATGATGGGTTTGTGGTGTTACATGGCACTGATACCATGGCCTACACAGCCTCAGCATTGTCATTTATGCTAGAAAACCTGCAAAAGCCGGTGATTATTACTGGATCACAAATTCCATTGGCACAGCTGCGCTCCGACGGTCAGGTGAACTTGCTGAATTCATTATATTTAGCAGCCTATTACCCAATCGCAGAAGTTGCACTGTACTTTAATAATCAATTGTTCCGGGGTAATCGAGCTACCAAAGCAGATGCCGATGGTTTTAATGCTTTTGCCTCCCCAAACTTCCCGCCACTATTACAAGCAGGGATCCACATCGAGCTAAATGCGGGTGTTTTAAGCACTCAAGAGCAACCTAAGCGTGCTTTAGACATCGCTGAAATTACTCCGCAGCCAATCAGCGTGGTAACTCTTTATCCTGGCATTAGCCCTGATGTTATTAAAAATATGGCGGCAGCACCGGTTAGAGCATTGATCATTAAGTCGTATGGTGTTGGCAATGCGCCACAGGATCCGACAATTTTAGCAGCGCTAACTGAAGCAGCAGAGCGCGGCACTGTTATTGTCAACTGTACTCAATGTTTCAAAGGCAAAGTAAATATGGGCGGCTATGCAACTGGGCATGCACTTGCACTTTGTGGTGTCAGCAGTGGCCATGATATGACCTTAGAAGCAACGCTGACAAAATTGCACTATTTATTGAGCCAACCGCTATCTGCGGATGAGATCCGGATTAAAATTGAACAAAACCTGCGGGGCGAATTAACTCTGTAATGCATAAAGTCAGTACAGTTCAAACACAAAAAAAACGCCCTTACGGGCGTTTTTTGATGTAGATGTCATCTACTGCGAGTTAACTTGGTAAATATAACTGTTTTACCCGAGCTAACAACGGCAACTCAGCTTCGGTTACTGCGCCAAACTGCAACCAACGACCGAGCAACTCATTTTGTGAACATGAACCACCGCTATTGTGCTTATCAGTCAACAGCTGCATCTGCACTTGTTGACGACGGGGTTGTTCGCTCTGAGGTGATGAAGCACCTGCAGCCCACTCTAAAGCAAGAGTTAGGTCCGCACGTGATAATACTCGCTCTTGTTGCTGATTAAACACCAGTCGATAAACCGCAGGCAGTTGCGAAACATCAACTGCAGGTTCTGCTAAGGCCGCAAAAAGCTGCTGATAGCCCGCTTTTTCATGATCGACTTGCCACTGACTCGCCTTTTCTTGCAAAGACGCTTTTAAATCGCGAGTCTTTTGGCTTAACTGACGGTCGTTACGGACATCGTCCTGAGCGCTAAATGCCGCTAAGTCAGCTGTCGCTTGTTCAATTAACACTAACGAATCTCCTGCATTTGCAAGTTCGCTTAATTGTTTAAACTGAGCATCGAGTTCTTGGCGACGTTGCAGCATTTGCTGCTGTTGTTGCTGGCGAACTTCGGTGCGACGCGCAAAAATAGCATCACAATGTTCGCGGAATGTTGCCCAAAGTTGTTGATCAATCTTGCGTCCTGCAAAACCAACAGCGGTCCATTGCGCTTGTAAATCTTTAACGGCTGGCACTAGATTATCAGTATCCGGATGCGAAACCAAAGCTGCAGCTTTTTCGATAAGTTGCTGTTTAGCTTCGCCATTAGCTTTAAATTCAGCAGTTTGTTGTTGTTTCAGCTGCATCATTAAACTGTGATATTGCGGTTGCAACTCGCTATAAACTGATTTTTCGGCAATCCCTGATTGCTCCCAATCCTTTTGCGTTTGTTGGATTGCCTGATCAAGCGCTTTACCACGTAGATTTTCTGCAACATAACCAGTCAATTTTGCAATGATCTCAGCTTTTTGTTTAGCTGCTACCACACGCTCAGCTTCTTGCTTTGCAAAGAAATCACGACATGGCGCAAATGCTTGCTCACATGCGAGATTGAATTGCTGATTAAGAGTTTCATCTAATTCAGCATCTGCACGACCTAGCGAATTCCAAGTATTACGCAATTGTTTAATTTGCGCGGCACGCTCAGGCATTGCGTAGGAATCGTCAGTAATCAACGCTTGCGCATCTTGCAACAGTTGTTGCTTACGAGGAGTAGCAATATAAGCTTGTAGACCAGCAAGTTTTTCAATCAATTCTGCAGCTGAATCTTTTTCCGTTTGCAACTGCTGTTGTAACTCGGTAGTTAACTCTGCAAATTGCTGCTCAATACCCTTATACAGTCCGAATAAAACATTATATTTACCGGCATCGTACAATCGCTTAAATTCAGCAAGTTTGCTCTTTAGTTGACGCTGTGACTTTTGCTGTTCGGCCAGCAGTGGCTCGCAGTGTTGCTGCCACTGTGCTACCAATTCATCAAAACTAGCGACGAATTGGCTTGGCATCAGTTGACCAATAGCTTTTGCTTGTTGCTTAAACGCTTTTTGCCACTGAGCAAAGCCTTGATAAGCGGCGGCAACTTGACTGGCATCCGGCAACGATTGTGCAGAAATTTCTGCAATTAAACGAGCAGCTTGAGCGAGAGCCTCAGCGAGTTCTGGCAGTTTGTCTAATTTTTGCTGTATTTGCGCAGAAAGTTGCGTTAGCAGTCGAGATTGCTCAGAATTTAGTTCTGCCCCTGCGATTTGACTTTGTAAAGTATCGAGCGCAACCTGCTGAGCAGCAGCCCTATCAAGATCCCCTTCACTCAGCGCATTGCCAAGTTGTTGACTCAATAAATTTAACTGCGCACTAAATTGCTGATAATTTCGTGAAGAGCGTTCTGCTAACAGTGCTTTATCGCGTATTGCTTGCGCTTGTGCAATTTTCGGTGCCAATGAAGCATCTGTAAGCTGAGAAATTTTATCGAACTTTGCAATAAAGTCAGCGGCATCGTCGAGGCAATTCAAATCAGTAGCCAAGCCGAGCCATTGCTGTTTGCCTTGTTCGAAAGCCTCCACGGCTTCTAGTACATCGTTTTTTTCGCGCACAGCATTCAGCTTCGCCAGCAATAGAACAACTTGCTTACGAACTCGTTCAGGTTTTTGACGAGCTTCGCGTATCGCAGCTAATTGAGCAGAAATCTGTGAGTGTAAAATTGCTTCTGTTGATTTAAGTAACTTCTCTAATACTTTTTCATCTTGGATAGCAGCTACTAATTGCTGCTTCTGCGCAAGCACAAGTACAGGTTCATGGATTGCCTGCAACACTAAGTCTTGGCGACCCAGTCTTTCTAACAAATCGAACTTAAGCTGAGGATCAGTTTCTGCTATCGCTAACTTTTCTAATACACTACTGCGGTTACACTCGGCAATAAACTGTTGCTTCAACTGCGCTGATACGCGATTTTCCAACAACATGTTTATCAGTTGTTGCTCAGCAAATTGCTTTAAGCGGTCCGCTGATTCATGTTTGCTTGCTTGCCACCATAGACTGAACTCGTTTAATCGTTCAAGCGCAGCTCGGCGAACCGCCTCTGCACCATCGTTGAAGGCCAATTCATGTAAAATTTCTTTCTGCTGCGGAGTTTGGTGGTCCAGATCAGCAATGGCTAATTGACGGATTGCGGCATTTTCGTTTTGCCATTTTGGCTTAAACCAGCGCTTAAAGATCATTATGAGCGAACCTTGCTATTGCGTTATCAGCGCTAAATTGCGCTTTCATTTCTGTTTTTGACTTCACTACCATCTGACCATCAGCACCAATGGTAAAAGGTTCATCCGATTTAAGGACTTTTGCTTGATAAGCCATCACCAATTGCATGCTTTGGGCATGTTGATCTTCACTTAACAAACTGCCATCAGCCCAGCGGCGTGTTGAAACTGCTTCGAGCAACTTCTGGTAGGTATCAACCGACATGGCCAGCACTAATGAATTGAAATCCATGCTATTGCCTTTTAAAAATTATCATACGAACTTTCGAAACGATGTACCAAATTGCGCTTAGGGTCATCACTGTATAATTTAAGATTTGTTCTGTTGAGCCTGGCTCAGGCATTTTATAATAAAAATATAAAAAGGCACCAAGGAATATAAGCAAAGCCATCATCGCATGATTATTGATACTCTGATTAAGCTTTAGCTGACGGTCACGATCTGTACGTTCAAGTTGTTCTGGAGTAACTTCAGCGAGACCTTGACCACAATGGTTACAAGTTGCTGCTTTTGATGATATTTTTTTGCCACAAAAAGGACATGAAACAATTGCCATCGATTACCCCCCTAAAAACTTTGGCACTATATGGTAACTAACAAAAATTGCAAAGACGGTCTCTGTAAGTAACGCAGTCAAAGATGAACTGGTTCACCTTTGACTAGCATCTGCATGAACGCTTTTACAATGAATCGACAACAGCGCGAACAGCAATCAGCATGTCAGCACCGAACTTCATCGAACGAACATCTGACCATCCGAACTCAACGTCTGGCAAATTAGCATTGTCTTTAAATGGCATTTCCACGGTATAGGATAAACATTTAAATTGTTCAGCCACCCATGTTGAACCAATTGTCAGATTGGCTTCACCCGGAGCATCTAATTCGTAACCGAACTGTGTCTGGAATTCTGGAGTTACCGCTAACAATGTTTGTTTAAAACTTGTTTCCAGCGCTGCCATTTTCGAATTATATGAAGGCACACCCTCAGCACCCGCCACAAAGTTATAAGGCAAGTTTTCATCACCATGGATATCAAGGAACATATCCACGCCGATATCTAACATCTTCTGCCGTACTAAATAAACTTCTGGGCTTTTTTCCATGGTTGGAGTTGCCCATTCGCGGTTTAAATTGGTGCCAACGGCATTGGTACGCAAATGACCACGTACACTGCCATCCGGGTTCATATTAGGCACAATATAAAACACTGCCTTGGCTAATAACTCACGAGATACGCCATCGTCTTCGTCAAGCAAACGATCAAGTAATCCTTCAACAAACCATTCAGCCATTGATTCGCCTGGATGTTGACGAGCAGTTACCCATATTTTCTTTTTACCTTCTTCTGGCTCGCCGACTATCAGCATCGACATATCTCGGCCATCAAGGGTTTCGCCTAGGTCAACCAATTGAGTCCAGCCGCTGTTTTGCGCCTGACTTAATAAATCTAGGTGGCGCTCATAACTATAAGGTGCAAAATAAGCAAAATAACAAGAAGCCGCTTCAGGGTAATGCTTTATCACAAGTTCAGAACCGTTATATTCGGTATCAACGCGAAACCATGTTTCACGATCGTAAGAAGCTACTGCTTTGTAATCAGCCCAGCCACCTGGATAAGCGGAGGTATTTACGTTGGTAATTTTTAAGGTATGCGGCTCGAACGAATCACAATGCAAACGGAAATGAAACCATTGATAAAATTCAGAATTGTTGTCTTTGCGGATTTTTAGTTGGATATCATCAATTCGTTCCGCTGAAACAACTTCGATATTACCGCTATCAAAATTACTGGTAATTTTCATGTTTATTAATTTCCAAAAATATTTAGACGCCGCAGGTTAGCACAGATGCAATTACTTGAAAACTGATAGACCAGTAGTTCAACTGGGAGCACCATCTAGCAAACCTGCAATAGACTTGCGTGGAAAAAAAGAAAGCCGCAAAAGCGGCTTTCTTAGACTGGTTAAACTCTTATCGAGCTAATGGCAAAGTCGGATAAGTGATCCCAGCCATTTCGTTCATCACGCGGATTACCTGCGTGCTGTAACCAAACTCGTTGTCATACCAAACGTACAACACACAGCGATCACCATCAGCGATTGTTGCTTGTGAGTCGACAACACCAGCATAACGAGAGCCGACTAAATCGCTCGACACGATTTCTGTAGAACTGGTGTAGTCAATTTGGTCTTGTAATTCAGAGAATAAAGAGACTTTTTGCAGGTAAGCGTTTAACTCATCGCGCTTAGTTTCTTTGTTCAAATTCAAAGACAAAATAGCCATTGATACGTTTGGCGTTGGTACGCGAATAGCGTTACCAGTCAATTTGCCCTTTAACTCTGGTAAAGCTTTAGCGACAGCTGACGCGGCACCAGTAGAGGTGATAACCATGTTTAACGGCGCAGCACGACCACGACGTTCAGCTTTGTGGTAGTTATCAATTAAGTTCTGGTCGTTGGTGTAAGAATGGACGGTTTCAACGTGACCATTTTTGATACCATATTCGTCATTTAACGCTTTTAACACCGGAGTAATAGCATTTGTTGTGCAGCTTGCTGCTGAAACGATGAGATCATCAGGACTGATCATTTTATGGTTAACACCATAAACTACGTTTTTAACGTCGCCTTTTGCTGGTGCAGTTAATAATACTTTACCCGCGCCTTTGGCTTTGAAATGGATTGATAACTCTTTATCATCTTTCCAAATCCCTGTGTTATCAACAACTAAAGCGTTATTAATGCCATATGCTGTGTAATCAACTTGATCTGGAGAATCGGCATAAATAACTTTGATGAAAGTACCATTCGCTTTGATACCGCCATTTTCGTTATCCACGGTAATGCTGCCGTTGAAAGGACCATGAATAGAATCACGGCGTAATAAGCTTGCGCGCTTTTCTAAATCGCCTTTACGCCCGCCACGAACGACGATTGCACGAAGACGTAATTTGGCGCTTGGCCCTGAACGTTCTATCATTAAGCGTGCTAATAAACGACCGATACGACCAAAACCGTAGAGCACAACATCAGTTGGTTTCATTGTATCTTCTTGCTGTAATAAATCAGCAAGTTCGGTTTCTAAATATTGCTCTAAAGTGCGACCTTCAGCGGCATTTTTATAATGAAAGGCAAAAGCTAACTTGCCTAAGTCGATACGACCTGGCGCTAAATCTAGCTTAGCGATAGCTTCTAGCACTACGAAGCTCTCACGGAGCCGCAGTTTTTGCTGTTCAAAACGTTCTACTGTTTTGTGCGATTTAATGATATCAATAGTTGTGGCATTCACTAATGGTTTGCCGTAAACAACTAATTCGACACCCTTATTACGATACAGGCGGCCGATAATCGGTTGCATGTTTTCAGCGTATTCTTGGCGTTCTTGCCAACTGCGTTGATACTGTTCTTCGTGAGATAAGGTCATGCTGTTGCCTTTTACTTCTTTCGGTTAAGGAATTCAGGGTACAGTGCCATAAAGGCAGCGTATTGTAATTGAAACTGTAACCCTACAACAACAATTACAAATGATTTTTTCTGGATAATTGCATAAGCTATAGCACAAGAGCTGGAGGGACATATGAAAAGATTGCTACCGGTGTTGGGGATTTTTGTGTTAAGCGGGTGTGGCGAGACAGAAATTAGTATCAGTGAAGTCTGTGACACCAAGCCTATGATTTGCAATGATTTAATGGATGACTCTCATTGCAAACTCGAGCGTAGAAATGTTATTTACAGCCGTTATGATGAAGGGAAAGTTCCGTCTGATGCCAAGAAATATCGGCTTTTATTGGATTTTGAGAAATATTCAAAGTGCATGGAGTTAGCGTCAGGCATCGAACACATCAAACTCAAGGAAAAAACCACTCAGCGTATTAATAGCTATAGAGTCAGTCTCGCTGAAATTAAAAGATTATCTGATGAAACCCAAAGCTCGGATCATCCGGGACTGCTGTATTACCATTGGTCTCGTCATCAGAGTAAATCGCATTTAGAGCGTTTTTTGAAGGCGGCCGAGCAAGCAAAATTTTCCGATCCGGACTTACAATTTGCTCTCGCTAGTCATTATTTGGCGGAAAGAAATCCGAAAGCTATTGACGCGATGCATCAAACTTTAAAATTGTATAAAGCTAAAGACCGAGTTGATCCGGAGATCTTTAAAACCTTAACTACAGCCTATTATAAGCAGCGAAAATACATAGAATCTTACCATTGGGCCTTAGTTTCGCAGGCTGCTGGTGTTGAGCGAATTGAGTTTCAACTAATTATTAAAGACTTAGACAAACAAGCCTTCGATCATGACAAAATCAAAGGTATCGCTGAGCAAACGTTAGCTCAAATTGAGCAAGGCAATTATCAGCCGCCGAAATTTTAAGCTTTTGAAAACATGCAAAAAAGGCGCTATTAAGCGCCTTTTTACATCTGTATCGAAAATTA
This sequence comes from Gammaproteobacteria bacterium, assembly GCA_017302255.1. Classification (GTDB taxonomy): domain Bacteria; phylum Pseudomonadota; class Gammaproteobacteria; order Enterobacterales; family Alteromonadaceae; genus Pararheinheimera. The sequence continues at coordinate 41,517 of JAFLDV010000011.1, read as the reverse complement.
GAAAAACTTATTTAGTGGTTGGATCATCTTTGCTGACGACATTTGCCAATTGCTCGTCAGTAAAGACCATTGATACCGAGTTCACGCAATAGCGCTGCCCCGTTGGCTTTGGGCCATCTTCAAATACATGTCCTAGATGCGCATCACAATGCGCGCATAAAATCTCTATCCTGATCATGCCATGGCTAAAATCTTTCTGATACTTCACTTGCTCTGGCAATGAAGCACTGAAAGACGGCCAGCCACAACCAGAATCAAATTTATTATCCGATAAAAACAACGGCTGATGGCAACAAGCGCACAAATAGGTACCTGCCGCTTGGTTATGGAGCAAAGTGCCAGTGTATGGCGCTTCAGTACCTTTAAGCCGCATGACGCGAAATTGCTCATCGGTTAAACGCGATTGCCATTGTTGGTCGGTTAATTTCACAGCTAGCCCTATTTGATTTTCGTCATCGGCCGGTCGGTTTCACTCCACTCAACGTGGAAGAATTTACCTTTGGCCTTGTCGGTACGCTCAAATGTGTGAGCACCAAAATAATCGCGTTGGCCCTGCAGTAAATTCGCTGGCAACACCGCAGTACGATATGAATCATAGTAGCTTAACGCTGAACTCAGTGCAGAAACTGGAATACCTGTTAAGGTTGCGTCAGCAACAGCACGACGCCAGTTCATTTGATTTAACGATATTTGCTTAGCAAAGAATGGATCTATTAACAAATTCGCAAGCTCATCGTTCCGTTCGTAAGCATCAGTGATTGATTGCAGAAATACTGCACGAATAATACAACCGGCACGCCAAATTTTCGCAATTTCAGCAAAGTTCAGTTGCCAACCGTGTTCAACTGCGGCTGTTTTCATCAAATCAAAACCCTGCGCATATACGCAGATTTTTGCACAGTAGAGTGCATCGTGTAATTGTTTAATAACTTGTAGGCGCTTTGCCTCATCCGGCTTATCCTGCACAGGACCTGCCAATAACGTCGATGCACTAACACGTTGCTCTTTCAACGTAGAAATAGAACGAGCATAAACCGCTTCCGCGATTGTTGGCGCTGGGCAACCCAACTCTAAACTACTGACGGCAGTCCAAAGGCCAGTACCTTTTTGGCCAGCTTTGTCCAAAATCACGTCAACTAATGGCAAGCCAGTTTCAGAATCGCGAGTCGCGAGAACCTCTGCGCTGATCTCCATGAGATAGCTATTAAGAATTCCCTGATTCCATTCTTTGAACACCGCTGAAATTTGCGAAGCTGACATACCAAGGGCATCGCGCATGACCTGGTAGACTTCACAAATCAGTTGCATATCAGCGTATTCAATACCGTTGTGCACCATTTTCACATAATGGCCTGAACCACTAGGTCCGATATAAGTTGCACATGGTTCGCCATGAATTACCGGATTGCCCGGCTCATATCGCTCAATAGCGCGGCCAGTTTCTGGATCGACCTTCGCTGCAATGGCACGCCACACTGGTTCGATTCTGGTCCAAGCGTATGGATCTCCACTTGGCATTAACGATGGGCCGAAGCGTGCGCCAACTTCGCCGCCAGAAACTGCTGTACTAAAAAATATGAATTTGCCTTCGTAGAATTTCTCGCGACGGACAGTGTCAGTCCATAAACTGTTGCCGGTATCAACCACAATATCGTCGGCTTCAATACCGGCGTCGATTAACTTTGAACAGACATCGTCAACTGGGCGCCCTGCAGGCACAGAGAGGATAACTAAATGCGGTTGTTTTAATTTGGATAACAATTCAGTGTATGAGCTACAAGCAACTACACGGGCTTGGCCGTTATTTTCCTGCAAATCTTGGGTTATGACCGATTCTAATTTTTTATGATCTAAATCGAATGCTGCAACACGGTAGCCATGATCTGCAAGATTGAGGATCAGATTCTTCCCCATGACCCCTGCACCAACAAAACCAATATCACATAACTGGGTTGAATCTGTCATCGTACCTTCCTCTGAATCTGCGGCACTGCAAAATGCGGCGGATTATACTGGAAAATCTGTCGTCAAAGCAGTGTCATACGAAAAAGTTTCTGCTGCTCTGACCATCAATACCGTGATTGCCGCTAAATTAGGCAAGATGGCTAATCCACAACGACAATGAATTCGCTTGTTGCTCATATGCAACGGGATCCGTTGCAACCGGTGAAACAAGTCCCATCTCCTGCGCTGTATCTAATATACAATGCCATGGTCCTTCAGGAAGTTTTACATGAACCCCCTCACCGCTGGCATTCACCATCACCAACATATGCGAATGAGTCGAATCACTACTAATAACAAAAACACAATATTGAGTGTGGTTTTGTACCCAATCAGCTTCGGTTTTTAGCCGTCCATCAGACATAAACCACGCGACGTGATGTTTTTCGCCATGGCGTTGGTAATTGTCGTCCAGTAAAGATAATTGCTGCAGGCAACTATATTGTTGCCGCACTTTAATCATCTGTTGGACAAAACTCATGAATTGGGTGGCATGAAAATCCAAATGCCAATGTAACCAAGAGAGCTCATTGTCTTGACAGTATGCGTTATTGTTACCTTGCTGCGATTGACTGAGTTCATCGCCACCCAACCAGTGGATCATTCCTTGGCTTAAAAATAGCGTTGCAACTAAATTTCGTTTGTGCAAATAGCGCTTAGCTAGAATTGTCGGTTCAGAACTTGGCCCTTCGACACCATAATTAACGCTTAAATTATGATCATGACCATCCCGATTCTGCTCTGCATTTAACCAGTTATGCTTTTGTTGATAGCAGACTAAATCATGCAAGGTAAAACCATCGTGATATGACAGGTAGTTCACTGAACAACAAGCGGGCTTGTGGTGCTTTTGAAAAATATCCCGAGAACCCAGTAAACGTGTTGCAAACTCACCAAGGACACCTTGATCGCCGCGCCAAAAACTGCGCATTGAGTCGCGGAATTTATCATTAAGTTCAGACCAATTCGCTGGGAACTGCCCAAGTTGATAACCGTAAGGACCTACATCCCAAGGTTCAGCAATCAATTTAACTTCTGATAAAACAGGATCCTGAGCGACTATCTGCAAGAAGGTCGCATAGGGATTAAAACGTTTATGTTCACGGGCTAAAGTCACCGCTAAATCAAAACGAAACCCATCCACTTGCATTTCAGTAACCCAATAACGCAATGCATCCAATACCAACCTTTGGGTCATTGGATGTGCGATATTTAAAGTATTGCCGCAACCGCTGTAATTACTATAACTACGGTAGTCAGGAATATCGTGATGATTTTCAAATAGATAATAATGTCTATTTGCAAGGCCTCGGTAACTTAAGTTGTAGCAGTCCGCTTCAGCTGTATGGTTAAACACGACATCGAGAATAACTTCAATTCCTGCTTGATGGTACGCCTTCACTAACTGCTTAAATTCTGCGACAGCATCAACTAATTGATACCGCGGCTCTGGTGCCATAAAGCATATTGGGTTGTATCCCCAATAGTTGGTTAGATGCAATTTCTCTAAGCGCGGTTCACTCATAAAACTAGCCACAGGCAACAGCTGTAATGTGGTGATACCCAAATCAAGCAAATGCTTGACTACGGAGGGGTGCGCCATACCCAAGTATGTACCGCGCTGCTCGATTGGTACCTCGGGATGCAGCGCTGTCATACCTTTCACATGGGCTTCATAGATGATAGTTTTTTCGCGAGGAACTACTGGTTTAGTGACACCATCCCACTGGAACGAGGATTGGCTAAGCACTGCTTTCGCCAGCATAAAGTGGCTACCACTTGCATATAAACGCTCATTAAAAACCAGCGCTCGATTTAGAGCTTTTGCATAAGGATCAATTAAATAATGAACATTCGAGAAAGTTAAACCTTGTTCTGGAGCATAGGCACCGTCGGCCTTTAACAAATATAAAGTGCCGTCAGGGATCCCTTCAACCTGCACATGCCAACAATCACCAGTGCGACCAACAAAGGGTAACTCAGAGATCGGCTCTTCGGTATCAGCACAAAACAAACATAAAGTAAGCAACTCAGCATCAGGCGCAAATACTGAAAAATTCCAGCTGTGCTCGGCAAGTTCACTATTTGTAGCTTTGACACTCGGACCTAGCGGTGACGGTTCGCCTGAACTGGCAGTAAAAGTCCGAGTGTACGTACTAGGTTTATTCTCTACAGTCATGCAAGTTTCCGACGAAGGTATATGGTCGACAATGGTGGTAAGCAAATTGGTAATTGCCAACCTTCAGCAGATGCCTGACTGAGTTGAACCACACCAATGTCAAAATTACTTCCCCAATAATAGCTCGAATCAGTATTTAAAATTACTTCATATTCGCCTTCAGCTAATACCGAGAGAGCGAAATCAGTCCGTGGCACTGGCGTAAAATTAGATACAACATACACCGCTTCACCAGCACTATCTACCCGCCGGAAAGATAGAGTACTGCGGTCCGCGTCTTGGTGATCTATCCAAGCAAAACCTGCACCGTCGTGATCTAATTCATAAAGCGGCTTACAACGCTGATAAGTGTGATTTAGGTCCCGGAATAACTGCTGCACTCCGCGATGTTTTTCGAAATCTAACAAGAACCATGGTAGTGATTGGTTGTGATTCCACTCAGTACCTTGGCCGAACTCGTTACCCATAAAGTTGAGCTTTTTACCTGGATGGGCAAACATGAAGGCGTAATATGCACGCAGATTTGCCGCTTGCTGCCATTCATCACCCGGCATTTTATTCAGAATGCTGCCTTTGCCATGCACAACTTCATCGTGCGACAACGGTAGAATAAAATTCTCGTTAAATGCATAAACCATTGAAAACGTTAAGTCGTTATGATGAAACTTACGATAAGCAGGATCTTTACTCATGTATCTTAGGCTATCGTTCATCCAGCCCATATTCCACTTAAAGCCAAAACCTAAGCCACCAAGTGAAATCGGCCGACTAACACCGGCGAATGAGGTTGATTCCTCGGCGATTGTCATCGCATGTGGATGTTTGCTATAGACTTCTTGATTCATCCATTTCAATAAACTGATGGCTTCATAATTATGATTGCCGCCATCAACATTCGGGATCCATTCGCCATGATTTCTCGAGTAATCCAAATAAAGCATGGAGGCAACAGCGTCGACACGTAAACCGTCAATATGAAATTTATCTAACCAGAACAGAGCACTAGCAACTAGAAATTGACGAACATAATCTTTGCCGTAATCGTAAATACAACTATTCCAATCAGGATGCCAACCGCGCCGAGGATCAGCATACTCGTATAAATGGCCGCCATCAAAACGAGCGAGACCATGACCGTCTTCTGGGAAGTGAGCTGGGACCCAATCTAAAATAACCCCAATATCGGCTTGGTGGCAACGATCAACAAAACGCTTAAAATCATCCGGAGAACCAAATCGCGATGTCACTGCAAACATCCCAAGTGGTTGGTAACCCCATGAGCCAGAATACGGATGTTCAAGCAAAGGTAAAAATTCTATGTGGGTATACCCCATATCTTTGATATATGGGATTAATTGATCTGCTAATTCTTGATAAGTAAAAGTACTACCGTCAGCATGTGTGCGCCAGCTACCCGCATGAAGTTCGTAGATGCTCATCGGACTACGATATAAATCTACTTCTCGTGACATCCACTTGTCGTCATGCCATTGATACTGCGAGTGATCAAACACAAGCGAAGCGTGAGATGGATATTGTTCTGCCGCAAAAGCCATAGGATCAGCTTTGTGCGGTAACAAATGACCCTGAGCATCTTTAATTTCGTATTTGTAACGCACGCCGGCGGCAATTTCAGGGACAACTAAGACCCAATGACCACATTGCGTGCGCTCCATAGGATGCGCACGTCCATCCCAACCGTTCATGTCGCCGATTAAACTGACGGCACTTGCATGCGGAGCATAAACAGCAAAACGCGTACACTTAATCGTTTTAGAGTCTATCTTGATTTCTATTAGTTGCGCGCCTAGCTGCTTATACAGGTTTTCAGGCTGAGCATTTACATAATGAACAGCGTAGTAGGCTTCTTGCTTAAATTGATACGGATCTATAACAGTGTATTGATGGTGGGCTTTTTGCACCTGCAGTTGATAGGCTTCAGTTTTCTTTTTCCGTGGTAAGTGCAGTTCAAACAAACCTGAAACTTCGGTACTCGATAACTCGCCGATGACTTTTCCGGTTTTTAAGTTAAGTGCAGTCACACTGTTGGCATCGGGAATATAAGCTCGAAGCATTAAACCTTTATCCGCTTCCTGCCAGCCTAGGACCGAAAATGGATGGGCGCACCTAACTTCAGCTAACGTCACTGGATGCATACTAAATCCTTTCAATGGTGATTATTGAGCAAAGACGGCAACTGACTTCAGCGAAAAACTGAAGTCAGTTGCCTGATACTTATGAATATAAGCCAGAACGACGGTTGAGTGTCAATTGTTGCAGATGTTCTTCGATATGTTTTTGTTGTTCAAGCTGTTCTAAAGTGTGAGTAAGCTTGCGCCGCCAGTTTGGATACTCGTCGCTAGTGCCAGGAATATTGACCGGTTGAGTCATCTCTAACCAGTCTTCCAACTGTAGACACAATAGCTGGCAACTACCTTTTGCCAAGTGCTGTTGTAGCGCGAAACCAAGGGTCCGAGACATACCCACGGTATCAACTACCCGCTCAAAATCGGCTGGCAGAATTTGATGCCCGTGCATCGAATCCAAAATTTTCTGTTTAGATGCATGACGGTCAGCATACAGACTTGGCAAAATCTCTTCGTTATACAAACCGATTTCTAGACCAAGTTTTAAATCTGAACAGTGCCAGAAACCAATTAAAGTTGGCATATCGTGCGTAGTTAACGCCGACATTGCTTGCACTGGATAATGTGCAGTTGAGGTAAAACCACCGTCTTCCGATTGTTCAAAAAAGAAGATGCGATAGGAATACATACCAAATTGCTGCAACAAGTCAAAGATACCATCAGGAACAGTACCTAAGTCTTCGCCGATCACTACCGCTTGTTGGCGCTGACTTTCTAATGCCAAGATCCCTAACAAATCCATAATTGGATAATAAACATAAGCGCCTTCGCCTGCAGATTGCGATCCCTTCGGCACCCACCACAACCGCAACAGCGCCATTACGTGGTCTATCCGCAACGCACCTGAATCTTTCATATTGGCGCGGAACAAATCAATCATCGGCTTGTAGGCCTGACGGAATAATTGATAAGGTTGCATAGGTGGCAGGCCCCAGTTTTGACCTTTAGGTCCCAGAATGTCTGGTGGCGCGCCAACACTGGCGTTTCGACAGTACAGGTCTGGATTTGCCCAGATTTCAGTGGAGCCTTCACTTACACCGACCGCCAAATCACGGTATAAACCCAATAACATACCTTGTGTTTTTGCAGTTGCTTGGACTTTAGCCAATTGCTGTTGCGCACAGAACTGCAGATAACAGTAAAATTCGATATCGCCTTGATGTTCGGCGGCAAATGCCAATACTTCTGGCGATTTATGGTTTTGATAAGCCGCAGGCCAATTTGGCCATCCCCAGGCATGTGGATCCTGGGCAATCAGATGCATATGCAATGCATCATAGAGGGCTAACTGCTGTAGCGACTCACCGCCTTCGGCAACAAACTCAACAAAGGCTTGTTGAAGTTCAGGCAGCTCAGCTCTGTGTTCAGCGAAATAATTATATAAAGTCTTCAAAACCGGCAGCTTCAATTGCATCACGCCAGTGTAGTCAACCCAATCCTTTGCCCGCTGCTCAGCAACTTTCGCTTGAAACCCAGGTGCATTAACTAATTGTGCTGTTTGCTGACACAGGTCATAGCCCGGCATTTGCGGCACATTTAAATAAATGATGTTCAACCAACGACGACTCGACGGGCTATATGGGCTGGCCGATTCTGGCATCGCTGGGTACAAGGCGTGAATAGGATTCAAACCGACAAAATCAGCGCCTTGTTTCGCTAAATAAGTCACCAACTTGTTTAAATCGGCAAAGTCACCAATACCCCAGTTTGTTTCAGACTTAACACCATAAAGCTGGACAGAAACGCCCCACTGCTTATTTTGTTTAAAGGCTTCTGGTTGAAAACAACGCTCAGGAGTAATGATTAAAGACTGTTGATAGAGTTCTTCATCTCCAGCAATTTCCAAGGTCAGCTGATGGTAACCCAGTGGTAATGAAGTATTTAAGGCCCATTCATAAGCCTGGTATTCGACTTCATCAAACACAGCAACCTGTTTAAGCTCACCATCAAAAGCGCTTAAATTGAACACTTGTTTTTCACCAAACTCAGTGGTCAACGTTAAGGTCAACGGCTGATGAACTTCCGTCATTGCCAGTCGAAAAGACACAACATAACTTTCGGCAAGTGGCTGCACTGATACCGGATCAAACGGGTCAAGCCAATGCTCGCGCTGGCGCTCAAATAATTGTTGGCGAGCAACTGCTTCGTCATCAATTTGGAAACCTAGTGCTTGCAACAATCTTAACTGATCTTTTTCGGCGACCTCGGCCGCATTACCCCAGGCGTCGGTAAATGCAGTTTCGATACCGTTAAACCCGATCAGATCGGCAAGAAGTGTCTTGTCCATAGTGGCTCCGTTGTGTCTATCGTCTTGTTGTTTTTCCGGGATTTTTTTGATTTGTGTCATGGCATGCCCGGTTCTTTGCCTCAGTATACGACGTTCAAAATAACTTTCGACGGCAAAATGCGTGATTATGTCATTAAATTACATAAATACGATTGCATAACGATTTTGAGCTTGAAAAATGGCAAAAAACATGTAATTTTACTACACAATTAGCCATCATCAGAGGTGAGTCATGACAATTCGCGTAGCAATTAATGGATTTGGCCGTATCGGTCGCAATGTTTTACGTGCTCTGTACGAAAGTAAAAAAGCATACGATATTAAAGTAGTCGCAATTAATGATTTAGGCGACGCGGCAATCAACGCTCATTTACTGAAGTACGATACTGCCCACGGGATCTTTCAGGCAGATGTCAGTCATGATGAAAAAGCGATTTTTGTTAACTCTGATGAAATCCGTACTTTAAGCGAACGCAATCCAGCCAATCTGCCATGGGCTGAGTTGCAAGTAGATGTGGTTTTAGAATGTACTGGCCTGTTTACTGACCGTAAAACCGCAGGTGCTCACTTATCTGCTGGTGCAAAAAAAGTAATCATCTCTGCTCCGGCGAAAGATGTTGATGCCACTGTCGTCTATGGTGTTAACCATGACGTAATTACTCCAGAGATGACCATCATCTCTAACGCATCATGCACCACTAACTGCTTATCGCCGATCGCGAAGCCACTCAACGACGTGCTGGGCATTGAGTCTGGTTTGATGACCACTATCCATGCCTATACCAACGACCAACGTTTGAGTGATGTTTACCACACTGACGTTCGCCGCGCTCGTGCAGCAGCAATGTCGATGATCCCAACCAAAACTGGCGCAGCAGCCGCAGTTGGGTTGGTTGTTCCGGCGTTAAAAGGTAAGTTTGATGGTTTAGCCGTTCGAGTACCAACTATTAACGTATCTTTAGTTGATTTGACCTTTATTGCTGGTCGTGAAACGACAGTTGAAGAAGTAAACGACATTATCCGTAAAGCTGCTGCCGAATTCCCAATGAATCAGGTTTTAGCAGTTAATGATTTACCGTTAGTTTCAGTCGATTTTAACCATAATCCAATGTCATCTATTTTTGATGCCACAGAGACTCGTGTGAACGGTCGTTTAGTCAAAGTAATGTCTTGGTATGATAACGAATGGGGCTTCAGCAACCGTATGCTCGACAACTGTGTCGAACTTATGAAAAACTGCTAAGCAACGCACGTTTGATAAAGGTGGCTTAGGCCACCTTTTGTATTTTTGGAGAGAACATGGCTGACATCCGAGAGTTTAAAAGTTACGGTGCATTATTAGACTTACCTTGCTGGGAAATAACAGTTGGCGAGAGTCGTGTTGTGGTCAGTAGTTACGGTGCGCATGTCCTCTCCTATCAAGTTGGCACCAAGCCTATTTTATGGTTGTCAGAGACTGCAGTTTGGCAAAATGGCAAAGCAATTCGCGGAGGAATTCCAATTTGTTGGCCGTGGTTTGGCGCATGCCCGCAAGAACTTAACCTCGACAATTCGGCAAAACCTAATCATGGCATTGCCCGCACGAAGTTCTGGTTCTTGGCAGAAACGATTATATCGGATGAAGTTGCCACTCTCATCTTTCAGTTAGAAGAACAGCAGCTGCCATGGGTCATAGGATCTGTTGGTTTAAAATACATAGTAGAGCTAACTGCAGAATCGCTCACCGTGACATTACAAAGTTCTGGGCCTTTCGCGCAACAAGCTGCGTTGCACACATATTTCAACGTGGAAAGCTCTGAAACATCGCGGGTGAGTCCACTGCCGAACCAATTTTATGATAAAACCACCGACAGCATCACTACGTCCAGTATTGACCACTGTGAGTTCAAATCTGAGATAGATCGGATTTACACTAATACCAGAGACATACTTAACCTTACCGGCCCGAATTTACAACTTGAAATCAATCAAGCTGGTCACGATTCGAGTATCGTTTGGAATCCAGGCGCTATTAAAGCAGGTCAGGCAAACGATATTGCCTCAAATAGCTGGCAGCAATTTGTCTGTGTAGAGAGTGCTGCACTCAGTTTAACACCGAAAAAACTCTGTTTAAGTCAGCAAATAAGAAATCCGTTTGTGAAGTCAAAGCCATAAGCCAAAACTTAATTTGCCCGGATTTGCAGCAGCAAAACATTGTCGGTTCGGAAAACCAATGTGCTCGTCAATATTTCGAAAAATCGAGTTTATGGATATAGCGCTTGAAATTTGTCGCTAAGAACTTGCTCACTGCCATCTTGTTTGGTCACGGTAATTCGCACCTGCCAAAACATATCTGGATCACTGCAAACCCCTAACAGAAACTGCGCTACAAATTGACTTTGCTCGTTTTCTTTAAAAAAAAGTGGGATTTTACCCATCGACATATCGAGACCGACAATTTCGCCACGGACGGATTTGATATCGGCTCCAACAATCGCAAGTTCTAGAAGGGTTTCTGGTGTCGGTTGACCGGGTGTGTACACAAGTTGGTACTGCGCGACATCAACTACTTTTCGCGCAAGCTCAACTTTTTTTGCTGCAGGCGAACAAGCCATCAACACAAAAGCCATTAACAATAGAAATACAGAAAAAATATGTTTCACTAACTCTACCTTGTGCTTGGCTGTCATCAAATCGCTACATCACAGCGAAATCGTTGCTGCCATTGAATATTTTCTGACCACAGACTTTGTTCTAAATCATAAAACAGCTGTGTCGTCCTATCTTTTTAGGGGTAAAACTCGTATGATCTTCCCAAAGATTGTAAATCAAAACAAGCTTAACCCGGTTTGCGCGTGCTGGTTTACCGTCTAAAATAAGTCCTGAATAACAGGACTACTATAACAAGAGTCACCTTAGGGTGTTTGTTTTATTAACTAGCAAAAAACTGCAGCGGAACTCAACATGAGCCAGACCAAATCGTTAAATGTTGACTACAACTACACGGTTGTCCGCCTATTTGCACTCACAACAGTGTTGTGGGGCATAGTCGGCATGAGCGTGGGTGTTTTAATTGCGGCGCAACTGTATTGGCCAGCGCTGAACTTTGATACAGCATGGTTGACTTACAGTCGTCTTCGTCCCCTCCATACAAATGCGGTAATTTTCGCATTTGGTACTAGCGCCTTATTCGCTACGTCATATTACGTAGTGCAACGAACCTGTCAGGTACGTTTATTTGCTGAAAAGCTCGCAATGTTTACGTTTGTCGGTTGGCAAGTGGTTATTCTCGCTGCCGCAATCACATTGCCAATGGGTATTAGCCAAAGCAAGGAATACGCAGAACTGGAATGGCCAATCGATATACTGATTACCGTGGTCTGGGTATGCTATGCCATCGTATTCTTTGGCACACTAATTAAGCGTACTACCAGCCACATTTACGTTGCGAACTGGTTCTACGGTGGTTTTATCATCACGGTAGCAGCCCTGCACATCGTAAACAGCATGGTAATCCCTGTATCACTGACCAAATCGTATTCAATCTACGCTGGTGCGGTCGATGCAATGGTGCAATGGTGGTATGGTCATAACGCAGTAGGCTTCCTGTTAACTGCAGGCTTCTTGGGTATGATGTATTACTTCGTACCGAAACAAGCTGGCCGTCCAGTTTACTCTTACCGTTTATCTGTAGTGCACTTCTGGGCCTTAATTGCTTTATACATCTGGGCAGGTCCTCACCACTTACACTACACAGCCCTGCCTGACTGGACCCAATCAGTTGGTATGGCAATGTCTGTTATTCTGTTCGTTCCAAGCTGGGGCGGCATGATTAACGGTATCATGACGCTTTCTGGCGCATGGCATAAACTGAAAACCGACCCAATCTTACGTTTCTTGATTGTTTCTCTGTCATTCTACGGTATGTCGACATTCGAAGGCCCAATGATGGCAATCAAATCAGTAAACGCGTTATCGCACTACACTGACTGGACCGTTGGTCACGTTCACTCTGGTGCTTTAGGCTGGGTTGCGATGGTTTCAATTGGTGCCATGTATCACCTAATCCCTGCTGTTTTTGCGCATGGCCGTATGTACAGCGTGAAATTAGTTAACACTCACTTCTGGTTACACACTATTGGTGTGGTGTTGTACATCGTTGCAATGTGGATCTCTGGCATTATGCAAGGCATGATGTGGCGCGCAGTAAATGCTGACGGCACATTAACTTATAGCTTTGTGCAATCGTTAGAAGCTTCTTATCCGTACTACCTGATGCGTTTTATCGGCGGTTGCTTCGTGGTCACTGGTATGTTGGTGATGGCGTACAACGTTATCCAAACTGTTCGTGCTCAAAAAGGCACTTTACAGCCAATCGCTGAAGCGGCATAAGGAGTCCATTATGACTAATCATCATGAAAAAATTGAGAAAAGCGCCGGTTGGCTGGGTATTTTGACTGTGGTGGCGATTAGCTTCGGTACCTTAGTTGAAATCACTCCACTGATGTTCTTAAAAGAAACTACTGAGCCGGTAGATGGCTTAAAACCTTACACTGCCCTGCAGATGGAAGGTCGCGATGTGTTTATTCGCGAAGGTTGTACAAACTGTCACAGTCAAATGATTCGTCCATTCCGTCATGAAGTTGAACGGTATGGTCATTACTCAGTGGCTGGCGAAAGCGTTTGGGAACATCCATTTTTATGGGGTTCAAAACGTACAGGTCCTGATTTAGCGCGCGTTGGTGGTCGATATAGCGACGATTGGCACTACGCTCACTTAATGGATCCACGTTCTGTTGTGAGTCAGTCAAATATGCCAGCTTATCCTTGGCTCAATGACGCTGTACTCGACGGGAAACTGACGGCGAAGAAATTGGAAACCTTCCGCAGCTTCGGTGTGCCATACACTGATGATGATATTGCAGGTGCGGAAGCGGCAGTTAAAGGCAAAACAGAAATGCAAGCCTTAATTGCTTACTTACAATCTCTTGGCACAGCGCTGAAGTAACGGTTATGGACTATCCAACCATACACAGCATTTTCACCGTGATTATATTTGTGGCTTTTATCGCCTTATTAGTCTGGATTTTTTTGCTCAAACGCAAACCAGATTTTGATAACGCGGCGAACGCGATTTTCGCAGACGAAATGAAGCCCAAATCAAAACAACAACAGGAGTCGGATCATGAGTAGCTTTTGGAGTGCTTGGATCATTGTATTAACGATAGCGTGCTTAATTGTGTGCTTCGTATTGCTGACCTGGAACTTAAAAAACCATGTTGGCGTGCCAGAAAATGAAACAACTGGCCACGAGTTTGATGGTATTACTGAAATCAACAATCCACTACCAAAATGGTGGACCATTATGTTCTACGCAACCTTCGCATGGTCGGTGTTTTACTTCGCCGCCTACCCTGGCTTAGGAAGTTGGCAAGGTTTGTTTGGTTGGACAAGTTCTAACCAAGGCATTAAATCGCTAGCTGAGTCAAAAGCTGCTGTAGAAGCTAGAAAAGCTGCTGGTGTGCCATCACAACTAGACAGCGAGTATATGGTCGCAAACGAAACTTTCGACAAAGAGTTTGCAAAATATACCAGCCGTTCAGTAGAAGAGTTGGCTAAAGATACCGATGCATTACAAGTTGGTCAGCGTTTGTTCTTACAAAACTGCTCACAATGTCACGGTTCAGATGCTCGTGGTCAAAAAGGCTTCCCTAACCTGTCTGATAATGACTGGTTATACGGCGGTACTGTCGACAAGCTGAAAGAAACAATCATCCACGGCCGTAAAGCAGCAATGCCGGCTTGGGGTGACGCTTTAGGCGCACAAGGTGTTAAAGAAATGACTGCCTATGTACTGAGCTTGTCAGGCCGTAAAGTGAACGACAAAGATGCTGCTGCAGGTCAAATGAAGTTCGCAATGTGTGCTGCATGTCACGGTATGGACGGTAAAGGCTCTTTGGCTCACGGCTTACCATTTGGCGCGCCTAACCTAACTGACAAAGTTTGGTTATACGGCGGTTCATCTGAAGCTGTTGAACAGACTTTAACTGCTGGTCGTAACGGTGTAATGCCTGCATTTGGTGAACGTTTAGGTGAAGACAAAATCCACGTGATCGTGGCTTATGTTTACAGCCTGTCGCAAAACCAAAAAGCTGAATAATTCGTAATTGTCAGTATGAAAAGAAGCCCCGCTCTGGGGCTTCTTTATATGAGGTCAGATAAATGGTTGTTAAACCTTGGTATAAGCAGTTTTGGCCTTGGCTACTTATTAGCTTGCCGGTATTTTCAGTACTAAAAGCTGTGCATACCGTTTACATCATGAATAAACAAAATCCCGATTTAGTCGTTGATGATTATTACGCTGAAGGTAAAGCGATTAATATGAATCTGGCCAAATATCGTGAAGCCGCAAGCCGTAACCTTTCCGGTGGTGTGCTGTTGGCTGGCAATAAAGTAATTGTCAACCTAAAGGCCAACCCACTTTTAGGTAACGAATTGCAACTAAACTTCGTACACAACACTGTTGCAAGCAAAGACTTTAAAGTGGTTGCGGAACGCAGTGGTGAATCGATGTTTGTTGCAGATTTACCTAGTGTTCTCGACGGCAAGTGGAATCTTGTGGTCTCTGACACTAAAGAAGAATGGAAACTTCGCGCCAGTTTTGTGTTACCTGCGACTGAAGAAATCAAGCTGAGTTACTAAATTGAGCAAATCTGCTGTCCCTTGTTTTCATTGTCATGAAGCTGTACCTGACAACTGTAATTTTATGGTTGAGTTCGATGGTGAGTCACGAGCTTGTTGTTGCCCCGGTTGTCAGGCGGTAGCAGATACCATTATCAAACAAGGGCTTAGCGATTATTATCGTTTCAGATCCAAACCTGCTAGTAAAGCCGACGCGGTCCCCGCGGAATTACAACAATTACAGTCGTATGATCACCCCGACATTCTTGCCGAACTCGCAGTACTGCAAGGCGAGTTTCAACGTATCGAGTTATCAATTGCTGGCATGAGTTGTGCGGCTTGCGCGTGGCTTATCGAGAAAAACTTTCAAGCAGATACTGCCGTAAAAAGAGTACAGGTCAATTCTGCAACTTCCCGTTGTGAACTTATTTGGGATGCTAACACTCGCCCTCTTAGCGAAATTCTTAATTCGATTAATAGCTTAGGCTACCAAGCTAGCCCCTTTGTCGCTGATGCTGAAGAAGAAAGTTTCAAAAAAGAAATGCAGGACTATCTGAAGCGTCTTGCTGTAGCCGGCATCATGACCATGCAAGTAATGATGCTCGCATTCGGCTTGTATTTTGGCGAACATACTGGCATTGAAGCGCAATATGAGGGATATCTTCGCTGGGTAAGTTTGCTGCTAACTCTCCCTGTAATGGCTTACTCAGCAATGCCCTTTACGAAAAGTGCCTATCGCGCACTACGTCAACGCGAATTAAACATGGATGTGCCAATTACCCTGGCCATTTATTACACCTTTATTGCTTCTTTGTACGCCACAGTATCAGATACAGGTGACGTCTATTTTGAATCGGTTTGTATGTTCGTGTTTTTACTGCAAGTCGGTAAATTCTTTGAATTTAGAGCGCGAAAACAAGCGCGTGATGCAACCTCCAACCTATTGAAAATAATGCCAGTAAGCGCAGAGCTTTGGCTAGACGATCGTACAGAAACAATCCCTGCTCGCAAACTGAAAATTGGCGATGTCATTTTAGTGAAAGCAGGTGAAACTATCCCAGCAGACGGCATTGTAGTTAGCGGTCAAAGCTCGGTTGATGAGTCGATGCTGACCGGCGAATATCAGGCGGTCACGAAGCAAACCAATGATTTAGTTCTTGCGGGTAGCAATAATCATGATGGTATTTTGACCGTTCGTGTTGCCAAAGCCCTGACTGAATCCAGACTCGGTCAAATCATTCAACTACAACAGCAGACCTTACACCAAAAACCAGCACTGCTAGAGAAGACTGATAAAATTGCTCGCTTTTTTGTCCAGCGTTTATTAGTGGTTGCCACAGCAACGTTTTTAGTTTGGTACTTCTACCTCGATGAAAGTCGTGCCTTTTGGGTTACTTTATCCGTATTGGTTGCCACCTGCCCTTGCGCACTTAGCTTGGCAACGCCAACAGCAATTACTTGTGCACTGGCTTGGCTCAACAGAAAAGGTATTTTAATTAAAAATCAACAAGTTCTGGCTTCGCTACCCAAACTATCTACCGTATTCTTTGATAAAACCGGCACATTAACTCAAGGCAAATTCAGCATTGAGCAGTTCACGGTGCACCACCCTGATTTTAACGAAACTCAATTACTTCAACTAGCTGCACACCTCGAATTACGGTCTGAGCATCCTATTGCCAAAGCCTTTCTGCCGCATTTGCAAGGTGAAATTCAACTACAAGATGTTGAGCTGGTGGTTGGTAATGGCTTACAAGCGCTTTGGTGGCATCAAACAGAATGGCGTAGTGTTCGGATCGGCAGCGCTAGTTTTTGCAATGTAAGCCAGTCGGCACCAGTCTGTATGACTGTCGACAACAAACTGGTCGCAACTATTACTCTCTCCGACGCCATTCGTCCAGAGGTGGAAAGCCTTGTCAAAAAACTGCGGACCAACGGCATTAAAATGGCCATTATAACCGGTGACAGCTCAGCTAACGCCGCGTTAGTTGCTAATACCCTCCAAATAGACGAGCTTTATCAGGGGTGTTCGCCTGAAGAAAAGGTTGCGCAAATAACAAAGGCGACTGAACGAGGGGAAACAGTATTGATGGTTGGTGACGGTATCAATGATAGTCCCTGTTTTCACGCTGCTCATGTCTCAGTTGCTTTAGATTCAGGCACTGATCTGTCGAAGAATCAGGCCGACGTTGTACTATTGCATAACGATTTAACCGCACTCTTTCAATTAATCGAAGGCGCTCAACGCGCTCGTCGAGTGATAAAACAGAACCTTATTTGGGCGTTTGGTTATAATCTGGTAATTATTCCATTGGCGGTATGTGGCTTTGTATCGCCTTATATTGCGGTGATTGGGATGTCAACAAGCTCTTTGTTAGTGGTATCCAACTCCTTAAGGTTATTAAAATCATGAGCATCATCTACGTATTAATCCCTATTGCCTTGCTGTTCGTGATGATTGGTTTAGGAATTTTCTTTTGGGCTGTTCGCACTAAACAGTTCGACGATTTAGATAAAGAAGGTTTTAGTATCTTATTTGACGAGAAAAACACCGAACAAAAATCAAAACCGCCAAAGCATGAGTTATGACCGAACAACCTGAATTATTTACTGCATTACTTGTTGGTTTTTTCGGCTCAGGCCACTGTTTAGTGATGTGCGGCGGTATGGCAAGCGCGCTACAGATGATGATGCAGCAGCAAAGTCGCAGTAAAATGCTGTTCTTGCAACTCATGCTAAGTCTTGGAAGAATTTCAAGTTATGCGATATTAGGTGCTCTGTTTGGTGCATTAGGCGCAACCGCACTTGGCATTGGGCCGTTCAGCCACATTTTGCAATTACTTGGCGGTTTGATGCTCGTGCTGATGGCCTGTTATGTGAGTCGTATATGGACTGTGCTCACACGTTTAGAGGTGTTCGGTGCTCGACTGTGGCGTCGAATTCAGCCGTTATCTACCAAACTACTGCCAATTAACAGCGGGTATAAAGCGGTACTATATGGACTCTGTTGGGGCTATCTGCCCTGTGGGTTGGTATACTCCGGTTTAAGTTGGAGTTTAAGCAGCGGCAGCGCGCAAGCAGGTGCTATTTGGATGTTTGCTTTTGGTATCGGTACCTTACCTGCGGTGTTGCTAACCGGCCAAGCAGCGCAACAAGTTAACGCCCTGAAACAACATATGTCGGTAAGAATTCTTGCCGCGTTGGTCCTTGCTTATTTCGGCTTTAAGACGATTTACCTTGCACTAACCGCCTTAGTTTTTTAAGCTAAGGGACGGATTTTTTGGATAAACTTTGGAAACACTCAAATGAGCTCAGCGTCAATCAATTGCCAGGAATGTGGTTTTAGCCAGTTATGTTTACCATTTTCATTAAACGACAGTGAACTTGATAAACTGGACCATATTATTCAACGCAAACGCCCAGCACATAAAGGTGACCACTTATTTGAAGCTGGTAAACCTCTGCAAGCGTTATACGCTGTGCGTACTGGTTCGTTTAAAACTTATACATTAACCGAACAAGGCGAAGAGCAGATCACTGGTTTTCATCTCCCAGGAGATGTAATTGGGTTTGATGCTATCGGCGAGAACAACCATCCAAGTTATGCACAGGCACTTGAAACTGCCATGGTTTGTGAAATTCCATTTAATAATCTAGATAACTTGTTAGACCAACTTCCCAAATTGCGTCAGCAACTTATGCGCCTGATGAGCCAAGACATCTCTGGCGATCAACAAATGATGTTGCTACTCAACCGAAAAACCGCCGAGGAAAAACTTGCTGCTTTTTTAACTAACCTAGCGCAGCGTTTTGCAAATCGTGGATTCTCTCGCAAGGAATTCCGCTTGACTATGACTCGGGGCGAAATTGGCAATTACTTAGGGCTCACTGTTGAAACCATTAGTCGCTTATTAGGCCGTTTCCATAAAGACGATCTGATCCACGTTGATGGCAAATTAATCACCATCACCAATTTCGATGAGCTAAGTCGCGTTGCCGGCATGGCAAAAATCGCTAAGTAATTCAGAGTTGCGGGTAGCCTGCTACCCGCCTCAGTTTCCCAAATTAGTTTCCTAAAAATCTCGCCAATTCATTAAGTTAATTTGGCTTCTGTTGATCCAGTGCAAGCTTAGTTCTGTCAAATCCGCTAATGTTGTCTACACTTTGCTAAAGCTCACCGCATTGGAGAAAATATCGTGGCGACATTTCAGGACGTTTTAGTGGTCTTAGACCCAACCTCAGAATCACAAAAAGCATTAAATCGCGCGCTAGAACTGGCTGAACATACCGCCTGCCGTATAACTGCATTTTTATCAATCTATGATTTCTCCTATGAAATGACCACGATGCTTTCTGGTGAAGAGCGAGAATCAATGCGCCTTGCCGTGATTAAAGACCGTGAGATTTGGATTGATAGTTTGTTACGTGCTGCCCGGGAAAAATCAATTGAATGCACGACAAAGGTTGTGTGGCATAACCGGCCTTTTGAAGCAATTGTCGAAAGTGTCGCAGAGAATGGCTACGATTTGGTGATTAAAGGCACTCATGACCACGATGTGTTGAAATCCATGATATTCACCCCGACCGATTGGAACGTGCTGCGTAAATGCCCCTGTCCAGTTTTATTGGTAAAAGACCACGCGTGGCCTGAACATGGGCAAGTACTTGCTGCAGTTAATGCCGGCAGCGAACAAGCGCATCATAAAGCGCTTAATTCAAATATTATCAAGCAAGCACAAGCGGTCGCGCGAATGTTACACGGGCAAGTGCATTTAGTGAATGCCTATCCAGGTACCCCGATCCATGTAGCCATCGAAATACCTGAATTTAATCCAACCGAATATAACGATAGCATGCGTCATCATCACCAAGATGCAGTGAAAGCATTGGCTGATAGTCATGGTATAGATACAGAATATTGTCATGTGCTGGAAGGCATGCCAGAAGATGTGATCCCGAAAGTTGCTCAAGATATCGACGCAGAAATCGTCATTATCGGCACTATTGGCCGCACAGGCCTATCTGCCGCCATCATCGGCAATACAGCAGAACATGTCATTGACCGCTTGGATTGCGACATTCTGGCACTAAAACCAGAACATCATCCTTTAAGCTGATCGATTTAGCTTAATGCCACTGGTAAATCGGTATTACCAGTGGCTTCTGTACTTAAGCTGTTGGGCATTGCTAAAGTTTTCGCTATAATGTGCGCCATTTTTCTGT
The DNA here is from genome assembly GCA_017302255.1 of Gammaproteobacteria bacterium. Taxonomy (GTDB): domain Bacteria; phylum Pseudomonadota; class Gammaproteobacteria; order Enterobacterales; family Alteromonadaceae; genus Pararheinheimera. The sequence continues at coordinate 21,017 of JAFLDV010000011.1, read as the reverse complement.
GAACTGGTGTTGTTATGTCTCACGCTGCGGCCGCTAAAGCCCAATACAATTTGAACAAATTACATAAACGCTTACGCCGAGGCGTTGGCCAAGCTATTGCTGATTTCGATATGATCAGTGAAGGCGATAAAGTGATGGTCTGTTTATCTGGCGGCAAAGATAGCTACACAATGTTGGATATTCTGCTAAACCTGCAACAGTCAGCTCCAATCAATTTCAGCATAGTGGCAGTTAATTTAGACCAGAAACAACCTGGTTTTCCGGCAGATGTATTACCGACATACCTAGCTAGGATTGGTGTTGATTTTCAAATCGTCACTGAAGATACCTACTCCATCGTCAAAGAGAAAGTCCCAGAAGGCAAAACTACTTGTTCTTTGTGTAGTCGCTTACGTCGGGGCATATTGTATCGCACTGCTAAAGAGCTTGGTGCTACCAAAATCGCGCTGGGCCACCACCGCGATGACATGCTAGAAACAATGTTCCTCAACATGTTCTACGGTGGCAAAATGAAGTCGATGCCGCCAAAACTGATTAGTGATAATGGCGAGCATATCGTTATCCGTCCTTTGGCTTATTGCAAAGAAAAAGACATCGAAAAATATTCGATTGCAAAAGAGTTTCCAATTATTCCTTGTAACCTCTGTGGCTCTCAAGACGGCTTACAACGCCAGGTGGTCAAAGAAATGCTGCAAGATTGGGATAAACGCTTCCCAGGCCGCATCGAGACTATGTTCCAAGCAATGCAAAACATTGTGCCTTCGCACATGATTGACAAAAACCTGTTTGATTTTAAGCAAGTGACTCGCGAGAACGCAGCGCTTTTTGCATCTGACACAGCCTTTGATAAAGAGTCAGTACCGACTACTCCCGTTGGCCTTGCGGAATGTGACGATGACGATACAGCCAGTGACAGTCCGAAAAATGCTGCAGTGCTAGTGCAACCACTGGAATTAATTTAATTCCAGTGCAAAAAGCTGGCGAGTGCCAGCTTTTTTTATGCAAATAATTGATTATAAAGATTTAAACCAATGCCAAATACCAAGTGAAAAGTCGCCAAAAATATCAATCCCCAATGCTGACTTCAGCAGATATAGCAGCAATAACCCAACTATCGACGCGCCAATTAACGCTAATGCGATGAACGATGCCAACATTAAACGGCCAACTTGTCCCGGTCGTTGATAATGGCGAATATTTCGTCCAGCGACAAATACATAATAATAACGAGTCCTGCCAATGCCAAAGGTTCCGCGAAGGTCAACTTTATGCTTGCCCCATTGCCTTGCACCTAACACCAACCGTAGCTGACTTAGCTGAGGCTCTGTAAAACTCGAACTAACCTCATCAGGCATTTTACTGAGTAGCTTGGCGATGGTTTCATCAGAGCGGATATCTTCTGTCGGTTGCATCCAGCGCTCCTAGTCAGAGGTTAATTAGCCAAACAGAGCTGGCGCTCTACTGAAGACCAAAGCTTTTGCGGGAGCTGCCCTTGTCGTTTCAGGTAATAGCACACGACAAACTCCTTTTTATACTGCTTGACCATCATTAGTACATTGTTTCGTGAATTACTTTGCAGTGCCCTTGGGATTAATGGGTAAAATTCCGCTTTTTGTTCTGGAGTAAGTTGCTGCCAGCGACTAAAGGCAACTTTGAGTACCGTCTCCAAAGAATCACCATGAAAAGGACCGTACTTGACTGCTTGATTCAAATTCAGCATTGCTTGCGGAAAATCATCCTTTATCCCGCTGAGATACCATGCATAATCTGCATAGGCCTCTGGCCACTGCGGCCTTTGCGAAATGGCTGTTTGATACAGCTTCCCTAAATCGACAACTTGCGAATCTTGGCTAAACCCTGCGTGATAGCCCCATAAAACAATTTTCGCTTTGGTGATTTTATAATGCGGATTATTCGGTGCTAGTAATACACTTCTATCTGCAAAATCATAGGCTTGTTGATAATTACTTTGGGTAATTGCTTGCGGCTGCTGTTGCCATTTATCTAGCAGAAAGCGCGCTTGAAAATAGGCAGTATTGGCAAGCCCAACCCGCGCGGCGTTAAAGGCATATCCAAGCACCAACAGCAGCAGTAAACTCGCTAGCACTCGTTTCATTAAGCCTGCCCGTTTTGGAAATCCAGAGTTGTGGTAATAATTTGCGGATTATGAAATACCAAGGACTGTGCGTAATCAAGATCGGTTAAAGCAGCAACCTGTTCAATGCTTGCAGTTAAGCGTGGCGGCCGACGATTAACATTATGACAATCTGATGCCATCACATGATAAACGCGGTTCTGCACGAGCTGCTTTGCAGTGGTTTGATGCCGCTCACCTAAATCGCCGAGCAACGAAGACGCTGTGAGTTGAAACAAACAGCCCAATCGGCGGAAAGGTTCTAGCAATGCAAGGTTAGATTGGACTTCGCGATTACGCTCAGGGTGAGCAATCATTGCCACGATGCCCTTTTGCGATAACCATTTGATGAGCTTGTCACTACCCGGAGGAATGTGGCTCGGCGGAAATTCGAGTAGCAATACCTGCTGCCCCTGCCAACTCCCTAAAAATGGCAGTTGCTGACGCTCAACAGCAAGCATCAGATCAGCGGTGACGCGGACCTCAGCAGCAGCGGCAACTTCGATATCAAGCTGTTCACTGCTAATTTGAGCCCGTAAATGGGCAAGTGCTTGGTTTATCGTTTGACGATTATTATCAAAATAACCTGGGTTAATATGTGGTGTCGCCACCATGCGCTTAATGCCATCAGCCACAGCCAAGCGCAACAAAGCCATCGACTCAGCTAAATTGGCTGCGCCGTCATCAATGCCTGGCAATATGTGACAATGCACATCAATCATTAACTATCTGACTTTTCTGCGTAATATTGATAATAACCATAGCTGCCGTAATAACGCTCAGCCTTTTTCACATCTAAATCATTAAGCACAACGCCATATAACTTCGCATGTGATTGAATAAGTTTCGCCAGCGAGTTTTGAATTAAACCGCTGCGGCTATGGTCAGCTTTCACAACCATTACCACGGCATCAGCCAGTCGAGCAATCATTAAAGCATCACTTACGGCTTGCACTGGTGGCGTATCGATAATGATCTTGGTGTAACGACCTTTAAGTTCCTGCAGCAACGCCAAAAACCGAGGATGCGCCAATAATTCCAGTGGATTGATTGGAATGGTACCAGCAGGCAGAATATCAACTCCGCTTTGCTCATCGCGCACAATACAATCATTTAAACTTTCGGTTTCGGTCAGGTAGTTCGCTAAACCTGGTTGGAACGCGGGTAATGCAAAACGTTTCGCAATTGTTGGTTTGCGCATATCAGCATCAATTAACAGCACAGATTCTAATTGAGCAAAGGCAAAACTTAAGTTACTTGATACGGTGGATTTACCTTCCTCAGGAACGGATGAAGTGACCACTAATAATTGCAAAGGTCTATCCAAAGCTAACAAAGCCAAACTTGTGCGAATGCTACGCACGGCTTCACTAAATGGCCGATTTTCCGTGTCAAAAAAGGTACGATTGAATTCAGAGAGTGTCTTTTTCTCCATCAACTTAGGAATAATCCCAAGTGAGCGCTGTTGCAGCACAGTCTCAACATCTTGCGTAGTCTTAATAGTATCGTTTAAGGATTCCATTACAAATGCAACGACAACGCCAAAACCTAAGGCAGCAACAAAAGCTAATATGACGATCAGTTTACGTTTTGGTTTAATTGGTTCTGTTGCCGAAATAGCTCTATCGGTGAAACGTGCAATCGCCGAATCAAAATTGCCAGCAACTTCAGTTTCTTTTTGCCGCGACATAAAGGTATCAAACAGCTGGCGATTAGTCTCAACTTCGCGTTGCAAGCGTTGATACTCAGCCTCTTTGCCACTGACGTCTTGATACTGGCCTTTTGCTCGAGCCATTTCAGCTTCAAGTGACGCAAGATTTTGACCTTCCGTTTGCGACTCGTTTTCGATGCCCGCTATTAACTTGCGGATTTGTTCACGCAAGTTTTCTTGAACTGTCGCCAGCTCTGATTTTACTGCCAGCAATTTAGGATGTTTAGGACCGTATGTCTTACTTAATTCCGATACTTTCCGCTCTGCGGTAACTACTTCTTTTTTAACGTTTTGTACTGAAGGATGCGCGGTAATTTCTGGTAAAGACTCAAGCTTATCAACGTTATTTTTACCGTACTGGGCAATTACACGAATAAAGCTATCTACTTGCGCTTTCTTCGAGCGGGCAGCTGTCAGCTCAACGCCTAAGCGTTCGAGTTCTTGACTGCCTAGACTGCGCACACCAGCAACGTCAATTAGGCCTTCACGTAAGCGAAACTCTTGCATCGCTTTTTCTGAATCATCTAGCCGTTGCCGAAGCTCACCTAAACGACCACCTAACCAAGTATTCGCTTTTTGGGTGATCCCCATTTTTGCTTCAAGCTGACTGTCTATATAGGTCTCGCCAATCGCATTTGCGACATCAGCAGCTAATTTCGGATCGTGGGATTCAAAATAGATATTAACCAACTGGGTCTTACGAACAGGTTCAACCGTAAGGTTTTCGATAAATTTGGCTAAAAGTTTTTCACGGCGCTCTAAACCTAGCTGTTCTGGTGATTTTTGCTCATTAGCTGCCGACGGCAAGAATGGCAACCAGCCCTTAATAACGTCAGTAATAGATTCTTTCGGCGCGTAATCAGGATGCTCAGCTAACTTTAATCGTGAGATAACAGTCTCAGCGATGGTTCGAGATTTCAGAATTTCAAACTGGGTCAGATAATACTCTTGCTGAGCAGAATTCATCCCATAGACTTCTTCAATCTTTACGGCTTTCGCTTGTTGCGCCTCAATCAGAAGTGTTGCTTTGGCACTGAACACTTGCTTCATGTTCAAGACTATAAACGCAGTCAAAATGGCTATTAACGTCGCAAGCAACAAAATACGCCACTTTGATCTATTGATCACAGAAAAATACTTTCTTAAATCAATTACTTCTTCCGCTGGTTGCGGTTGTTGATGCTGCTCAGCGTTTAAAGACATCAGAAGAATCTCTGTTCAATAGTAATTGTATCGCCAGCACTGATTTTGGTGTTGAGCGTGCCAGTTTGGGTATTGTTTTTATCGCCTTCGCGCGAGATCTCAATTTTTTCTTTCGAAGCTCGCTCAGTTAAGCCACCCGCAAGCGCAATCGCTTGATTGACGGTCATTCCCGGCTGATAAGGATAACCGCCCGGTTTCTTCACTTCACCGTGAATGTAAAACGGGCGATATTGCACGATACCCACAAAGACATTTGGCTCGACAAAATAATCTGGTTTCAGGCCATTGTAGACATGTTGTTCCAATTCTTTGATGCTCATGCCGACAACTTTAATTGTGCCTAAAAATGGATAGTTTACGGTACCGCTATCGGTGAGTTGAGTTTCAAGCTTTAACTCATCTTCACCAAAAACTTGAATAACAATGACATCGCCAGGGCCGAGTTTATAATTCTCGGCTTCGTTTGCGATGGCTGTAAAACAAAGCAGTGCCAGTAAAACTACCCACCAGTTCTTCATCAAAAGCCTCAAAGAGTGAAGTTAAATTCAATACCAACTACGTTACGATCATAGCCAAAACCAACGGCATTTGATGTGCGGATTTCATGGTTAAAGAAACCTTTGACCTTCATCCAGCGCAATAAATCACCGTTCAGCTCGGCAGTAGCCACTCGAGCGATATCTTTACGATTGGTAATGTTGTACTCGTTCGTTTGAAACTCGTAAGCAAGTTTAGTCGACCATAACTCGCTCCACTCGTGATTCCAGCCTAAGCCATAAGTGGTTTCAATAATGTAGTCACCGACTACAGCCACAGAGTCGACGTCTTTAGCACGACGACCAGTTGCAATATCAAAACCAGAATAAGTCAGTGGTTGCCACAATAAAATTGCTTCCCAGGCAAAACCGTGGAAGTCTTCACGAGCTAACAAATCGAAATTTTTATCTTGGTAACCAGCTTTAACAGTACCAGTAGTCACGCTGCTGATTTCCCACTCAACACCGGCACGGTAGTTGGTATCTAAGCTATTACGATCACCAGATGGATCAACTTTTGCGTACTGGATATTGGCTTGGTTTGCTTCGACGAACAAGCTGTATGAGCCTTCCATTTGATAGAAGAAACCTGCACCACCTAAATAGTAGTCATAGTCGCGAAAAATAGTCACATCACGGAAATTTTCAAACTCTTTACTGTACAGGCGACCGTTTAATTTCAATTTGCCACGTGAGCCATCGCTACCGTATTCATAATCAAAATCAGTCTTGGTCGAGTTGTACTTGGTTACTGAGCTTTGCAAATCACCACGGCCTTCAGAGATACCAGTTCCGCGGTCTTCATGTAACCAGCTACGATTTGCTTTTACAGAAAATTTCTGAGCTTCGTCTGGGCTGAATTTCGCTTCACCTTCCCAGTAACCGTCAGTGTATTCATCAGGATTACTGCTAAAGTACACCGCATCTTTAATTGCCGCGGTCATGGTGTAGCTATTAGTGCCGTCCAATAACGTCGCTTTAATACTCGGTGCGATAGTAAAAATCCAGCTAGACAATTTGTCATCTGCCACACGGGTGATGTTGTCATCGTGTTTCAGACCTGTGTTCAAAGCTGGCAGTAAATCCACACCGCTATCAGTTTTAATCACAGCACCTTGTTCTGGGCCTTGTTCTTGTGCAACAGCAGAAGCTGCAAATGCAACTAATAAGGCCACGGTAATTTGACTCAGCTTAGCCGCTGAATTTGTTTTTTGATTAATAGACATTTTTTCCACCAAAGCCCTTAAAAACTGTTTTTACTATGATTTGGATATCCCACCACAACGACCAATTGCGGATGTAGGCCAAATCAAATTCAACTCTTTTTTGCATTTTCTCTAACGTGTCAGTCTCACCACGCCAGCCATTTATTTGTGCCCAACCAGTAATTCCAGGTTTGACTTTATGTCTCAGCATGTAAAAAGCCACTTTGTTGCGATAATGCTCGTTGTGCGCAACAGCATGTGGACGCGGTCCAACAACCGACATCTGCCCTTTTAATACATTGACGAATTGTGGCAACTCATCGAGGGAGGTTTTACGTAAAAACGCCCCGACCGGAGTGACCCTCGGATCATTTTTAGTTGCCTGCGTTACAATATCAGAATTTTCAAGCACTTTCATGCTCCGAAACTTGTAAACGCCTATTTTCTTACCATCTAAGCCATATCGGTCTTGTCGAAACAATATCGGCCCTTTTGAAGTTAACTTTATTGCAACAGCAATCATTAAAAACACTGGAATTAAAGCAACTAACGCTAACGCACTGAACACTATATCAAAGCTACGTTTGATATAGTTTTGCAGTCCTAGATGCGGTGATTCGAAGACACTAATAGTGTCGATATCACCAACATTACTTAGCTTACCGTGGATTAGATTCATGAATATCAAATCAGGCACCAAGTAAACATCTAAGGTGGTGTCACCTAGTTGCTCAACAATCTGTTGAATACGTTTGTCGGCATGCAGAGGTAAACAAATATAAAGCCGTGAAATCACGCCAGACTGAGCAGTCATGACGGCATCGTTCACTGAACCGAGTAATTTGGAGCGAAATTCTTCAGGGAATCTGCTGGCATCCCGATCGTCAAAAAAACCGATGATTTCTAAACCGTGGCTTGGGGTCGCATTGATTTCTTGCATTAACTGAACACCACGTGGTGTCAAACCGATGATTGCAGTCTTTTGGATATTAAGGCCGTGCTCTCGTTGTAATGCCCGAAGAGTGCGCACTGCTAAGCGCCAACTGACTAACAACACCACCGAAACGGCATACCAGACGCTGATGATAACGCGCGAGAAATCGGCACCGGATTTTAGTAAGAACAATGCTATCAGAATAACGACAAATGAGATGGTCAGAGTGAAAATCACTAACCATAAACTTTGCGAGAAACGGCTTGCTCGCCAATTTCGATACAGTTGAAAACCTTCAGCGAGATAGGAAAACACCACAACTTGGGCAAGTAAAAGCACGATATAATTTTGATCAATTTCTGCGATATACCATTGGGTGGTACCTACCAGAACGAAAACCAAAACAAATAAATCCAACAGACGATAAAGCACAGCAAAACTGTTGCCGCCGGATTCTAGATGATTATGTGTTTTCAAATGAAGGCAATTCCATCAAACTCTATAAATTACAAATGAATAGTAACCGTTGATATCTTTACTCGCAATCTTCAAGCATGGTTTATGCTGATTCTAGAGCTGTTTTATCAATTGCTAGTTCCTATCTAAGAAAATTAATAACAAGGCATTAGAATTAATGACAATTTATAAACATTTCATCTTTGCAGTAATACTTAGCCAAGGCTTATTGCTCGGCTGCAGCCAACGCAACGAATACTCAGCGGCTCTGCCAAAAGAAGTTAATGAAACGTCGGGCCTAGCGTGTTTAAAAAACGATAGTTTTCTCACAATCAACGATTCTGGAAACCCATCGACACTATGGGAAATTGATTCCTACGGTCGAATTTCGCGCCAATTTGACACAAAGCAGCCAAACAAAGACTGGGAAGCCATTACAACCAATCAAACCGCGTTCTTTGTTGCCGATACCGGCAATAACAGCGGTCGGCGCAACGGTGGCCAGATCTATCAATACCAAATTAATGATTTGCCAACGACGAAAGCGACCGCAGTTATCAATTATCAATTTGCTGAATTTCCAAATACCGCGCTGCTGCCTTATCGACACGACTTTGACATTGAAGCAGTAGCCTATAACGACAATAAGCTTGTTATGTTCAGTAAAAGTTGGACCGGCGGCCCAAGTAATGTCTATCAGTTGCTCACCACAACCGAGCAACTGCAATTAATTAAACCAATTGCGCAAATCCAAGATTTACCGGGGGTAATTACCGACGCAACTTGGTCAGACAAACATAAAGTCTATGTGTTGACTGGTTATGCCAATTTCCAACAGAGTTTGATTTCAGTGCTGCTGTCTGGCAATTGGTCGCCTTTTCTAGCGGTAGTCAGTGCTGATTTTAAACTTATAAGTGTTAAAAGCATCCCTTATGCTGGTCAATTAGAAGCAGTTTGTCTCGATAGCCAAGACTTCATTTGGTTAAGCCAAGAGCAATACAAAAAATCACCTGCGAAGCTTTGGCGCTTCGGTACTCTTGACGCTTTATTAAATTGATTTATGACAAAAATGAAGCAAAACCATGCAAAGTAAAGAAGCTGTAATTTTGCTGGTTTAGCGAAAAATCCGTAATAAATTTGCCGTTTTGACGGTTGTTGACTAGTGTTAGCTTTAACAAATGTCGAAATTATTTACACAGGACCTGTTCAACAAATAACCAATTTGTAATCAATACAGCAATTTGCAGTGATGGCATGACGTATGCAGTGTGATATTTAGGGTTACTCGGTGAGCAGTAACAGCAGTCACGGAGATGTTAGTCATGAAACACAGTTTATTAGCATCCTTAGTACTTACGAGCGTTTTTGCAACGTTTTCAGCCAGCGCAAACCTTATTAACAATGCGAGTTTTGAAACTACTCCTGTTGTCGATTCGTATGCTTATGCCGATTGGAACGTAGTAGCGCAAAGTTGGGATGTAGTTAAAGCAAGCGGTAAGGGATACAGCTGGGCGGTGTTTTCCATAATTCCAGGTTGGCAGACCTTTTATGGTTCAGGGATAGAGCTACATGCTTCGGGAACTCTCGAAACAACCTTGAAAAACCCTGTGAATGCGGTTGATGGCGATACTTATGTTGAGATGGATACTCACTTTGCGCTAGCCCAGCCGGGTTATAGCAATTCTGGTATTTTTCAGCAAATCAATGGCTTAACAAACGGCTACTATTATGATTTGTCCTTTTGGTATCGTGCCAGAACCACACTAGAGAATGACAATATTCTCAATGTGTATTGGTCTGATCCAGCAACGACACTGACACAGTCGAATTATATTAATCGTTATGATTACAGCTCAGCTCAGAACAATCACGAAAATTGGGTGCAGTACACAATGCGCTTAAAAGCGACTGGTTCCTCAATGCTGTTAGGCTTTGGTGGTGATGGTAACGCCAGTTGGGCAAAAGCAGAAACGATCAATGGCAGTGGCAAAGGTGCGGCGATTGATGCACTTAATTTAGAAGTAGTGTCTGCGCCAGCAACAGCGTTCTTATTCAGCTTAGGGCTTGCGGCCCTCGTCTTCGGTCGTCGCCAACAGCGATAACGAAAACACTCTAAAAATCGGGCGCTTATAAGCGCCCTTTTTTATAGCTGTTTGGTTTGGTTTGGTTTGGTTTGGCAGCGCATACCAGCACAACTAACAATCGACATCCATATGCAGAGATAACCAGCAACGAACTAACTACTACCTTTAATATCCTAAACGATTAGTTAATTGCATTAACCGAAGCACAATCCAAAGCTCTGACAGTATTGCACCGACAAGACTCATCACCGGCGAACCAAGCATCAGCGCAATAAGTACCAATGGCACCAACATAGCACTGGAAATCCAAGTAACTCTGGCCAATTCAGCAAAACAATCGGCAGCTTGTAGCACTGCACTGGTGTGAATACGTAAACTTCTGAGCAAATACCATCCGCAAGTCAGTGCAATGGCCAGAACAAAGTTAGCTGAAGTCGATGGGTCCGGCCAAAGCCAACTAACTGCGTAAATCGCAACCGAGCCTATCGCAGCGACATTCAGCAGCCAAGCCGCCAGCGACGCCTGCAGAATGTGCGAAACAATACGGCGTATTTGAACCTTATTAGCAATTTCAGTCGTTAGCTGACGCACTAGATGCGGCCGAAAATATTGGACCAAACTGTTCTGGACTATGGTCATTGGCCGCAAAAACATGGCGGCTGCTGCGATAGGAGCAAAAGCCGTCGCGCCTGCCAGCAGTACAATCGCGTAACTATGAAAGTTAGTGGCAAGTTCTACACTGATCATGCCAGAAAGCGCTGGCCGGCCTTGTTGCTGATACCCTGATTGAAAGCCACGCCAATTTGCTTGACCAGTAAAATTTGAAATGAAAATAGCGACATAAGGTAGGCAGGAGAATATTGCAGACAAAAGTAACAACATGGTGATATTGAATAAGTTCAAACTATCGGCGGCAAATAGCCCCACAAGACCCAACAATTGGACTAAAGCTAGGATTAAGTCACTGACCACCAACAAGCCTTGCTTAAAATTCTGCGCAACAGCCCGTAAATACCAGCGAAACGTGAGTATGCCGCAGCCAAGAGCAATAGTTAGCGCGCTAGCCAATGGCCAATCGAGGACAAAAGCCAATACTAACTGCACCACGCTGGCAATTATTGCAATTGCCAAGGCGACAATGCCGTAACTTTTGAACGCGCCATAGTCAGGGGCATAGCCAGTTTCAGAACCAGGACGAGCTGAAGTAGCCCCAGAGTTCATCAATAACAACAATGGCGAAGCGCAAAGAGCATTGACCACGCCATTTGCAGTGCCTTGTACCACTTGCGATAGCGCAAACAACGCATAGTGTGCTGTTTCCGCACTATGCAGCAAAGCAAAACCGGTGAGGAAAATTGCAAAGGCTTGCAACAGCATCGATACCATTTGCCAAAGCGCAGCCTTTTGCATTTACTGCTCCTGTTGCAAGAACCATTGATAGGTTGATCGCAAACCATCCGCCAGACCGACAGAGGGCCGCCAGCCAAGTTGCTGTATTTTCGAGATATCCAAGCGTTTTAACAGAGTACCTTCGGGCAAATTACTATCAAAAATTAACTCACCAGAGTAGCCGATGACCTCGGCTAATAACCTTGCTAACTCGGCAATAGTTAGATCTTGGCCGGTGCCAACGTTTAAATATTGCAGAAAATCCGCACCAAACTCCGCCAATTCAGCGTTTGAAAACTGTAGATAGCTAAAGCAAGCAGCAGCCAAATCATCAACGTGTAAGAATTCGCGGCGAGCTTGCCCAGTCCCCCAAATAACCAAGGATGACTGATTTTCCAATTTTGCTTGATGCATACGGCGCATGAGACCTGGGATCACATGACTGTGTTCTGGATGGAAGTTATCAAAGGGACCATATAAATTGGTTGGCATTAACGAGCGAAAGTCGACGCCATATTGTTTGGCATAACTTTGACATAATTTAATCCCAGCAATTTTTGCCACCGCATAAGCTTCATTGGTTGCTTCCAAACTACCGGTCAGCAAGCTGTCTTCTTGTATTGGTTGCGCCGTCACTTTCGGGTAAATACAACTTGAACCCAAAAATAACAAACGTTGGACTTGATTCTGCCATGCACTATGGATGAGATTGCTTTCAATCATCAAATTTTCATAGATGAATTGTGCTGGAAAATCACGATTGGCAAGGATCCCGCCAACTTTTGCCGCCGCAATAATCACCCAGTCCGGTTTTTCTTGCTGCATAAACTGGGAAACTGCCTGTTGCGACGTCAGATCTAACTCATCCCGACTACGGGTAATTAACTGGAACTCTGACTTATCACTAAATTGCCGACACAAGGCTCGACCGACCATGCCGCGATGCCCAGCGATAAAAACCCGACAAGGCTTAACTTTCATACCGCAAGCCACTCATACCATGCTGTTTTAACAACATAAGCTTGCGAGCTTCCGCCAAATCATGCGCAACCATTTCCTGACACAATGCGGCAAAACTAGATTTTGGCTGCCAGCCTAATTTGGCGATAGCTTTACTAGAGTCGCCTAGTAACGACTCAACTTCTGCCGGACGGAAATACCGAGGATCAACCCGCACAATAACAGCGCCAATAGCTAGATTTGGTGTTATCTGCGGATCAAACGCAATAACAACGCCGATTTCTTCACTGCCTTCGCCACTAAATTCAATACTGATCCCAAGCTCCAAAGCGCACTGGCGGACAAAATCTCGCACAGAATGCTGAAATCCTGTGGCAATAACATAATCATCTGCCGTCGGTTGCTGCAGCATTTGCCAGACCATTTCCATATAGTCACGGGCGTGCCCCCAATCGCGCTTAGCGGACAAATTGCCAAGATATAAAGTCGATTGTTGACCAGTGGCAATAGCTGCTAGCGCCCTTGAGATTTTGCGAGTGACAAAAGTCTCACCACGTCTTGGTGATTCGTGATTAAACAGAATGCCGTTACAAGTGAACATTCCGTAGGCTTCACGATAATTGACCGTGATCCAATAGCCGTACAATTTTGCCACCGCATAAGGTGAACGCGGATGAAAAGGCGTTTGCTCGTTTTGTGTAGGCGTGGTCACTAAACCATATAGCTCTGAAGTCGACGCCTGAAAAAACCGACAATGCTGGCTCAGTCCAGCCATACGAATGGCTTCCAATAGCCGCAAGGTACCTAGCGCATCAACATCAGCAGTGTATTCTGGAGATTCAAACGATACCGCGACATGGCTTTGTGCTGCTAAGTTATAGACTTCATCTGGTTTAATTTTAATCAGTAAACTCAGCAAATTGCTGGTGTCGGACATATCGCCATAATGCAAAATAAGCTGTGGCTGCGGACAATGCGGATCCTGATAAATATGGTCGATGCGTTCGGTATTTAGCGAAGAGGCCCGACGTTTTATGCCATGAACTATATAACCTTTACTCAATAATAATTCTGCCAGATAGGACCCATCTTGGCCGGTTATGCCGGTGATTAATGCAACTTTTTGGCTCATGCTTGTCCTTCAATGCCGTTCTGACTAAAACTACCGAGTCGATTTGCCCATCTTATGCTGAAACCATTGACTGATAAAATAAAAAATAAAGCGCGGGTTATGGCGAAGGTATCGACCGGTTAGTCTTTTGGGCTCTTGCCACCAACGAAACAACCATTCGAGCCCCCAATCTTGCATCCAAACCGGCGCTTGGCTTTTATGCCCCGCCACAAAATCAAATACTGCCCCTACCCCTATTTGTACCGCGGTGATATCCGGATGTTGGTCCATCCAAAGTTCTTGTTTTGGACAACCCAAGCCAACAAACAACAGATCTAAGTGAGCGTCAGCAATACGTTTTTGCTGCTCGAAATCCTCGCCTGCAGTCAGTGGGCGATATGGCGGCGCGTATTGATAGCACACTTGAAGTTTTGGATGAGCTGCTGTAATCCCAGTGATTATAGTGCGAAGTACAGTGTCATCTTGACCACCATAAAAGCCTACTCGAAGTCCTTGCTCAGCTGCCACTGCTATCAATGCTTGGAACAGGCTATAACCCCGGATCTGTTCGCCGTGACTAAAGCCTAATAACTTTTGACCAACGGCTAAAGGCTTTCCGTCAGCCAGCACCATAAAAGCCCGAGAAAGCAATTCATTAAATTGCTTCGAATCATAAGCTTCCATCAGCATATGCACATTGGCAAGACAAACAAAGCCGCCACCGCTTGGTAAGCTATCAGCTTTACGTGCTGTACTTACTAAAAACTCAGAAATGCTATCGGCCATGTTGGCAGTTACTGGGTGACTGGTGAGATTTGAAGCTGCGCATGCTCGTTGCGCTAGAGCTTGATCAACAATAGCCTGACACGCCAGTGCTAGCGTCGTTTCTTCAATATCAGTTTTTAAGATCCGGCACTGCCGAAATGCGGCCTTCATGCGATGTCCCTTGCTGGCGCTATGAGTTTAATCACACCATCGGCAAAGGCATCCGCCATCGCTTCAACACTATAGAGACTGGCACTAGCAAAAGCCCCTGCCGACAACTTGGCCAACAAATCACGATCTTGCTGTAAGGTGCGGATTATGTCGATTAACGCCAATTCATCCAAGGCAACTTGAAAACCGTTGATACCCGGCTGCAAATAAGCGATCTCCGGACTATGGCCAACAAAATCTGTGGTAATAAAAGGCAGACCTGCGGCAAAGGCATCCAGAATGACCAAACCAACAAGACCAGGGTGGAACATTACATCCGCCTCCGAAAAGGCTTGTGCTTTGGCCTCGCCAAACAGCGCTCCGCGATAATCCAGCCATGGCTCATGAGCTAGTTGCTCGCAAAGATCTTGCTGCGGGCCTTGGCCTAATACGATCAATCGCTCAATAAGTCCCAACTGATATAGCCGTTTAGCTGAAGCCAACAGCAAGGGTAATTGTTTATCCTGATAAAGTGCACTGCAGAAAATCAGCACAAGTTTATCATTCACTGCTCGGCCTTGCCGAAATTGCGCCACTTGCTTGGCAAACGCTTTGGTATCTATCGAGTTGTTCAGCACAAAAATACTATGTTTAGCAAAACCCTGCGCTTGAACATAATCGGCAACTGGTTTGGTATAGGCAAAAAAACCGTCGGCGCGGGCAACTACCTTACGTTTTATCCACTCTTTCCAACCACCACGTTGCTGGTGATTAAATCCGTGGCCCCAAAACGCCAAAAGCGGCTTAATACCCAATGCACGCCGCAGCAATAACCGCCAATTTTGCACATATTTATTGGCTTGTTCGACGACCACAAGTTGAAATTCGGACAATTTTGGCAAGGGTTGCCAAAATATCGGACCAAATTTGCGATAAGGGACCACTTGGGTAAATTCAAAATCTGACTGCACAATATTGTCAGCTTTCACCGCTTCATGTGGCACTGGCTCGCTATAACAAAAGACCAACTCAATTTGGTTTTGCTTAAGCTTTTCAGCCAATAACTGAAAGAATTCCTGCCGATATTGCTTAAACATCGGTTGTACAATCAACACTCGGCGTTTGTCGCTGGGTGTATGAACTTGTTGATGGCGCTGCCGAAGCCATAACCAAAGCCAAGGAAACCATTGCCGAATGTAGGTTTTTAGCCACAAAATTGGCCAGACCGGGCCGCCATGTTGGCGCAGATAACGTCGCCATTCAGACGCTGGCGGCAGCACATTTGGGCGATTTAAGCTTGCTAATCGTTTTTTAAATGGCAAATCTGCATTGTAGATGCTGCTCGCAAATGGATGGGAAGCACATTCGCCATAACTCCCAGCAGCAACGACTAAGCGAAAACCAGCCTGTTTCAGACGGTGACCATAATCATAATCGCCCATGCCATGGCTGTAATCGCTGGATAAAATGCCAATCTTGGCAATTGCAGCCCTTGGCACCAAACAAAAATTGCCGTTAATAAAATCACAGTCGACGTTGACTGTAGAAATCGGAATTAGCGGACCAAATGCAGTTGGATGCCAAGTCGATACACTGTTGCGCCCGCCGTAACTAACGGCTTCGTTAGCTGCTTTGGATACTACATCGGCAGCTTTCTCGACAGCTATTTCTGCGCGGTGCCCAACCATAGGTTCGCGCATTGCGCCGATGATTGCGCCAATCTGAGAGCCTGGGCCCTTAACAGTACTTTGCTGGCTTTTAGTTTGTTCGAGTTGATAATTACTGAGTAGTCGCGTTATCGAATCATCGTCTAATATCACATCATCATTGAGCCAAAGTACAAAGTCGTGCTGGTCTTCCATAATTTGCAGCCACAGCTGGCGCATACCGGTATTCCAATACCAGTCTGCTTGTCCTTGCATCACACGCACTTGCGGATACTGCTCGCGCACCGCTTGCCAGGTGCCATCATTACCGTTATCCAGCAGATGGATATCAAGGGTAAATGGCAGCGTAGGCAGAACCTGCTGTTGGCATAATCGAGCCAAACAAGCCAAGGTCTGGGCTTTGCGATTAAAACAGCAAATCAGCACGGCGATACGTTGTACCATCAAGCATTATCCTGCTGACTTTCGGTATCCTGTTGCGTCTGGTTTTGTGTCTGATGCTTTGTTACTGCGCTATTGATAATTTGTTCTGCGTCGGCTTGTTTATTTTCGCTTTCTGGATATTCGCTCGGAACCTTGCCGATGACCTTAGCTGGACTGCCAAAGACCACGGAGTTAGCAGGAACATCGCGAACTACTACCGAGTTTGCGCCAATCAAAGCGCCATCGCCGATGACTACACCTTTGAGAATGACCGCATTCATGCCTATCCAGACATCGTTGCCAATTCGTACAGGTTTAGTGATCCCTGGTTCACCACGATGGCGTCGAACAGGATTGGCCGCATGATGGTCAGAATCGGTAATTAAAACATTAGCACCACACCAGACACGATCGCCTATCACCACGGATTTGATCACACAAATGGCAGTGCCACTAAAGCCACAGTCATCACCGATGATAAGTTCTGCCCCACGTTTTACCGTGAGCTGACATGCATGGGTTAAGCCAAGCGGATTGCTAAAAGGCGCAGAACGAAACAAGGCGTTGCGACCAATTTTTAACGCCGCGACCGGATGCTTTGACAACATTGTTCGGCCCCAGAATTTCGAGCCACTCGCCAGTTGCACACCCCATAATTTGAATAACAACCGATTTAATGGCGTATATAAAAAGGCACAAAGGCGCTGCATACCAAGAAAACATGCATAACAAAACCAATTAATTAGAACCATACCGCCCTCCCGATTTGCAATCGGACTATGCCATTTAAAAGCAAAACTTTAACACCCTGCCGCAGCAGTTGGCTTTACCGATTTTTACGAAAAAACTTTTCTTTAAGCAGTAACCAGGCAAAGGTTGAATTGGTCAGCAAGTAGCGTTTCCACATGCGACCGGGCTCCTGAAGCACCCGATAAAACCATTCCAAACCGGCATTTTGCATCCACACTGGCGCACGGTTAACCTTGCCAGCGACTACATCAAAAGTGCCACCGACTCCCATCACAAAATCAACGCCTAATTGATCTCGCCATTTATTAATAAAATTCTCTTTTTTCGGAGAGGTAATAGCAACGAACAATAATCGAGCACCTGACTGCTTAATCAGCTCAACAACTTGCTGCTCGTTTTGCCAAAAATAGCCATGGTGAACACCAGCTATCTTTAATTCGGGATGAGTTTTGCTGACCACCTCGGCCGTTTTAGCAACAACTTCATCAGTCGCGCCGAGCAGAAAAACTGGGTATTGCTCGCGACTTGCCATCGCCAGTAGTTGCTGAAATAAATCAACACCAGCAACGCGTTCAGGTACTTGATGTCCACAAAACCGCGCGCCCCAAACCACACCCATGCCATCAATATTCACCAGATCACAGGCGCGAACTGATTGCGCCAGGCTATCGTCACTTTGCATATGCACCAGTTTTGCCACATTCACCACCACATGCTGGGTGAATTGTTTCGCGGCTATTGCTGCTGCAATGCAATCAACCGTTTGCTGCATAGTACAGTTGTGCATTTGCGTGTTTAGAAACCGAATACTCGGCAGCGAATTATTCATGATGAACTACCGATTGTGCTTGCTGGTGCCGCTGATAAAACGCAAATGCAAAATACACCCAGGCTTGTGTCCAGCGGATGTAATTGATTTTATTCGTTAAATATTCATTTTTTTGATAAACGAATTGATTGCTTCGGGGAATTAGCATGTTTTCCAGAGACCATGCGATTACCTTTTCTGCCAAAACTTGGTCTGCTGCCGAACCACCTACTTTCAGCAGGGTAAACACTGCTTGCGCTACTGAATGCATGTCCAGCGGATAGCGGTTGTTGTGATAGTACTTTGCAGTACCATCCGCTTCGAACAACTCAGTTTTGTAAAAAGCAAGACCACGGGCAATTGCATCATCAAACTCATTAGTTTCAATAGCTTGACGAATCATATCCAGCGCTTCTAAATTGTAACCAGTATGGAAGCCATCAATAAACTGATGATGATGGCGTGAGCCATAAACCCAACTGCCATCAACAGCTTGTTCACGCACACTTTGCCATGCCACTTGTAAGGCTAAATCGGTGTAGGCAGTATTGCCAAGTTTGCTGCCGGCAAATGCCACCCAAGCGGCGCCCCAGAGACTAGCGTTATGCACAAACGCAGTTTCACCTGGAATATAAGCAAAAAAACAACGACCTTCATGCTCGGTGTAGAGTGTCTCAACAATAAAGTCAGCAGCGCTTAGCGCAGCTTGCCGGTATTGCGCATATGGCAGAGCTTGCGGTTGTTGCTCGCTTTTACGCTGTTGAAAACTCTCAATAACTTCACTCAGCGCGTACAAAGATTTAGCGACATAAATAGTAGTAATGACATTAGGCTTGCCTTTAGGCACAAAAAACGCCCGCGCATTCCAGTCAAAATGATAACCCCAACAGGCATGAAGCCACTCATTCCGATCCGATTGTTGTGTTAACAACCAATCAGCAAGCGCAATAGCTTCCGTCAACAACTCACTATTGGCAGTACGCTGAAAGTCTTCCAACAAGCCAAGAATAAAAAGCGCAACACCCTTAGGATTTCGCGCTTTGTTTATCCCACACAGCGGGCGGAAATTAAGCGGAGACCTTTTATGAAACTGGATCCAAGCAAGCCCAAATATGCCCTTTCTCAATGCAGGAACAAGTGTGAACAACGAACTGTTGAGTCCATCGAAGGGGTCGTAACCGGCAAAGTTGTTACGTTTGGCGTCGGCAAGCAACGCTTGAGATACCAATGCATAATCTGGTAATTGTCCGCTATTAATTGCGTCGGTCACTTAACAGATCCTCATAAATTTGTTGCCACTGCGGCATAATAGAACCACAACTAAATTCCCGTTGGAATTTAACTAGGGCATTATTTGCTAACCGACATGCAAGTTCTTGCTCTGACAAGACACGAATAATGGCGTTTGCAAGGGCAGTTACATCACCAGCCGGAATCAATAAACCTTCTTGCTGATCTGATATAGCATCGGGGATCCCACCAACATTTGAAGCTACAATTGGAATACCAGCAGCCATAGCCTCGATAATACCAACTGGAAAACCTTCGTTGTAACTGGGTAATACATAGGCCGAACAAGTTGCAAGTAACTGAAACTTGCGTTCTTTACCAATCCATCCAGCAAACTCAATAGATCCAAGAACCCCCGCGGCAAGTGCTTGTTGACTAAAACGGCTAGCATCACCGTCGCCGCCAAGCACAACCCGTAAATCAGGAATTTCAGCCAACACCGTTGGCAATGCAGCGATTAAATCATGCACCCCTTTGCGTTCACCCAGTCGTCCGAGAAATAGCAGTGTTGGATTTATCGAAGGCTGTCTTTCTAATAAATCCCTTGGCCCCGGGTTATAGACTATCTGAAGTTTATTTACTGACGGGAACGTATGTTTAACCCAAGCAAACCATTTATCACCCAAAACAACCGTCTTATCAGCCATGTTAAAAAGTTCGGCTATCCTCCGTTGTTTCGACGGCAAACATTCATTTAGGTAAAACTCATCAAATTGGGCGCCATGCAAATGAACTAAAACACGGAAATCAAGGAATTTCGCCCATTTGGCTAGGATATATTTACGACTAAAACTCCCACGAGATGCCATATGAATGTGAGCGATGCCAGGGCTACCTTGCATGCGATAGAAAAGCACTAGCGTTAAAGCGCGAATAAATAACCAAAGCATCAATAGCTTGGAACCTTCACGATGACTTGGCACCAGTTTGATATGCCAACGCTGAGCAAATGGATCTGCCATCATGGCCGTCACAACAGATGCAACTCCACCTTGGCCCCGAGGGGCGGTAGAGATCATTAAGTTGATTAACCGAGGAACGGTATTAGTCATTTCGCAAATCAACCTTTTTTTTGCTCATTTCATTGATCACCCAACGATATTTACCCGCTGAAGTTCTTGGTATATCGTCAACCAACTCGATTTCCACATTAATTTTTTCACTAACTAACTGATTAATATTATTTATAATTTGGAGTCCATCCTGCTTTTCGAATCCAACATCAGGGACAATACGTACAATCCATTGATCCACGGCAACTTGAGCTACCTGCGATTGCTTGATGTGGAGAACTCCCTTAAATGCGAAAGTGATAAGCGATGGGCTAATTGCTTTTTGCTCTACATCGTAAACTAGGTCTTCAAATTTACCCGAAATTGGTTCAATCATTGGATAATGTGAACCACAAGCACAAGTACCTGGTTTCCATTTTGTGCGGTCT
>JAFLDV010000010.1 GCA_017302255.1 Gammaproteobacteria bacterium | reverse complement strand
ATGCCTTTGATATTGTATTGCTCACCTTCTTTTACTTCCAAGGTGATATAGACAGATTGTTTATCTGGACTTACCGCAACTGTATTGGCTTCGATGTTAAAACGTAAGTAACCACGGTCTAAGTAGTAGCTACGGATTTTCTCAAAATCGCCTTTTAAAGTATCTTTTTGATAGCGGTCTGATGACATAAAACGCCACCACGGCAAATCAACTAAAGACTCTGTATCTTTCAGGATATCTTCATCAGAGAATAACTTGTTACCGACGATATTAATTTGCCGGACTGATGCTGCGTCACCTTCAACAAACTTGAGTTTTAAGTTCACTCGATTGCGCGGCAGGTAAGTTAATTTGACTTCAACCTTGGCATTATATTTACCAACACCGTGATAGAACTCGGTCAAACCGTTCTCGATTTCACGGATCAGCGTTTTATCTAGCTGTTCACCGACGATAATTTTTTGGTTGGTCAAACTTTCGTTTAACTGTTCTTCTTTCACATCCTTGTTGCCATCAAATTCAATTGAATTGATCGTTGGACGTTCTTTAACCCGAAAAATAATAGTATCGCCATCGCGGAATACGGCGATTTCGTCAAAGTGACCGGCGGCATAAAGCGATTTAATACTTTTAGACAGCGTATAATCTGAGACTGTATCGCCGATATTAAAAGGCAGTTGATTCAGGGCAGCGCCTAACGCAACGCGCTGTAAGCCTTCCACCTGAATGTCTTTTACCGTAAATGATTGTTCAGCGAGCACCGACGCACTGGCAGAGGCCAGACACATCGCAGCTACTAATCGTTTAATTGTCATTGTTTTGGACTACTTTTGATTAGTTTATTACAAACGAGAAATATCGTTGAGCAGCGCAATTCCCATTAACATCAGCAGAACGAAGGCTCCGATCTTCAAACCTATCTCCTGCGCATTCTCAGAGACCGGCTTACCGCGTATAAGTTCCACGACAAGATACATTAAATGGCCGCCATCCAAAATAGGCAACGGCAGTAAATTTACCACACCTAGGTTAACGCTTATCATCGCGAGGAATAATAAGAAGGCCACAATGCCCATACTGGCGCTAGTTCCAGCACCTTCGGCGATAGAAATTGGCCCACTTAAATGCTTAAGCGAAACCTCTCCAAACAGCAATTTACCTAGCATCGAAAAAGTAACTCGGGTTATTTGCCAAGTTTTACTCGCGCCAGCAACCACTGCATCAACCGGACCTAATTGGTGCTCAGTCAGCAATTCCGCAGGAATTGGTTGAACTTGTGGACTCATCCCCAAATAGCCTTGCGAAAAGCCATCTGGCATTTCTCGGCGCGCCGGAGTCATTGATAAAACTAAGGTTTCACCGTTTCGTTCGATTTCGAGCGGAAAGGCTTTACCTGGATTGTTTTGAATAATACTGACAAGCTGTTGCCAGTCTGTGAGTTTCACGCCAGCAGCGGCCAGCAATTTATCGCCAACTTGCAAACCACCAGCGACTGCAGCTGAATCTTTGGCTAAAGTACCCGCGATCAACAATGGTTTTGCCCGCACCGGCACAATTCCTAAGCTACCAAATAACGAATCCCGTTCAGGGTCAAATACCCAAGTACTTAAATCTAATTGGTAATCTTGGCCACGCTCGCTGCCGACTTCAGCCATAGTCAAAGTGACATCGGCGCGACCGATTTGTTCACTTAACAACAATTGCACGTCTTGCCAATCGGTGACTTGCTCGCCATTTATCGCAATAATTTGCTGGGACGGTAACTGTGCATTAGCGGCAATTGACGCAGGTTTTAACTCGGCAATAACTGGTTTAACCGTTGGCACACCAATTAAATACATCACAGCCAGCAAGATTATCGCCAGCAGAAAATTGGCGATTGGGCCTGCGGCTATCACGGCCATCCGCTGTCCAACAGTTTTATCTGTAAAGGCTTTGCCACGTAACTCAGCATTGATCACATCGGTGCGGCTATCTAGCATCGACACATAACCGCCCAGCGGTATTGCCGAAAGCACGTATTCGACACCATCTTTACCAACGTGTCGCCATAACACTTTACCAAAACCTACAGAAAAGCGTTTCACCAGGATGCCGTTGCGACGAGCGACCCAAAAATGACCGTATTCGTGAATGGTTACTAGCAAACCTATAGCCAGAATAAAAGAACCCAAATTAATTAGAAAATCGTTCATGCGTGCATAGTCCTCAATAACTGTTCGGCATGACGGCGCGCAGCTTGATCAACAGCCAGAATATCTTGCAACTGCGTCGCTTGATGGTGGGTAAATTGCGATAAGGTCGCAGCATTAACTTCAGCGATACTAGTAAATGGAATTCTACCGGCCAAAAATGCATCAACCGCAAGCTCGTTTGCAGCGTTTAATGCCGTGGTAGCCCCTTGGCCTGCACCGCAAGCTT
This sequence comes from Gammaproteobacteria bacterium, assembly GCA_017302255.1. Lineage (GTDB taxonomy): Bacteria > Pseudomonadota > Gammaproteobacteria > Enterobacterales > Alteromonadaceae > Pararheinheimera. The sequence continues at coordinate 108,456 of JAFLDV010000010.1, read as the reverse complement.
CAATCGCTAAAAACAAACATGGGTAACGCGATGGATCTGGTTTTTCGAAGCTAAATACCGGAACTTCGAAGAAGTTTAATGGTTTTACTGTAGTGGCTATTCGTTTCGGAAATGCTAGGGCATGCGCAATAGGTGTGCGCATATCGGGATTACCAAGTTGTGCTATTACCGAACCATCGCTGTACTGCACCATTGAGTGAATGATACTTTGTGGATGGATCACCACTTCGATATCGCGAGGTTGGCAATTAAACAGCCAACGGGCTTCGATAAACTCAAGGCCTTTATTCATCATGGTCGCGCTATCGACCGAAATTTTTCGGCCCATAGACCAATTAGGATGGGCGACAGCTTGCTCAGGGGTGATCGCGGCAAACTCAGCCAAAGGCTTTTGCCGAAACGGACCGCCACTGCCAGTCAGCAGGATCTTGGCAATACCCGCTTTTTGCAAATCACTTTGATAGGAATGAGCCTGTAAATCCGCAGGTAGGCATTGGAAAATGGCGTTATGCTCGCTATCGATGGGTAGCAAAGTAGCTTGATGTTGCTTAACGGCATCGATAAACAGTTCACCGCTCATCACCAAGGCTTCTTTATTGGCGAGTAACACGGTTTTGCCTTGCTTGACTGCAGCTAAGGTTGGTAACAGTCCAGCGGCACCTACAATGGCAGCCATAACGATATCAGCATCAGGATGCGCAGCTAGGTCACAGAAAGCTTGCTCGCCAGCCAACACTTGCGTGCTTAAACCCGCATCCTTGAGTTGACGTTGTAATTCGGAGGCGTCTTTTTCCTGCAAAACTGCCGCAAAGCGTGGCTTAAAGCTCACGCATTGGCGGAATAACACATCAACTCGCAGGCCACCGGTCAGCGCCAATACTTGAAACTCGCCTGGATGCTGGGCAATGACATCTAAGGTACTGCAACCGATGGAACCCGTAGCCCCTAAAACAACGACCTGCTTAGGCATCAATAACCACCAAACAGCGCCACAAACAAGGCGAACAGCGGTGCTGTGGCAGTAAGGCTATCAATGCGGTCCATAATGCCACCATGACCAGGAATGATGCTGCCACTGTCTTTTAATCCGGCTACGCGCTTAAACATACTTTCAGACAAATCACCAAACACCGATAACAAGGTCAGCAATACAGCAGCGCCATACCATAACCACATGTCTTGCGGAAATTCACGATACGCCGCAATAGCTGTGACTAACAGCAGCACAAACAACATTCCACCGAATAAACCTTCGAGAGTTTTACCAGGGCTTACTGCTGGCATTAATTTGCGTTTGCCAAAAGGTTTGCCAATGACATAGCCGCCGACATCCGCGGCCCAAACTAAACCTAAGAGCGAGAAAATTAACCAAGCACCGGTATATGGCGACTGCACATAATCCACATTGCGAAGTAACAGAATGGCACCGAAACTTGGAAGTAAGGTAGTGAACCCCATTACCGCTTTGAGCAGCGTGTTGTGTTGCCAAAACTCTTTCGACTGAGTAAAAGACACAATCAACAAGACAGCGACTAACCACCAACCGATACCCACGTATAGCAAAGTGTCAGCAAATAAATTGGTTTGAATTGGCCAATGCAATTGTTCAGGTAAAGCTAGATAACAACCGACAAAACCCAGACCGGTGATAGCGACATAACCAAGTTTTGCCACAAGGCTTTGCCAACCACAAAAACTCGCCCATTCGTAAGCTGCAAGCAAAAACGCGACAGCCACAAACAGAGCAAAACCGCTGAGCGGCAGAAAGAACACTGCAGCAAGCGCGAGAGGCGCTAACAGCAATGCGGTGAGAACCCGTTGCTTAAACAAATTAATTATCCTTGTACTGTTCCGGCCGCAAGCTCTCTAATTTGGGCGCCGGTACAGCCGAATCGGCGTTCACGACTAACAAAACTGGCTATAGCGTCGGCAAAAACCTGATCATCAAAGTCAGGCCATAACGTCTCAATAAAGCAAAGCTCAGCATAAGCGGCCTGCCACAGTAAAAAGTTGCTGATGCGGATGTCACCACCAGTTCGGATCAACAAATCGAGTTCTGGCTGTTCATGCATCTGAATATGTTTGGCAAACAACTCTTCCGTAATTGCCTCAGGCGCCAAGGATCCAGCAGCTACCTGTTTCGCCATTTGTTGACTGGCGTTAATAATATCCCAGCGCCCACCATAATTGGCCGCGACATTGAGTGTCAAGCCAGTGTTGCCGCTAGTGAGCTCTTGCGCCTTGGCGATATTCTGCTGCAGCTTATCACTGAACTTTGATAAATCACCAATAATGTTCAAGCGTACTTGGTTCTTATGTAAAGCTTTCACTTCTTTTTGCAGCACGAACAAAAACAACTCCATCAGACTACTGACTTCATCTTCAGGCCGCCGCCAATTCTCACTGCTAAATGCGAATAGGGTTAACGATGGGATGCCAAGTTTACGACATAAGCTGACCGCGCGTCGCACTGCATCCACGCCTTTCTTATGGCCCCATACTCGTGGCTTGCCCTGGCGTTCGGCCCAACGACCGTTGCCATCCATAATGATTCCGACATGTTGCGGCAAAGCGTTATTCAACACCTTGGTCTGTTCTGACATTCGTCCGTTCCTACGGCTATTGTTCTAAGAAAAAAGCGCCGCGAAGTGAGCTGCACGGCGCTTTTTCGACAATGGCGAGCGATTAAACTGCCATTAATTCCTTTTCTTTCACTGCTAAGACTTCGTCGACTTTTTTCACCCAGACGTCAGTGATTTTTTGGATTTCGTCTGAAGCGCGACGTTCATCATCTTCACTGATTTCTTTGTCTTTTAACAAAGCTTTTAAGTCAGCATTAGCATCACGACGGATATTACGTACAGCAACACGAGCGCCTTCGGCTTCACCACGAACCACTTTCACTAAGTCTTTACGACGTTCTTCAGTTAACGGTGGTAATGGCACACGAATGCTCGTACCTGCGCCGATTGGGTTTAAACCCAAATCAGATTGCATAATGGCTTTTTCTACAGCTTGAATCATGCTGCGGTCAAATACAGTAATCATCAGCGTACGCGCGTCTTCTGCAGAAACGTTCGCTACTTGGCGTAACGGCGTATCAGAGCCGTAGTAAGACACTTGAATGCCATCCAGTAAACTTGGGTGTGCACGACCAGTACGGATTTTTGATAATTGGTTTTTCAGCGCTTCTACGCTTTTTTCCATCCGAATTTTGCTGTCTTGTAAAATTTCATTAATCACTTGGTTGTTCCTTATTCGTAAGCTTTCGCCATGCGGCTATATTACTGTAAATTTTCCGCGTGGTCGATCACTGTGCCTTCGGCTTCGCCCATGATCACGCGTTTTAATGCGCCTGGCTTATTCATGTTAAATACGCGGATTTGCATATTGTGGTCGCGAGCCAAGGTAAATGCGGCCAAATCCATCACTTTTAACTCTTTATCCAGCACTTCGGTATAAGTCAGTTTGCTGTATAAGGTTGCTGAAGGATCTTTCACTGGATCTGCAGAGTAAACACCATCAACTTTCGTGGCTTTTAACACACAGTCAGCTTCAATTTCGATACCGCGCAAACAAGCTGCAGAATCGGTGGTAAAGAATGGGTTACCAGTGCCCGCAGAGAAGATCACCACGCGGCCAGATTTTAGTAAGCTGATTGCTTCAGCCCAGCTGTAGTTATCGCACACACCATTTAATGGGAAAGCGCTCATCAGACGCGCATTAACAAAAGCGCGGTGTAACGCATCACGCATCGCTAAACCGTTCATCACTGTTGCCAGCATGCCCATGTGATCGCCAACAACACGATTCATGCCTGCTTTCGCTAAGCCTTCACCACGGAAAATATTGCCGCCACCGATCACGATGCCCACTTGCACACCTAACTCAACTAACTCTTTGATTTCTTCAGCCATACGATCAAGCACTTTAGGATCAATCCCAAAGCCTTCTTCACCCATCAGGGCTTCACCACTGAGTTTTAAAAGAATTCTTCTGTAGGTTGGTTTTGGATTTGTGCTCATGAGATCCCCATCATGCCGAGTTGAATTTGTTTCATTTATCATTTGAAGCGGTGTCCATAGTTGCATGTTATCGATAGACTTCGGATTGGCTCCTGCCGGTGCCGTCCGCTGGTGCACCTGGTAAATCTTTGTACATTGCTAATGCATTTTGCACTAACAACGTACCGTACTTCCTGTACCTGCGTCGACAAATGCTCCTGCAATGTCGACGTACCGTACTTCCTGTACCTGCGTCGACAAATGCTCCTGCAATGTCGACGTACCGTACTTCCTGTACCTGCGTCGACAAATGCTCCTGCAATGTCGACGTACCGTACTTCCTGTACATAAAAAAAACCGCGACGGGCTTGGCCGGGTCGCGGTAATTTTAGCGGTTTTTAGCCGTTAGCTAAAGCTCGCATTACTTTTTAGCAGCAGCAATTTGCGCAGCTACTTCGGCAGCGAAGTCAGTTTCCTGTTTTTCGATACCTTCGCCAACTTCCAGACGGATGAAGCTAACAGCTTTAGCGCCGTGTTGCTTCAGGAAGTCGCCAGTAGTGATAGCTGGGTCTTTTACGAAAGCTTGACCAGTTAAAGAAACTTCACCGGTGAACTTAGTCATACGACCAGCAACCATTTTCTCAGCGATTTCTTTTGGCTTGCCGCTGTTGATGGCGATTTCGATTTGGATTTCTTGCTCTTTTGCTACAACTTCAGCAGGCACTGACTCTGGAGTCAGGAATGAAGGGTTGTTAGCAGCAACGTGCATAGCAACGTCTTTAGCGATATCTTCGTTACCGCCTTCCAGTACCACTAACACGCCGATACGGCCAGAGTGAGTGTACTGACCGATCACGTCGCCTTGAGCAACAGAGATACGGCGCACGTTGATGTTTTCACCAATTTTGGTAACTAAAGTTGCGCGCGCTTCTTCAACAGTTGAATCACCTAATGAAGCAGCTAATAATGCATCAACAGTGAACAGTTGGTTTGCGTGAGCTAAGTCTGCAGCTGCGTTAGCAAAGGCTAAGAAGCTTGCGTCACGGCCAACGAAGTCCGTTTCGCAGTTGAATTCAATGGCTACTGCATAACCGTTACCAACGCGAGTGATCACAGTACCTTCAGCAGCGATACGGCCTGCTTTTTTGGCAGCTTTTGCTTGACCGTTTTTACGCATCAGTTCGATTGCGCCTTCGATGTCACCGTTGGTTTCTTCTAAGGCTTTTTTGCAGTCCATCATGCCAGCGCCAGTGCGCTCGCGTAATTCTTTAACCATTCCGGCAGTTACGGCCATGGGAATTCCTCACATTCAATCAGGTTGAACAAACAGGGGCTGCTGCCCCTGTTGGTAAAATAAGGTGGATGTTGCGGTTTAGCGTACTAAACCGCAACACACAGCTGAATTACTCAGCTGCTACGAAGTTGTCAGCTTCAGCTTGAACTTCGATGTTTTTGTCACGGCCTTCACCGATCGCTTGGTTTACAGCGCTCAGGTATAACTGAATTGCGCGGATAGCGTCGTCGTTACCTGGGATGACAAAGTCAACACCTTTAGGATCAGAGTTGGTATCAACGATAGAAACAACTGGAATACCCAGGTTGTTAGCTTCTTTGATAGCAATGTGTTCATGGTCAGCATCGATTACGAACAGAGCGTCTGGTAAACCGCCCATATCTTTGATACCGCCTAAGCTCTTCTCCAGTTTTTCCATCTCACGAGTACGGTCCAGAGCTTCTTTTTTGGTCAGCTTCTCGAAAGTACCGTCCTGGCTTTGTTGTTCCAGGTCTTTTAAGCGTTTGATAGACTGACGAACAGTTTTCCAGTTAGTCAGCATACCGCCTAACCAGCGGTGGTTGACGTAGTACTGGTCAGCTTGCAGCGCAGCTTCTTTGATTGCTTCAGAGGCAGCACGTTTGGTACCAACGAACAGGATTTTACCTTTTTTCGCAGCAACTGACTGGATGAAAGTCAGCGCGTCGTTCATCATTGGAACAGTTTTTTCCAAGTTGATGATATGAACGCGGTTACGAGCACCGAAAATGAAAGGCTTCATTTTTGGGTTCCAGTAACGAGTTTGGTGACCGAAATGTACGCCCGCTTGGAGCATATCGCGCATTGAAACTTTAGCCATTTTGAGTAATTCCTTAATGGGGGTTAGGCCTCCATATACCCCATAAATCCGACTGTAATCTCTTACAGCACCCCGGTTTATGTGACGGTATATGTGTGTTGTTTAATTAATTTATGATTGCATATAAGGCGGCTACAGATTTATTCACTAAAATACAGCAGCTTTAATTGCCAAATTGCGGTGCGCTTTATACCATAGCCGCCCCTTAAACACAATCCATTGTGTAGTTTTACAGCAGAGAGAGACCTTATGGCTGCCACCATTAAGACCGCCGAACAAATTGAGAAAATGCGTATTGCTGGCCGTTTAGCCGCAGAAGTGCTTGAAATGATTGAGCCTCATGTGAAGCCAGGCATCAGCACCGGCGAACTTGACCGGATTTGCCATGAGTACATGGTAAATGTGCAGCAGAGCATCCCTGCTCCACTTAATTACCACGGCTTCCCAAAATCTATCTGTACTTCAGTAAACCATGTGATTTGTCATGGTATTCCAGATGACGAAAAAGTGCTGAAAGATGGCGATATCGTCAATATCGATATTACGGTAATCAAAGACGGTTTCCATGGTGATACTTCAAAGATGTTCGTGGTGGGTAAACCGAGCATTTTAGCGGATCGCTTAATCCGAGTGACCCAAGAATCTCTGTACTTAGGTCTGCGCAAAGTGAAAAACGGCGCCCGCCTTGGCGATATTGGCCATGCTATCCAAGTACATGCGGAAAAGCACAACTACTCAATCGTTCGAGAATATTGTGGTCATGGCATCGGTGCTGTGTTCCATGAAGATCCGCAAGTTTTGCATTACGGCCGCCCGGGCACTGGCGATGTTTTGAAGTCAGGCATGTGTATCACTATCGAACCAATGGTGAATGCCGGCGATCGTCATAGTAAATTGTTAAAAGACGGCTGGACGGTTGTGACGAAAGATCGTAGTTTATCAGCACAGTTCGAGCACACCATTTTAGTGACGGACACGGGCTGTGAAATTCTGACCCTGCGATCAGATGACACAATTGAACGGATCCTGACAGCGGACGCCTAACTAGTCCCCTGTCGATACAGGGTAACAGTGCATGACAACGGCGATAGCTTTTGATAAAACCGTCCCGGGCCAATTTACCCTAGACAGTTACAAGAAACATTTTGCGGACTTTCTGGAGTACTTGAAAGTCCAAGCGCAAACGCAGCCCGTCGCCAATTTGGTGCGGGCCCGCGCTAAATTCATCGATGATGTGTTGGCGTCGTTGTGGCGTCACTTCGATCTTGATCGGCAAAAACAACTATCACTGATTGCCGTCGGTGGTTATGGCCGCGGTGAATTGCACCCGTTTTCTGATATCGATTTATTGATCCTCACCGAATCACGCTTAAATCCAGCCTTACAAGAGCAAATCGGTAAGTTTGTCACTTTATTGTGGGACCTTCGCCTCGAGGTTGGTCACAGCGTTCGCACCATTAAAGAATCAGTGTCGCTGGGCAAAGATGATATAACTATTGCCACAAACCTGATGGAAATGCGCTTTTTATGTGGCAACAAACAGTTATTCGACCAACTTTCTGTCGAAGTCAGCAAAGATAATTTTTGGCCAAGTAATCAATTTTTCCAAGCCAAACGCCATGAGCAACAGAGGCGCCACGCGCAATATCACGGCACCGCTTACAACCTTGAACCGAATTTAAAGGCCAATCCTGGTGGTCTTCGCGATATTCAAACCATTGGTTGGGTCGCGAAAAAGCATTTTCGCACCCGTACCATGCGCGAACTTGTGGCTTATCAATATTTGACCGAAGACGAATATCAAGAGTTGATGGAGTGTGAGGCTTATCTTTGGCAGATGCGCTTTGCCTTACATATAGAAGCTGGCCGCAATGAAAACCGGATCTTGTTTGATTATCAACCTGCGGTGGCCAAACAACTTGGTTTTGGTGATGATGGCAAGGCCTCCGTTGAGCGCATGATGAAGCGGTTTTTCCGCACCGTGCAACGCGTCAGCGAATTAAATGAAATGTTGCTGCAGCATTTTGAAGGCAGCATTTTAAAAAATCACAGCAAATACAAAGTGCAAAAACTGGATGATATGTTCGAAATCCATGGACACTTAATCCATGCCAGTGATAAAGCCGTTTTTGCCCGCCGAGAAAACATCCTGCGACTATTTTGGCATGTTGCCAATTGCCCGCAAATTCATGGCATTCATTCTGAAACCATTCGACTGCTGCGCCAAGTGCTACGTCGTTTGATGGGCGATTTGCAGGATTACGAAGCTTGTCGCCAACTGTTTATGGCGATCATTCGCCATCCCAATGGCCTCGACCTAGCCATTACTTTAATGCATCGTCACGGCATTCTTGCGGCGTATTTATTGCCTTGGCGTAACATTGTTGGCCAGATGCAGTTTGACTTGTTTCATGCCTACACAGTTGATGAACATACACATCGCGTGCTGAAAAATATTCATCGCTACACAGTGCCCGAATTTGCTAACGAATTTCCACTGTGCACCGACATCGTCAAACGCATGGAAAAACCCGAGTTATTGTATTTGGCCGGCATTTTCCATGATATCGCAAAAGGCCGCGGTGGCGATCACTCAGACCTTGGCGCACTCGACGCCCGTGAATTTGGCAAATTACACAAACTCAGCGAATTCGATACCAAACTAATCGTATGGTTAGTTGAACAACATTTGTTGATGTCGGTGACAGCACAACGCCGTGATATTCATGACCCTGCTGTTATTGCTGAATTTGCCGAGAAGGTTCGTGACGAAACGCGTCTTAACTATCTGTATTGCTTGACCCTTGCCGACATCCGCGCCACCAATGACAATTTGTGGAATGACTGGAAAGGCTCGTTGTTGCGTGAGTTATATTTGGGCACGCAAAAAGCCTTCCGGCGCGGCTTGGAAAAACCGATGGATCTACGTGATCAAATCCGGGAACATCAAGCCGAAGCCCTGCGTTTATTGGCTGAACAAGGCATCGACGAAAGCAAAGTATCGCCACTTTGGAGTAAATTCAAAGCAGATTATTTCGCGCGCTACAACCCTAAGTTAATTGCTTGGCATACCGAAAACTTGCTGCAGCATGCAGATTTTAGCCAACCAATGGTCCTCATCAGCCCGACCGCGATGCGTGGCGGCACTCAAGTGTTCATCTATACCGCCGACCAACCAAATTTATTTGCGCGGATTGTTGCTGCTTTGGATGGTAAAAAAGTCAGTATCTTCGATGCGCAGATTATGACTAACAAAGACGGTTATGCCATGGATACCTTTGTGGTGTTGGAACAAAATGGTAATGCGGTCACTGCAACCTCACGGATCCAAAGTCTGAAGAAAGCGCTCGAAGGCGCAATCAGTCAACAAGCCGTGGTTGAGCGCAGCAAAGCAAGGCCAAACAAACAGCTCAAGGCATTCCACGTGCCACCGAAAGTGGTGTTTTTACCCGCATCCAATAAACAGCGCACCATGCTTGAGTTGGCCGCACTTGATATGCCGGGATTGTTGGCCACCATAGGCCAAGTGTTTTCCCAATGTGAAATTAATATTCACGCGGCGAAAATCACCACAATTGGTGAACGCGCAGAAGACTTTTTCATGATTTCGACCCGTCAGGACCAAGCTTTATCAGCTGATGAACAGGCGCGTTTGCGCCGGGTTCTGGTGGAACAATTGACCGATGTAATAGAAGGCTAAAAGAACTCCCATGACTGACTTAAAGACAATTATCGAAGCAGCGTTTGAAGAACGCATGTCGATCACTCCAGCCACTGTCTCAACCGAGATTAAAAATGCAGTGCAAGCTGCCATTGCGTTGTTAGATAGCGGCCAAGTCCGTGTTGCTGAAAAGATTGCCGGTGAATGGGTAACTCATCAGTGGTTGAAAAAGGCGGTTTTACTGTCTTTTCGGATCAACGACAACCAAGTAATGGACGGTGCGGAAAACCGCTTCTTCGATAAAGTCGCCATGAAATATGCGAACTACAGCCACGAACAATTTGTTGCTGACGGCGTTCGGGTAGTACCGCCAGCAGCAGTTCGTCAAGGCAGTTTTATCGGTAAAAACGTGGTGCTAATGCCATCTTACGTCAATATCGGTGCTTATGTTGGTGAAGGCACTATGGTCGACACTTGGGCCACTGTGGGTTCTTGTGCGCAAATCGGTAAAAATGTGCATTTATCAGGCGGTGTTGGGATCGGTGGTGTTTTAGAGCCATTACAAGCAAATCCAACCATTATCGAAGACAATTGCTTCATTGGTGCTCGATCAGAAGTGGTAGAAGGCGTGATCATCGAGGAAGGCGCAGTCTTATCGATGGGCGTTTATATTAGCCAATCTACTCGCATCTACGATCGCGAGACCGGCGAAATTACTTATGGCCGCGTGCCAGCAGGCGCCGTGGTTGTGCCAGGCTCAATCCCGGCAAAAGATGGCACACACAGCTTGTATGCTGCAATCATTGTCAAACGCGTCGATGCACAAACTCGCGCGAAAGTTGGCATCAATGCACTGCTGCGGAGCATCGATTAAGCAAAGTGCTGATTTACCGCTGAAGCGATTGAGCCTAAGCGGCTAACATCAATATCCCACTTGAAACCCCCTCGCAGAGCTAACTGCTAGGGGGTTTATTTTTCTACCACGGCATCAACGCGAACAGGTAATTGGGTCAGGATCTGACTCGCAACCAAAGCTTTGAGGTTATTTTCATCGAATGCCCCACCCCATTTTTGCCAAAATTCGGCAAAATCCGGTAAACCAGCGCAAATCTGTAATTGCTCGCCTGTGACTGGATGCTGCAGACACAGCAGCCAAGCATGCAACTGCAAACGACTTAATTCTGCAAACTCACTAAACCTGCGATTATTTTTATTATCACCGTGCGTGGTATCGCCAAGAATTGGATGAAATAAATGAGCTAGATGACGGCGCAATTGATGTTTACGACCGGTAAAAGGTTGCAGCAATAACAGCGAGTAACGTGAGGTAGCAAATCGTCTCTCCGCAATTGGCAACTCCATGGCTGCAAGCGGGTAAATTGCAGTCACGGCGGATTGTGCAGCTTTATCAACATCAGCAAATTTGTCAGCGATAGCATCAAGCTCTTCATACAACGGGTAATCAAGCTGTAACGGCTTAAGCAAATGACCACGCACTGTGGCTAAATAATATTTCTGCCACGGCGATTGTTGCTGAGAAACTTGCGACGCGATTGCAGCCGATAGCGCAAAGAGTAAGACCCCCGAAGTCGGTCTATCCAAGCGATGTAGCGGAAACACGTGCTGCCCGAGCTGATTGCGCAAGGTCTGCAGCACAAATACTGTTTCGTGTTTGTCCAAAAATGAACGATGCACCAACATTCCGGCTGGTTTATTGATGGCGACTATCCATTGATCTTGATAAAGGATCTGCAACACGGGCGCTGTGGATTCGCTCGACGGAAGCTCATGTTGAGCATCATCATGAGCTTGCAACATACTTAACTTGGGATCCCTCTGCTCCGAAATTGTCATTGCAAAACATCACCATCACTATGCGGCGAACTTAACAGCAAATCGATTTCGGCGAGCATGGCAATTAAAGTTGTGACATTTTGCGCTTCATTGCCGTAAGCGACTTCGGCAAAAGGCGCAATGGCTATTTTTTTCGGCAGAGGCTGCTTTAACAAGATCAATTGCCGCATTTTCGGCAAAAAAATGAACTGTAACCACTGATGTAACGGCATTGTATCGCAGCAAAATGGCGCTGTGCTTTGCATTGCTTGTATCGATGGTGGCAATTCTTGCCAAAAATCAAGCCGTTGCAGTTCTGTTTGCAGCGCATTCAGCAGCTGAGTAGTTTTTTGATAGATCATTTCGACTCCTTTAGCGCATCATTTTAACATGAGTCTTGCATTTCCTCTGCAGCCCCCACATGATCAGCAAGCATAAATTGATGACCAAGGCGTCAAAGCGGTCATCTGAAAATTATTGAGGACGGTATGATTAGTTATTTTTGGTTAATTGGCGGAATGCTGGTCGTCTATTGGTTTATCCAACAACGAAAACAAGACGAACGGGCCACAGCGCTCGCCCGTCAATTATGTGAACAGCAACAAGTGCAGTTTTTGGAATGTGCGCGTGCCGGTCATAAACTGCAATCAATTAATGGCAAAAAGCGCTTACGCACTTTGTACTTAGTCGATTTTAGCGGTGATGGTGAAAGCCGATACCAAGCAGAACTTTGGCTTAAAGGTCTGCGTTTAGCTGCGTTTGAGCTGCCACCTTTTCGGATGTAGCTTGCGCAAGTTTGGCCTTGAGCTGCCCAGTGAGAAAGTCTTTCAACATAACCCAATCCGCCATCAAACTATAAAATGGGTACTTAAAGGTGGCGGGTCTATTATGTTCGACAAAAAAGTGACCTATCCAAGCAAAGCCATAACCCACTAAAAACAACAGCCAGAACCATGACCATTGACCGGTCAGTGCAATCACCGCCAGCACAACTAGCACCAAACTACTGCCAATATAGTGCAAAGCGCGGCAAAGTGGTTGTTGATGTTCGAGTAAATAGTATGGGTAAAATGCGGCAAAACTTTTGAAATCAGGGTTGTTAGTGGCCACTTGCAATTACCTAAGTTGTCTGACGTTCTTAGCAATCTATCTGAGCCAATCGTTAAGTCAAGCGTGCTGACACTAGAGTATCAGCACACGCGAGCAATTACAGGTTTTGGTAAGCTTTATCGCCTAAACCTACTAACACACCGCGTTTAAATACCAACGGAGTGCACTCGTCTTTTGAAGTTTCACCATCGCTATGCTCGTGCTGAGTGCGGTAAAACAACACTTCAATCTCTTCGCCATTTTTATTGAACAATTCAACAAACGCCGGCGCACCTAAACCTTTACGTACCGCTGATGATTCAGCACCTAAGTTTAATTGATTAATGTAGCTTTGGTTAAATTGCTGAATTTTCTGCCATTCTTCATTACCGTTGAATTCTTCGTCATGACCGCCAACTGCAATAACGCAGCCTGATAACACTGACGCCAAACTGATTGCAGTGATGAATTTCAATGTTGTTTTCATTATTGATCCTTAGTATTGATGATTGCTGATATGGATAATGCCATAATGGACTTAGAGCAAAGAGAATGCCAGAACTTAAAGTGTTACAATTCAATAGTTTATGTAATTATTAATTTCTGTTGTGGCTAAAAGTAGTTAATTCCACCAAATTTTAGCGAAGTTGACCTCATTATGAACACACTTTATCAACGCATTTGCCAGATCGCGTCGCAACTCCAGCAAGAAGGCAAAACACCGAGCCTGGCCTTGGTGCGTGCACGCGCTGGTAGTGGTACCGATCCAGTCAAACTGTTTAGTGCTTATCAACAATGGCGAAATAGTCCGCCGACAGTAGCCGGGGCGGTTGAAGATCGCCCTGAAGTTCCAGTTGCCGTCAGCAATGACGCTTCGGAAATCGAACAACTTCGAGCGGATGTGGCGCGACTTGAAACGAAACTCGACCAAATTTTAGCATTACTGCAGACAAGGACAGAGCATGTGGGTCGCTGAACTGCGGTTTAAGATCATTGCAGATACCAATTATCAACAAGCCGAAACAGCGTTGCGCGGCTACTTGGAGAGTTTGATTTTTAATGGTCAAATTCTCGGACGCGAATTTCCCACCCATTTACTGCAAGACGAGTTTATTGCCCGGGTAATTATGCCAACCCAAGATGCGTTACACACCTCATGGCATCGCCAACCCGGTCTCAAAGCGTTACAACAGTTAGCAACCGGTGGACTTGCATATCCAAGTGTGGAAATTTTGGGGATGGATCTGATGTCCAATCACACAGATCCTTGCGACGACTCAGCGGCTTACGTGCTTTATTGCCGCTTCGCCCAGATGAACTCAGTGGTTTATTGCGCTGAACATTTGGCGCCAATACCGCTGTTTAAGATCCCACCTGCCTATGGTGTCGATCACGAAGATCTTGTGCGCTGGCAACTGCAATATCAAGCACTTGATGAGATCCAGATGCAGCAAAAAAGCGTGTTACTAGGCCCCGCCGAACGTGCATTGCAGAATCTCAACAGTAAGTTAAATCGTCAAGGTCGCCAGTTTGCTAAACAGCTGACGAGCAAATTGGCTAAGCCGGTTTACTACGCATTATATCGAGGCACCAGCAGCGATTGCGCGAAGGAATCACAACGCCTATGCCCAAGCTGCAAAGGCGAGTGGTTACGCAAAACGCCACTTGCCGATCTTTTCGATTTTCAGTGTGACCGCTGCTTATTAGTCAGCAATATCGCTTGGCAATGCCAATAAGCCAACTAATACAGCAGGGCTTGCAAGAGCGAACTAACCGCAATTAGTTCGCGTTTTGCACACTTAGTTGTTGTAAAAAACTCGCTAAATCAGGGGCTAACAGTTCTTTTACTTCGCAGCCAACTTTTTCCAGAAACACCTCACCCGTGCTATTGAGCACCGAAATCAGCAATTCGTCGTCATCAGTCGCGGCGATAAACACTGTCTCTTGCTGCTTGAGTCGCCGCTTCATCAGAATATGGGCGATGATGTTGTGCTGTAACCGGATGAAATCTTCATCATGCCAAACCATCAATAACTCTAAAGGACCACGTGCATGCGTTGCCGTTAAGCCACCACCATAGCCCCAACCATAAAAAGCTTGGACATCAGCATGTAAACTGAACTCAAGCGCTTGTTGTAAGCCAGAGAAGTCGGCTGTTGTAGTGCGAGCGACTGGCCACCAAGCAACTAAATCGTCCTGAACTTCGCCATATTGTGCTGGAGATCCCAGCTCGGGATCTGCATAACTTTGCCAGGTTTGGCCATTTTGTTTTGCGAGTGACACTGCCTCGGTCAACAAATGTTGAAAAACTTGCTGGACTTCTGCCATGTTCTGCCTAGTTCCTATGATAAAATAAACCCATTCTAACTTGGCAGAGCGCCTTATGACAAAACATGCTGAAAATGCCCTAGCCCATCTTAGCCTAGGGAAAATAACTGAATATTTGGATCAATATGATGCAACCCTCTTGCAAGCCGTCCCTAGACAGTTGGCCCGTGACGCGATTGGCTTAAATGCAGCGCAAGCCTTGCCTTTTGTCGGTTATGACATATGGCATGCTTACGAATTATCTTGGTTAAATGCCAAAGGTAAACCAATGGTTGCCCTAGCAACCGTGGTAGTGCCTTTTGACTCAGCAAATTTGATTGAATCTAAATCTTTCAAGCTGTATCTCAATAGCTTTAATCAAACGCGGTTTCGCGACATCAGCCAAGTCTATTTGCGGTTAAAAGAAGATTTATCGCTTTGTGCTGGTAAACCGGTAGAAGTAACGATCCATCATGTAAATGAACTCATTGCCTTTCAGCCTACTTGGCTACAAGGGCGTTGCATTGACGATTTAGATTTGGAAATCGAGCAGTATCAATATGACGCTTCGTTATTAAAACTTGCTGGAAATGACAGCGTCATTGAAGAAAAACTGCACTCGCATTTATTGAAATCAAATTGCCTGATTACTTCGCAACCGGATTGGGCAAGTGTGTTCATTCATTACCGCGGAAAAGCGCTTTGCCATGAAAGTTTGTTGCGTTACTTGATTAGCTTTAGGCAACACAATGAATTTCATGAACAATGTGTAGAGCGGATTTACAAAGATATTTATGATTTACTACAACCCGAGTTTTTGGCGGTGTACGCGTGTTATACCCGTCGCGGTGGTTTAGATATCAATCCGATGCGCTGTAGCGAGCCATATACTCCGCCAAATATCCGACTCACTCGCCAATAGGAAGTTTCGTTTCGAAACTTCCTCGCAAAATTAAAACTACCTTAGATCAAAAAACCGTGAAATATCACGGTTTTTTTGTCCTTTTTGATCACGATTTTGGTAAGTCGTGGTCAACTCCAAGCCAAGCCTTATGGAAGGCTTTTTGGGCTTTGCTCGCCTTTGGCATTGCTTTAATAATACTAGGGCCTTCCGGTAATGAACCCAAGGTAAGCTCAGCTTCTAGCAAACGACCATTGCGGAAATAACTGATGACAATGCGTTCTTTTGGCTTAAAATCCTTCAGTCGATCGGTAAGCGCCGATTTTAACTGCAGTTTACCAACAGCAACGATTTCATCATCAGAAGTTAAACCTGCTTGCCATGCTGGAGAGTCCCGTTCAACTTTGCTCACTTTCGCCACGCCATCTTTAAAGGTGCTGGTGATGCCGCTGAAGGCCTGAACTTTTTCCGAAGCGGTGCGCACTAATCCGGCCGATGCCAACAATTCATCAGTATTTAATTCCAGCGGAGTTTCGACTTGCTGTTGCCACCAAGCATCTAAAGATTTGCCGGTTAACTGCTTTGCAATATTACGAACATCGACATCAGTGAACGCAGTTGTTTTCGAAAATTTCTTATACAATTCAGAATGTAAGCTACGGTAACTAGCTCGAAGTTGACTCTTATCTAACAACCAATGGTCAAGCATCCAGCTCACTAAATAACCTTCAGAATAGATGTTAACGCTGAAATTATCACCGTGGTCGCCACCCAAACTAATCCAATTATCAAAACTGGATTCTGCGACTGACTGCTCGGTTTTTCCCGCTAAACGATCAAATCTATCTAACGACTTAGCAAGGTCTGCATAAAACTCTTTGCTTGTCATCAGGCCTGCGCGCAGCAACAATTGGTTTTGAAAGTAACTGGTGGACCCCTCTGAAATCCATAACAATTTGGTATAATTTGGGTTGAGATAATCGTACGGCACTAGCTCTGCAGGCCGATAAGCCTTCACGTTCCAGGTGTGAACTAACTCGTGCGACGCCGTGCTCAAGAAATCTAAATAATGTTGACGGGTTTTAAAACTAAAGCGATCGCGTTGAATCACTGTCGAATTAAGATGTTCTGTGGCACCGCGAGCGCCTACAGAGGAATGGATGATAAACAGGTAGTTCTGATACGGGTAACCTTGCCAAATGCTTGAAGTTTGTCCGGCTAGTTTTTCCAGATCAGCAACGATTTGTTTCGCGTCATAATTTCCATCCCCCCAAATAACTACCTCATAATCACGAGTATCCACTTTGAACTGGAAACTCTGGTGAATACCAGTTTCGATTGGCGAATCTGCTAACACATCGTAATTTGCCGCAACAAAACTATGCGGTTTCGGCCCTTTCGCCATACCAGAAGTACTGCGCCAGCCTGCAGGCACGGTTAATTGCACAGTAACTGGTTGCAGTCTTGTGCTTTCGCTGTACATCAACACAGCTGAAGGATTGAGGTAACCATGGCTATCATCTATATGTCTGGTTCGGGTATCTAATTGATTTGCATAAATTTGGTAACGGATTGTGATGTTACCTTGTTGTTTGACATCAATCTGCCAAGTGCTTTTTTCAGTTTTCTTAAATGACAGTGCTTGGCCATTCGCATCTGCTACAGCAAAACGACGCACGCCATTCGCCAAATCTAAAATTTGATACTTGCCACTGCGCCAAGCAGGTAAATGCACGAGTACTGAGCCCGCAGCATCAACTGGCATAGTCATTTCGACATCGGCCAAATGATGTTGCGGCTGTGAGATTTTAATTTGGTAATTCACTTCGGCTGAGGCGGAAAAAACCGCCAACAACAAAATGCCTGTGAAGATGCGACAGAAATGTTTCATAACGACTCCAATTTTTTTGGCTCAAACTAAGGCATTCACTGCGTATTGGCTAGCGTTTTGCGGCAAAACCGGCAAATTACGCTGTCGAAATATGAAAGTCATCATGTAACCCAACAAAATAACTTTTACTTTCGTTTCGAAATATGATTAAATAATCGTCGTTGGTGCCAGACACACCAACCCCAAACCAAATATCTGTTGAAGGACGGCTGTAATGAACTATCTGACCTCGGCTGAAGAACAAAGCTGGTTACCCTACTACCTGACAAAAAAATAAGAACCCTCGATGGTTCAAAGAAAAAGCCGGCTGATTACAGCCGGCTTTTTCATTTCAGCGACAACACTGATGCCAGCAAAAACCAGACGAGACTAGGCACGACCTCGCTACGCGGGAAAATCCTTACAAAATTTAACCGCGAATTTGCAGCTTTTTATCGGCAAATATAGAATTGGACTGCGCAAAATAACTTAATAACGATATACTTACGCCACATGGCACAGCGCTTTAGCCGGGAATACATAAGTAGTGGACGCAGACAATAACACCAAGCAGCAATTAGCTGCGGCCGTCAAAGCAAGACAGCAACTCGAAGTGACCTATGAAAGTCAGTTTCAAATCCTGACGCAATTTGTCTCTCGGCTGAGTCTCGTCTGTAAAGGTATTGATGTAGAACTCGACAATAAACTAGCTCGTCTGCGTCAGGATTTAAATCGGGGCACCGATTTAGAAAAACTGCTACCGCAGCTTGATGCAACAACTGAGCAGCTGAAACAGATCGAAGTCAAACAAACCCTTGATGTGAAAAAAGCGCAATACTCGATTTCCGAGGCAGGCAAACTTTTGCAAAAACAAAAGGGCTTGCCGAATCAATTGCGCCGAGATCTTCGCGAGTTGTTAAGCAAAGTAGAAGAACCTGCGC
Source organism: Gammaproteobacteria bacterium (assembly GCA_017302255.1). GTDB lineage: Bacteria > Pseudomonadota > Gammaproteobacteria > Enterobacterales > Alteromonadaceae > Pararheinheimera. Next base: position 89,718 of record JAFLDV010000010.1, on the reverse strand, counting down.
CAAGCCTCCAAGCGTTTATTCCGCATTTGACCGATTTGACCGCTTTATATCAAACAGCGTTAAGCGCCAAACAAGACATGGATCTGCAGGAAATTTCCGATAGCACTCGCTACGATGCTATTTGTCGGCAGATTTCTATAGAACTGACAAATTTACTCAGTGAATTAGCCTTCGAAGGCAAACATGCACGAGCGATTGAAAACATCCGTTTAAGTTTGTTAGCAGAACTGACAATCGAGCGTTTGTTAGAAGCGTGCTTACGCACCATCGAAATAATCATTTCGAGCATTAATGAAGAACGACAGTCAGCTCAACATTTTCTACTAAAACTCAATGAAGCACTGACCAGCGTCCAACAGTCACTGATTTCATCGCAGCAAAATAGCAACAGCATCAAAGAAAAGATGCAGTTGTTAAATCAGCAAATAGAACATCAGATTTCAGTTTTAGGCAAAGAAACTCAAACGGCAACCTCCTTAGAGCAACTGCAAGTTTTAGTGACCGGCAAGTTAGGTGCGATTACCAACTCGTTGCAACAAAAAGAGTTACTAGAGCGGCAAGAGCGTGAGATGTTGATGCTTGCTGTCAAAGAAATGGAAATGCGCTTGCGTGAATTGGAAGCGGAAGCTGCCCAATTTAAGAAACGATTGGCCGAGCAAAAATTCCGAAGCTTGCAAGATGCGCTAACAGAACTGCCGAATCGTGCAGCTTTTGATGAAAGGTTCGAGCTTGAGCTCAAGCGTTGGAAGCGATACGACAAGCCACTTTCTATAGTGCTAGCTGACGTTGACCACTTTAAGAACATCAACGACAGCTTTGGCCATAGCGCAGGCGACAAAACTTTAAAAGTGATCGCCAGAGCATTGCGACAAAGCCTTCGAGATACTGACTTTATTGCGCGTTATGGTGGTGAAGAATTTATTTTGCTGTTCCCAGAAACGGCTGTTAACGAACTCGAAGGACCACTTAATAGCCTTCGCGAAAAAATTAAACGGATCCCGTTTAAGTTCAAAGATCAAAATGTGCCAATCACTATTTCGTTTGGTGCAACCCAACTTCGGCCATCTGATACCGGCCGTGAAGCTTTCGATCGTGCCGACGAAGCGTTATACGACGCGAAACGAGAAGGTCGCGATAAAGTGATGTTCAAAAAATAAGCCAGAACAAAGAACGGCAAGCCCGTGATACGCTTCTGGTTCTCAAGGAGAGATTGATGCATGTTCAGCTAAACCCGCTCGGTTCCATGGATTTATTGTCACAGCTCGAAGTCGAAGAACTTCAACAAAATTCCCACAGTGATGCCTTTACGCTATTTCGCAATTGTTGTCTTGCTGTACTCAACGTCGGTAGCCATACCGATAGTTCGGCAGAAATTTATGAACAATTTAAAGACTTTAGTGTGAAACTAATTGCCCGTGAGCGCGGTATAAAAATCGAGTTGTTTAATCCACCAGCCAATGCCTTTGTTGATGGTCAAATCATTCAAGGTATCCATGAACACCTGTTTGCGGTATTGCGCGATATTTTGTTTTATCACACCCAATCAAGCATCACCCAACACAAACTCGATTTAAACAACAGCGCCCATATCACTCATAGCGTTTTTGATATTTTGCGTAACGCCAAAGTGATCAACTCCAGCACAGATCCAAATATGATCGTCTGTTGGGGTGGTCATTCAATCAATGAAACTGAGTACAAATACACAAAAGAAGTTGGTTATCAGCTTGGACTGCGTGGCTTAAATATTTGTACCGGTTGTGGCCCTGGAGCGATGAAAGGCCCAATGAAAGGCGCAACCATTGGCCACGCAAAACAACGTAATGGTGGCGGACGGTATCTGGGTTTGACCGAGCCGAGCATTATTGCAGCTGAACCGCCAAATCCTATTGTCAATGAATTGGTGATCCTGCCAGACATCGAGAAGCGGTTGGAAGCCTTTATCCGAACCGCGCATGGCATCATTATCTTCCCTGGTGGTGCAGGAACTGCCGAGGAGTTGCTGTATCTGCTCGGCATTATGCTGAACCAGAAGAATCGCCAGCAAGTGCTGCCAGTTATTTTGACAGGGCCTAAGCAAAGCGAAGCTTACTTCACCGAGTTACAAACTTTTATCGCCAAGACCATAGGTCATGAAGCGTTAGAACTGTTCGAAGTGATCATTGACGATCCAGTATTAGTCGCACAAAAACTGAAACAAGGCTGCGCTGAGGTTCGGCAATTCCGCAAATCAGTTGGCGATGCTTATCACTTTAACTGGACTTTGGAAATCGCACCCGACTTCCAACACCCGTTTGCACCGACACATGCCAACATGGCAGGTCTCGATTTGCATCTTGAGCAAGATAAAGCGCTGTTGGCGGCAAATTTACGCCGCGCATTCAGTGGCATTGTTGCCGGTAATGTCAAAGATGAGGGTATTAAAGCAATTCAAAAGCATGGGCCTTTTGTATTGTCTGGCGAACCGGAGTTAATGGCGTTGATGGATAACTTACTTGAAGCCTTTGTCGCCCAAGGCCGCATGAAGCTACCGGGTAGTAAATATATCCCTTGTTATCAAATCGCCCGGTAACAGTTCCCTGCCAAAGTCAGCAATACTGCTGACTTTGGCTCATGGGGCTGATATCAACCTTGTCCAACGAGGAATAATGGCGCTAAACCAAGTTTATCCCGCGAACTATCGCCGCTAATCGCAGCGCAATTGCTGCAGAGCCTTTTCCACTTCGAATTAGCTACAAAATCGGTATACTGGATTATTTTTCAAGCTTGCTGAATTTTGGCAGAAAACTTGTATGGAATTTCGCATCCATTCACGGTTTTGAGCGAGCATATGATAACTCTGCAATTACAGCGAAATAAGCCAGCTGCCGGTTTGGATCTAGGAGCAACAATGCGAGCAAAATACCTAGTCTTGTTAGTTTTAGTATTGGCCTATCCGGCATTTACTTGGCTAGCCACTAATTATTACCCAGACGATCCAAACCAAATGGTTTGGGACGACAGAGAGGCATTTAATCGCAAGTATATTCAAGCTATTGATCGCAGTGCCCCCCTGCAACAGCAACAGATCAGCCAAGTACTTGGCGGACCAGATATCACTGAAGCACTAACAACCGAACAGGGCCTTTATCAAATTGTCTATTACCGAACACTGCGGGCTATTTCTGACGGCATCACCACTAAAGACGAATGTACAGCGTTGCTGTTTCACAATTCCAATTTAATTGCAGTGGCCGATGACGCGGAGCGGCAGTATCGAAGCCTAGAGCAACAACCGACTCCATGAATAAAGACTCCGCATTATTACAAGCCTGTGGGCAATACCTTGATAAATTCTACCAGCAAGCGGTAGTTAATCCGCAGGGTGAAAAAGCCTTGTTGATTGCTGATCAGCTAGCGATCCAAATCTACAAACTATGGCAACAAAATCCGCGGTTAATTTCGGCATTATTGGCGTTATCACCGGATGGTTTTTCTCCAGTCACAACAGTGGCATTAAAACAAGCAAGTTTATTATTACGTTACACTCATTTTGCCAAGTGGCCGCAATGGCTGATCGAGCAAATGCTCGCAGCACAAATTTTTAGCTTAAGTTCCGCTGGCCCGATACTTTTCAAACTATTTGAAGCTCAAGCGTTGAGCCCAGATGAACAAGCAATGCTCCTAGATCCTTGGAGTCTTTGTATCCGCCAGCACCAAGCCTTATTGCGCCAACACTTGTTTCTAAGTTTGTTTGCCGGATGCTCGAGGAGTGTGCAACAACTTCCAGAGTGGCAAAGCCCAGCCTACGCGACTATTTTGTCGTTATGCTATCAATTGGCCTTACCAACATTACCTCGGAAAAATCAGCAAGCGCTGGGCATTGAGACTGGTATGCGCAAATTGTGCATTCAACGACTAAGTGTCCAACGACGAGCAGTGCTTACAGTTTTGGCGCTAGACGATAACGAACTTACCCAGCTCGGGCGCTTTTGTAGTGATCAAATTGGCGAAGTAGCCTTGATCAGTGAAACATCGCCAAAACTAATGGGTTACGTGATTGATCTGCAAAGCAAAAAACTAGCAGCAAAAGCAGTGGAACTTATCAGCAGTCATTATAAGTTGCTTGCGCCTAGGCTATGCCGCGATTGGAGTTGGTTTGATGCGCTTGCAAGTGATGAAGCAGCGCCAGTGGAAAATCAGCCACAACCGCAACTATCGCTAGCACTATTAAATCAACTCAACCCAATGAGTTCCATCAGTAAGCAGCTAAAATGGTTCGCCCAACATCCAACTTTGGTTGATTTTATTCTGCACGTGGCAACAGAGCATAACCGACAACAATTGCCTGTCACTGATCTACGACATGCATTAGCCCTCTTAGGGACCGACCAATTACCGACCGTAGTGCGGCAAGCATGGTTAGCAGCACAGATCCGGGACTGTTTACAACCGCACCAAGCTTGGTTTTCTCAGTGGCAAAAAACGCTGAAAGCGGCATTGATATTACTTAGCGAACACAGTCCTCGCATCGATTGTAAAGAACCAATTGCACAGCTCATTAGCTTAAGTTTTAGTCTGCAGTTTCAGCAAGACGAGCATTGTCGCTATGCCCCACTCTATCGCAGTGGCCGCAGTCAAGCTTCGCTAAAGCAAAGAGTGCAGTTTTTGTGTTGGCAAGAGGCAGAGTTTCCAAGGCAAGTGTCACATTCAATCGCTAGTACTGGCCTCGCAGTGACCTGGCAAGATGCAGCACTCAGCATTCGCCATAGTCCTGAGCCGGGTTCTAGCTATAACCAGCAACAACATGGCGCCATGTTGTGCCAATTCGCACTGTTGTTAACAGAGCAAGTCTTTTATGGCGAAACAAGCGTTGAAGGCTTACTGCAAACAAGTTTGAAAAATGCAACGCAGGCCCTTGATTTAACTCCAAATCCTATAGAGTTCTGGCTACAAAAACTTGCAGAAAGGTCGAACTGCCACTGGCCGCTATTTGCCATTTTGTAGTTTACTTTCATCATATTTTTCTATATTCACTATTTTTTACCGTGATATAAGCTAACACCCGCCATTCTGGTAACGAATAACAAAAAATGCTATATTTGGCAGGTTCCGGTGGTGATGCCTCGTTGCTTATTAGCCCGTCTGACGTCAACTCACTACCCATCCATTCCAGCTTTCAAGCAAAAGGACTCTTATGAGCACTCAAACGATTACTGTCATCAAAGGTGACGGCATTGGTCCAAGTATTGTTGATGCAGCTATTGCCGTATTAGACAAAGTCGGTTGTAATTTTCAGTATGAATTTGTTGATGCTGGTTTAACCGCTTTAGAAAAAACTGGTGAATTGTTACCAAGCGCGACTTTAGACGCAATTGCGCGCAATAAAATCACTTTAAAAGGCCCGTTAACAACGCCAGTTGGTGAAGGTTTTACTTCAATTAACGTGACTTTACGCAAGAAATTTAACTTGTACTCAAATGTGCGTCCGGTGATCTCATTCAAAGGCACCAAAGCTCGTTACGACAACATCGATATCATCACTGTGCGTGAAAATACCGAAGGTATGTACTCAGGCGCTGGTCAAGTCGTGAAAAACGACGGCGAGTTAGCAGAAGCCATGAGTGTTGTAACTCGTGAAGGTTCAAAACGCATCGTTGAATTCGCCTTTGAACTCGCTCGTCGTGAAAACCGTAAAAAAGTGACCATCGTTCACAAGGCTAATATTCTGAAATCGACCTCAGGTCTATTTTTGAAAACTGCGCGTGAAGTCGCGGCGAATTACCCAGACATTCAAGTAGGCGAAATGATTGTCGATAACGCCTGTATGCAGTTAGTGATGAATCCACAACAATTTGATGTGATCGTCACCACTAACTTATTCGGCGATATCTTATCTGACTTATGTGCGGGTTTAGTCGGTGGTTTAGGTATGGCTCCAGGCGCAAATATCGGCACAGATTGCGCGATTTTTGAAGCTGTGCATGGTAGCGCTCCAGATATCGCTGGCAAAAACTTAGCAAACCCAAGCTCGGTGATTTTGGCGTCAATTCAGATGCTGGAATACCTTGGCATGCAAGATAAAGCACAAAAAATCCTAGCGGCAGTAACTGATGTAATCGCTACCGGCGATCGCACTACCCGCGACCTTGGCGGTAGCCACGGTACTACTGACTTTACTCAAGCAGTATTAGAACGTCTGTAATTTGCTGTTCAGGGGCAACTTGCTGTTGCCCCCTTTCCCTACATCCCCGTTTGTCGCAATTTTTATTCCAACACTTTGTAGCATTTTTCATTGTTTTCTGCTGATATAGCTCAAAGATGCATTTTTTTTGCTATGGTATTTTAAGAACTTACAATAAAAAGTAGCTTGGGCAATTTCACCAACGAGGATCGACGCATGGATTGGTTCGACAGTTTATATACTTCCGTTGAAAAAACCTTTTTCCACAGCTTAACTCGCAAAATTATTGGTAATATTGGATTTTTATTAGTGATCTTCTGGTTGGCACTTTATTTTGCATACCCAGATACAGGTGACGCCAGTAGTGCTTGGTGGATAACATTAATTGGCGGTAGTGCCGCTTTTATTTTTACCATGTTTTATCTACATTTTTTGATAGTACGTCCGGTACAGGCACTAGTAAAAACCTTGCATCAAGCTAACCGCGACGGTGCCGATCTGCAATATCGCCTGCCAGCATTCACTTATGATGAATTTCGGACCTTATCAGAGGAATATAATCAGTTTGTTGGGCAACTCGCACAACTGCTGACACAACTGCATCAACAAGCCCAACATACGCATCAAATTAACGAACAGGTGTCGACCGCGGTTAAAACCACCCGCACGCATTTGCAAGATACCGAGCGGCGTAGTGAGAAAATCCGCTCGGAAAGCGATTATGTGCTTGATCATTTATCATCTATTGTCTCAACCAGCGATCAAATGAATCAAGTCGCGCAAACTACTGTGCAAAAAGCCTCGACGGCAAGTTCGGGGATGCACGTTATCTCTCAGCAACTACAAAGCATTGTTTCGTTACTTGAGACTTTTGGCAGCACAGTGCAAGGCCTGCAGCAAAATTCGGAGAACGTTCGACAAATTCTGCAAATGGTTGAGAACTTCTCCGATCAGACTAACTTGTTAGCCTTAAACGCAGCCATTGAAGCGGCTCGTGCGGGTGAGGCTGGTCGCGGTTTTGCCGTGGTTGCAGATGAAGTTCGTAGCCTTGCGGCTAAAGTAAACGATGCAACACGGCAAATATCTGGCTTTTTGAATGATATGGAACGCTTGGTGCGCGAAACCAAAGCGGAATCTGAACGATTGAATCAACAAGCCAGCACAGCCCAACAAAGCATTGGCAACACCAGTGAAGAGTTTGGGCAACTACAAACACAACTGGGTGAAGCTAAACTTGGCGTGCAAAGCATCACTTCTTCGGTGCTAGATCTGGAAAAACGTTATCAACAGACTCATGCCCACTTAACAGCAATCGAGCAAGGGACTACCGATGCTTATCAGCAGATGTCATCAATTGAAACTGCCGGCCAAACCCTGTTAAAAGCCACCGCGGATGCGCAGCAACAACTTAGTCGCTTCGGTCGTTAGCCTAGACAATGAGCGCTAGTCACCAGCTAGCGCTCGAACCAGTTCTACGACGCCAGGGTGAGTCAGTTTACGCTCTGGCGAAATCGCGTAAAAAACTTCCTTGACGGCATCAGTACTGCCAATTACTTCAACTTCATATTGTCTACAAATGTTCTGCGCAATTTTCGACGGCGCCGAAAATATCCCCAAGCCTTGTTGGCCGAAAGCTTTCATCAAGGCACTGTCATCAAACTCAGCCATCACCTGCGGCACAATCCCTTGTTGCGCAAACCATGCATCCAACCGCTGGCGAATGATTGATCTTTTGCTCTGCAATAACATTGGCTGTAGTTGCAGACATTCAGGGAAGTCGCCACTTAACCGTCCGATTAGCGCTGGAGATGCAAAGAAGCTGGTCGACGATTCGGTGATTTGGTGGCTATAGGCTTTGAGCGGGCTTGAAGGTAATAACGGCTGATCAGTCAGCACCAAATCCAATTTGTTTAAAGCTAGATCAGCAAGCAATTGGTTTTGTTCACCTTCAAGACAAATCAGCCGAAGTTGCTCCGGCATTGCAAAAACAGGTTTAAGCATTTCATAAATAAAAGCCTTGGGTAACACATCGGTGACGCCAACGGTAAATGTTTGCCACTGCACACCTTGCTGATGTTTCAGCACCTGCTTGAGTTCATCGCCGAGGCGGAAAATATCCTCAGCGTAACGAAACGTCACTTTGCCAAGCTCGGTGACCGTCCACTTTTTCCCCTGACGAAGAAACAATGGGCTGCCGACCGCATGTTCAAAGGCAGTTAATTGCCCGCTGATAGTTTGTGCTGTCACATGCAATTGCTCACTGACCCGCGCAATTGAGCCCTCTTTCGCGACCAAATAAAAGTAATAGAGCTGATTAAAATTGACCGGCGTCATAATCTTCGCTTTTTCCGAATAAACATGAAGGAATATTCGAGTTTATCTTAAGTTTGCTTTTCTGTATAACTATTGCCAGTACAAAAGCAGGCAATTTCGCCAGCAAGATGAAGTGAGGTCATTATGACGATGTATCAGGAACAGGCTTATAGCGGTGCCTTACCCGTCACCCAAGCCAATAAAGTATTACGCAATACTTATAGTTTATTAGCCATGACACTGGCCTTTAGCGCCGCTGTTGCTGGTGTATCTATGAGTTTGAATCTACCGCACCCGGGGATAATTCTTACCTTGGTCGGATATTTTGGCGCTTTGTTTTTCACCACTAAATTCCGCGACAGCGCCCTTGGCCTTGTTGGCGTGTTCGCCCTTACCGGTTTCATGGGATACACCCTTGGCCCAATTTTGAATCGTTATTTAGCTCTGCCAGGTGGCGGTGAAATTGTCATGATGGCAATGGCTGGCACCGCAACTATATTCTTCGCGTTATCGGCATATGCCTTGGTGAAGAAAACTAACTTTAGTTTTATGGGCAGCTTCTTGATTGTTGGCGTGCTGGTGGCGTTCTTAGCAGGTCTTGGTGCCATATTCTTTGAAATGCCAGCGCTTAGCTTAGCGGTCTCTGCAATGTTTGTATTGTTAATGTCAGGCATGATTTTGTACCAAACCAGTGAGATCGTGCACGGCGGTGAGACCAACTACATCATGGCAACTGTTGGTTTATTTGTTTCGATTTTTAACCTGTTCACTAGCCTGTTACACATACTGGGCTTTATGAATAGTGATGAGTAATAGTTCGACCTGTTAGTTGATTTACGTTTTACCTGTTAGACATGTTCCGAAAGACCCTTGAGCAACTCGACACCCGCTCTTTGCCCCCACTAGTTGGGGGCTTTTTTTTGCCTACGATTTTAAACACTTAGGCTTTGAACTCCATTTTCCTTCCCAGCAAACAGCGAAATCAGCTAGGACGAAAACAGATAAAAAGTACAAATTTACTAAGGACTTATCTTCATTTGGTGAGTAAACCAGCGATAATCTGCGAAAAAAACAACAAACAGCACCGAGCTTTGAACTATTTCGACAATTCGGGAAATAAAGGTTGACGGGCTGTTTAAATTCTATACACTGGCGGCTGTTTGAAAGAGTACCGCAATTTATGCACACTGAACTGTTACTGTTGTTTGAGTACGTCCTGTTTTCATAAGTCAAAGTTTCACTTCCAGCACCACCGCCTGAAACCAGGCAAATTAACTTTTATTACAGGATTACAAATATGTCTACTCCAACTACTGGTACAGTTAAATGGTTCAACGAAACTAAAGGTTTCGGTTTCATCGAACAAGCTTCAGGCCCAGACGTTTTCGCTCACTTCAGCGCAATCAGCTCAACTGGTTTCAAAACTCTGCAAGAAGGCCAACGTGTATCTTTCATCGTGACCCAAGGTCAGAAAGGCCCACAAGCTGAGAAAATCGTTGTTCTGTAATTGAACAGCGGGTGCTACTAGTTAGCACCTACGGCGAAAGCCACACCCTAAGGGCGACCCTGTAAAGAGTTGCCCTTTTTGTTTGTATGAAATCATCAAAACCTTCGACAATGCCTATGCTGTTGTTTGATTTGATGCTTTGCCCAAATTAATACCCGTTGTTCTGGAGAACCTTATGTCTGCGACTTTTAATCAATTACCAATCGCTGAAGCCTTAATTACCAACCTCACCGATCTTGGATACTTGCAGATGACTCCGGTACAAGCAGAAAGTCTGCCGGTCATTCTGGCGAAAAAAGATTTGATAGCCCAAGCCAAAACTGGCTCAGGTAAAACCGCAGCCTTTGGTCTGGGTTTATTAAGCCTGTTAGATGTAAAACGTTTTCGCGTACAAAGTTTGGTGTTATGTCCAACGCGCGAACTCGCCGACCAAGTTGCCAACGAAATCCGCCGCTTAGGCCGCACCATCCACAATATCAAAGTACTGACGCTTTGTGGTGGTGTGCCTTTTGGCCCGCAACTTGGCTCGCTAGAACATGGCGCTCATATTATTGTCGGCACACCTGGCCGCATCGAGGAGCATTTGGTCAAAGGCTCACTCAAACTTGATGATTTAGAATTGTTGGTTCTTGACGAAGCAGACCGCATGCTAGAAATGGGCTTTGCCCCTACCCTCGATAAAATCATGACCTTTGCCCCTAAATCGCGGCAAACACTGTTATTTAGCGCCACGTTTCCAAAACAAATTGAACAATTGGCCTCAGCACTGTTGACCAACCCGACTCGGGTGACGATTGAATCTGCGCACACTGAATTGTCTATCAGCCAGCAATTGTTCAAAGTGCAAGGTGCTGCCGGTCGATTACAAGCAGTACAACTCTTGTTAAAACATCATCAGCCAACCAGCAGTTTAGTGTTTTGCAATACCCGTCGTGAATGCCAGGATGTCGCGGATGCGTTGCATGACGCAGGCTTTAGCGTGCTCGCGCTACATGGTGATTTAGAGCAGCGTGATCGCGATCAAACGCTGATCCGCTTTGCTAACCGTAGTTTGAGTGTGTTAGTGGCAACTGACGTTGCGGCACGGGGTCTGGACATTGCCGCCTTAGATTTAGTGATTAATTATCAACTAGCCCATGATGTAGAAACTCACACCCATCGAATTGGCCGAACAGGTCGCGCTGGTCAGCAGGGTTTAGCTTGTAGCTTGTTTGATCAAGCAGATGAATTTAAAGTCGCGTTAATCAATGACGAATTGGCAACACCACTGCAGGAAACGGCATTACCGGCGCTTGAAGTGCTGAATAAACTTGCGCCAGTGCCGCCAATGGCCTGTTTGCAAATTGATGCCGGCAAAAAGCAGAAACTGCGGGCTGGTGACATTGTTGGCGCTTTAACTCGTGAGCAAAGCATCCAAGGCGATGAAATTGGCAAAATTCAGTTAGGTGATGACAATGCGTACGTTGCAGTGCCTCGGGCAAAACTCAAAATTGCCCAGCAATTATTATCTGCCGGTGTGAAAGGTCGTAAATTACGCGTGTGGCAGTTCTAAACCGCCCCAAGCTTTGATTGCAACGCTGTACCGAGTTGCTGAAAATAACTCAACCAGTAGCATGCCAAGCGCTCTGCTCGCGCTGTTTCCGGATAAAGCCCAGCCTCAAAGGCTGGGCCTGCTAAAGTCCCATCCACCAAGAATCTATTTTGCAGCGGCAATCGCTGTAGAACCTGCTCAAAAGAACGTGCTGCCATTTCTTCTGGCAAAGCGTAATATCGCCGCTGTGATTTTGCGTCATAAGCTCTAGCCCGTTGGAAGAAAGCCGAAGGCGCGCCCGCATCCAAAAAAATGTCAGCAAAGGCCGCACTCAGCCAGTTGTTCAACGGATGGCTGTGCATAGTCTCTTTGTCAGTGACTTGGTTTTGTAACCACAATCGACTGGCAAATTGGACTGGCGCTGCATTCTTAAACATTTTCGAAGCAATATAGTGGTCAAATGCATGAAACCACTCATGCGCTAAACTGCCCCCGCCTGCGTTCTTGGCCAGCGCCAACACCCGTCCTTGCGGCTGATAAAATGCACAGGTGCCACGACTGCCGCCAGTGCCAAAGCTCAGTGCAAGGCTGCCATTGAGTGATATCACTTGTGTTGGCACTTGCAAAATTGTTTGTAAGTCGCACAAGGCGTCGAAAAATAGGTTAGCTGCTAGTTGTTGCTCGGCTGTTGTTACCCAACGACCAACTTTAATACGTTGAAAATCAAATATCTTCACGATATCTAAGAAACTGACGTCGGCGCCAGAACGATGATCTGGACCATTCCGCCAATAAGGTCTGAGGATCCGACTTGAATTCTGAGTCATAGCTAAGGGAAATTTAAGTGTCGGCCACCATCCAGCGCTAACACCCGTCCAGTAATATACTGGCTCGCCAATAGGTAATTGATAGTATTGACCACTTCTTGCGAACCGGGCTCGCATTGCATCAACGATTTCTTCAAGGCTTTTTGCCGATATTGCGCATCATCGCCGTCATTAAACATTAAAAGGGCTGGTGCTATCGCGTTGACCTTGATGGCTGGAGCTAATTGCCGAGACATCGACAAAACCAGATTTTCCATGGCTGCGCGTGATGCTGCATAAGCCATATGTTTGCTGCTACCGACACTTGCAACGAAGTCTGTTAGCGCAATGACATCGGCATTGCCATTGGCTAATAAATTAGGCATTAATGCCCGAGTTAACAGATAAGGTACTTTGGCATGAATGTGCATCATCGCATCGAAAATGCCGGCATCTGTCGCCAGTTGCGCGGAAATTTGTGCAGGGCTGAGTATATTGTCCGTGTTCGCATGCAAAGCAGCCGCTTTGCATGGCAACACAGCATCAGCTTGCCAGCTGGAAGCATTGTGAATGATTGCGCGCAGTGATTTGGCCTTTGCAGTAACCGCCGCCACTAGTGCAACAATCGCATTGGGTTGGTCAAAATCGCAGTAAACACAGTGCACGCCAGCGTCACGAAGCTGAGTAAGACCGTGTTTATCTTGTCGGTAAGTTGCAATAACATCATAACCTTGCGCCCGCAGAGCTAAAGCACAATGCAGACCGACCCGCTGGGCAGCACCAGTGATCAAAATAGATTCAGACATGTGAACTCCTAAAAATAGCGACGGCGCCCTAATGATTAGCAACCAATTAGGTTCAGTATACGAGTGAATAAAGCTTTTTGATCAAGCAGTTGATGAGCAGAGATCGAGAAATGACATTCAATAACCAAAAATACGAGTTTGGTTTAACGAAACAGCTAGGAGATACGCAAAAATAACAGGGCCATTCCTGTTAAATGGCCCTATTTAATCAAGCAACGTCAGGCTTATGGCTTTTTCATGTAGCCTGAGCACCAGCCGTCTTTGTTGACCAATTTGCCACCGAAAATTGCACATGAACGGTGCTGCTCTGTGCCTGCGCCCATATGCATACAAGTATCGCATTTATCGGCAACCGCTGATTTCTCAACATATTTCATGGCCACGGCAACTGGATCGGTCAGGCTGACTGGATCTGCTGCAAAAGCTTTTAAACTTACACTACCCATGGTCACGCCGATAAGGCCTGCGCCAGAGAGTTTTAAAAATTGACGACGATCAAGTTGACTCATGATCTTGCTCCTGATGGTATTTGGTCTTGTTTTAATGTCTGTCTTGCAAACAGTGCCGAAATGTTTCGGCAGTTGTCGGATACGTACCGACAACTATTGTGGATGATTCTGCCATTAAAACAAATGCGGTTTATTGACGCAGCGCATAATTCTACCGGCAAAACCGGCAAAATCTTCGTTCACACCGGCGCAGTAAACTCTTGTTGATGCAGCCAAGCAGCCTGTTTTGGCGCTTTTTTAGTCTGTGACCATTCTTCCAGCATTTGCCATTTTACCCTATCAAGCTCAGCAAGCATTTTTGGCGTGGCCGTTACACAAGTTAATTCAATACGATGACCGTTGGGATCAAAGAAATAAATCGACTTAATAATTTCGTGGTTAGTCGGGCCAACCACGCTTAGGCCATGGGCTTCAAGTTCGGCTTTGGCCGCCAACAATTCAGTTTCATCAGCAACTTGCAGCGCAATGTGCTGAACCCAAGTCGGTGTATTGCGATCACGGTCCATAGTCGGCGATTCCGGCAGTTCAAAAAACGCCAAAATATTGCCCATTCCTGCATCTAAAAACACATGCATATACGGGTTTTGCTCTTTGGTCGATGGCACTTGATCTTCAGCAATTGCCAGCATGAAATCCATTTTCAGCAACTGGTGATAAAAATTAACTGTCTCTTTAGCGTCTTTGCATCGATAAGCAACATGATGGATTTGTTGAATTTTCATAGCACGCCTCGTTTTTGTTGGTCACGTTCAATCGATTCAAACAAGGCTTGAAAATTGCCTTCACCAAAGCCCAGGTTGTCAACTCGTTGAATAATTTCCACAAAAATTGGCCCAAACAAGTTTTTGGTGAAAATTTGCAGTAAATAACTATCGCTATCACCGTCGACTAATACCTGATGTTTTTCAATGCGTTGTTTATCTTCACGCACATTAGGTACTCGCTTGAACACTTGCTGATAGTAGTCTTCATGAATATCAAGGGTGTCGATCACTGAGTGATCCAGATGATCCAAAGATTCCAGAATATCATCGGTCAGGAACGCAATGTGCTGCACACCCGGGCCGTGATATTCACGCAAAAACTCATCGATTTGATTGCGTTCATCGCCTTTGCCTTCATTAATTGGAATGCAGAAACTGCCGTCCGGCGATCTGAGCGCGTAAGAGAGTAATGCCGTTTGTTGACCTTTAATATCGAAATAACGAACCTCGGTAAAGCCAAAGACATTCTTATAAAAATCGGCCCATTGATGCATGGTGCCTTTCTCTACGTTATTGGTGAGATGGTCAATACGAGTAAAGCCTAAGTCCATGACTTTGTGCGGATCAGGATGTTCAACAAAGTCCTGCTGATAGATAGAACCTTTGCTGCCAAAGCGATCAATAAAATAAATCAGGCTATTACCGATGCCGTAAATGGCTGGATATGGCAAGTCACAATCTTCAGGCGCTGCGGCGCGAGCACCACGACTGATGGCAATTGCTTTGGCTTCTTGGGCATTATCAACCCGCCAGCCCATCGAACAAATCGCCGGACCATGAGCTTTGGCGAACTCAGCCGAAAAACCTTGTCGTTCGCGATTTAGCAAAAAATGAATGTCGTGTTGTTGGTAATAATCGATTTGCTTGCCTTTAAATTGGCGAGTTTTCGAAAAACCAAAGGCTGTGAAAACTTTGTGCATGAAGTCGCTGTCGGCGCTGGCGAATTCCGTAAATTCGATACCGCGAAGCCCAAGATAGTTGTTGCTCATCGCTTAAGTCCTAAATCCAAAAGTCAAAAATGTCTGGCCGACACCTTAACGAGCAGCAACAAGGGAATGGTTGATCTAGATCAATTTCAGCATTTTGTTCACAAAAACAACCCGCCGAACAGTGGAAATTCAGCTTTACACTTTTTGTAACGCAGAAACAAACAAATCATTTATTTTCATAAGCTTGCAGACAATCATTCGATCTGCAAGCTCTCGAGCACTCAGCACTGTTGCAAAATAAACAGGCCACAGTCATGGTTTTGAACATCAGTTTGAATTACAGCCCCAAGCGCGGACGATGCACTGGGAACCACCTTCTGAAGAGCAATATTGCAGCGCAGAGCTTTGTGCGTCGCCACTGCTATCGCTGGTCGCCCAGCCGTAAATTGTGCTGCCAGGGGTTTGGTCGGCGGCATAGGCTGCACAGCCTGATTCAAAAGTCTGAACTATGCTGCAATTGCTGCCACATTCACTTAGCGCACGAGATTCTGCTTCACTCAAGGTTGCGTGATTATAGGCAAAACCGTATTGGTCACCTTGGTTTGAATCTATTGCTAAAGCTCCGGAAGCACTTAGCTCACCGCACACAAATAACAGCAGCATAGATAACGTAATTTTTTTCATGAAGAGTCTCACTTTGTTGTCGAACACGAGTGGAATGGAGCATGAACACAACTTAACAATTCCGTTTTGTCGGCAAGAATAAAGTTGAGTTTTAGCTTTAGCACAGAAAGCCGAAACTTGCTGTTGTTTCGGCTTGATTACTGAAGAATTGCGATTCAGCGAGCCAGTTGTTTTGCAGATTCGCGAGCGACTAATTCTGGCGAGAACACACTCATGACTTCGATGTCATTTTTGAAGACGTTTTTCAGCAGCCATAACGCAGCCATCTTGCCCATTTCATGAATTGGGTTATTGATAGTGGTTAACTTTGGTGAAATGTAACGCGCAAACGGGATGTTATCGTAGCCCACAAAGGACAACTGCTCCGGAATTTTCATGCCGAGTTCCAGACACACCGAAATAGCGCCAGACACCATCTGGTCGTTGGCACAAACTACCGCGGTAAACGGCTTGCCGCTGGCAAACAAATAGCGCATGCCATCAACGCCACCTTCTTCTTTGTAGTTCCCTTCAAAGCAAAGTTGCGGATCAAAAGCTAAACCATGTTCTGCGAGCGCACGCATATGCCCATCTAAACGCTCACAAGCATCGTGTTTATTTTTGGGGCCAGAGATATAGGCGATTTCTTGATGGCCAAGTTTAAGCAGATGCTCTGTTGCTAAGTAACCGCCTAACTCGTTATTCAAATAAATACAGCGGTCGCTGATTTGCGCAATATAGCGGTTAATCAACACAATAGGAGTTGGGCCTTGGCTCAATTCAATTAAATACTCGTCGGATACAGCTTCAACATCGAGAATAAGCGCATCACAGCCACGACCAATTAAAAATTCGACGCTATCCATCTCAGTGGCCGCATTACTGTGACCTACCGCGATAATCACGTGCTTGTTTTCGGCTCGCAGCGACGCTTCGATTTCAGCCATCATGGGACCGTAATATGGGCCATCCAACTGCGACACTAACACCCCAACCGAGTTAGAACAATTCGACGCTAACGACTGCGCAAAAGTATTCGGCTTGTAATCAAGCTGGGCCATCGCCGCTAATACTTTCTGCCGGGTTTTTTCACTGACATTGGCATTTTTGTTCATAACCCGCGATACGGTCGCTAAGGACACGCCGGCCAACTGTGAAACGTCGTAAATGGTCGCCATAACTCTAGGATGCTCTTTTTTGTTATTTGCCCAATCTTACCAGCTTTGCTTGCAATCGCCACTGCATTTAACTGACCAAGCTACTTCACTGAACCTATTGTATTGCGCGATATAAGCCAATTTCACTTGGCTTAGACCACTCTGACTTAACTTACTTTTTGCAGATCTTCGGTAATTTCTTCCACTTTTTTCGTGTTTAAAATGTACCAACGCATCACAAATGCTACTAACAATGAACCAACTGCAGGATAAACGCAGAACGACCACAAGATGCCGTCTTGAGTAGCGATACTCTGTGCGACGTTTGCTTCATAACCATAACCGGCTAACAGCCAACTCGCTGCTGCGCCACCAATGGCCAAACCCAACTTGATAAAAAACACAATGGATGAATAAACCATACCGGTAGTACGAATGCCGGTTTTCCACTGGCCATAATCTACGGTGTCTGCCATTTTGGCCCAGAGCAGTGGTGTTCCAGCGTCAAAAAATAACCGCCACAACACAAAAGCGACCAATGCCAACATTGGCGCTTCAGTACCAGCAAACAAGCTACCGACACACATTAACGCTGCGAGCACTTGGAATGTCTGATAAAGCTTCACTTTACAAAACCGTTTAGCCAGAGGCTGTGCTATGACACAACCAGCGATACTGCCGAGCATCCCTAATGTTAGAAACCGGTCGATGCTATCTGGCTGTAATAACACGTATTTCACGTAATAAATAGCGAGGGTATTTCGAAGTACAGACCCCGTTAACAGAAATACCGCAGCTATAGATAACACGCGCCATTGATCGTTTTGCCAAAGCGCTTTGAAATCATCTTTAAAACTTGATTCTTGGCTTGGCGGCGGGCTAATACGCTCTTTGGTGCCCCAAAAACAAGCCAAGAACATCAATACCCCAAGCACGCTCATCGCTAAAATTGCCAGTTGATAACCTTTGGCTTTATCGCCTTGGCCAAAATAGTCAACCAAAGTGCCCGTTAAGGCCGTCACCATCAAGCCGCCTAACATCGCAAACACAAAGCGTACTGATTGCACCGACACCCGCTCTTTTGGATCGGCGGTTAACACCCCGCCTAAGGCACAATAAGGAATATTAATCGCGGTGTAGACCATCATTAAGGCGGTGTAGGTTAAAAACGCATACCACATTTTGCCTGTTTCAGTGAAATCTGGCGTGGTAAACGCCAGCACACTAATCAAGCCAAATGGCAGCGCAAACCATAATAAATAAGGCCGAAATTTTCCATATTTGGTTTGGGTGCGGTCCGCGATCGCCCCCATCAAAGGATCAGTAATGGCATCAATGATCCGCACGGCTAAAAACATAGTGCCGACAAACACTGGTGAGATCCCAAACACATCGGTGTAGAAGAATGCCAAATACAGCATGACGGTTTGAAACACGATATTACTCGCGGTATCGCCTAGGCCGTAGGCTACTTTTTCCCGGAACTTCAACATTGATGCCTCGATTATTGTTATTTTCTGTTGATATGTATCTAGTTTATGCGCTTGCAATCAACGTCGTTGTTGAATGAAATCGCGATAGGCCAAGCCGCTTTGTTTAATCACACGTTGTTGTGTAGTGTAGTCAACATACACAATACCAAAGCGTTTTGAATAGCCTTCGGCCCATTCAAAGTTATCCATCAAACTCCAAGCAAAGTAGCCCTGCACATCGACTCCTTGCCGGATCGCTTGATCAACCGCCAGCAAATGCTGTTGGTAATAATCAAGGCGCATTTGGTCAGCAACTTCACCATTAGTCAGGATATCTGCAGCAGCACAGCCATTTTCAGTAATGTAAATTGGCGGTAATGGGTATTTTTGCTGAAGTGACACTAATAAATCAGTGAATGCTTGTGGGTAAATCTCCCAGCCAATATCAGTCCTCACGACATCCGGTAAATCTACTTGCTGAAAGTCGGCTTCTGCATCAGCTTGATACACTGCTCTGGTGTAGAAATTGATACCTAAAAAGTCGAGCGGCTGGGCAATAATCGCAAAATCACCCGCTAAAATCGTTGGTGTCGCCTCGCCTAAATTGGCAAAACTATCTGGATAAGCCTTATCAAACAAAGGCTTAATATACCATTGATTAAAATACTCATCGGCAAGTTCGGCGGCACGTTTATCCGCGGCTGAATCAGTTAACGGATAGGCTGGGGTAAAGTTCAAAACGATACCAATCAGTGCCTGAGGGCAATTTTTCCGCAAAATTGGCATCGCTAAGCCATGAGCAAGCAACAGATGATGCGAAGCTTGACGGCCATAGGCTTTGCTCTTTAAGCCAGGAGCATGGATCCCCACTTCATAACCTAAATAGCCACTGCAAAATGGTTCATTTAGCGTCGCCCATGAATACACACGATCACCAAGCGCCAGACTAATTTTGTCCGCGTATTCTGCAAACTTATAGGCAGTTTCACGCGATAGCCAACCGCCTTTATCTTCCAGATGCTGAGGCAGATCCCAATGATATAAGGTGACAAACGCCTTGATATTATGTGCTTTTAATTCATCAAGTAACGCGATATAAAAATCCACACCTTGCTGATTCAGGCTGCCATCGGCATGCATCACTCGCGGCCATGAAATTGACAAGCGATAGGCATCCACTCCTAACGAAGCAATTAAGGCCACATCCTCGCGAAATAAGCGCAGATGATCACAGGCAACAAAGCCGTTTGAGCCATCGCGGATCTTGTCTGGGGTTGCACAAAAAGTGTCCCAAATACAAGCTAAACGACTGTCTCTCGCGCCTTCAATTTGGAACGACGCAGTTGCAACACCAAACAAAAAACTTGGTTGTTGCAAGCGGGAATCGGTTGGCAATTTATAAGTCATATTTATCATTCACTTGCTTTAATTTTTCCGCCAAGAACCGCGACGGTTTTCTGATTATCGAACTATCTTACATTAACTGTAAGCGCTTACAATGATATTCGCAGCAGGTCTGATGAGCCAGTGGTAAACATGACCACTGAGTTTGTCATCTCAACCGAGACTGATGCGAGTGTTAAGCAAAAAGCATAAAAATATTGCTAGTTAACCGCCCCATTGCTGGGTCACCACTAATATCGTTGGCCGGTTCAACCAACGCCGAATGCAACAAGTTACCGGGGTACAGCAATAATCTATTGGGTTTATAAGCAATCTGGTGATACAGCGTATAATGACCGTCTGCACCTGTCGGATAATGCGCTGCCGGTTGACCAAACTGTTGAATATAACTCTGCGCACTTTGCAAATAGGCGGCTTCCCGCGAGGGCAAAATGCGCTGATAGCCGGTAGGCAAATGGGTGAAAAACCCAGTCCCGCCATGTTCTCCCTCTGCCAAATAATGCACTAACGCAAAATAGTAAGGCGAAGTTGCATCAAAGTGTGGCAGCCGTTGCAGCATCGAAAGCTCGGTTGGCTGGCGAGTAATCAACGAGTAATACAGATCCTTGGGCTGCAACCTCAGCTGTTCAGGCAAGTTATAAGCCTGCTGCAGATATCCGTACAATGCCGACAGGACCGCAATCGCGTACTCCTTTGGCAAATTCGCACGGACACCTGGATAATACGAATGCACATCATCCTGAAACTGTGCTTGGTGAATGGCAAACTCTCGCAGCAGACTGAGATCACTAGCTGCGTTATCAACCACAAGCACTGGCACGCGGTCATTGCCGATATGCTGCAGTTGCACCACAGCATCGGGCGATAGACTGAACCAATCGGCGGCTAAGGCGGTCATGTTAAACAATCGCCGAAGGACAGTAATGCGCAATAAAATCAGTATGCGCCGGGAAGTTCTCCACCCGTTTTTTCACTTGCTGACGGATGCCATCTAAAAAGCCCGCGAGTTCGTCATCACTCATCAAATCGACAATTGGATGATATTGTTCAGGTAACAACCCCTGCCCCATCATCACCTGGATCCACGAGCTTTCACCGAATAACTCTTGGGCGAATTTATAGACTTTGCCTGCGCTCGCGAACATATCCATCCGATGGGTTAAGGATGCCGGAACCGCCATATTTCGGCAGTAACGCCAAAATGCGCTGTCAGCTCGATCAGTTAATTTGTAGTGCAAAATGATGAAATCACGGATGTTCAACATTTCGATATGGGTTTGGTGGTTAAATTCATCGATATCTGCTTGCACCATGCCCGCGGCCGGGAACATCTGCAATAACCGAATAATACTACGCTGGATCAGATGAATACTGGTCGATTCCAACGGCTCTAAAAAACCACTGGATAAGCCAATGGCGACGCAGTTCTTTTGCCAATGTTGCAACCGAGTGCCTGTGCGAAAATGAATGACCCGAGGTTCATTGAGTAATTCACCTTCAACATTTGCCAATAACTGCGCTTTGGCGGCTTCATCACTGATAAATTTACTGCTGTAGACCAAGCCATTACCGACTCGACTTTGCAGTGGGATCCGCCATTGCCAGCCACTATCTCTGGCGATAGATCGGGTATAAGGCACCGGTGCTTTCACGGCTCTCGTTTGTACCGCCACAGCTCGATCACATGGTAAGTAGTGGCTCCAATCTTCGTAACCAACATTTAAAGTTTGACCAATCAGCAAAGCGCGAAACCCAGTACAGTCGATGAATAAATCACCTTCAATAAGTTCGCCTGACCGCAAACGAAGTGCCTTTATATGCTGATTATGTTCATGTTGCAGAACTTGTTCGATGTTTCCTTCAACGCGACGAACACCATGTTGTTCGGCTAATTTCCGCAGAAATTTCGCATACAAAGTCGCATCAAAATGATAAGCGTGATTTAAATCTTGATTTGGCAACACCGCAAAACGACCAGCGCGCGCAGCTAAGTGTTCAACACAATAATCGCCAATTTCACTGACTAAACCTTTTTGCTGGCCTTTGGCCCAGAAGTGTTGAAAACCACAAGCCCAGCAGTCTTTGCCAAGAAAACCGAAACTATGGATGTAGTCTTTGCCAACATCACGCCAGTTCTCAAAGGAAATCCCTAGTTTAAAGGTCGCATTGGTGGCAGCCATGACCTCTTGCTCGTTAATACCCAGCAGGCGATGATAAACATGCAAGGTCGGGATTGCTGCTTCGCCGACACCGACGGTGCCGATTTCGTCAGATTCAACTAATACCACTTCCAAATTTTTGCCAAGCATCTTGCCAAGCGCTGCAGCAGCCATCCAGCCTGATGTGCCGCCGCCAGCTATTACTACTCGTTGTTTTTGTTGCATGCCGATGCTCCTCGTTATTATTTTTGTGCTCAGCGTTTCAATTTGTTGGTCAAGTCAGCCCGTAACTGCCGCGCGGTTTGCTCTGGCAAAGGGTGTTGTAACAACCCTTCCGCTTGCGGCGGTAGCTGCTGTGAATGCTCATCGTGATTAAAAATGTAATAGTCGAAAATTGCCTGCCACGCCTGACGTTGCGCCTTTGGCAAACTGCGTAAACTCAACACGCTGTGCAGCAAGGCGTTGGTAGGTCTGCCTAAAAACGCTGGCGTGTCGCGCCACCAATGCGTTAACAGCAAGTTGAAGCTCGACAATGCTTCCACGTGATGCCACCACATGCTAGGAATAAACAGCACATCGCCCGGTTCAAGATCTGCCACTTGTGCTTTAGCCAGCGAGTCTTTGAACCGAGGAAATCGCGCATAATCAGGATTGGCAAAATCCACCAAGCTGATGTCTTGTCCGCCAGGCGCAAATTCCATCGGCCCTGGATACAAATTGGCAATTTGTTCGGGCGGGAATAAGGTGAACCGGCGCTTGCCCACCAGTACACAGGCCAAATTATGCGGAAAATCGAAATGCGCGGCGATGCGCGAACAGTTACCCAGCCAGACACTAGTCAGCGGCGATCCTTCTGCGATCGCTAAGCCGTGCTCGGCCAATAAGCCAGGAAAATATTTAGTAACTTCACTTGAGCCAACATACAGTGTCGGAGCAGCCTCTGGTTGACTGGCATAGCTGCGAAGCTGACTTAATACTGTCGTTAAATCCTGCCGCACGCTTTGAAAATTAAAGCCAGTCAACTGTTCGTTATAAAAAACCCGCCCTTGTTCACTGGCAGGTAGATAACAAGCATTCAGTAATTCAGCACTGGCGTATTGCTGCAATAGCGCAGCCGCAGCATCTGCCGACTGCAAACCGGCTTGCACCAACGGCCAACCAGCACAAAGCCCCCGCAAAATTAGCGGTTTATCTTTGTCACCGAGCACAGTTAGATCAAAGGGTTGCGTACAATCCACGACTGTAACTTTCGGCAATTGCGCTAGTGCAGCGAGGCTCATTGCGATTAACCTGCTTGCTGCTGTTTCAGCTGCTGATTTTTTAACTGGATCAGATGGCGAATATTGCTTTGGCTGGCAAGTACCATATAAATCGCCTGCAAATAGCCCTGTTGCTGCAGTTTATGCAAAGTTGCCGCATCCAGATTCGCCAGCTTGTCTTCGTTGATGGTATAAAACCCAATCATCTGATGTTTTTGGCCGTTATCCAAAGTGATGTCGAGCGTAACGCCTTCCAGTAGTTGCAGCGCTAATAACTCAGTCACTAACTGCTTAGCGTCCTGCATGCCGTGATGCAAAGTTTCCAACAAGCTCGCCATATCATCCAATAACTGACTATTACCACCAAACGGCAGAAATAATGGCTCACCCGCAGTTTTGCTGACACGAGGATGATCCAAATCGATATGTAATACCCGGTGGGCGCGCTCGACACCGTCTTCTTTAATTAATTGCTGGCCGATTAAAAATGGCTGACGACGCAGGGCTAAAGGCCAATATGTGTTGTCCCAAATACCTTGCTCGAGAAACAAATTTTCGTGGTGACTAAATCCAAATATCGCTACTGGAAAAAACTGTCCCGTCTGACTGTCTTTGTGGAAAAAGATGGGGAAATCAGCTTGGACACTGCGAAATTCTAAAGGGAAAGTTGGACAAAACCATTGGTTCTCGCCAAAACCTGCACCACGAGTGGTAATAACACGTAAATCATGGTGGTCTACGCTATTGAGTAATACATGTTGTGTCATTTGTCTATCCTGTTGTTTTTTCTAGTTGTTATAGTTTTTAATTGAAAATGTGTTTCGCTAAATCGGTGGTAAACCATATAAATTGATTTTAATCAGTAAATCGCGCACTGTCGGCAGCCCAGTCCGTAGTTTTGCCACCCTTTGGGCATTTTGCTGAAACAATTCATGAGCTTTGCGTTTTAACGATGGCTTTAATTGCGGATACGCCGCCGTATTAAACTGCATTCCGTACAACA
This sequence comes from Gammaproteobacteria bacterium, assembly GCA_017302255.1. GTDB lineage: Bacteria > Pseudomonadota > Gammaproteobacteria > Enterobacterales > Alteromonadaceae > Pararheinheimera. The sequence goes on along the minus strand of JAFLDV010000010.1, from coordinate 65,273 downwards.
CATACTGATAACTTGCTGCTGGGAATAATTGATCTTGAAAACGGAAATCAGCATTACTCGGTACTTGTTCATGCCAGAGTGATAGTTGATCTTTAAGCATATCTGGCACTGTATCGCGATGATCCTGCCAGTACACATCATCATCGCGCTGACTTAGCACATAGTGTAACTTCAAGAAACTAATGATCTGCTGCCAATGCTGCAGATAACTTTGGTTGATGCGCGACGCAACTAAATCTAATCCTTGGCGAGTCCGCGGCAACTGAGTCGCAATTTGTTTGGCTGACCATTCCACCAAAGCTAACGCCGATGCTTCTAACGGTTCAATAAACCCAGCGGCCATACCAATTGCCATACAGTTACGCTCTAAACATTTTGCATGGTAACCAGGTTTGATCATCAATTTTTTCGGTGACAATAAATCCGCGACTTTCCCGCCCGCAGTGCGTGCGACATATTCATACAATCGGGAAAGCGCCACATCATCACTGCAATGCGCTGAAGAATAACAATGACCAACACCGCGTCGCGTTGGTAAACCAATATCCCAAATCCAACCGCTCGCTTGCGCAGTTGCTATCGTATTGGCGGCAATTGCTGACTCAGCCTCGGCATATGGCACCTGCACTGCTAAGGCTCTGTCATTAAACAGCACCTGATGTTGCGGCAAAAATGGTACTTGTAAGTGTTGCCCAAGCAGCAATGACTGTTGCCCAGAACAATCAATAAATAAATCAGCACTGATACGACCGTTTTCCGCGGTGACTATCGCTGCGATGTCGCCGTCACTCGCGCTTTCCACTGACACTACGTGATCAGCAACATGGCGCACACCTAGTTTTTCGATGCAATGACGTTGCAGTAATTGGCTGAACTTACCCGCATCAAGGTGATAGCCATAGTTATTCACAAAACTGTATTCAGGCGTGGTAATAAATTTGGGCGCAAATCCGGCCGCACTCAACTCTGCTTGTTGCGACACAGCATCAGCGAAGCTTACCGAATCGCGATGACCAAGCCAGTATGGGCAAATATTAAAATCTGGCACACCAACAGGTAAGGTAAACGGATGCAGATAAAATGAAGCGCTGCCGTTACTTGGTGTTTGCTGCCAATCGACGAATTGCGAGCCTTGTTTGAAACTGGCATCACAACAGCGGATAAATTCGGTTTCACTAATGCCAATTTTCTGTAAGGTTAGCCGCATCGACGGCCAAGTCCCCTCACCCACGCCAATAGTCGGGACTTGTGGTGATTCAATCAGCAAAATGCTTATTAATGGATTAGGCGCTAACTGACCTTCGTCAACCAAATGCTCAGCCGCAATGATAGCTGCAGTTAACCAGCCTGCAGTGCCGCCGCCGACGATGACGATTTGCTTGATTGCCTGATCCATCTGACTGCCTTAACTAAACAGCATGAGGCTAGCCGATGCCGGCCTCATGGTTTTATACGATGCAAAAAGAGTATCGGAAAAGTGTAGAACCGTCACTGCAGTTCTACACTTTCACTTACAGCTTCTATTAGAAGCTGTAACGTGCGCCGATACTGTAACGAGCACCAGACTCAACTAAGCTGATTACTTGTTCTTTTGCCCGGCCATGAACACGAATGTACTCATCAGTTAAGTTAATGGCATCCACGTAGACAGTTAAACCGTCTAATTGTGGAATGTCATAGCTCACTGAAGCATCAATTTGTGCATAGGCTTCGGTGTATTGCGGGTTAGCACCTGTCCCTTGACCACGCGAGTTCAGGAACTCATCACGCCAGTTGTAAGCGATCCGAGCTTGGAAACCATCGTTTTCATAGAACAAAATACCGTTTGCTGTGTCACTTAAACCGATCAATGCCGGTTGGTCAGCAAGGATGTAGTTGTCATACGCTTGACCACTATCAACCAAGGTGTAGTTTGCAATCACGCCAAAACCGGTTTCACCGAAGGCGTGTTGTACTGCAAATTCCCAACCGTCGATTACTTCAGATTGAGCGCCGTTTGACGGAGTATTAATTTTGAAGATCATGGTGTTATCTTCACCAGTCTTACCGCTAATTACTCGACCTGCGACATTTACTGATGGATCATTTGGATAGTTAGCAAAAATCCAGTTACGAATTGCTGCCGCATCCGCACCAACAGCCGCCAGTGCTTCACGATACTTCTTACCATCAGCTGGGTTTGCTAAATTGAAGATTGTCGAATCTACTACGGTATTGCTGATGAAGTTCGAAACGTCTTTACGGAAATAACCCATAGACGCGTAACTTGATGGTGCATAGTACCATTCAGCAGAGAAGTCTAAGTTGGTTGATTCCAGGGGTAATAAACTTGGGTTACCTGAAGAGCCACTACCACCTGAGCGGTTAGCTAAAGTACCAACCACAGTACCACCTTGGATCGACACATAATCTGGACGACCTATAGTTTTACTGTAAGCCGCACGCAGCATCACATCATCTACCACTTCGAAATTAAAATTCAGATTTGGTAACAGGTAGTCGTAATCACCGGTTTGCGTTTGGAAGTCACGTTGACCTGATGCATGTAGCGCGATTTCAGTATCAGCAATCCAGTCTGCACGATCGTAGGCTGCAACTGCAGAAGTTGAAGTCACATCGGTTGATTCATACCGTAAACCAATATGCGCGTCGAAAGTACGACCACCCAATTCACCATTTAAGTTGTATTGCGCGTATAACGATTGTGACTCTTCCAAAGTATAACGGTCGGTGTCACGAGCATAATCAGTTGATGGGCAGAAATCCGTACCACAATCACCGGCGCCTGCGTAATTTGCTGGGGTGTATAACGCCTCAGCACGCGCACGCACTTGCTGGAAGTCCCACAGGAAAATACGGTTCAACGGGTCAAAAGTACGGCCTGGGGCTGCCGAGAAGTTACCCTTGTTAGCACCAAATTTGTCATGGATAGTATCAGCTGGGAACCAAGCAGGATCTAAATCGCCGGCTTTACCCACACCACCCCAGTCATTCCGTTGTACGTTGACTGATTTAGAATGGTTATCAACATCTGTTAAAGACAGACCAAAATCGATACTGCTCGCGTCATTCAGCGCGTACTTACCTTTTAATTGGTATTGGTCGATGACTGATTTGTTCACCGAATTACCAAATACACTACCAGTAACGCGCATATCAGTAGCTTTCACTGAGTTACCGTTGCCAACAGCTAACACTGGTAAATCACCAGAGAAATCAGTTGCCGCACTAGTACGGATGAAGGCTGCAGTACTTAGACTGTTGTTTGAACCCCAAATGCTATTTGGTTTGATTTCGGCAGTAGAATGGTGCGCGTCGAATTTAAGTTCTAAATCGTCGTTCACTTCGTACTCTAAATTGATACCTAAAGAGCCACTTTGGTTACGCACACCGTAGTCGCCCGCACCCATCGATAAATCTTGTGGTGTGGCATATGTTTCTGAATAAATCAGCGGCGATGAAATTGGGCCATCTGTCCAAACGTTTTGTGAAGGTGCAAAGGTAAACCAAGCCGACACATCGTTGTATTGTGTGTCGATGTCGTTGCGCATGTAAGTGTAATCCATGGTCGCAACTAACTTGTCTGAAGGAGCGTATTGCAACACTAACTGGCCGTTGGTACGAGCCCGTTGTTGCTCTTCAAATTTATAAATCGTGGTTTGTGGCACTGAATAGATATCAGTTGGACCTGGACGGTTCACTTGACCAGTTTGTGGTACACCACCCCATTCTGCAGTGCCTGCACCCCAATCGTCATCAACCCGACCAGAGAAACTGCGCCAGCCTGTACCGACGTTGGCCTGTTGACTGCCACTTTCACGCTCTTGATAACTGGCGGCTAATAACACACCGAATTTTTCATCATCAAAAGTCGTTGAATATAAACCAGAAATTTCTGGAGTTGCAGAACCGCGCTCTGTTGATTCATCAGAAACCATTGCCACGTTGGCAACAGCTTTGGTGGCATGTACGTTCAGTGGGCGTAGGGTTTGCACGTCAATCGTTGAACCGATACCACCGGTTGAATTCGACGCTAAAGAAGTTTTACTCACTTCAACACCGCTGATGGTATCAGCAGAAATGTTGGCGAAATCAAATGAACGTGAACCGGTAGTGACCGGCAACTGCCGACCGTTTAATGTCACTAAGTTAAAGTCAGGACCAAAACCACGCACTGTGACTTTAGAACCTTCACCGTTCACCCGGTCGATTGACACACCGCTGATACGTTGTAGCGATTCAGCTAAGTTAGTATCGGGGAATTTACCGATGTCCTCGGCAGAAATCGCATCAACAATACCTTCCGAAGAACGTTTGGTATCCATTGATTTGATCAAGCTACCGCGAATACCGGTAACGTTAATAACTTCAATTTTCTCATCTTTTTTCGCTGGCGCCGCTTCCTGAGCGGTCACCGGCAGCACAGCACCGACACCGATCACTAGCGACAAACTGGTCGCCAATCTAGTTTTTTTAAATCTTATAGGTTTCATTTCAATTCCCTGTCGACTGATTTTGGCATGAACTTGTTATTCGCAAATATCTTTGCTGTTTGTTATCGCAATTCACTCTCGCGGCGCCATCCCAGTAGTTGTATTTCTTGACGGTCGTCAAATCACCACTTTGTAAGCGCTTACATCAACATAGGCGATTTTTTCATCGCCGTCAATATGTTAAGAAGCGCAGGGAGCCATTTTAGTGCAAGCGCTTACATTTTTGCTGCATCAGCCTAATTAAACAATTGAGCAAATCAACTCAACAAAAGACTTTGGCTTAATGCATTGAGAGTAAGTTAAACTTGATGTTTTTCATATCTTTACATCTATATTATTCAATCAAATTCAGATGAAAATCTTTTACATTTTTCATTGTCATCCGACCAGATCTATACTTGACTCTGCCAATTTGCTTTAGCGCCAGCTTGGTGCAATTCTGCGATTTACTCCCTATCCTAGTGCAAAAAGCACTTGCAACTTGCGACAAACCAGCTAATTATGTAGCAATCAATGTAAGCGCTTCCAAGTTGCAATAAACAGCTACTATTTAGGCGTTTTATCCTTATCATAAGAGTCAAAGGGGATCCGTAATGTTAAAGCGTGCAACCACGGCAATTTATTCGCGGTTAAGTCTACCGACAACACTAGCAATCGCAGTTGCTTGTGGACTGTCTGCAGCCAGCGCAGCGCCGCTAGTAAACGCAGCGCAAGTTGCATCGCCAGCTCAGAATGACCGGCAATTAGAGCGCTGGCCAGCATTAGCCAAGGCCCTGCCCGCCAATGCAGCTTTAGAGCAACGCCTCAACGAGATCCTGAGCAAAATGACGCTGGAGCAAAAAATCGCCCAAATGATCCAGCCGGAAATTCGTGACATTACCGTTGAAGACATGCGCAAGTATGGTTTTGGCTCCTACTTAAATGGTGGCGGCGCATTTCCTAACAATAACAAACATGCGACAGCGGCTGATTGGATAAAGCTAGCCGATGATTTATACCAAGCATCTGTTGATGCCAGCGTAGATGGCTCTAACATTCCAACGATGTGGGGCACAGATGCCGTGCATGGCCATAATAACGTCATCGGCGCTACCATATTCCCGCATAACATTGGCTTAGGTGCCGCGCATGATAGTAAGTTGATTGAACAAATTGCTAAAGCAACTGCAGCAGAAGTGCGGGTTACCGGGATTGACTGGATTTTCGCGCCAACAGTTGCGGTGGTGCGTGACGATCGCTGGGGCCGAGCTTATGAAGGTTATTCAGAAGATCCGGAAATTGTGCGTAGTTACGCCGCCGCGATCGTCAAAGGTCTGCAAGGCGACCCAACACAGCAATTTTTAACCGACCAACACGTGATTAGCACCGTGAAACACTTTCTCGGAGACGGTGGTACGGAAAAAGGCGTCGACCAAGGAAATAACATAGCTTCCGAGCAACAACTGATTGATCTGCATGCACAAGGCTATGTCGGTGGTTTAGGTGCTGGCGCCCAAACGGTCATGGCTTCATTTAATAGCTGGCATGGTGAAAAAAATCACGGTAATAAGTACTTATTAACCGATGTGTTAAAAACCCGCATGGGCTTTGACGGTTTTGTTGTGGGCGATTGGAATGGGCATGGTCAAATTCCAGGTTGCACCAACGACAACTGCCCGCAGGCGGCAAACGCTGGTCTTGACATGTATATGGTGCCAACCAGTGCTTGGAAACCTTTATATGAAAATCTTGTGGCGCAAGCCCGCTCTGGCGTGATCGCGCAAAGCCGCATCGACGACGCTGTGCGCCGGATATTGCGGGTGAAATTACGGGCAGGCTTGTTCGATCGGAAAGGTCCTGCACAACGTGCGTTATCAGCTAAGACTGAATTATTGGGTTCAAAAGCTCATAGAGCCATCGCAAAAGATGCTGTGCGTAAATCCATGGTGCTGTTAAAAAACAATGATGGTTTACTGCCGTTAGCGCCAAAACAACGCATTTTAGTCGCCGGCTCTCATGCTGATGATATCGGCTTGCAATCAGGTGGCTGGACCATCAGCTGGCAAGGTACCGGCAATACCAACAGCGATTTTCCTGGAGGTACCTCGATTTACCAAGGTTTTGCAAAACAAGTGCAGCAAGCTGGTGGAACTATTGAACTCAGCGCCGACGGCAAATTCACCCAAAAACCTGATGTCGCCATCGTGGTTTTTGGTGAGCAACCTTATGCTGAAGGTAACGGTGATATTGATAATTTAGAGTTCCAACGCGGTAATAAGACTGATCTTGCATTGCTGAAGCAATTAAAGGCGCAAGGCATCAAAGTAGTGACTTTGTTTGTATCAGGTCGACCAATGTGGGTAAATCCTGAATTAAATCAATCGGATGCTTTTGTCGCCTTATGGTTACCTGGTTCAGAAGGTGACGCCGTAGCAGATGTCATATTGCAAAAAGCCAAAGGCGGTACGCAATACGACTTTAATGGTAAATTGTCATTCTCTTGGCCAAATAGTCCAAGCCAAACTGCTGTAAATCGTGGCGATAAACAAACTCCGTTATTTGCTTATGGTTATGGTCTGACCTATCTCGATACCAAAACCACCCCATTATTCCCAGAAGACTCAGGTGCAAGCGCCAATCAAGTGCAAAGCGTAGTCCTGTTTGAACGAGCACCAAAATCACCATGGCAATTTGTACTGCAAAGTGGCAAAGACACTAGCCCTGTGATCGCTAGCGTCCAAAAACTTGGCAACTTGCAATACAAAGCCGTCGATAAAGTAGTTCAAGAAGATGCACGATCATTGCAGTTCTCGGGGAAAGCTGCTGAGGGTTTATTACTGCTAAGCAATTTCCCGCGCGATTTACGCTCGTCGGTCGAGCAAAAATCAGCGTTACGCTTTGAACTTAAGCTGCAAGCACCATTGACTGGTGCGCTGAATGTCGGAATGCGTTGTGGCGATTTAAATGGTGCGCCATGCCATGGTGTGGTTGATGTGAAGCCTTTACTTAAAGCCGAACAAAACTGGCAAAGCATCAGTATTGATTTGCGTTGTTTCCAACAACAAGGCGTCGACTTTTCGCGCATCGCCCAAAGTTTCAGCTTGGAAAGTGCTAGCAAAGCCCACATTGAACTCGGCAAAGTCGAATTGGTGCCAGGACTAAGCGCAGATAAAACCTGCCCATAATCGCGAATTTAGTCAAAAGCCCAGCCTTAGCGCTGGGCTTTTTTATTCGACACATATTAGGCAACCCCTTGTTTAGCCATGCGAATTTATCCGAAATTTTTAGTCTAGCCTCCGACCGAACCCTACCCATTTCATTTAATTTTACCGACTTAAGTCTTCCTTAAGACTCTCTACCTAAGCTAACACCATTCTAATTGGAGTGCTGTGCATGCCTAAGTTTCGTTACCGCCTCATCGTCCTGTTCGCTGGTTTGAGTCTATTTGCACTCTTTAATCTAGCGGGAATGGATTTTGTTTTGGCGAACCTTTTGTACAACTGGCAAGGGGGAGAATGGCGATTACAGCATCATTGGTTGACCGAACAAGTTTTCCATCAAGGCGTGCGCAGTCTTAATCAGCTTTTGATGCTGATATTAATTGCTTATTACTTCTGGCAACGCGTATATCGCAAACAACAAACTGTTTCAGTTCAAGCACTTGGTCTTCTGTTGTTAAGTTTAGTGCTGAGTTTTGCTTGTATTGCGCTGATGAAAAGATTGGTGCCAACCGAGTGTCCTTGGGACCTACAAGCTTTTGGTGGCAGCTTTCCTTACATCGGCTTATTTATGCCACGCCCTGATGGCATGCCAAATACCCAATGTTTTCCAGCAGGTCACGCCAGCATAGGTTTTGCGTGGATAGCCATCTATTTCTACTACTTACGGGTGAAACCGACTGTGGCAAAACTTGCATTAATTGCCGCATTGTCCGTGGGATTTACCCTTGGTTTCGCCCAACAACTGCGTGGAGCCCATTTTTTCTCACACGACCTCGCAACAGCAATGTTGTGTTGGCTGATTGCAGGCACTGTGTTTAGCCTGCAGGCATTTGCCACTCGCATTAAAACACTTTGGATTAAACCTGCCTCGCAGGTTGAAAACGAACAGCGGAGCCCACTGTTATGAATAAACTCAGCATTTTTCCAGCACCAGTCGTAACCACCTGGCAACGTTTGCATCTGCTGTTGCCGACTCCGGCGCCTGTGCACGCACAGTGGTTTAATGTCATTGCTGCGTTAGTGCTGAGCCTGTTATTAAACCAACACTTTATCGCACAAGTATTGGTTCGCGTGCCAGGGCAACACGGACTGCAATTAAGCTTATTTTTGCTACTACCGCTGATTAACTTTCTACTGATGTGGTTAGTTAGTCTGTTTGGCGCTCAAAAATCTGGGTTCTTAGTCTTAGCCTTTATCGGTGCGATAAGTTGCTATTTCATGCAAAGTTTTGGCGTGTTGATGGATAAGTCCATGCTGCAAAATGCACTGGAAACAGACGTCGCGGAGGCCTCTGGTTTATTGTCGCTCGCGATGCTGGCTCATGTTTGTGGTCTAATGCTTGTACCTGTTTTACTATGCTTGTGGCTACCGATCCGCGCTCAAACTACCAAACAAAAACTGCTGCATGCCCTATTAAGCGCTTTAATCTGGTTACTTGCAGCTGGCAGCGTCCTAGCATCGGGTCGCGCTGAATTGATCCCATTCTTCCGTAACTTTAGAGACATTAAGCATATGGCGCTGCCGCTTGCGCCAATTTCCGCATCTATATCGGTTAGTCAGCACTGGCTTAAAGCCCAATTCCCGACTCAGCTGAATAAAATTGGTGAAGACGCGATAGTTCCTGTCACTGCGCGCACCGGTAAGCCTCGACTCATGGTGTTAGTACTTGGTGAAACTGCGCGGGCTGACCACTTTCAATTAAATGGTTATGGCCGCGCAACAAATCCACTACTTAGTCAGTTGCCAGTAGTGAGTTTCCGGCAAGTCAGTTCCTGCGGCACCGCAACTGCACATTCGGTTCCATGTATGTTTTCCGAGCTTGACCAAGCGCACTTTGATGGTGACCTCGCTAAAAATAGTGAGAACGTGCTTGATGTGCTGCAGCGTACAGGCGTGACAGTGAAATGGCTCGATAATAACTCCGGCTGCAAACGAGTTTGTGATCGTGTGCCATCGTTGATGTTATTTGAAGATAAAACTAACCCGCTGTGCGAGCAGGGACAGTGTCAAGACGCAATTCTGCTCGAGGCTCTAGCCCGCGAGTTAGCTGAACCACTGACCCAAGACAAAATTATTGTCCTGCACCAATTGGGGAGTCATGGCCCAGAGTATTTTCGTCGCAGCACTGAACAGCAAAAACACTTTCTGCCGGAATGCACCGATAAACAAATTCAGTTCTGCGACACTCAGTCGTTGCGAAACGCCTACGATAACAGCTTGATTGCCACTGACGAATTGTTAGCCAATGTGATCCGATCTTTACAACAACAGCATGATTATCAAGCAGCTATGCTCTATATTTCAGATCATGGTGAATCTTTAGGTGAAAACGGCACTTACCTGCATGGCCTACCCTATTGGATTGCACCACAAGCACAGAAACACGTGCCGATGATTTGGTGGATGTCTGAAGAGTTTGAACAAAAACAAGGCTTATCTCGAGATTGTATCCGTGACGCTCGCGATACCCAGTTAAGCCATGACTATCTGTTCCACAGCCTACTGGGATCTTTTGCTGTTGAGAGTAAGGTCTACCAACCAAGTCTAGATTTTTTACAGCAATGCCGCCGCCGAGCTATCTGATGATATGAACGTGCTGTTCGCAAAAGATTACTAGCTTTAAAGCGCAAGGAACTGAAACCAAAGCAGTGTGCGCAGGGAAGCCGGATCTTTTGGGAATTGACTAAATTGATGCAGCAGTCACTCGCGATGTTCGTTAAGGAGTTTGCATGAAAGCATGTCACCGCAAAACTATCGGTCGGTTTCAACGACAAGCATTGGCGTTGGCTATTTGCTGTGCTCTGCCAAGCTTTACTAGTCTTGCTGCAACTGAGAACACTGAAACATCACAAGCTGAAACTGCGTCGGAAGTGAATTTTGACGATCTTTGCCGATTAATGCTTGAACGCAAAAAGACTACCCCTGCAGCTTCAGATCATCCGGCGAGTGTGCGTCTCGGTAAAATTACTGCGGCTCCTGAAACAATTTTTGATGAAAAAGCCGAAGATGCAATATGGCTACACGGTTTTGCTAATTGGCTGCATATAACCACAAGATCTGATGTGATTCTAAAAGAGTTAGTACTCAAAGAGGGCCAAGAAGTCAGCGCAGCGGATTTAGCCGATGCCGAACGTTTATTGCGGGCAAAATCATATCTTCGAGAAGCTCGGATCAATGTTGACCCCCAATGTAACGCCGACGGCACGCAAAATATCAAAGTTGAGACCTGGGATAATTGGAGTTTACTACCCACAGTTGGATTTGGCCGAAGTGGTGGCAATAACAAATATTCCTTAGGCTTTAAAGAAGAAAACTTTCTGGGTTATGGCGTGCGTTTCTCTACTAAGTATCAATCTGATTACTTAAGAGAAGGCTACGAATTTAAGGTGTTAACGCCATTATCTCTGCTTGATATTGATGCGCTTCGTCACAGTTATGCTCGCTTAGAATGGACCGACAATAATGATGGCAACCGTTCTTTTGTCGAATTTGATAAACCGTTTTACCAAAACGACACCGAGTATATGCTGCATTTAACGTGGCTCGACGACCAGCGGCTTGATCAGATTTATCATAACGGTGAGCTAGAAAATCAATTTTTTACCCATGAAAAAAATGTTGAGGTCGCCGGTGGTATTTTATTAGACCATCAAGATAATCAGAGTTGGCGTTTACTTGGTGGTGTTAGTGTGCACGAGTGGCTGTTCACTGCAGATCCGCTGCAACCAGCCTTAGCCCTACCCCAAGATCGCAGCGTGAATTATCCGTGGGTAGGTTTTGAGTTTTTTGAACACGACTACCGCAAACTCAGCGATATTTACCTAATTAATCACACTGAAGATATAAACTTTGGCTGGCACCATGAGTTCAGGATCGGCGCACAGGCCAGCGATTTAGCGCAAAGCCAAAATTTAGGGTCGCATTGGTACTATCAAGTAAATAAAGGCTTTGGTGACAGCGAACATATGCTGCTCGCATCGGCCAGTATTGCCGGCGCTTTTGGCATCGCCAGTGGTGATCAAGTGCAATACAACGTCAGTGTTGAGGACTTTTTGCGCTTGAGCGACCGTTTCCGCTTTTATTCACGTTTGAATTACGATCGTAGAAACCGGCTTGTGCTTGATAACCCGCTAAGTTTAGGCGGCGATACCGGGCTTCGCGGATACCCAGTGCAATACCAACACGGACTTGAGCGGACACTAGCCACAGCAGAATTGCGCTGGTACCCCAAAATCACCCTCTACCAAATTTTGGACATGGGTCTGGTCGCTTTTGTCGATGCGGGTAAAGCAACAGGTGGCGATCTTGCCGATCCACAAGCCAATGCACCATTTATGGCAAATCAGTTGATGCCTGCGCATCAAGACTTGCTAATGCCAAATGAAGCACAAAGTTGGCTCGGTAGTGTCGGTGTCGGTGCTCGCTTTTACTCCTCTCGCAGCGCCAACAATAGCGTAGTTCACATCGATCTTTCAAAACCAGTAGGGCCTGGTCGCGAGATCAATTCTTGGGAAATTCAGATGAAAGTTGAGCAGCGCTTTTAAGCGCTTGCACAATTTCAGCATGAGTTGAAAGTTTTTTGCCATTGATTCGGTCTAGCAAAGTATCGTATTTGCCAAAGTGCTAGATGTTATTGCGCCTAGCACTCCAACCTAACTAGGTAGACTATGTCCTCAAACAACATCGCTAAAACATTGTTGGTCACGCCAGTGCATGCCCTCATTTGGCTGTATCAACAGTTCAGTAACTTACTCAATCATGGTCAGGCGGCGGCATTATTGCTGTTGCGGCTGTATTTGGTGCCGCCGTTGCTGCAAGCTGGCGTCATGAAAATGCAGCATTTTGCTGATACCGTCGCTTGGTTTGGTGCCGGCGGCTTAGATTTACCAATGCCAATGCTGTTGGCTATATTGGCAATTGTGGCTGAGGTTGGCGGCGCCATCGGCCTTCTGTTCGGACTGGCTACTCGGCTTAGCGCATTTATGCTGGCATCGACCATGCTTGTGGCAATAGTCACAGTGCATTGGCAACACGGCTGGCTTGCAATTGCCGACGCAAATAGCTGGCTGGCAAATGGCACTTTGTTTTATGATCAAACCGTAATGGCCAGTGCTGAAAAGTTAGAACGCGCCCGCAGCTTATTAGCTGAGCACGGAAATTATGAATGGCTCACCGCCAGCGGCAGTTTTGTAGTGCTAAACAACGGCATCGAATTTGCGGCAACCTACTTGGTGATGTTATTGATTTTATGTTGCCAAGGTTGTGGGGCTTACCTCGGCTTAGATTATTGGATTAAACGTCATCTTCAGCGCCGCGGCCTGGTAAATTAATTTGCCATTGGCTGTGCGCATTGCTCAGCAGAGTTCGACTCTGCCTAGTTTTTATGAGAATTTTTATGTCAAAACTAACGCTAAAGCACAGCCTATTATGCTGCTCATTATTCATCACCAGTACTCACTGTTTGGCGTGGGGCCAACAAGGACATCGAGTAACAGGTCAAATCGCCGAAAGTTATCTGACAGCGCAAAGTAAGCAGCAACTAAGCGCGATTATGGGTGCGGAAAGCCTTGCGGAGTCAGCAACTTATCCAGATGAAATGCGAGCGAGTAAGGATGAGTTTTGGCAGAAAACCGCCAACCCGTATCACTACGTCACGTTAGCTGATGGCGAACATTACCATAACCATGATGCGCCGGACGAAGGCGATGCCGTGACTGCCTTAAAAAAATATACCGAGATACTGCAAAACAACAAGAGTAGTGTTGCCGACAAACAACTCGCTGTTCGTTTTATCGTGCATCTGATTGGTGATTTGCATCAACCACTGCACGTTTCGGCGAAAGCCCGCGATGACATGGGCGGCAATAAAATTAAGCTCAAGTACTTTGGCCAAGACAGCAACCTGCATAAGGTCTGGGATAGCGAAATGATTGATAAGCAACAACTTTCCTATACCGAATACGCATCGACATTATTGCGGCATATTGCTAAAGACGAAGCCAACACTTGGTCGGCTTTAGATGTCGGCTCATGGATCAACGAAAGTGCCAAGCTTCGCGAAACCTCATACAGCACCGCTGAAAACCTGAGTTATGACTATAACTTTCAGCATTTACCAACGGTGAAAATCCGCTTACAGCAAGCAGGCGTGCGCATCGGAGCCTACCTCAATGCTGTGTTTGCAGGCGAAACGATTAAGTTTCCAAAATAACTAAACCACAGCAAAGCAAGCACCAGCCCAAGGCTGGTGCTTATTGTTTATACCAAAGTCAAACGCACGTCTAAGCTATTGCGAGTAGCATTTGAGTAAGGACAGACTTTATGTGCTGAGTCGACAATACTTTGCGCAACCGCAGTATCAACCCCTGGCAATGCAATAAATAATTCAACATCAAGGCCAAAACCTTGTGGAATTTGGCCAATCCCAACCTCTGCGCGCACAGTGGCATCCGCAGGCAATGCGACTTTTTGCAGGCCAGCGACATATTTCAGCGCACTTAAAAAACATGCTGAATAGCCAGCGGCAAACAACTGCTCAGGATTGGTGGCTGAACCACCTGCTCCGCCTAATTCCTTGGGCATACTTAATTTCACATCGAGATGTTGATCATCAGATACCGCTCGACCGTCACGACCTGAAGTGCTGGTAACTACTGCTTTGTACAATACTTGCATTTTGCGATCCTTAATTGATTTTTCAAAAACATTTACTGTGACAACTATATCTAAAAAAATTTTTAACCGTGCAGAGCCGTGGATGAGTTGTCGGCTTTCGCAGGGCTTTACTGCTGATGGCGCCATCATATTCAAATGATAGTTATCGCGCAAACTATTTTTGCAGTCGATATTAGCAAAGCAAATTAACCAACTGATTTTTAAAAATTAATATTTCCAAAATAAAAAAGCCATGCGTCACAACAACGCATGGCTTCCACTTTTTTACAGTTTAACGGGTTCTAGAACTCAAGCGCTTAGTTAGCTTAACTGCGCTTATCAGTGTTAGAAGCCTAAGCTCACCGTCATACTGGCACTGCGACCTGCACCCAACAAATAAGCGCCTTCACTACCGCCGGTAATATGGGCTTGATCCGTCAGGTTATTGATCAGGAAGTTCAGTTCTAAAGACTTCACTAAACCATCTCCAACCAGATCTTTACGATAGCCAAAGTACAGATCCCAGAGCGTGCTTGCTGGAATTTCATCACGATTCCACACACTATTGTTGTTCACAAAGGTATGTTTGGCGGCACCGTAGTAACTACCAACTCGCTTCAGATTAATCCCTGCGTGATACCATTGTTGCTCATACACTAGGCCCACACTTGTCATTTGTTTTGGACTACCAGCGACTTCTTGATCCTGCTTATAGTCGATGATACGAACCGCTTGGCCCGCGGCGTTTTTCGCCACACCAAACACGTCTTCGGCATATAACGAGCGGTTTAAGGTCAGTGCTGCGTTTAATTGCAGGCTGTCCGTCAAACGATAATCCAGACTCCCCTCAAAGCCGCGAGAATCCACACCACCAACGTTGTCGAAGTTACCATCGCCAACTGCATCATAGTTTGGTGTACCGTCAGGGTTTGTTTGGTAAGTTAAGAGTGCAATGCGGTTATCAAACTTGGCTTGATACAATGTTGCTGAAGCACTCAGTGCATCGCCGTTGTAACGTAAACCAACATCCAAATTATCAGCAGTTTCAGGCTCTAACTCTGTCAATTCACTGGCTTTTTTCGTTTCCAGTAATTTGTCTGTCATTGCTTTAAAATTGCGCGAATAACCGGTAAACAGCTCGACATTCTCAGAAATTGGGTAAACCAAACCAACACTTGGTAATAACTCAGAATCGCTATCCAAGGTATCGTTGCCACGACCATTTAAGAAATCTTGGCGTTTTACATCAACCAAATACTGCTGCAAACCGACAGTGATTTGCGCATCGCCCAGAGTCCACACATCTTGCACAAAATATTTCAGCACGTCCGAGCTATATTGGTCATCAAACTGCACCCAATATGGTGTTTGGTTAAACTGATAAGAAATTGCGGTGTCGATCACCTGATGCCAATCACGAGTTTGTCGGCGATCTTGTTGTTCGAACCATAATCCACCGCGTAATTGGTGATTGTCCATGCTGTATTTAAGCTCAGCCAAGGCTCCGCTGCGGTCTTTGTCATAATGAGTGTGTCGGTAAGATGCAACTCGTTTGGCGCCCACAGTACTTGCCGTTGGGTCCAAAATAGGGCGACCTTGTGCATCGACAAATTTATAGCGTGTTGTTTTGACGTTACCCGCTTTCACTACGTTGCCATTGGCATCGACAGGATAATGCATGTACGGCGGCAACCAATCACCACGACCTTCTTGTTGGTGCAAGTATGGAGTCACCACCAATTCCAGATCATCCGACAAATTCCATTCGGTTTTCACATACAGTAAAGTGTTCTCACGCAGGGTTGACCAAGTTTCTGCGTAGTTTTGGTCGATATCCGGATCGCCGGTCCATGTCCAAGTAAGGCCGTCCCACTCCGGCGTGTTTTGAAATTGTGCTAAAGAAACCGGTTGATAGTTATCTTCTTCGGTATCGTCATAGGACAGACGCGCCGTGATTTTTACCTTATCAAGCTCGGTGACGCTCTTTAATTCGCCGTGCAAGCGGTCTGCAAAACCATTACTACCACTGCCTATCCAGCGGTTATTAAAGCTGTTTGAAAGACTGGCATAAGCTGTGGTGTTTCCAAAAATGCGACCCGTGTCAAACCGGATAAAATCGCGACGCGCGTTAAAACTACCTTGGCTATGCGCGAAACGACCACCCTGCTCTTCTTCGGGATTAGCACTAATAAAGTTTAAAGTCCCGCCCAAAGCATCAAGTGATGCTGATGCAATATCGGCAGCCCCTTGCCCTACTTCAACCATCGCAGTGTTTTCACTGTCCAAATAACGGTTGGCTTTAGAACCGCCAGCATAGGCTGAGCCACCGTTTGGCAGACCATCGATAGTAATACCAATTTGTTGATCAGCTCGGTCGATAACAAAACCGCGCATATTGACGACTGTCGTGTAATCATCTGCGCCATATGGGTCACCTTGACCAACGTTAACGCCAGGCAGATTGTTCACTAAATCCATCACGTTGCCGATTGGCGATTTCAATAGTTTGTCGTTTTCATCCACTAAGTTATTGGCATAGCTCAGTTTCTTACCTGAAACTGTCATTACTTCAACTTCACGCTCCGCGTTCGCTGCAGCTGTTTTATCCGCATCCATATTGGTTGCCATTGCTGGCGCAGTTAACAGCATTGAAATTGCTAGCGCCAACGGCGTCTTTGCCAATGTAATCACCTTGAAATCTCCCAAAAATTTTTGAATTAAATTTATTTATAATTGGTCGGACGTGTCAGAACCGCCCGCTATAGTGGTGATGAAATGTGAAAACTACATGGCAGAGTTACGACAAATTAGTGAACGATTTATTTAACAATTAAGAAGCAACAATCAATGTCATTAAGTTGCAATACAAGCGGCTTAGCATTTGCTAATTGTTGATTTGCTGAAGTTTTATAGGTTTTCCAATGCTGTTATCTGCTTTTTCTATGTTGCTCGCGGCTGTGCAACCTGCACCAACAAAACTAGTTGTCGCCCATCGCGGCGCTAGTGGTTACGCGCCAGAACATAGTCAGCAAGCTTATGAAATTGCCCTCAGTCAACATGCTGATGTGCTTGAGCTGGATTTAGTCGTTAGCAAAGATCAGCAGCTATTGATCCGCCATGAAAATGAATTAAGTCTCTCAACCAATGTTGCTGAGCGAGCCGAATTTGCCTCGAGAAAAACCAACAAAATTGTTGATGGTCTGCCTATCACGGGCTGGTTTGCTGAGGACTTTACCTTGGCGGAGCTTCGCTCGCTGCGGCTTCGGGAAACTAAAGCAAACGAGCGCCCGCACAACATCAGACTCAACGATCGCTGGCCATTGTTGAGTTTGCAGGACTTTCTGACTTGGAACGCGCAACAATGGCAGCAAGGCAAACGTTTTGGCGTTTATATGGAGTTAAAGCACCCAACTTATTTCCTCCATCAAGCGGGGAGCTTCCGCGCAGATACTGCGGAATTATTGCGCCGCCAACTCAAAGCACAACCACTGCCTTCTGGTCAGCAGCTTTATCTTGAATCATTCGAGGCTGAGCCGTTAAAACGCTGGCATGCATGGCGTGAGCAATTCAGCTTTCCGATCCATTTGGTTCAACTGCTTGGCGACGTCAGCGGTGGCGGAGTTTTACCTAAGGACAATTTTGCCTATGCCTGGGATCAGGTGTATCAAGTTCAGCAAAATCAACCAACCACTGGCAAGGTACCGACCTATGCCGACATGGTTACTGTTGAAGGTCTGAAAGTTGTCGCAAGCTACGCCGATGCGGTCGGACCTTGGCGAGATAACCTATATCCGTATGCCGGAGGTCCTGTCGCGCCATGGGTGCAGCAAGTCAAAACGCTTGGACTTAAGATCCATCCTTACACCTACCGCGCCGAAGACTCCTTTCGCCAAGTAACCCCAGCCGGCATTCGTCAATCGTTATGCGAAGAGCTGACTTGGCTATTCCAGCAAACTTGGTTAGATGGCCTATTCACCGATCAACCGGATATTGCCCTGCAAGCACGAAGCGGCAATTGCCCAGCAACGTCGGCAAATTCGATTAAATAGCTGCAGGTTGCTCGGTTCACTTTTGGTAAGTGCCATTCTATTCACTACGCGCAGTTGACGTCACTTTGGGGCGCTTTTAGACAGGGCATAGTTCGTGCTGAAAGTTCGTGCTGACTTTGCTGCCGACCTCGGAACTAAAACCGATAATCCAACAACACCTCAGTTAGCGGTCGCGGTTTGGCGATGCCAAATCCCTGCGCATATTCGACGCCGAAACTTCGCAGCATTTCAACGGTAACATCATCCCCAACAAATTCGGCAATCGCTTGCTTATCAAGGCTATGCACAATATCGGTAATGGCCTTCACCATCACTGCATCTGAAGTATTGGTGGCCATATTTTTGACAAATGAGCCGTCAATTTTTACGTAATCCACCGCCATATTTCTTAGATATCCGAAGGAAGACATCCCAACGCCGAAGTCATCTAGCGCAAAATGACAACCCAACAAGCGGAGTTCTTGAATAAATAGCTGTGCTTGCGCCATATTACTTACCGCAGCAGTCTCAGTAATTTCAAAGCACAACATATCCGCAGGCACTGTGCTCGCTTTAATTAACTTCTTAATTTTCTTCAAAAACTTATGATCACTTAGCGAAATCCCCGAGATATTGATGGCGATTTTATCCAGATGCCGCAATGACAATAACTCTTGCTCAAGCCGGCTTAGCACATGTGAAACTACCCACTCATCAATGTCACACATCAATCCTTGGCGCTCGGCCAGTGGAATAAATACAGCGGGACTAATCAGCTCTCCAAATTCATCTTTTAACCTAAGCAAGATCTCTAAATGACTGCCATTGGCATGGCTTAAAGGCACAATTGGCTGCGCATAGAGCTCAAAACTATCCGTCAATAAAGCTCGACGCACAATCGCCAAATAATGGCGTTCCTGGGTCAAATGGTCGAGAGCTCCAGCTTGCTCTTCTACGATAAAGTAACTGTTTCTACTTGCATTTTTTGCCAAATAACAACCAGAATCAGCAGCTCGGATCAAAGCAACAGCATCCTCAAACTGCGCGGTTACTGCGACAACACCAATACTCGCGCCTATCACAAATACCTGATCTTGCCATTGGAACCTAAACTGACTAATAGTCACCAACAACTGGTCGAGCAAGGCTTTCACTTCTGCCAAATCCCGATCCACTAGCAATAGGCAAAATTCATCCCCACCCACTCGCGCTAATGAATCATGCTCGCCTAAATGAGCTGCAAGCAAACTCGCGGTTTTTCGCAATAAATCATCGCCAGCAAGGTGACCACAGCTGTCATTGATTAACTTAAACTGGTCCATATCTATGTAACATAAATAGGATTGACGAGGATCTGCCATAGCTGCATCAAGGGCTCCAGCAAAGGCATAGCGGTTTAATAATCCGGTAAGCTGGTCATGGTCAGCCTGGTAGCGAATTTTCTGTTGTAGCCGTTGCTCGGTCGATACATCCTGCATCGTTAACGCAATACCTCCAGGGATGCGCATCATGGTGATTTGCAACCAATCTGCCGCTACCGCACGCTTTTTGGTTTTCAACAATCGATGGAATATCTGTTGTTCAGTCAACACCTGATGGGTGATGGTATCGATATCAGCCAAGCCAATTTTCAGGGCGATTTGCTGCAAGCTTCCATCCAAAAAGTCAGCTTGTAACACCGCTGTGGCGGCTGCATTGCAGCTAAATAGTTGCAACTCTTCGGCTTGACTCGCTAGGTTGTCACTTCTGAAGATCAACATCGCATCTGGCGACACATCCGCGGCAGCTTGATAAACCTGTTGCACTTGCTTGTTTTTCTGCTGCTGGCGAAA
This sequence comes from Gammaproteobacteria bacterium, assembly GCA_017302255.1. Classification (GTDB taxonomy): domain Bacteria; phylum Pseudomonadota; class Gammaproteobacteria; order Enterobacterales; family Alteromonadaceae; genus Pararheinheimera. The sequence continues at coordinate 45,066 of JAFLDV010000010.1, read as the reverse complement.
CCAGAGTAAAATCAGTCCACTGAACGTGAAAGCAATACATTCGCCAACCAAAATAGCCATAGATAAATTTAAAATGTGCTGCTCATGACTCTGCACTTGTAGCTGCCAAGGTAATCCGGCAAAGGTAAAAGTTTGCGATGCTGTCGGATAATATTCATCAAGCTCGCTGAGCTTAAACACCGGCAACTTATCAGCTTGGACTATCAACGCAATGGGCTTTTCCCGCAAATCAACAGTCAATGCATCCATCGTTGCTTGCGTATCCAGTAATGCAATTAATTGCCAGTGTTTGTGGTCGTCGAGCTTTACCGATTTTTGATAAACAACAAAGATCCGCTGATTAATTTGCACCAATGCCGGTTCAGGCGGTGCAGGAACTGCAAGGGTTTGATTAGGTAATTGTCTGTTTGGCTCGACATTGCTTGCAAAGCGAAACTGCGTCAGCTTCGCTTCCAAGTTTTGCCCTACTAACACCGGGCGCAATTGTGGATTGATACCCCAGAGCACTTTGCCATTTTCATCGGCTAACCAGATATCAAAAATGCCGGGCAACATCTTACTTAGACTGCGAGCTTGATAGTTAAACCAATCTACTTGGTTAGCAGCTGCGACCGGCCAATTGTTGCTGAGCTCATCAATGGCCCTTAACCTGTCTGCAGAAATAACTTCGAGGGTTGTCGCTAATTGTTCAGTTAAGGTTTCAGCCCGTAAACGGCTAGTTTGACCATCGATTTGATGCAGGTGCATGGAAATAAACAAGCTGATGAGCGAGAACAAGACAAAGGAGATACCGAAAATCAATCTACCTTTCATACGCATATACTTCACCTAAAATTGGACGAAAGTGATTGAATTTCAAACAGTTATTCGTCTAGATATTAGACCTTAATCGCAGTAACGACCGCTCAGATCTTTCAGCGACAGCATGCCGTCAAAGTATGACGTTGGCATGACAATCACTGAAATTTGCCAAAGCTGTGTTGCAGAAAGTTGATGATGAGTGAAAATTAACCTTGAGATGGGAAATCTGTAGTCATCGGGAATGTTGGCAAACGACCTCAAGAATATTGTCTCGAAACTGTCACCGCTGAGTCAAAAAACTGTCGCAGAATCAGTGGATAATCACCCCAGAACCTTCCTGTTCTGTGTGTTATGAGTCTTATCCTTGTCACTAAGCCGAATTCTGGCTAGGCCGAGCGGTCAAACGCTCGGTTTTATTTTATTGTCATCCACTAGAAAACTCTGGTGTTCAAATCTCTGGTGTTCACAATTTACGCTTGCGATCTTAGGCTTTAGAAAGAATTGTGTCGTTGGGTATTGGCAAAAACTCAGGTGGGTAAAAACAAAAAAACCAGCGATTAGCTGGTTGATGTTTTACTGACGACAGTCAGTAAAGTGGCGGAGCGGACGGGACTCGAACCCGCGACCCCCGGCGTGACAGGCCGGTATTCTAACCGACTGAACTACCGCTCCGCGCCAAGCAAAACAACATTTTCAATTGGGTATGCTGCTTTGCGGAGCGAATAATACGGATCCGCAGTTAGGCCGTCAACCACTTTTTTGCCGGATTTGGCTAAAGCTTAATCATCCGGTAAAGAAAGATCCAAAATATCGTCACCCGATTTCGCTTTTGCTGGTTTTTTCGGCATATTCATTGGTTCATCGGCTGCACTCATGGTCGAAGCGTCCAAATTTATCTCCTCAGCTTGTTTCCGTTTCAGCAGCAGCTTTGGATTTAACTTGGCGATGATCATTCCGATCATTTGCTTCGCATTCGAATTCATTGCGAAGAAAATTGCCCCACCACCAACCAATAAAATAATCAGATTACCGAATATTACCCAGCCAAGCGGAAACGGCTCTGGTTCGGGTTCGACCGGCAATGCTGACTCAACCGTCGCAGGTGCAACATCAGGAGCGGCGACAGTATCACCGGTAGCTGCTTTATCTGTTGCAGCTTTAACGGTGGCGTCGTCGACTGGCGGCACATCCTCTTTGGGGCCAAGCGCGGCAAAGGTAACTTCCGGAAGAGAAATTACAAATTCACGACCAGATTTGGTTTTACCAAACATCGTCTGATTGACTCTATATGTGCCAGTACCAGCATTAGCAATCAACAACTCGCGTTTATCTGCTGCCATTTCGGCGATAGTAAAACTCTGAACTTCCTGCGAAGGAAACAAGATCCGACCTTGCATTGACACAGTTTTAGCGTCGATCGGACCTTCGGTAATGGTATAAGTTAAAACATGCTTATCGTCCGCAGTCTTGGCTTCCACTAGGTTGGTGCTCAGCGGTGTCCGACTAATAACCAGAGGGTCTTGCAATAACTCCCGGCTATAAAGCGGCGTTTCCACAATATATTTTGGCATCCACTCGCCGGCTGGAAAATCTAAGCGGAATTCACCAGTAAAGATAGCATCGCGCGGACGCTCATCGTAATCACGACCATCGTCCTTAAAAGTAGTGAAATCCAGCACCGACGAAGAAAAGTTGTCGTATTCCGGCTTTTGCGTGCTAATCAGCAACACATTTAATTTTAAAATATCGCGAAAATCTTTGGCGTTAATCAGTTTGCCGCCATTGGTTAATTTGGCGGTAACTTTCAATGACTCACCAACCATCATATCTTTTGGCAATGGGTCTACTTTCAAATCAATATCTGTAAGCACCATAATCCGGCTTTCAGGCAGAATATCGCCTATTGCCTGCCAAGGGCCTGGTACAGGTTTAACCATTTTTATCAAATCGTAGGTTTTATCGTCATGCCACTGCATACCTTGTTCGCGAGCGGTACGCGCATAGATTTTACTGCCATCCGGTTTGACTAGCACAATCGATGGCGAACCCTTTTTCCGGAAAAAGACTAAGGTGATTTCTTCAACGGCGTAATCAATTCTGAATCTATTGTCTAATAGCGGAATTTGGTTTGAGCTGCTGACGGCGGGCAACTCATGGATCCCGGCACTATTTGCAGTTTTTGCATCTGTAGAGCTTGGTTGCTTTGCAGCATCCTCAGCTTGGGGATTACTGGCGGATTGATTGGTTGCGACTAATTTCTCAGGCTCTTGCCGAGCACTAAGCCCAAAAGAGCTCACAGCTAAAAGCGTTAGCAACAGTGTCATGCGCAAAGTTAGTTTCGCCACAAGCAACTTCCTCCCTTTTTCTGGACCAAATCGAGGCGCTTTTCATGGGCAGCTAGTTCCTCGGCATCGGCCAGCACAACCCTTAAATTACCGCGACGCACCAAACCAACCTGTTGCACCGTCGATTGTTGTTGATCGCCCTCGTTTTGCGTCGCCAAGTTTAAACTCACTTGGCCACCAGTCATCGCTAAATAAACATCAGCCAAGATCTCGGCATCAAGCAAAGCGCCGTGGAATGTCCGATGGCTATTATTGACATCATAACGACGGCACAACGCATCTAAGTTATTCTTTTGCCCCGGATGCAAATCGCGGGCTAACGCTAAGGTATCCAAAACCGAACAAATGCTATCGACTTTCGGCAGCCTAGGATTTAACAGTCCAAACTCATGGTTAATAAAACCAACGTCGAACGCAGCGTTGTGAATGACAAGCTCAGCGCCTTTGATGTAATCAAAGAACTGTTGGGCAATTTCCCTAAACCGTGGTTTATCAGCTACAAACTCATTGGTGATGCCGTGAATGTTGATAACTTCCTGATCCATAAATCGATCGGGATTCAAATACATATGGAAGTTATTGCCGGTCAGGCGGCGGTTATACATTTCCACACAACCGATCTCAACGATCCTATGACCATCTAATGGATTGATGCCCGTTGTTTCGGTATCTAAGATAATTTGCCGTTTTGCCATAACTACGCTGTCATTTCGCTATTTTTGGAGAATTCATCGAATTTAAGATAGAGTATACGCCGTTTTATATTGTGGGAAGCGTCGATGCGCAAATCAGTGGCAATCTTTACCGATGGCTCATGTTTAGGCAATCCAGGCCCGGGTGGTTATGGCGTGGTGCTTAAGTATCAACAACATTTAAAAGAGTTGTCAGCAGGTTACATATTAACGACCAATAATCGCATGGAGCTAATGGCTGCAATAGCGGGTTTGGAATGCTTAAAAGAAGATTGCGACATCGATCTATCAACCGATAGCCAATATGTGCGCCTCGGTATTACGCAATGGCTGCAAAATTGGAAGAAAAACAATTGGCGTACAGCGGCAAAAGAGCCGGTCAAAAATAAGGATTTATGGCAGCGCCTGGATGTAGCCTGTCAGCGCCACCATGTACGCTGGCACTGGGTAAAGGGTCATGCTGGGCATCCAGAAAACGAGCGCTGTGATGTGCTAGCCCGCGAAGCGGCGACTCACCAAGCGACAGCCCCAGATCTAGGTTTTAGCGCTGCGTAGAGAGCATCGCTGAACAGCATGCTCAGCGACTGCAATACCTCTGACAATCAACGACAGCTTTGACCCGTGGCTTTTTCCGCTTCTGATTTCATGCCGAAGACCTTACGCATAATAATGACGGCAGGGCAAAATCCGGTAAAAGCACTTTGCAGCATATTGGCACCAACAAAAGCGGTAAACCAAACGAAGTTCGCATGCACATAATGTGTTAATAGCAACGAAATCAACACCATAGTTCCAGCAAAAGCTAATAACGCGCGTTCAGTAGTCATAGAAACCTCATTTAATTTAGTTAACACTAATATAATAGTCGAAAAAAATTTATTGCTGTAGCCATTGCTGAGTCAGGATAAACACAGCCAAAGCCACCACAAACAACGCAAACATCCGCCGTAACAGTTGCTGTGGCAACTTGGCACTTAGTCCAAGCGCGGCGATACTGCCTATCGCACCAACACCACCAATTAACAGGATAGTCGACATATCGACTGTCGCCCCGCGCTGAGCTAGCAACCACAGATGACTAGCAAAACCGGCAATGCTCTGTAACATCACTAACATTAAGCTCGCAGCAATCGCTGAACTCATACTTAGACTGGTGACTGCAAGCAACATGGGCACAATTAAAAACCCACCACCGACGCCCACCAAGCCAGTAACAATTCCTAAACCAGCACCGGCGAACCAAAGTGGCCAGCCGTTTTTCAGCGGAAAATGCCAAATCTGTTGACGCCACATATTTATCGCACTTAGCAACATCAAGGTGGCTAGCAAACTTAACTGCAGATAACCCGCGACAAACTCACTTAACCAGCTGCCGAGAATTGCTCCGGCAACACCGGGCAAAGCCACTTGTGCGAGCACGGACCATGGCATCTGCCGACGATACAAGTACGGCAACAACGCGACAAAACTAATAATAGCTACAACGCCAAGTGCAGAGGCAACCGCTTCTGCTTGCGGTAAATGCATTAAATACAGCAAGACTGGTACGGTTAAAATTGAACCACCAGAACCAAATAGACCTAATGCCAAGCCAATGACCAGAGCCGCAGCGAGAATAATCAGCATGTCCACAATCACCTCCGCCAGCCGTTCTTATGCCATGAGCTAATAAGCTAATAACTTAAATGAATAATAAACAAGCTGTGCGCGACTAGCAAGGGTTGAAGTCGAACTTTAGCAATTTCTAATTAAATATTTCGAAGCACACCGCCAGTTGCTGAAAAATTTCAATAAAAAAAGCCCTGACACATTGTTCAGGGCTTTGGTTTAGATTTGTTAAACGTCAGGATCTTACTTCGCTAAAACCTTTTCGAGCTCAGTAATAAAGTCTGCATCCATTGGCCCTACTTTACTACCAAAATGCTGAACTTGCTGTTCGTCTTTACTGACTAAGTACTTGTTGAAGTTCCAGCTTGGCTTTTCGCCAGTTTTGGCAATCAAAGCTTTGAATACTGGGTTAGCATCATCACCACGAACGGCGCTTGTTTTGAACATAGGGAATTTCACCCCATAATCGAGATAGCAAACTTCCGCTGTTTTCTCTTCGTCATTATGCTCTTGCATAAAATCATCAGAAGGGAAACCCAATACCACTAAACCTTTATCAGCGTATTTCTCTTGAAGCGCCTGCAATTCTTTGAATTGAGGAGTAAAACCACATTTACTAGCAGTGTTTACAATCAATAAAGTCTTGTTCTTATACGACTCACATAAATCGACTGCTTCTTTCGTTTTTAGCTTTTGCATGCTGTGGTTCAGAATTGCACCGCACTCCGCAGCCATCGCAAATGAACTTGGAACAACCAACAAAGCAGTGAACAATAATTTACGAGAAAATTTCATTTTTTATCCTCCATTTTTTTTAATTGTACGCTGATATCTCGCGGATGGATCTTTTACTGATCCTAACTTGTACAGAAAACAGGCAAAGGATCCAGCCAGATCAGAACAGTGCTCGACAATTCACCGCCGAACTGCGATAAAGAGCAATAACTTAGCGTATCGATAAGTTTATTTTTTCGTGACGATAAAAATTAATCACTTTAGTACCCTCTGATTTAAGGCTAAAACAGGGGCGGCAATCAGAAAAAAACCATGGAAGTAATAACAAATGGCCGAGATGATGAGTGGGGATTATGACGCAGCAACTGTAGCTGCGGAGCTGAAAAATTCGAAAGTCAGCAACAAAGACGCCAAAAATAAACATAAAGTAGAAGCCAGACGTCGTATCGATGATTTGATGGAGCAAAAACGCTTACGTCAAATGCTCGATCTCGATGATGAAGAAGAGCTAGCAATGGATTATTTAGGCTAAGCGCTAGAAAATGCAGAAAAATGGGGCGATGTTCGCCCCAATTTTTTTCCGACGAACTGGAAAGCTTAAGGTAACGCGACCTCAAAAGTCCAAGTGAAACTTTCTCGTACTTTATCTGCTTTTTCGCTTTTACTATCCGCTTCATAACTAGCTTCTAATAAATAACGGCCTGCTTCTGGCGCAGTAAAACTAAAGCTACCTGTTTTGTCAGTGGTATGGTGCACCCGACCAGGTTCATTTCGATAGAGTTCACCATCACGAGATAAATCAAGTTCCACAGCTGCAGCCGGTTTGCCGTCTACCAGCAAAGTCATAGTCACGACTTCACCGGCGACAATATCCGCTGGGTGGCGATCCATTTTAAACTCTAATCCTTGACCGGTAGGCGTAACCACATTCTCAGTCGGTTTATTGACCGTTACAAAAGCAAAAGCTCGGTTGCGGCCTTGCGTGGTCGTAACTTTTTCGGCTGCTTTTGGCAATTCTTTTGCGGCTTTTTGCTTATCACCCATCAATCTTTTCCGCTCACCGTTCAGCTCATAACTGGTGAAAAATCTTGCTGATCCGCCGTTTTCTAAACGATAGGTACCATCTGTGGTAAGCGCAACATCTGCTAAAGACTTACGTTTTCCTTGGAAGACAGCTGCAGGTTTTGTGACACTACCGTCAGGCAAATAAATTTGAAAACCTTCGACCCCAATGCCCTTGTCAGCTTGGAAAGTCATATTGGTCGCAGACAAGTCAACCGTAATAAAACCGCCAGTTTTTGATTGGACAAAGTGCGATGGCACAACCGTCATGGTGTGGGCAAATACTGCAGAACTAAATAATGCAGATCCTAAAACAACGCTGTTCAACAATTTCATGCTTTTTACTTCCTGTTATTTCCCAGATTTCAGTGACACGGCGCCAATTTCAGATCCAGCGGGCAGCGATAGATCAATCGCAGAACCGTCCCAATTAAACTTTTGTTTGACGATGTTACGACCGCCATGCTCTCGTGCCGCTTCAATCACCAGCAGATATTCGCCTGCACCGACGAGTTTCCCTGCATTGTCATCACCCTGCCATTTTAAATGGTAAGCACCCGGCCCTTTTGTTGCCCCGGTGCGCGCATCGACCAAGGGTTGATCCGCTCGGCCTGTTTTGCGCCAAAATCGGCGTAAATCTTTTATCCAATCTGGCTTTTCCCGCCAAATCTCAAGCAATCGCACAGGCTTTTCTGCCTGATCTTCAATCCATACCGCGACATAAGGTCGATGATAAGGTCCGTGATCCGGCTTTGGCAGCGCCAATTCAATTTGCAGTGACGCCGCAAAACTTGGAGCACTACCAAGCGATAACAGCAGCGCGACCGCTACGGCAACCTTTACCTTTTTCATTGTTGCTTTAATCCTTTCAAATCATCATTAATGAAGCGCTAGCGCATAAGCCAGCAGTAAAACCAAAACACCGACGCCTGCCGTTGTAACGCCCTGCCACCGCCTAGAAGGTTGCCGCCACAACAGATAAAACCCACTTAACGCAAACAACACGCAGGCAACAGCAACGGCATCGCTAAACCAACGCCAACTACTGCCAGCGTAACGGCCTTTATGTAAGTCATTGAGTAACGCCAGAAAGCCCGCATACTCGCGGTTAAAATGCACAGTTCCAGTTGCGAGCTCGACCTGAGCATTGGCAAAGCCCGCTGGCCGTTTGAAATCTAACTCCAACAATTGCTCGTCACCATCGTAGGTAAAGTTAAATACCGCACCTTGTACTTGCTGATTAACTCGAAGCCAATCAGCAATTTTTGCCGCAGCGGCTGCTTGCTGCAATTTATCGTCACCAAAGCTCAGCGCCTGTAGCTCAGCAGGTAATTGCAACTCAGCCATCTGACTACGCTGACCTGCGGTTGAATGCCACTCGGGGTGATTTAGGGTGATGCCCGTCAGGGCATAAAACAGTAACGCTACAACCACCGCCATCGACGCGTAGATATGCAATAAACGTAAAAACTTAAACATCTCTCTTCCCTCAATTTCGGTCATTATGCTATCGAGAATCATTCTCATTATCAAATGAAATTATCATCTTTACCTGATCTTTACGCTGACAATTACAAAGCGCCTTGGCCATTAATCCGATAAACTCTTGAGACAGCTCAGTAAACCTAAAGGTTAATCATGGACGCCAAAGAACAATTAAAAGTGTTGCAGCACGAACTAGGGCTAGTGCAACAAGCGATGGGCCGACAACGCCAAAGTGCGGTGATCGTGCTGGAAGGTGCGGATGCTGCCGGCAAAGGCGGAATTGTTCGGCGGCTGGGTTGGTGCTTAGATCCACGATGGTTGCACGTTCATCCAATCAGTGCGCCAACGGTTACCGAGCAAGCAGAGCATTGGTTGCAACGATTCTGGCGCTTAGTGCCTGCCGAGGGGCAACTCGCGGTATTCGATCGTTCATGGTACGGGCGAGTCTTAGTCGAACGTGTCGAACAGTTTTGTCCAATAGCGGCCTGGCAACGCGCCTACCCGCAAATCAACGATTTCGAGCGCTGTCTCGCTGAAGAAAATATTCGAGTGATTAAAATATTTTTAGAAATAACCGCTGAAACTCAACTTGAACGTTTGCAGGAACGGTTTTCCGATCCGGGCAAAAATTGGAAACTGACCGAAGAAGATTTACGCAATCGTGCGCGTTGGCAAGATTACCAAGTCGCGACCAAAGAGATGGTTGCGGCAACTAGCACAGCGCTAGCGCCTTGGCATACCATTGATGCCAATGACAAACACCAGGCACGTTTGTCGGTTTTTCAATTACTGTTGCGCGAGCTGAGTCGGGATCTAGATTTGACCTTACCAGCACCGGCTCCGGTTATTACGGATTATTTTAACCATCAGCCGCAGCATCGCAGTGAAGACTAAGGTGAAAAACTCGGGCGTTATGCACCATAACTTAAAAAGCTCCAATTTTTCAGCCCAATAAAAAACGCGCAGACCATGCTGCGCGTTTTCAAATTGGCTAACCCCAACGGTTAGCGAATACCAAAGCTTACTGCACTTGCGCTAAGGCTTCTAAAATCTCACGTGGTTCAACTTCTGGACCATTTAATTCAGAGTCCCAGTTAGTACCAATTAACACACCATCATCGTACATTTCTTTTAACCAGCCGTCACAGAACATGTCCAGAGGGATGGCTTCCGCGTGGTAATCAGACCATTCTTCTGAGCAGTGTAAGGTCGCAGCAGCTTCATTTGACCAAAATGGCATCACGTCTGTGTCTTCGAAATCAACAGATTCAACGACTAATAAGTCCTCGCCATGAGCAAGCACCCACACCACACCATTAGAACGCGCTTCGGCGATAAAGCCTTGAAAAACTGGATCGTTGGTATATTCACTCATGAAGATTTCCTTAGTTACTCAGGGATTGGATTAAGCTTTGGCCAATTATCCCAGAAAGCACAGGTGCTTGGCGAATTTAATTCGCACAAGCTTATGCCAAGCTTTCCGTGATTGGAAAAAATGACGTACAATTCCAAGCGATTATCAACCGTTACAGGTCCCTGAAGATTATGGCTCAATACATTTATTCGATGTATCGCTTAGGCAAAGTAGTTCCGCCTAAACGCACAATTTTAAAAGACATTTCTCTCTCGTTTTTTCCTGGCGCCAAAATCGGCGTGCTCGGCTTAAACGGCTCAGGTAAATCAACGCTATTACGCATTATGGCTGGCGTTGACACCGAATTTGAAGGTGAAGCCAAGCCACTAGCCGGCACTAAAATTGGTTACCTGCCGCAAGAGCCACAACTCGACATGAATAAAACCGTGCGCGAAGTTGTTGAAGAAGCAGTTGCCGATGTGAAATACGCATTAAGCCGCCTCGATGCCGTTTACGCCGCTTATGCTGAAGAAAATGCTGACTTTGACGCCTTAGCCCGTGAGCAAGGCGAACTCGAGGCTATCATTCAAGCAAAAGAAGGCCATAACCTCGATAACATTTTAGAACGTGCTGCCGATGCGCTGCGTCTGCCAGCATGGGATGCCAAGATTAGCGTATTGTCGGGTGGTGAACGCCGCCGCGTCGCGATTTGCCGTCTGTTGCTGGAAAAGCCAGACATGCTGTTACTTGACGAACCAACCAACCACTTAGACGCCGAATCTGTTGCCTGGTTAGAGCGTTTCCTGCATGACTACACGGGCACTGTTGTGGCCATTACCCATGACCGTTATTTCCTTGATAACGTCGCAGGTTGGATTTTGGAACTTGACCGTGGTGAAGGTATTCCATGGGAAGGCAACTATTCAAGCTGGTTGGAGCAAAAAGAAGCTCGTCTTGCTCAAGAAGAGAAATCTGAAAACGCTCGTCAACGTTCAATCAAGCAAGAATTGGAATGGGTTCGTACCAATCCAAAAGGTCGTCATGCGAAATCAAAAGCACGGATGGCACGCTTTGAAGAATTACAAAGCCAAGATTTCCAAAAACGTAATGAAACTAACGAGTTGTTTATTCCGCCTGGACCACGTCTTGGCGATAAAGTACTCGAAGTTAGCAACTTACGTAAATCTTACGGCGACCGTGTGCTGATTGACGATTTAAGCTTCTCTATTCCGAAAGGCGCGATTGTCGGTATCATCGGTGCTAACGGTGCTGGTAAATCGACCTTGTTCCGGATGATTTCTGGCATGGAGCAACCGGATAGCGGCTCAATTTCTTTGGGTGAAACCGTGCAATTGGCCAGTGTTGACCAATTCCGTGACAACATGAACCCGAAAAACACCGTGTGGCAAGAGATTTCCAACGGCCAAGATATGCTGCAGATCGGTAGCTTTACTATTCCGAGTCGTGCTTATGTCGGCCGCTTTAACTTCAAAGGCAACGACCAACAAAAGTTCATCGGCGAGTTGTCTGGTGGTGAGCGTAACCGGGTACATTTAGCGGCACTGTTAAAAGCCGGCGGCAACATGTTGCTCCTCGACGAACCAACCAACGACTTAGACGTAGAAACGCTGCGGGCTTTGGAGAATGCGATCCTTGATTTCCCTGGCTGCGCCATGGTGATCTCGCATGACCGTTGGTTCCTCGACCGTATCGCGACGCACATCCTCGATTATCGTGACGAAGGTAAAGTGAACTTCTTCGAAGGTAACTATTCGGATTATGAAGCTTGGGTCAAGGCAACTTACGGTGCAGCCGCTTTAGAGCCGCATCGTATTCGCTATAAAAAGATTTAAGGGCTCTCAACCCTGCATCAGACCTCTTCACTCAGCCTCTTTACACAACAAAGGGCTGAGCAATAGTCTTGCTAAAATGCAAAAGCCGATCGAACAGATCGGCTTTTTTATTGGCATCATCGCACCAGCGCGTTTTGAACTCTGCGCTTAATTGGATGGGATAGGTAACTCGCCTAGTTGCATCACTCGCGCAAACGCCGCAGTTTGCCGCGCATACTGATATCCTGCTTTGAGTTTCTCAACCAATTCTGGCGAGCTATCCTTGTGAATAGCAATCCAAGTCGTTTGCTGTAACGCAGGTATATAGTAAACAAATTCAATATCTTTTCGCTGCAATTGAAACTTACTGAGCATATCTTCAACCGCGTAAGGGTCATCAATTAAGATATCGATTTTGCCACTAACCAGATAACGCCACGTTTCTTCGATATCAGGCTGCAAAGTCAGTTGTTTGCCTAAAGTAAAACCTTGGCTACGCAGCCAATCAGCAGAAAAATCATCGCGTTGAGTGCCTGCTACGTAATTTTTGGCATCGGCTAAGTTTCGAATTTGCACGTCATCGCGGTTTTTCAGCTTTACAAAGCCAAATCGATAACTTGCGACTTCGCCAATCCAAATGAAATTGTTTTCACGCTCACTCGTACGAGCCATGTTGTAAATTAAAACATCAGGTGTAGTACTTGCGATCTTATAAGCCCGAGCCCACGGATAAACTTCAATGTTCGAGGTTAAACGAGCATGCGCTAGCATTTCTTGCACAACAGCGGTGGTGAGTCCACCCGGTACACCTTGCTCGTTGGTTTGATGCGGAGGTGAGACTTCCATCACCACTCTAAGCGGCGCAGCGATACTTGGTACCAACCAAAGTGCACAGGTAAACACTAACAGCAATCGAATTTTACTTTGCACTTGAACGCCTTAATCATTGCTAAGTCTCAAGCTCTACATTAGCTAGCGGAAAAAACAAAGGCAACCATTCGGTTGCCTTTTTTGTCGATAAAATCGGCAATTTTGTTATTTAAGCACTGCAGCCATCGCCTTCGCGAAGTAATCGATATTGCTATGGTTCAAACCAGCAATACTGACACGGCTCGAACCAACCATGTAGATGCTGTAATCTTTACGCAGTTGTTCGATTTGTTCTTTGTTAATGCCTAAAAATGAGAACATGCCATGTTGTTTAGTAATAAAACTAAAATCTTGTTTCACACCTTCACCAGCTAACTTGTCGATAATCAGTTGGCGGTAATCGTTGATACGGTTACGCATAACAGCAAGCTCTTGATGCCATTGAGCCGTCAATTCTGCGCTATCGAGAATATGGCTAACGATAATTGCACCATGGGCTGGTGGCATAGAATAAATACTACGAACCACTGCCAGTAAATTGGTGCGGGCAGTTTCTGTAACTGAAGCCTGTGCAACCATAATGGACACAGCGCCGATGCGCTCACGGTACAAACCAAAGTTCTTTGAGCAAGAGGTACACAGGATCAGTTCCGGAACTTCATTTGCCAATAAGCGTAGACCAGCAGCATCAACATCAAGGCCTAAACCAAAGCCTTGATAAGCCATATCAACCAGAGGTGTGAAACCACGTTCTTTAGCAATTGCAGTAAACTTCTGCCACTGGGCTTCGTTTAAATCCATACCGCTTGGGTTATGGCAGCATGCATGCACCAACACCACATCACCGGCAGGAATTGTCGCTAAGTCGGCGAACATCGCCTCTTCGTTCAAACCCTTGGTGCTGTAGTCGTAATAACTATATTCTTTAACTTTTAAACCAGCTGCTTGGAACAACGAAATGTGGTTTGCCCACGTTGGGCTAGTCACCCAAATTGTGGCATCAGGATTGGCTTTTTTAATGAATTCAGCAGCAACACGCAGTGCGCCAGTGCCACCAGGCGTATGCGCAGTAGTGACTCGGCCTTCCAGCAACACTTTATGTGGACCGAAAGCTAATTGTTCAATGTGACGGTTAAAACTTAAATCACCCGCCATGCCGATGTAGGTCTTACTATCTTCTTGTTCCAGTCGCAGCTTTTCCGCTTTTTTCACACAATCCAACACGGCGGTATGGCCTTGCTCATCCTTATAAACGCCGACACCAAGGTCAACTTTTAACGGATTTGGATCTTCTTTATAGGCGGCCATTAACCCAAGAATTGGATCTGTTGCCACTGGCTGTAACTGAGAAAACATAAGTGCTACCTGTTTGTGTTGCTAAGGTTTGCGTGGGCTCTGCCCTCGCCTGATTTTTAATTCTTGCTTGCAAATAACGACGGCAGTACCGTCACTACTGCGACTAATAAAGCCAATTCAGTGCCAACATACAGATCTGCTGAAAACGCTTCGGCATCAACAATACCGATAACTTCACCAGACTCTGCGTACAATGGCAGGCAAGCTTCCGCTTGTACTTTTGGATCGCAAGTATAGTACTCACCACCCGCAGCGACATAACTCGCTACCTGAGAAATCAAACGAGCTTGGCCACTCAAAGCCACCGAGCTGTTATTGCTAATAGCCGCAAACTCGGTCGTTAACGGAAACTCCGGACGCGACGGCGCACCAAAATAAGCCAATTTTACCAAAACATCTTCGGCAACAAGATTGAAACGTCTTTGATAAACGCCAAACCAATCACTACGACTGTGCTGTTGATAATACTCGACAACTGCAGTCATGCGCTGCAGTAACAGCAAGTTATCAGCCGTTTCTCCGCCAAGAGTTGCCGCTAAATCATAAGGTTCGGCAGCCAAGTGTCCAAATAACGAACATGCTCCGCCTTCTCCAAGTTCCGGTACCTGGTATTGCCATTGCACTGCTGGAGTTGACGTGGCGATATGCGCAACCAATTGCTGTTGAAAGTCGCTGACTACAGCTGAGAATTCTTCAATATCAACCTGTTGGCTGTTTAACTGTGCCAACAAACCTGATTGTTCTAAATAAAGCGCGATCGACATTAGCCATCCAGATATCTATAAACCACTGGTAGTGTACCAGAGGCATAAAAAAAGCCCAAGCACTGCTGAGAATTTCAGCAAAAAAACACTGTTGCCGCAAACAGGCTAATCCAGTGATTGCCGCTGCTGCCGTGATGCTTTATCTTGCCATTAATCGGGCAGGCGCAACAGGGTGAAAAACGCATGAGTTCGAAAAAAATCTCGCTAGCCGACTGGCAGCAACAAAATTCAAGTTTGGTCTATAGTACAGAAACCGGCTCCGTTGCAGCTGAAAAAGCTGAAAAGACCGCAGGAGCTGCCTTCGCTGACGGTCATTTGCGACTGAAACGCGAAACCAAAGGCCGTAATGGCAAAGCCGTGATCACTATTGCTGGCATCGCTGAATCCCATGAAAAACTTTGTGACATCGCAGCACTTTTGAAGAAAAAATGTGGCTGTGGAGGTTCAGTAAAAGACGGAATTATTGAGATCCAAGGTGACCAACGTGACACCATTTCTCAAGAATTGACTAAACTTGGATATAAATTTAAATGGGCTGGTGGTTAAAGAACCGGCATTGCAGTCTTTGGAGACATTATGAGTGAATTATCACCGTCCGATTTGTCCATCTTATTGGTTGAACCATCTGATACACAAAGAAAAATTATTATTAAGCATTTAAAGGAAGAAGAAGTTCGGAACATCGAAGAAGCAGGTTCGGTGAATCAAGCTTTAGTACAAATTGCCAAACACAAACCAGATTTAGTCGTGAGTGCTCTGCACTTTGCTGATGGTACCGCTCTTGATTTGTTGACTCGACTAAAAAAATCACCAGAACTTGCTGACATCGCCTTCATGCTGGTGTCGAGTGAAACGCGCAAAGCGCAGCTCGAACAGTTCAAGCAATCAGGTGTCATCGCAATATTGCCAAAACCTTTTAGTCGCATTCACCTTGGCAAAGCATTAAACGCCGCCATGGATCTGCTCACACCAACTGAATTGCAGCTCAGTCTGTATGATATTACCGATGTTCGGGTTTTAATCGTCGATGACAGCAAACTGGCGCGTAATCATATTCGACGAGTACTCAGTAACCTTGGGATCCAACAAATGCAAGAAGCCGAAGATGGTCAGCAGGCCATTGCGATGCTGCAGCAGCAAATGTTTGATTTGGTGGTCACCGACTACAATATGCCGGAAGTGAATGGCCAAGAGCTCACTGAATTTATTCGCGGCACCAGCACGCAATCGCATATTCCGGTGTTAATGGTCACCAGCGAAGCTAATGAAACTCACTTAAGTAATATCGCGCAAAGTGGTGTGAACGCGATGTGCGACAAGCCATTTGAACCAGAAACGGTGCGGGCGCTGTTGTTTCAATTACTTGAGCAACATTAATCAGCGACCTCCCGTCCGCTATTATCCAATGAAAAAGGGCAACTACACGTTGCCCTTTTCTCTTTCGCTGTAAATATACAGGCTTGGTTAGCTCTATATTATTTACCGTAGCGCTGTTCGTACTTATCTTTAAGTTGCAGATTGCGGTTATTCAAATCAACAGCCCGACCGTCAATCCACATATAACGAACTTTGTGACCTAGGTAGTCAAAAATGTCGCCATCAGAAACGACCACAGAAGCCGCTTTACCAACTTCCAACGAGCCAATATCGCTATCCATCCCAGCAATTTTTGCCGCATTGATAGTTACCGCAGCTAGGGCTTGTTCTTTGGTAAGGCCATAATTCACTGCCTGACCAGCCGCAAACACCACGTTACGAGTATTCCAATAGCCATCTTGCGATAACGCAAATTGCACGCCGGCTTTTTGCAATAACGCAGGCGTTTTATAGGCGATATCTACCGGCTCTTCATCACGCTCTGGCAGACCATATGGTGCTGTGAACACCACTGGAATTTTTGCTGCAGCTAGCTCATCAGCAACTCGCCAGCTATCCCGACCACCAACAATCACCAACTTCAACTGATACTCTTTCGCGAATAACATGGCTTGCTTAATTTGCCGTGCGTCATCTGCATGGACGAACACTGGACGCTCGCCTTTAAGCACTGGCAGCATAGCTTCCCAACGTGAATCGATGCCGCGATGTTGATTCGCAGCTTTCGCCGTAGCATAGGCCTTGGCTTGCACAAAATAAGCCCGCAGTTCGGTCATATTTTTCGCGTTGTTTTTCGCCATTTCTTCCGGCTCTTTCGGCGCCCATGGCGAGCTCAACACGCTGGCATTGGGCCAGTTGATATGCAAAGCAACCTGACCTTTAACCGTTGCATCCTGCCAGTTCCAAGCATCCAATTGCATCAGTGAGCTTTGGCCCATTAAGCGATCGCCGCGCGGATACACCAATGAATAACTAAAGCCATTAGTCCGAACTGTTGGGATCACCTCAGAATCAGCATTGTACGCAATACCTGCGCGAACGTCTGGGTTGGTGTCGGTCACTTCATGAGTATCATCAGTTGAACGAACCGCTTCAATTTCGATTAAACCCAACTGATTGACCAATGCAATCAAACCTGGATAAATATGTTTACCTTTTAAATCAATCACTTCAGCATTAGCTGGTGCTGTTAAATCCTGGCCAATTTTGGCAATTTTGCCATCAACCATTAACAGATCGGTTTGTTCGAGCACACCTTGAGTTGCAGTGTGAATAGTTGCATCAGTCAACAAAATCGGTTTTTGTTGCTGCTTGCCAGGCACCATGTCATTGGCGGCGACTTGACCCGTCACCAAAAGTAACGCGAGGCTTAAATAAGATCTTTTAAATGTCATGTTGTTATCCTCGGCTTAGTGCTGATGCTGCAGGTTTAGGCGATTTTTAAATACATCACCATCGGTTTCACACTGCCATAATGGATCTGGCTTTTTGTAGCCACCACCACTGCCCGCTTTTTCTTCATCAGTCGCACCCAATACTTTTTGGATCAACTGCTGGCGCTCAACGCCGATTTGTTGTTGTGCCACTAGATCGCGTTTTGCGTCGTAATATGGAATACCTTCAATCCAAGTCTGTACAGATTTGCTATATACCGATAATGGATGACCGCTCCACAACACAAAATCAGCTTGTTTCCCTTCAACAACAGAACCTACTTTGTCGTCTATTTTCAACTGGATAGCTGGATTCAAAGTCACCATTTTCAGCGCATCTTCTTCCGACATGCCGCAATAAGCCACTGATTTTGCTGCTTCTTGGTTTAACAAACGTTGCAAGCCGGCATCGTCTGAATTTACTGAAACAACTAAACCACGGCTTGCCATAATACAAGCGTTAGTTGGGATAGCGTCTTGCACTTCCATTTTATACGCCCACCAATCGGCGAATGTTGAAGCACTAGCCCCATGTGCTTTCATTTCATCAGCAACTTTGTAACCCTCAAGGATATGAGTGAAAGTAGTGACTTTAAAGCCCATCTCATCAGCTAAGTGGATCAACATTAAGATCTCAGAAGCAACATAGGAGTGAGTATGAATGAAGCGCTTTTTATCTAAAATTTCGACCAATGTTTGCAAGCGATAGTCCACACGTGGCGGTGCTACGCGTTTTTGCTCGCTGCTTGATAAGTCGTCATAAGCTTCCCAGCTCGCTTTATATTCTTTTGCGGCTTGGAATGCATCGCGGATGACAGTTTCCACACCAACACGAGATTGTGGGTAACGGCTGGTGAACGCTTCACCCCAGTTTGATTGTTTAACGTTCTCACCTAGCGCAAATTTAATCGACTTCGGTGCATTTTTGAATTTCAAACCTTCAGGACTCACGCCCCAACGCAATTGAATAATTTGCGCCTGGCCACCGATTGGGTTCGCGCTACCGTGCAGTAATTGAGACGTTGTAGTACCGCCAGCTAAACCACGATAGATGTTGATATCATCAGGGCTGATAACATCGCCAATGTTTACTTCCGAAGTGACAGCGTCCGAACCTTCGTTCACACCCATTTCAATTGCAATATGCGAATGTTCATCAATCAAACCAGCCGTCAGATGCATGCCGGTGGCATCAATCACTTCATAACCTGATGGTGTCGAAAGATCTTTGCCAATTTCTTTAAATTCGCCATCCGCAACAATCACGTCAGTATTTTCTAACTTCCCTGCTTTATCTGAAGTCCAAACAGTCGCATTTTTGATGTGCACATTTTTCTGTTGCACCGGTATTTCATAACCAAACGGCAGATTAGGGAAGGTCAGTTTCGACACTAACTTTGGCGTGACGTCTTTTTTCTCGTCAGCTGCGGCTGGCATGGCTTTGCGGCTGGCAGTGATTTTCAGTTGCTGCCCGTTAGGCATCCGCACATCACCGAACAACTGTTGTCCAGATAACACACCGCTAAACTGAGCAACACCTTTAGTTTTACTGACTTCATTTAACGCTGCGCTAAATTGCAGTTGTTGCTTGTCGATATTAAAACTATCGACCTTAACGTTTTTATCACCAGCAACCAACTTGGCTTCCAGCGCGCCATCAGCTTTGCTAATTTGCAGTTGCAGCTTCTCTCCGGCCAAATCTAGGGCATATTCACCGGTAAAGTCAGGATCGTTAATTGGCTTAAACGCATGTTCTTGACCACGAGTCCAAGTTGCTACGATTTCACCATCTTTGAATAAATCACCATTGGCGATCACGATATCAGCTTGGTAACCATTCGCGATCCGACCTAGTTGGCCTGGCATTCCCAACATTTCTGCCGGCGTTGTGGTTAAAGCTGCAAGTGCAGCTGATTCACTCAAGCCATATTTCACCGCTAAGCGGACATTTGGCCAAAACTGTTCGGTTTTTTCCAATTTATAGGTGGTCAGCGCCACTGGCACACCAGCTTTAGTTAAGGCAGCCAAGTTAGACGGCGCTCGGTCCCAGTGCCGCAGATCAGCTAAGCTGACATCCAGTTGGTCGTCCATTTTGGCTACGGCCGGTGCCTTTGGATAGGCAACAGGAACAATCAGTGGACGCCCGGTGTTTTTCACCTCTGCAACTCTGGCATATTCAAAACCTGATGCAACGTAACTGGCTTTTGCTAAATTAAACTCTTTAATCAAACTATCGGCACGCAATAACGAACGCTCAGAATCGACTTCAAAGACTAAACCAGTGTCATTTAATTTGCCTAGAGCAGCCAAAGCGGCGTTAAATTCAATGGCTTGGCCAAAGAAACGCCAATCGGTCTTACCATAAGCTGATTTATACCAATTTGCATCGGCAAGAGTCTGGCGAACTAAGGCAATAGAACCCATTAAAGATGAAGGGTAACTTTGAACTGAGCTGCCCTTTTCAAACGACATAAAATGGCTAGCGTCTGCTTTGAGGATAAGTTCGCCAGGTAAACCATTACCCAACGAGGCTACTACCGCTTGGCCACGGAAAATACCGTCCATACGCGCAGATTGGACTACTGTAAAACCTTGAGTCGTCAGGTTTTTTGCAGCTTCTTCATCCGGCTTAAAGGTATTAACCCATTGCTGTTCAGCATGGATCGCGGCATTACTAGCATTACCACCTTGGCGTTCGTTTTGATAAACCGGTTCATCACGGTAGCTGTTTGAACCGCCTTCTTTTGGCGCATCAACCCCGTAATTACTGTATAAGTCGATAAAACCAGCATAAATATGGTGGCCTTTGCTATCGATGGTACGGTAGCCATTCGGTACAGCGAGGCCAGTACCAACGGCAGTAATCTTACCGTTACTGATTAAGACGGTGGCATTTTGCAATGTTTTGCCAGGTTCGGTGTGGACTGTCGCCCCAGTGAACGCAACGAGCTGTGGGGTTTTATCCCGAATGCCGTGAATTGGACTTGTTTGATCCGCCAGCGCAGGAGCTCCAGCACAAAGTATTGCCGCGTTTAACAACGACAAAGGGAATAGTTTCATGACTATGTTCCTGAATTTATAATTATTCACTGATGATGCTGTAGTTCAGCCGGGTCAATTCTTGTTCTGCCAAAGGCATACTGAAGTAATAACCCTGCACCAGATAACAAGCATTGTTTCTTAAGAAGTCGACTTGGTCTGCAGTTTCAACCCCTTCCGCGACAACCCGAAGATCCATCTTTTGCGCCATTGCGATGATCGCAGCAGTGATGTCCATGTCGTTTTTGTCATCCGGGATGTCTTTCACAAATGATCGGTCAATCTTTAGCTCATCTACTGGGAATCGCTTTAAATAACTCAGCGATGAATAGCCTGTACCAAAGTCGTCGATAGATAAAGCTAATCCGAGTCGTTTTAACTCGTTAAGTTGGTTGATAGCCGCATCTGTATCACCCATCAGCATACTTTCAGTGATTTCGAAGATTAGATGGGCTGGTGATGCGCCGGTACGTTTGATAATTCGTTCGATAAGCCCTGGCAAATCTTGGTCAGTAAATTGCCGCGCGGATAAGTTAATCGACACTGTAATCATCAAACCGCGCGCATGCTGGCGCGCTAAAAAGCGACAGGCTTCCCAGATGATCCATTCACCAATTTGTACAATCAAACCGGTGGATTCAGCAACTGGAATAAATTTCAATGGCGGCACCATCGAGTTGTCAGGACGCAACCAACGAAGCAGCGTTTCATAACCCACAACTTGTTGTGTGCGAATATCAATTTTCGGTTGGTAATACAGCAGGAATTGCTGCTCGCGGATGGCCTCACGCAACTGACTTTCAATCAACAAGCGATCTTTAGCTGCATCATTCAGATCTTGGCTGAAGAAGTGATAGGTATTTTTGCCGCGAGCCTTGGCTTCATACATCGCCAAGTCGGCATGTTTTAACAACAATTCTTCTTCATCGGCGTCATCTGGCGCGATGGTTATGCCAATACTGGCGCTGATCGCAACGTCATGGCCAGCAATTCGCACCGGCTGGGCAAAAGTTTGCTGCAGTGTTTCTGCAATTTGCGCCGCTTGTTTCCGATCGGAAATGCCACTTAAAATTACCGCGAACTCATCGCCGCCTAAACGGGCGATAGTGTCTTCTTCGCGCAACCGGCTAATTAAACGGCGCGCTACTTCTTTTAATAATTCATCACCTGCATCGTGACCCAACGTATCGTTAATACGTTTAAATTCATCTAAATCAAAGTACAACAACGCAAAGTGATAATAACCGCGAGACGACATGGCGATAGCTTTGCGCAATTGGTCTCGGAAATAACTGCGATTGGCGAGCCCTGTCAGCACATCGTAGTATGCCAACTGCTCCATTTTCCGCTGGCTTTCTTTGATGAACGAGATGTCTTGCATTGCACAGACATAGTTACTGACGTCGCCTTTGTCATCCCGGATCGGTGCTATCGCCAAACTTGCCCAGAATTGCTTATTGTTCTGTTGCAACAGCATGTCGCCGCGCCAATGATGCCGCTCTTGTAAACTTTGCATAATGTCTTCAGCCACAAACCGCATTTCTGGCGCGAATAACATGCCAAAAGGTTTGCCCAACACGACACTAGGCTCGCTACTGATCATTTCGAGCAGGAATGGATTTACATACTCAATATGGAGTTGAGCGTCGGTAAGCACTATGCCTGAACTGGAAAATGCTACCGCCTTTGACAACTTCCGAGTGGCTCTTTCTGCTTCTTCTTTTTCTTGGATCCGGGTGTTTAAACCAGCAATCAATTGATGGATTTCATCCGACATCCGAGAAAAAGCACGATTAAGTAAGCCTATTTCATCAGAACGTTCGTCAAGTTCAATCGACGCTTGTTCACCATTAGAAAGTCGTTGTACTGCCACGGCCAAGCTAGTGAGTCGCTTTAAGACAAATTTATAAATGAAAAACTGCAGCGCTAGAGCAACAATCAAGGCGACCAACAAAAATAACAATACAACCCGGTTTCGGTAGTCTTGCAGGCTCTTAATCACATCCGCTTTGCTGTGGTACAGCAACACATACCAATCTAAACGCTCAACCTTTGCAGCTGATGCAACAAAACTGTCGAGCTGCTGAGTCTGTTTAAGCAAATCTTGCGGATTTTCCACTACATACTTCACATACTTGCCGATTTCCGGCTCAGCTGCTTTCACGCCAATTTGGGTATTAGTTGCAGTTTTTTGCGGGTCATTGTTTTGCAGGGAATTGTTGGCATCTAGCAGAATATTACCGCGATTATCAAATAAAACCGCTTGGCGACCCGGCTCCCATTGTGAAAGCTGGCGCAAATTGACAAACACATCGTCAAGCACCAAATCCGTGCCGGTAAGGCCAATAAACTCATCATCAACATAAACGGGGATCACCAAACTAGTCATCCACTTTTGCCAAATACTATCGTAGTAGAGCGGCGTCCAACGCGGCAACCGAGCTGGGTTTTGTTCTGGCGTCGCTATGCTATAAAAAACATCTTGGCGAAAATCGTGATCAGCCGGTACTTCCAGCGCCCAATCAGCTGGTGCTATGCGAATAAAACCATCTTTGGAAATGAAGTAGAAATTGAAAAAATCTTCCATCAACACTGGCGCAAGTTGTTGCCACAGCACCTGCGTCTGCTCGAAATAAGGGTGTGGTTTTTCATTAAACTTTTGATGATTTTGGAAAGCTGCTGATAAATCATCTTTACTGCGGATACTGCCATCAGCAAATTTTTCGAGAGTCGCAGGTTGAGCTTTTTGCTGCTGTTTTAAAAACCGGGTAACGACTTGATTGGCACTAATTGCCTTTTTTTCTTTTTGCCAGAATTCACTGTCAAGTTGGCGGGCATATCGACTGGTAGTTTGGATAAGTTCAGAACGTTCTTGGTTAATCAGAACGTCTTGTTGTAGCGCAAGCATAGCAAAGGCAATGATGGTGCTGGCAATGACTGTCAGCAGAAACACCAACGCCGAAAACTTAATACTCAGGGAGTGAAGCCCGGTTGTCTTGTAAGCTGATTCCTTCACTAGGTACGCCTGATGGTTAATAATCCAATGACAACATTGTTCATACACTTGGCAACAGGATGACAATATGGCAGCCTGACAACATCAAAGCGCTGAAAACCCTTAACATTATTGCATGCAATCCTAAAAAATGAGAATCAATCCATGAAAAAACTCTTAATCGGCAGTCTTTTAGTAACTTTTACCGCAATTCCGGCTATTGCGGCCACTGCATTTAGTGACGGCAAAGATGCTATCGAATACCGCCAAAACGCCTTTCAACTGATCCGTCACAATACTGGCGACATCGGCGACATGTTGCAAGGTAAAGTCAAATTTGACCAAGCGCGCCTGCAACGTCGTGTTGATGCCTTAGTTGGCTTGTCCACCCTACCATGGGAAGGTTTTACTGTCGAAGGCGCTAACAAAGCCTTTGGCGATGCTAAAGCCGAAATTTGGACTGACAACGCTGACTTCCTAAGCAAAGCCGAAAAACTGCAAACCGCAGCCAAAGCTTTACAAGCAGCAGCGCAAACTGCAGACCAAGCAAAAATCAAAGCAGCATTTATGGATTTCCGCGGTAACTGCAAAGCCTGCCACGAAAAATTCAAAGCCGACTAAAGGCCACTAACAGAACTGCCCATTGGGCAGTTCTGATTGCTACTGCGTAATAGTTATCCAACCGACAGTGACTGCGTCCGCTTTAACCATCATCATTACGTTTTCACCTTGCCATAAATAACAACAAAACAAGAGAACTGCCGTCAAAAACAGCACATACATTCCTGGTTTCAGGTTGATTTCAGCATCAGCATTAATCGCTTTTTTCCCAGAAAACATCGCAGTGATGACCTTATCGCCCTGCCGCTGATGCCAAATTGCAGCCAAGGCATGAATGCCGGCAAGTGCAATAATTGTATTAAACCACCAATGATGAAACCCATCGGCAAAATCTGCAAAGTCGCTGCTGACTAGGCTGTAGAGCGGGCCTTCGGCAGACAAATCATCAGACGCCATCAGCCCACTTCCCCACTGCAAAACGACGGCGACTATTAACGCAATAATCATCAATGCCGACAGCGGATGATGCCCAGCGACCGGCTGTGGATTTCGCCGATACTCAAGCAGTCTGTTCAATGTTGGCACAAAATGGCGAAATCGCGCGGTTTCACTGCCGATAAATCCCCAAATAATTCGTGCGCCAACTAACGAAGCGAGCACATAAGCCTGCAGCATATGGAAACCGAACAACTCTTGCTCTGCAGTCCACCACAAGCCGATGATTAGTAGTAGTTGCGACCAATGAAATAATCGCACACCACCGTCCCAAATTTTCCGTAATTGCATTTGTTTTAGTCCTGATCTTGGTGCTAACCTGCTCATTCTATGTGAAAAATAGGATAATAATAAAATGAAATGGCTCAAGGGCACACTTTATACATTAATGGTTCTTTTGTTGTTAGCAACCGGCACAGTTTATTCACTGTTACATCTAAGTTTGGCAACCTATGATGGTGTACTGCCAGCAGCAGTCACTAAAACCACACAACTATCTCGTGATGCTCAGGGTTATTTAAGTGTTCGCGCGGCATCTCGCGAAGATGCTGCTTATGCGCTGGGGTTTGCCCATGCCCAAGAACGGTTTTTCCAAATGGATTTATACCGTCGTAATGCAGCTGGCGAATTATCTGAATTATTCGGCAAGCGCGCGCTAGAAGTCGATAAGTCGCGACGTTTACATCGCTTTCGTGACCGAGCTGAAATCGCTTTTAAAGCCTTACCCAAACCCCATCAACAACTGCTACAGCGTTACACCGCTGGTGTGAATGCGGGCTTGGCACAATTGGCCGTGCCGTCGTTTGAGTATTTGCTGCTTACTCAAAAACCTCGGATCTGGCATGAAAGTGACTCGCTATTGGTTACATACAGCATGTATCTCGATTTACAGCCGTCTGATGGTAAAGACGATTTAGCCCAAGGCTTTTTAAAACAAACCGTGTCTGCTGATTGGTACGCCTTCTTGAATCAACATTCGAGTGATTGGCAAGCCGCCATCGATGGCTCAACCGTTGCTGCAATACCGCTACCAGAAACGCCGTATCCACGCGCGCTCAGCAACCAAAAAGTAGCCTGCAATCAATGCTTGATGCGCGATGGTCGCGATATTGGTTCAAATAATTTTGCGGTCTCAGGCGCGCTGACCCAACACGGCGGCGCAATTTTAGCCGACGACATGCATTTAGGCATCCGCGTTCCAGGGACTTGGTACAAAGCGCAAATGATTTGGGGCGAAGGTGAGGATCAGCACAGTGTCGCAGGCGTGTCTCTGCCGGGTGCTCCGGCAATTGTCGCCGGCAGTAACGGCCATATTGCTTGGGGTTACACCAACAGTACAGCCGATTGGTCGGATGTTGTCGCGTTAAACATCGATGAAAAAGGCTTGCACTACGCAACCGCCAGTGGCCCTGCTGAATTCAGTTACAACAACGAAGTCATCAAGGTCAAAGACGCCGCCGACGAAATAATGTTGATCAAAGAAACTAAATTCGGTCCAGTGCTACCAGCGCCATTTGATAAATACGCATTTCGTTGGGTCGCACACGACAAAGAGGGTATGAATTTAAACTTGATCGGTTTTGAAACCGCGAAATCTGTCGATGAGGCCGTCGCCATTGCGCCAACGCTTGGTATTCCAACCCAAAATTTGTTAGTTGCTGACAGCAAAGGCAAGATCGCTTGGACTTTGGCAGGCGCCCTACCCAATCGTCAGTTGCAAGACTTAGATACACCGCAAGATTGGAGCACCGATGACAATCGTTGGAGCGGCTATTTGACTGGTTCAAGCTATCCGAAAGTTGTGGCGCCTGCAGGAGACCGGTTATGGACCGCGAATGCTCGGGTTGTTGGTGGCGATGCGTTAAAACTCATCGGTGACGGCGGTTATGACATCGGCGCCCGTGGCATGCAAATTCGTGATGGCTTATTGGCCAAAGCACAGCATGATGAACAATCATTACACGCGATTCAGCTGGATCACAGAGCTTTGTTTTTACAACGCTGGCAGCAATTACTGCTGCAAGTTTTAGACCCCGTCTTTGTCGAGAAGCATCAACTTGCGAACTACCGCAAATTGGTAGAAACCGATAGTGCTAGCGCCAGCAAAGATGCTGTTGGTTACCATTTAGTTCGAGCCTTCCGCGACCAAACACTCAAACAACTGTTTTCACCATTGAGCGCACTGCTTGAACAACAGCAACTCAGCATGAGCGACTTAAAAATGGTACCGGAAAACCCTGGTTGGGCGATGTTACAGGCGAAACGGATCGATACGCTACCAGAGGGTTTTGTCAGCTTCGAGCAATTATTACAGGAAGCAGTACTCGCGAGTAAACAACAACTTGAAACGGACAGCAAAGGTCCAATTGAGCAAGCTCGTTGGGGTAAAGCCAACACTGCGGCAATTGTGCATCCGCTTGCTAGTGCTATCCCGATGTTTGCTGATTATTTGAATATGCCTGCAGATGAACTTAACGGCGACCGCCATATGCCAAGAGTTCAGCATAAAGTGCACGGACAAAGTGAGCGGATGGTGGTAGCTCCTGGCCATGAAGCGCAAGGGATCTTAGTCATCCCAGCAGGGCAATCAGGACATCCATTGTCTCCGTTTTATCGGGCAGATCATCAGTTCTGGTTGCAGGAAAAACCACTGAGCTTTTTACCGGGAGAGCAAAAATATCGCTTGGAATTACAACCGCAAGGTTGACTTTAGCCATCCAGACTGATATTTGTAACAGCATGAAGATAAAAATTGCTCGCGCCCGCTTCTTTTTTAGTTTTACCACCCAACTTGGGAGGTAGCTGGCTGCGCGCGCAAATCACCAGTCAAAAACCTCCCCAACCGGGAGGTTTTTTTTTACTTGAGGTTTATCACTATGACAACAGCTTTGCCTATCGCTTTGGACGACATTCGCCAAGAAATCAGTAGTACTGATCAGCAATTACTTGGACTTTTGGCCAAACGTCGCGCACTTGCGCTCGCGGTTGCTACGGCGAAATTGGCACAAAACAAACCGATCCGTGACCAAAAGCGCGAGGAAGAACTGCTGCTTTCCTTAATTGAAAAAGGCAAAGCCTTAGCGCTGGACGCTCAGTATGTCACTCGGCTTTATCATGTGATCATTGAAGATTCGGTGCTGCAACAACAAGCCAAAGTGCAAGGCCAATTAAATGGAGAAAACGGCCCAATCTGCCGCGTCGCATTTTTAGGTCGGCAAGGTTCATATAGTTATTGGGCAACGCAAAAATACTTTACTCGCCGGGCGGAAAAACTTATCGAGATCGGCTGCGATAGCTTCAACGAGATTGTGCAAGCAGTAGAAACTGGTCACGCAGATTATGCGGTATTGCCAATTGAAAATACCTCAAGTGGTAGCATCAACGAAGTCTTCGATTTACTGCAGCACACTAGACTTTCTATTGTTGGTGAACTCACGCATCCGATCAAGCATTGTCTGTTGGGACTACCGGGCACAAACCTCAATAACATCAAGCAGATTTGCGCGCATCCGCAAGTGATTGCACAGTGCAGTCAATATTTGCAAACCCTGCAAAATGTCAAAATTGAATATTGTGATGCATCCAGCGATGCCTTCAACCGCGTCCGGGCGGCGCAAAACTCAGACATCGTTGCGATTGGTGGTGAAGAAGGTGGCCAACTGTACGGGCTGGAAGTATTAGCCCGCGATCTCGCCAATCAAAAAGACAACGTCAGTCGGTTTATTGTCGTAGCACGCAAACCAATTAATGTTGCCAAAGCCATTCCGGCAAAAACAACTTTCATTATGTATACCGGCCAACAACCCGGTGCGTTGGTAGACGCGCTATTGGTATTAAAGCAACATGGCATCAGCATGGGCAAATTAGAATCACGCCCAATTCCAGGCAATCCTTGGGAAGAGATGTTTTATGTCGATGTATTAGCTAATTTGGACGACTACGCGATGAAACGGGCACTTGATGAGCTCAATCGAATCACCCGATTTGTCAAAGTACTGGGCTGTTACCCAAGCGAAGACGTGAGTCCGACACAAGTACAAACGCCTAATTAACAATGCGCCTAAATTGCGCCTAAGCGAGTGATTGCCACTCGCTTAGGCGTCATTTTATAGCTCGACGGTATCCCCAGCGCCTGCGACTTGGCACTGCATGCCATTGGCGGTTAACTGCTCGGCCAGAGCATTTAGCGCCACCGGCTCACCGTGCACTAAGTAAAACAGCGGATCGCCGCCGATATGCTTGGCCCATGCGAGTAATTGCGATTGTCCTGCATGTGCGGAAAAGCCGCCTATGGTATGGATACCAGCTTTCACCACCATAGGTTGTCCCAAGACTTTTAAGCGTTTTTCGCCATCGATCAAACGCCGCCCCAGTGTACCTTTCGCTTGGAATCCAACAAATATCAGCTGATTGGCGTTCTTCCATAAATTATGTTTCAGGTGATGCAGAATACGCCCGCCATTACACATCCCAGAACCGGCAATAATAATTGCGCCTTGGGTGATGCGGTTTAATGCCATTGATTCTTCAACATCTTTGCATAGGTGCAAAATAGGCAGAAAGCTTTGCAAATCGTGGGCGCAATAACGAGCAAACACTTGAGTATCTTTTTGGTCAAACTCGGTGATCATTTGGTTGTAGATTTGAGTGATTTCAATCGCCATCGGACTATCGAGCACTACCATCTTTTGTTTCAAGCGACCTTGGTGATAAAGCACACCAAGGTAGTACAAAATTTCTTGCGAGCGTCCGAGGGCAAAGGCTGGGATAAACACATTACCGCCAGCTGCATAAGCGGTGTCGAGCGCAGCGGCGAATTCTTCTAAAGTGTTAGCCAGCGGTTGATGGTCACGATCGCCATAGGTACTTTCCATTAGCACCACGTCGGCATGCTCAATCAAACTGGGATCGTGCATCAACACTGTCGCTGGATTGCCTAAATCTCCAGAAAACACCAAGTGCCGCATCGCTTTGCCTGCTTTGAGCCACAGTTGCACAATCGCTGAGCCCAAGATATGGCCCGCATCATTAAGCTGCACCGTGAGTCCCGGCATCAGGTCATAATCGCGGTTGTATTTAAGTGGCTTTAAATAGTCGCACACCCGAATACAGTCTTTTAACGTCATGACGGGCAGTTGTTCAGCTTTACCGAGACGTAAGCGTTGACGGTTTTGCCACTCCAAATCCTTTAAATACAACTGCACTGCGTCTTTTAATAACACTGGTAATAATTTGGCGGTGCCTTCGGTACAGAAAATATCGCCGGTAAAGCCCTGCGCTACCAATAAAGTCAATAAACCACTGTGATCAATGTGCGCATGCGACAAAATTACCGCATCAATATCCCTTGGGTGGAACTTGAATTTAAAACGCTGCAAGTCGGTGATTTGATCTCCGCCTTGCACCATACCGCAGTCGAGTAGAATTTTTTTACCAGCCCAATCAAGTAAATGACAAGAACCCGTCACTTGTCCGGCGGCTCCTAAAAAACTAATAGTGGCTTGCAGTGGCATCAGACATTCCTTTTGATTTTTTCCTAGCCTAGCAGTTGTCGAATTGACAAACCTTAGGCTAGATCAAGCTTGAGCTTAGTTTGCTTATGGCGATTTACCCAAGATCATTGGAAATTAGAGCAAGCGTCGATAGCTAGGGCGCCACATTGGTTTAGCTTTGCCGGTCGCCACCCTTCTGGGCCTGCGTTGCTGTCGCCGATAACTCGGCACGCCTCGCATTAACTATGTTAGGCCGCTGGGCAGCCATACAATGAAGTGATAGGCTTATCGGTAAATCAAGCCAATCCCGAGTATTGCCGATGTCGAACGACAATAAAAATGCGTTATATGAGCGTCACTTAGCTTCTGCCCGTGAAGCAAGAGCGCAAGCTGAGCAGTTACAAGGCCATTCATCTTACCGACTTGCGTTTACTGACGATGATTTCTTAATGCAAGACGAGTTGCGACATGTACGTCTGCAATTGGAGTACCTCAAACCGCAATTGCTGTTGGAACAACATAAGGTCAAAGCTACTGTCGTGGTTTTTGGCAGCGCTCGGTTTGTCTCGCCAGAACAAGCCGCAGTTATGTTACAACAAGCTCAACAACAACTTGCGCAAGCGCTAGATGAACCATCACTACTTGCGTGCGCCGAAGAGTCGCTGCTGATTGCTAAGCGTCAAGTCAAAAACAGCCGTTATTATCAGCAGGCACAGCGCTTTGCCGAACTAGTGACAGAACATAGTTTGCAATGCCCGAAAACGGCGCTGATGATCATTTCCGGTGGCGGTCCCGGAGTAATGGAAGCAGCAAATCGCGGCGCTTATCATGCGGGTGGTAAAAGCATTGGCTTAAATATTGTGTTGCCGCATGAACAAATGCCCAACCCTTACATCACACCAGAATTCTGCTTCCAATTTCACTATTTCGCCATTCGCAAGATGCACTTTTTACAACGAGCGCGCGCTTTAGTGGCATTCCCTGGCGGCTTTGGCACCTTAGATGAGTTATTTGAAACGCTAACGTTGCTGCAAACCGGCAAGGCGAATCGGGTACCTGTGGTGTTATTTGACGAGCAATTTTGGCGCCGCCTAATTAACTTTGATTTGTTGGTCGAAGAAGGCTTAATTCATCCTCGGGACTTGGAGCTTATTCAGTTCGTCGATACCGCAGAACAAGCATGGCAGCACATTTGCCACTGTTATGAACTTGAAGCGTCATCATAGCGTCATCGACCGTTAAACCAATCGTCATTTGCCCCAATTAAACTGCCGGCGGTTATCCAGTCGGAGTTTAGTTGTGGCGATTTCCATCCAGTTAAAACATCAATGTCAGCAGCAATTATTATCGCGTTTACATTTAGCCAAAATCCCGTTTGAGCGCCATGGTGACAAGCTTTCAACGGCAAATGCCAAACTTGAGTTTCGCAGTAACGAACTGATTTTGCATAAAACAGGCAAAGCCAGTCGCTATCTTCCCTATCCGAAAATCCGCCTTAGTCAGCTGTTGCTTCATCTTTGAATCTGCTGGCGACTATGGCATTCGGCCAATCCCGTAAAACGAGTGCTGTCGCTTGAAGGCAATTTAACTGCCAATAAAAAAGGCAGCCTTGCGGCTGCCAAAAGTCGATTCACCCGACCACGT
The DNA here is from genome assembly GCA_017302255.1 of Gammaproteobacteria bacterium. Lineage (GTDB taxonomy): Bacteria > Pseudomonadota > Gammaproteobacteria > Enterobacterales > Alteromonadaceae > Pararheinheimera. The sequence continues at coordinate 13,126 of JAFLDV010000010.1, read as the reverse complement.
AAAACTATCAGCAAATTTCGGCTCGTTAAATCAGCTCCCCTCAGAACTGATTCATCGTGTTGTCCTTGCCTGCAGCTTTTAAGGCTGCCTCGCCCGCAAAGTATTCTTTGTGGTCGTCTCCGATGTCAGAACCTGACATATTTTGGTGTTTTACGCAGGCGATCCCTTGACGGATCTCCTTACGTTGCACCCCTTCAACGTAACCGAGCATGCCGGCTGCGCCGAAGTACTCTTTCGCCAGATTGTCAGTCGACAATGCAGCTGTGTGGTAAGTTGGCAACGTAATTAAGTGGTGGAAGATACCAGCACGTTGTGCGCCATCAGCTTGGAAAGTACGGATACGGTTATCCGCCTCTACCGCCAAGTCAGTTGTGTCGTAATCTGCGCTCATCAGCTTGGCGCGATCGTAAGCCGCCAAATCTTTACCTTCAGCCTGCCATGCATCAAACACTTGCTGACGGAAGTTTAAGGTCCAGTTGAACGATGGGCTGTTGTTGTAAACCAGCTTCGCATTTGGCACTACAGCACGAATGCGGTCGACCATTTCCGCGATTTGGCCTACGTGTGGTTTTTCAGTCTCAATCCACAGTAAATCGGCGCCGTGTTGCAATGAAGTAATACAGTCAAGTACCACTCGGTCAACACCTGAGCCTGGTTTGAATTGGAATAAACCACTTTGCAAACGTTTTGGTTTCAATAACTTGCCGTTGGCTTTAACTACTACATCGCCATTTTGGATATCATCAGCACTTTGAATATAGTCGCCATCCAAGAAGCTGTTGTATAAATCACCCAAATCACCTGGCTCATTGGTTACCGCGATCTGTTTAGTCAGACCTGCACCCAATGAATCTGTACGCGCAACGATGATGCCGTTTTCAATACCAAGCTCTAAGAAGGCATAACGCACTGCGTTAATTTTTGCCAAGAAATCAGCATGTGGCACTGTGACTTTACCGTCTTGGTGACCACATTGTTTTTCATCAGAAACTTGGTTTTCAATTTGAATTGCACAAGCGCCTGCTTCGATCATTTTCTTCGCTAACAAGTAAGTTGCTTCAGCATTACCAAAGCCTGCGTCGATGTCCGCGATTATTGGCACCACGTGAGTTTCGAAATTATCGATTTTTGCTTGTACAGCTGCAGCTTTTGCTTGGTCATCTGCAGCACGAGCAGCGTCCAGTTCGCGGAACAGGCCACCTAATTCGCGGGCATCAGCTTGGCGTAAGAAGGTGTAAAGCTCTTCGATTAACGCTGGCACTGCAGTTTTTTCATGCATAGATTGGTCAGGTTGTGGACCAAACTCTGAACGCAGGGCGGCAATCATCCAACCAGACAAATATAAATAACGGCGTTTGGTTGTGCCGAAGTGCTTTTTAATTGCAATCAGTTTTTGTTGGCCGATAAAGCCATGCCAGCAACCTAATGATTGGGTGTATTGGCTGTGGTCAGCATCATAAGCCGCCATATCAGCACGCATGATGTCAGCCGTGTACTGAGCGATCTGCAAGCCGGTTTTGAATTTGTTTTGTAATTGCATGCGAGCGGCATATTCAGCGCTAATGGCATTCCAGGCAGAACCCTGCGCCTTTACCGTTTGCTCTAGTGAATTGATGGTCTGTTGGTAAGCTGACATTGCTGCATCCTCATGTTTAGCATTTGTAGAACACTTCACAGGTTCTATCGGTTATTCCGGCAGTTCTGTTTGAACCGCTGTTGCCATCCACTATAGGTTTCAAAAAAGCAATTCATGTAGTTGATTTTTTTGATGCTCATCATTCATTATATGAATATGTAAAAAGCGTTATCAGCACAAATAGCGAGCAAAAGTATGAATGTCAGCAAGATGGATTTGAATTTGTTGGTATATCTCGATGTTTTACTTCGAGAAAAGAACGTTACACGAGCAGCTAATCGACTCAATATCACACAACCTGCGATGAGTAATGGCCTTAAACGTCTGCGAGATTTGCTAAATGACCCAATTTTAGTGCGCACTTCTGATGGTATGGTGCCAACCGAACGCGCAAAAGAATTAGCGCCAGTGGTACGCGGCATTTTGCTCACCCTTGAAGAGACACTGCAGCCCAATAAAGATTTCGAACCCGAACATAGCCACCGAGTCTTTCGCATCATGGCCAGTGATTACGCCGCTTCTACGCTTATTCCTGCCTTACTAAAACGGTTGCGGGCAGAAGCGCCAACCACATCTTTAGACATCATGACGCCATCTGACGTTACTTTCCATGATGTCGAAAATGGCAAAGTGGACATGGCAATCAACCGCTTTGAACAATTGCCGCAATCCTTTCACCAAAAGACCATTTGGCGCGATAGTTTCGCCTGTTTAGTGCACAAACAAAACCCAATCCACAATCACTTTAACTTAGATAGCTATTTGAAAGCACAGCATATTTGGGTTTCGAAAACCGGTTTTGGGGTTGGTGTGGGTATGGATCCTGCCGATGTGCAAAAGCTTGGGTGGGTGGACGAAGCACTGGCAAAATTTGGTAAGCAACGCAATATCAGTGTGTTTACTCGTAATTACCACGTGGCGATGCACTTAGCAGTAGAAACAGATTTGATTGCAACCTTGCCACTGCGTGCTGCGCAACTCTATAAAAACGATCCAACCATGGAAATTTTAGATCCGCCGTTCCCAATTCCATCAATTGAATTAAAAATGATCTGGAGTCCACTGCTACATCAGGATGCTAGTCATATCTGGCTGCGACGGATGATTGTCGAGATTGCTGATGAATTGACGCATTAATTAGCGTTACTAAATTAGAAGTTTTTGATTTTCATCACAAAAATAAAAAAAGAGGGGCGGTTGGGAGCCCCTCTTTTGCTTGGGTTACACTAAAAGCTCATAGGCAGGCAGGGTTAGGAATTCCACCAACTCATCAGCTGTAGTGATACTTAGCAATAAAGCACTGGCTTTGTCAAAGTTTTGTTGAGCCCAAACCTCATCACCGACTTCAACTTTCACTACTTGTGCCTCTTCAGAAAGCATTTTGGCAAATAGTTCTCTGGTAATTAACTGGCCATTGCTGAGCGTCTTACCATGCTTAATCCACTGCCAAATTGAGGTGCGGGAGATTTCAGCAGTAGCCGCATCTTCCATTAAGCCATAGATTGGCACACAACCTTTGCCGCTGATCCAGGCTGCAATATATTGCAATGCCACGCGAATATTGGTACGCATGCCAGTTTCTGTGCGTTCGCCTTCACTCGGCGTCAATAAATCAGCTGCGGTCACTGGCGCGTCTTGCTCGCGCAGCACATCCAGCTGGTTAGATTTATTTGCGAGTTTTGCGTCAAACACTGCATTGGCAGTAGCCGCTAAACCTGGATGGGCAACCCAAGTACCATCATGACCGTTATTTGCCTCTAACTCTTTGTCAGCAGTCACTTTTTTCAGAATAACTTCATTAGCCGCTGTATCTTTTGCTGGAATAAATGCCGCCATACCGCCCATCGCAAGTGCGCCGCGTTTATGGCAGGTTTTGATCAGCAATCGTGAGTAAGCACTTAAGAACGGTTGGTTCATGGTGACCACTTGACGATCCGGTAAAACTCGATCAGCATGATTCTTTAACGTCTTGATATAGCTGAATATATAATCCCAGCGACCACAGTTTAGTGCCACGATATGGTCTTTCAGGCTATATAAAATTTCGTCCATCTCAAACACCGCAGGCAGTGTTTCAATCAGCACTGTGGCGCGAATAGTTCCGGTCGGCACCGCAAATTTTTGCTCAGTAAAATGGAATACCCCAGCCCACCAAGCGGCCTCGTGATGGCTTTGTAATTTCGGTAAGTAGTAGTAAACACCGGTATTTTTCGCCAAACGGGTTTGTAGGTTATGAAAGAAATACAGGCCGAAGTCGACTAAGCTACCAGGGATTTGTTCGCCATCTACCCATAAATGACGTTCCCATAAATGCAAACCACGTACCCGTGCTATTAATAGTGCTGGGTCATCGCGCAGTGCGTATTGCTTCCCAGACGCCGGATCTACGTAGCTAATAGTGCCTAAATTCGCGTCACGTAAGTTAATTTGTCCTTCGATAACACCAGCCCAGCTCGGCGCATGGCTGTCTTCGAAGTCGGCCATAAATACTTTGACGTCAGCATTTAAAGCATTAATGATCATTTTCCGATCCACAGGCCCAGTGATTTCTACTCGGCGATCTTGTAAATCAGCAGGGATAGCTGCGACTTTCCAATCACCCGCGCGAATAGCAGCCGTTTCCGACAGAAAATCCGGCAACTCACCGCCGTCATAACGGGCTTGCACCACTTGACGTTGTGCTAAAAGCCCCTTCAGTTTTGGCCGAAATTCACGAACCAAGGCCACCAAAAACTGGCAAGCCTCTGGGGTTAGGATTTGTTCGAAACCTGGTTGCATTTCACCGCGGATTTCAAGCTCGGCGCAATTTGTGCTCATGGAAAGCTCCTGTATTCTGCTGTAGGGACTAAATGTGCTTTCTTTTAGCACTGGTGCATTACTATATGCCGATTTCCATCATCAAAACTATCAATGAAAGTAATGGCAGACATCACCGTAAAAAATACCAATTTATGATTTAGCGCTATAACTCTGGCATAAGTTCTGCAATCTGACCTTGTGTAATGGACTTTAAATCCAAGTCCGTCAATTTTTTGTCAGAGGTAGCTATGGAATTTATCATCATCCTGTTAGTTGTTTGCGCAGTAGCGGCAGCGTTGTTAATCAGTCGCTTTAGCCATCACGGCAATCCATTCCCATTTCATAAGCGACAACAACTCTTTACCGTCGTTGAGCGTTCTTTCCTCCAGCTTCTTGAGCGTGCGGTTGGCGAGAAATACAAAATCATTAATAGAGTCAAATTAGCAGACGTGTTGGAACTAAAAGAAAACGCCGACGACAAAAGCCGCAGAGCTGCCATGCAAAAGCTCAATGCCAAATATTTGGACTACGTTTTGTGCAACACTGAAGACATGTCGATTGTTGCGGTGATTGATTTAGTAAACAACAGCAATCTGCAAGGACACAAAGCGGTCCCTGATTGGTTTGTGCAAGGCGCGCTAGAAACCGCAGGCATTCCTTATGTACGAATGAAAGTAAAAGCTGGCTACACAGTGGCCGACATTCAACAAGGGCTTGCAGCAAAACTTGGCAATATTCCCATGGCGCCATCGCCACTGATTAAAGGTACAGTTAAGCGCGGCCCTACACGTCCAGTTCGGCCATTAGCAGGCTCAACACCTAATCTGCCAACTCCCATGGCCAAACCACAAACACCGGCTTTAGTGCAAGTCTCTTGATTTCACTACTTATATACAAAGCCCGCCACCAGCGGGCTTTTTTATAGCTAAAAAGTTAGCAATTAAATTTAATATAAATCCAAACCTGCCGTTATAGTGATAGATGTACTGGTATGGGAGGAGTTATGACTCAAGGCATCGGTAGCACGGCGGTAAGCCAAAGCTACGAAATGTTGGGCGCAGCGCTTGCAAAAACCCAGCAAACACAGGAAGGGAAAATGGTCATGCAAATGCTGCAAGCTGCATCTGCGGCAGCGCCTGCACCACAAACTTCCGGTAGTCTAGGACAGACTATTAATATCCTCGTATGAAATAAAGCCACTCAAATTGAGTGGCTTTTTCGTTGGGGAGCTAAGGTGACCTAAATTCTCGACAACATCTGACTACATGATAATTCTTAGTAAGTCTAACAACACCTTACGGCATAACTGTGGCTCCGTTCAGATCAGACTTCTGATAGTTTTATCAGTCTGGGTTGCCAAAACGAGACCGGTTGATGGGTGTCCATTTGGCACTATTATCATCGGTATTGCAAATGCAAGAGGACTTTATAATAGTGATATTACATTGGTCAAATACAATGCTGCCCAAAAAATGCTGAAAGACAGCATCACAAAAGATAAAAATCTACGATAGATTACACCTCCATTGAAAAGCAATAAGAAACAAATAATACATATTACAAGAATAACCGCATAACATGTTGATTTATCTATAAATAGCAATGGCAGATCGTAACCTTTACGCCACAACTTTATAATGTCGTAAATAACTGATGTATAGTACGCAATTGATAAAGACACCAATAAGAATGCAATTAGGTTAACTGCAACGTTAATTTCCTTTTTCATTTCTCCAACCTTTTTGAGTTAATTCGACCTGAAACCCTTACAACCTTAAGTTCACCATATTTCACTGATGATTCGGTTTTTTCCGCAAATGGGTTTTTAGATTTTGAATCCACCGTTGTACTTGTTGTACTAGTTTTCTTGAGCATTTTTTTAACCTTTTGCCAACCTTGGTCATCTTTCGCTGTAACACAGCCCTCAGAGCGACCAAAATGATGCAATCGAAACTGTGTTCGTCCTGTTGTTTCCTCAATGTCATCACCAAATTTTGAATCGATAGCTTCTAGCCTAAAGAAATTGTCACGAGGAGAGAAAAGTATCGCGTATGTCCCTTCAGGAATTGGTTCGAAATCACCATCGCTATAACTTCCACCTGAAAATGCGTCAATTACTACTCTTTCTTTTGTATCCTGGTCACGCATAGAAAGAGTGTTTGTCTCATTGTCGTATACTCCACGAACCGCCATCCCATCAGGATCCACATACTTATACGGGTTGTTATTTGCATAAGCATACCGATTAAACATCATTGGATTATCTGCTCCAAACCCCACCGGATCATTACTATAAAACCGCCCTATCACTGGATCGTAATAACGCTGTTGCATATATGTTAGCTCAATATCTGGATCTTCCAAGTGCCCAGTGAAACCAACACCAACTTTTTGTCCGCCGACACGCTCACCGAAAGGTTGATACACACTGCTGCTGATATTGCCCGCGCTATTCGATTCAGCAATGACTGAGCCTAAAACATCGGTATGTTGATAGCGCAGTGTGTTGGTGGTTGCGGATATATCCCTTTCGGCGATTAAATCTTTGCCGAGATATAACGCAAAGGTGCGCATTGCCGCTGCGTTTTGCCGAAGCATTAACTGGCCGCCGCTATTGTAAAGACTGTAATTAGTGCCTGCGGCAGTTTGCTGGCGAACTCGGCGGTTATAGCCGTCATACACGTAACTGACATTGCCCGACCCAACGAGCTGATTGGCTCGGTTGAAAGTAAAAGCTCGTTTGCCGTTATGGCTGACATTACCGCGGTCGTCATAACTAAAATTATAGCCACCAGTGACGCTGCTTAAGCGATTGGTTGTTGTGTTGTAGTTGTAGTAACTAGTTGTGCTACCAACAGTTTTGGCGGTTAAATTACCAAGAACATCATAGTCAAAACTGCCATAACCCCAAGCACCAGTTGCGCTATCAAGGCGGTCTAAACCATCGTATTGCATGCTGACCGAGCGGTTACTTGCGACTAAATCAGTGATGGCCTCAATGTTATTGTTGGCGTCATAACCGTAACGCTGGGCAACCCGATAGCTTTGGCTTTGCAACACTGCACGCTCGTAAGGGCGATTCTCGGTATCTAAATTTTGGTTAAACCGCAGACCATTGCCGTAGTTAAATGACTTCAGTTTACCGTCTGGGTGGTATTGTACTTGGCTTGCCAAAGTCGTGAAGCCATCTCTCAGTTGCATCGGCTGACCAAGTGCATTGGGTGCATAACTCGCGGTCAATTGATTGTTGTATTGCAGTGATGCCAGATTACCAAGACTGTCATACTCAGGGTTTAGTACGAAGTTCGCGCCAGCGACGTTCAGCAATTCGCTTTCAACTAAGTGTTTGCTGTTGTAGGTATAAGTCCAGGTTGAATTCCCTGCAGCCAATGTCAGCAAATTCCCCTGTGCATCCAGAGTGTTGGTGACAGCAGGACTACCATCAGCAAAAGTTTTACCACGCTCGACACCATGGTTATCGTAAGCGATAGCCACCCATGCATTTGTGTTAGTGGTGTAATCCGAGCAACTTGAGCCATTGCCCGTCAACCCTTCGGCAAAACCAGTAATTTGGCCAAGGTTATTGTATTGCACTGCTTTGATACCAGTTTCTGGACGTTTTTGCAGACACAACCGCTGTGCACTATCGTACACCCGACTTTCTACCACCCCGCCTTGAGTAATGCTCACTGGATTGCCGAACAAGTTATAGCTAATGCTAGTATCAACCGACTCCGGCTGACTGATGAGCATGGCCAACTCTTGCTCTGGTGAACCATAGGCAAGATATTGGGTGTTAGTTTGATAGTTTCTACCATTGGTAGATTGCACTACATTGCCAGCCAAATAATCGAACGAGATATCGCCATTGGCAGTGTTGGTTTGCTGAGAAACCCGTTGTAAGCCATCGTAAACAGTAGAAGACCCAATGTTTTCAAAGTCGGTACGGCTTGGTTGAGAAGTAAAGATTGGTTTGCCATACGCATTAAACTCTTGCCGGGTATAACGCGCCGTGTTTGCTTCGTCGGTAAAATCCCATTCTTTGCTCAAAATTGGCCGGAATAATCCATCCAACGTAATTGATTTACGGAAGTTGCCGCGTACGATGTTTTGTACCATCGAGGCGTTATTGGAATAATCGATATCGTAGCTAATGCTAGTATCAGCCCAACGACTATCCACAGGGTTTATGCTGGTCAACCGGCCAATCGCATCATAGCCATAGTTGGTTTCGTTGTTATTAAAATCGCGAACCCAGCTGATAGTGCCATCATTATTAACGGTCGCACTGACACTTTGGAAGCACATGCTAGGGTCAGTACAAGTAGCCGAATAACGAGTAGGCACTTTAATCAGTTGCGGTTTGCCACGCTTGTAATTGCTGTACTGGACCCAACGATTAGCCGCATTAAAGGTTTTCTGCGATAAATTGCCATCAGCTAAATAAGTATTTGTGGCTTGCAGCAATCCATAAGCAAATTCTTGATAGGGAAGCGATTTACTGGCGTGCGTTGGTGAATAATAGCTGGTTGATTGAACGCTAGTATAAGTAGTGCCGTTCGTTGAAAGCTCTTTACTGGTTGGTAGATTTAATACCCAGTTGGTTAAATCATGCTGGTAGCTGTCGCGCGTGTACCGAACTTTCCCATTTACGTTGTTGAACTCTTTGGTAATAAGAGGCACACCGTAATTGTTGTAGTTCGAGTATTGCGTAGTGTACGAATCAGTAGCCACGCCATTGACGTAGCGATAGATTTGCGTCTCGCTTTTATTCACAAAACTATTATGTTGTGCCTCGTTTTCGAATGACTCTGCGGTCGTGATTAATCGAGAGCCATTAAAGAAATGCGAAGTTAAATTTGAAGCTCCAACGGTATTGGCAACAACATACTTGTGCTCAGCTCTTTGCAGCAGGGTAGAGCCATCGGTATCGTATTGAAAAGTCGCAACTTCTTGATCTTGACTGTAGTTATAGCGTCGGTCGAACACATGGGTTGTTTTACTACCATCAGGGGCAACCACTGAGGTAGAACGTAAATCCATTGCGTTATAACCGGCAGGTACCACCGGAATTCCAGTTAATGGTGCTGGAGCAGGCCCGAAATCACCAGCGCCGTCAACGTATTGACCTGGGTTCTGAGAGTAAGAGTAATTCCAAGTTAATGCTGGAACACCTTTACCTGAAAGGGTTTTACGCTTAATTGACAGGTTGGCAAAGCATCGAGAATATTTATTGATTCTATTCTTTGTTGATTGAAATTTATGAGGCACTTGCGAACGACCGAATATCACCCCTTGCAGCTCAAATTCGGCAGTAAGACCGCTCGGATGGGTCATTCGATTAACGTGTGTGTATCCGAAATTGGTATTTGCATCTCCCGATGGTGAAAACGTACATTGGATATCGTCTTGCTGACTATCACCGTAACTGTTGATGACCCAGCGAGATTCGAGTGAACCTGTTGCTACATAGTCATCGTCGTACACCCATTCACGACCATCTGGGAGAACAACTTTATGAAGAATATCAACGTTGTATAAGAGACCATTGATCATTTTTGGCGTTGCAGACAATTTGTATAAATACTGCCAGGTTTTGCCATTTGCTGTAATTGACTTGATAAGTTTACGCTCGGATCCAAGTTCATAATTGAAGTTGATTTGTCGGCCATCACTTGCGACGATTGAATCGAGTTGGTCTGGACTACTGTAGTTGTAGGTCACTGTATTATTAAAACGATCACGAATTTCGGTGACCTGCATAAAAGCGGTATAACGTGGGACTTTGATTGTAGTGCTTGCACCCGTTTCTTTATCATTCACCGATAATGTGAGTTCTTCAGCCGGCACTAAACGGAGTTTACCAAAGGTATAGGTCACCCCTTGCGGAGATGTCGCTTTGAATTGCTCTTGATTGCCTACAGTAACACACTGAATTTTCCAGTTTTTAGCAACTCTCGTTACACCAGCAGTTGGTGTCGAAGGCTCTAGCAACTGCTCAGAACCAACACCGGGCACACTAATGGTATCGCCACTCCAGTATTGATTAGCGACGATGAAACCGTCGCCTTCTACACTAACGCTTCCTGGGTTTAATGGACCGCTACAGGCTTTACCATTAGTCCAAGTGTTATTGAGGGGAGTTCCAGAAACAACTGAGGTTGTGATCGATGGAATATCTAATTGCCAATCAGCAAAATGAATCAGCTGGCCTTCGCTATTTATTGAACCACGACGCACTCGAGTAACACCGACATCGATTGCGAAATTACCTGGAATGGAAATATCGGTATGACTAAAACTTACCGCTCCAGTATTTAAATCGACTTTTTCACCAAAGAGTTCAGTTGTTTCGGCGGTGACTTCCTCACTGACGCCAATCCGCGAAAGTGCAAGTTCAGTAGCGACAGAACCAGCAGGCTGATTTTGGCTTTGCGATAAGTTTGCACTATTCGCTGATTTACTCGCGTTTGCGGCTTTAACGGCAATAGCCTCATGTAGTGCCTTACCGGGAGTTTCCTTTGCAGCTTCAATGAGTGGATTAGTCCCCGCAGCATGGGCGAACGATGCAAGTGACGTTAAAAGAAAAGCTTTTCCTAACAATGTAGTTTTCATTGGTAGTCCTTAGTTTATCGTTTGCAAACACGTTTCCTTGTTCCATAGGCTTCATGGCTGGTTTGCAAATTAATGTGAATTTCCTATTTAGAAATCCGACGCTTTTCTGAAGTACAGATACCGAGTCTGACAGTTAAAGCGTATTGAGCTCAGCAGTTGTTTCATCAAAAAATCATTAAAGTAATAGCGCAACAAACCAATAATTCAACTTTAAATATACTTTTTATTTACTTTTAATTTAATTTAAATTTTCTTTTTTGCTGGCATGTAAAGCGGTTTCAACTAAAGGAGGTTGCTAAACAGATGGGCAAAAGAGGAGTTGAGCATTACCGAGAGCAAGTTGTCCCGGCAAACTCTTGTTAAAAATAAATCGTTGATGAGAACCCTTCACCTAGTGAAATTAAGCGAGTTTCAGATCCTGAAGGGCTTTTTAAGATTGATTTAATCGCTGAAGCGGGATTAAATTTTTGGTCTTCCCTACTGTTTCAGCAACGCTCGTTCCCACCAGCGCTGAGTCCTATGCTTGAACATGGTGTCAAACTCAAGATAAAACATGTCCATAAATAAGAACCTGAGGTCATCATATCGTTGCTTATTTTTTAAATCGTTGGGGTCCAATTTATTCAAAAAGATGAAAGGATTTTCTTCTTTAGGCAGTTTCATATCTTTAAACCAGCGCGGAACCATGTCTCCTCGATGGCGATACTTCAACACTTCTGCGACACTGATTAGTTGATGGGAAAAACCATGTACTATTGTCATATTCCCAAATGGTTCTTCACGTCGGTGAACGGTCCAGTTGGGGCGCATCACAATCCCAGATTGATACTCCATAAGTACGAGTAATATCCGCGGATCGACACGAGCGTAAATTGACCAGTATTCGAGATCTTCAGCGTAAGGCAACAAATGTGGAGCGTATTCAGCAAGATAATCTTCAATGTCGAAGTTATACATATTTTTGATGTCATATACACGCAACCCATTAGGCAATACTTTCATTATCGGTGGTTCTGCTGATGCTTGTTGATACCAAACAAATAGTTTGAAAATCAAGAAAAACAGTATCTCCATGGCGCACTCCAATGTTTTATTTATGTAACAGATTTGTAGTGCAACCGACTGGAAATATCATGCGAAAAATTTAGATATCATAAATTTATCAAATAAATTGTGTTCGACGTATCTGATTCAGCTACATATTTATGATTTATAGGGAATTTCCCTCGAAAATAGAAACCGTAAATTAGGTAGCTAACCTCAATTTCTATATGCTCTAGCGCAGTAATAGTTACCATTTTGCATCAACGAGGAATCTCAAATTGCAGATCTAATTGGCTCGACATCACTAATAAGTGATTTAAACTGGCTTGTTGAACTTGAACAAACTTAAAGTTGAATATCTTTGCTTTGCGACCGCCTGAAAATTGAAGGCCACATAACGAATGTTATGAAGCAGCTTGATACGGTTTTTAACTGAGTCTAACTGGAGACAGTTTAAGCGCTATGGTCTAGCCATTAATAACACTAAACATTCCAAAAACTTTTGATTTTACGCTTCCCCCCTCGCTGAGGCACTGCGTCAAAAACTGGATGCCGATTGGTCTCATGTGGTAGACATACTCGAGGAATACTCTGCCGGGCTCATGATTCACAAGTCTACTTTTTACAACCAATCGAGAAAATTGAGCAGGACGTTAAATGTAAAAAGGCCCAGTCGTTAGACTGGGCCTTTGGCTTTATTGGTAGCCTTGATGAGCTTCGCAGAGCTAAAGATTGCTCATCCGATCCATGGAGTTCAGCACTTCGCGGCCCGCTAAAGCGGTCCAACAATGTTCGATCCATCAAATGGGAGTGTCCTTCTCGAGCAATGTTCCATCCATTGTTGTCACATGGGAATGCCCCCGTGCGACGTCCGGCTGAGCAATATTCCGCCAGAATGCCATAAAGCAAAAAGCCCACTCTTTCGAGTGGGCTTTTTGACTTTATTGGGAGCCTGGCGGTGTACTACTCTCGCATGGCATCTGCCACACTACCATCGTCGCAGCTGCGTTTCACTTCTGAGTTCGGAATGGA
>JAFLDV010000001.1 GCA_017302255.1 Gammaproteobacteria bacterium | reverse complement strand
TGTATCAAGTAACCAATGTTGCAGCAAAAAAATACCCTCATGACCGGACGGTGATGAGGGTATTCTGAAGCAACCAGAGGATCGGTCAACCGATCAGCTAAAAAAGTTGCTTAACTGATCGGTGTTAGCCATTGAAGCAGCCCGTGCTGGCGAACAAGGCCGCGGTTTTGCCGTGGTTGCCGATGAAGTTCGTCACCTCGCCTCAAGAACAACGGAATCAACGAAACAGATTTATCAAATCATCAATACCCTCTCGGCCAAAGCAACTGAATCTGTCGCAGTCGCTGCAGCAGGGCGTCAAGACGCGGCACATGGCGTGGACGTCGTTGAACAATCCGAGCATATGCTGAGCGATATCAGTAAAGTTCTCAACGAAATTGCCGCCATGGCGACACAAATGGCTGCGGCTGTTGAAGAGCAGGCGCATGTTGCTGAAGATATCAACCAACAGGTAGTGACTATTTCCAATCTCGCTGGTGACAGTATGCAAAGCGGGGAAGCCGTTAACTCTAGCGGAAAGGCGTTAAATCAAACCTCTGCTCAGTTGCAAGAATTGGTCGTCCGTTTTCGCAAAAACTAAGTTAGTACTACCACATTTCACCGCTCTGCAAAATTTACCTGTCGCCATGTGCTTGAAGCATGGCGATAGGATCCCCATCTTTAGCATAATTCAATCAAACTAATGGACTTCACAATGCTGCAAAATCAACCAAGTCTTGCCAAATGGGCCATCCCACTTCTAATGAGTTTTCTCTTAACTAGCTGTGGTTATTTATCAGAAGATCCTCAGCAACAGGCTGAACAAAGCTGGCTAGCGCAAGATGAGCAGCTAAATGCCGCCATTAATCAAATTCGCGAGCAAGGGATCAATGCGGTTGTCGCCAGTGCCGAAGCTGGTAGCGTTGCCTCGTGTGTGGCGCAAAATCTGCAGGCCGATCCTTTAGGTGCTTTAGTAACCGTCGAGGGTGCCTTGGCCGAATCTGCGCAAATTGCAACATTACTCAACGACTTACAAGGGCTGCTGCAAGAAGATTTAAGCTTTGAGCAAATGAGTGACCTGCTACAAAAAAGCGCGAAAGCTGCGGCTTATGCCAAAGAAATGATTTCCCAACAAGGTGTAGAACAGGCACTGCAAAGCCTCAAAAATATGGCAACAGCCAGCCAAGCCTATGCAAGCCAAGATCTTGGTGGACACTTAAAACAAGTACTCAAAGCATGCTCACAAACTGAAATACCGGCTTCTGCGGAAAAAGCGATATAACTAACTCGGATATACATCTAGCACACTAGCCAAGCCGTGGTTATTGCATTGAGCAGTAATCACGGTTAACCGCACCAACTTCTGTACTAACTTATTCTGTACTAACTTAAGTCCACCCCAAAACAACCTTAGCCCTTCGCCCGCTGTTGATTAATTAACAGCAACAATTCTGCTGTGGCTGTTGCGTCAGCCAAAGCCCGATGATGCGATGTCAGGTTAATGTCAAAATGCGCAGTCAAAGCGGCAAGACCGTAAGACTTTAACCCAGGGAAATAGCGTCGACTTTCAACAACTGTACAAAGCTGCGGTAGCTGGAGGCTAAAGCCGGCACGCTGCAGTTCGGCACGCACAAAACCATAATCAAATCGCACGTTATGCGCGACAAAAATACAGCCTGCTAATTGCTGGATCACCTCCTGTGCAATGTCGCTAAAACATGGTGCAGTCGCGACCATGGCTTGACTGATCCCAGTGAGCCGGGTAATGAACGACGGGATCTGGCGCTTGGGATCCACTAAGCTGCTATAACGGCTGATCACTTCACCATGCTGAACTTTCACTATCGCTATTTCGGTGATCCGATCATGCTCCCCCGTCCCTCCCGTGGTTTCGACATCGACCACGGCATAACATCGTGCGGGATCTATCCACCACTGTACTTTTTGCAATTCAACCTGAATGCCCAAAGCCTGCATGTTGCGGATCCGAGTCAGTTGATGACGGCGCAAACTGTCGCCAGGCGCTTTTAGTTCGATAAAACGGACTTGCCCACTGGCAACGACCATTAAATCGGGATAACCGCTGGCATGATGGCGGAAGTCTTGCGCCATTCGCCTTAGCACTCCAATCAACGCGGCTGATGGCACACCATTTATCAAAGGTGTAAGCCAGCTGGTAATGTCTTGATGCCAGCGAAAAATCGAATTGATGGTGCCGTAATATCTACTGAAATTTTGCAAAAGAAAGCGCAAGCTTAGCTCAGGGCTGCTCGCCAGTTGTGCAAGCTTTGCCTCTAATGCAGGTCCATGTTTTTTATAAAAATCTGGACTAGTTAAATCACGCGGGCGACGTTCGAACTCATTAAAAATCGCACTCTGCTCAGATTCAAACAGCTCCTGCCAGAACATTAAACCGAACAAACTTAACCACAGCTCATTTTCAACATGCCAGGCCAAACAGCCCTGACTTTGATAAAATTGCACAGCGCCTTGCTCGGTTTGCCCCAAATATAGCTCGTCTAAGGTTAATACTGAGGCTTGCTGCAATAACAACGTTAGATCTGTGACTTTCCGCTCTTTCCCAAGCCGAGCTAAAAAATCCCGAGCAAACCAAAGTTCGTCATCACAACTTGGATTCTCCAGCATGCGTTGCAACTGCATCTGCAATAATTCATGTTCATTGCGCTGATGATATAACCGAACCAACCGTTCGGACGCAGCAAAACCGCCGCTTGCTTGATAGAATTGCAAGGCCAACAGGACATCGCCAGCACGTTGCGCTGCGAGGCCAAATTCATAAAGCAACTGTTCTTGTTTCTGTGCAGTTCGGTCATCTAAGGGGTCAGGCCATGTGGACAATTGTTGCTGCCAACTCTCCAGTTCCGCTAAGGTTCTGGTTTCGCCCTTTTTCGGCGCATGACTGCGCCATGTTGCTTGCACCTGTGCATAAAAAAATGCGCTATTGGCGGTGGCGGCATCCTGATAGCGCGCTTGATACTCGGTTTTGAGGCCGCCAGTGCTCATCACCCCAAGATCTCGCAAAGTAAATGCCTGCAAATTTTGCTCAAAACGGCCAAAAAATAAAAACAACAGAAACTGCAGTTCATCGGTGCGCCGCAGCGCCAGATAAGGTTCAAGTGCCAACAAATTTTGCGTGTTTAGTAACTGCTGCTGTAGCACGACCGCTTGTAGTTCCGGGCGACTCCAGGACTTTTTAAGCTCATGATCCGCATGCTGGATTATTCGGCTCAGCCTGTCTTTGCTTGCGCGTGCAAGCCAATCTGCTAAATCCTCAGGTGTCGATGGCGGCATAGCAAACCCAGCGCCAAATAGTTGGTGGACGGCAATATAAATGTCGGCAATTTCAGCATATTCAAGATCGGAGAGTGCAAATACCGACCCCTTGCGATTGAGCATGCGCAGCCACAGACGCTGGGCATCCTGTGGCAATTGCTGATAGTCACTGATGAATTGCAGATGTTGCTGTTGCAGCACAGGCTGATAACGGGCAAGGATCACCTGCAAAAACTCGGCGAAATGATGCAGGTAATAATCAGCAGCAAGCTGGATTTTTGCCATAGTCTGCGCTCCAAAATAACTGTATTAATATACAGGCAATTTAAATATACAGACTGACTACTCCGCCAGCAAGACTTCTTGTTCCAGAAAATGTTTAGTCGTTAGGAAAGCGTCAGCCAAACCATCGAGCCGATGCTGACGAGCAAGTTCAACCGCTTTTGCTAACTGGCTAGGCGATTTTGGCTGTGCTTGGAATTTTCCATACCAAGGCGTTAGGTCCGGCGCAGCTAAAAACTGCAAACAATTCCCGTAACGTTTTGCCAAATGATCATAAAGTTCAAGCGCGGCAGCATCGTAATCAAAGGCGCACCATATTTGTTGGTATTGGCTAAGAAATGGCTGTAGCAATGCGGAGCCAACTCGCGACCCCGCCGCCAGGGCAACATCAACATTCGCCAAACTAAATTCAGTCGCCTGCATCAACTGACCCAACGGCAATAATTGCTGAAAGCGGAAAAAATTCTCTTCGTTCTCCACCAACAGCAATACGCGCTTGGGGGTAAATCCATAACTAAGCAAAACAGAGCCGTCGGTTTGCCCCTGCGCCAGCACCAAATCTGGACGAGGGAAAATTGATTGCTGATGATAAATAAGTAAAAAACAGGACGACGTGGTCGCCCGATGTGAATCACCTTGTTGACTAGCGGTGATTCGATCTTTTGGCTGTTCGGCGCTGGCCACTAATGCAGCAAACAAAGTCGCATCAGCGATCTGTACTTGCCATTTACCAGCGCCACTCGCGCGAACACGAAATAACTCATTACGTTGTTGATAAAATGCCGGCGGCAATAAACCAAGTAACTTTTGATAGTTAACCGGTTTTCCAGCGGCAATTTGCTGCAAATACTTGACCAGCATCAGTGAGCCGCTGCCAACAATCGCTGCACTTCGTGGTGCCATTCGGCCAGCAACTGAGCGCGGGTTTGGGCATTCATTTTCGGTCTAAACCAAGATTCTGCCCGCACTAAAGAAGGCAATGCCGCTAAGTCGGCGTACCATTGCAGTTGGATCCCTGCCAATAAAGCCACCCCAAACGCCGTAGTCTCAGTTTGCAATGGCCGCATCACTTGCAAATCAAGAACGTCCGCTAGAAATTGACAAAACCAATGGTTATTGACCATGCCACCATCAATTTGCAGATTTTCGATAACCGCGCCATCAGCTTTCATTGCCGAGAGCAAATCGGCAGTTTGATATACCACTGCTTCCAGTGCTGCCCGAGCCAAATGTGCTTTGCCACAGCCAAAAGTTAAACCGCTAATGCTGGCTCGTAGATCCGAACGCCAATGCGGGGCCGCTAAACCGGTGAAGGCTGGCACCAAATAGACACCGCCGTTATCAGGGATACTGGCAGCAAGCATTTCAGTTTCGGCAGCACTCGCAAGCACGCCCAACTGATCTCTTAACCATTTCACCACAGCCCCGGCCGCAAAAATCGACCCTTCCAGTGCGTACTGCGTTTTCCCTTGGACAGTACTTGCAACAGTTGCCAGCAAACGATGGCTCGAATCGATACAGGTGGAGCCAGTGTTTAACAGCGCGAAGCAACCGGTGCCATAAGTACTTTTTAAACCGCCAGCTCGCACACATCCTTGACCAATTGCCGCAGCTTGTTGATCGCCAGCTAAGGCCAAGATCGGGATTGCGTCGCCAAACCAACGAGGGTCGGTTTCACCATAATAATCCGCACTTTGCTTCACTTGCGGCAGTACAGCCGGCGGGATGGCAAATAACGCCAATAACTCTGGATCCCATTCTAAACTGCGAATATTAAATAATGCGGTACGACTGGCATTGGTGGTATCGGTTGCATGCACTTGGCCCAACGTTAAGCGCCACAAAATAAAACTATCGACAGTACCAAAGGCCAATTCGCTCGGATCGATTTCTGGATGTTGTTGCAAAATCCAATGCAGTTTCGATGCAGAAAAATATGGGTCTAAGCAAAGCCCTGTTTTTTGTTGAACCAGTCCTTCTGCGCCACTGGCTTTCAACGCGTCACAATAACTGGCAGTACGACGATCTTGCCAAACTATGGCTGGATATACGGCTTCAAAGTTATCACGTCGCCACACCAAGGTTGTTTCGCGTTGGTTGGTAATGCCGATCCCTTTGATTGCGATATCTTGCTCTTTCGCTTGTTGCAGCACTTCGCGGCATACCGTCAATACCGACAACCAAATTTGTTCAGGATCTTGTTCAACCCATCCTTCATGCGGATAGCTACAAGCAAACTCTTGTTGGGCTTGCAATAACAACTGACCATCGGCAGCAAAGACCATAGCGCGACTTGAAGAAGTACCTTGGTCGATCGCTAAAATTGCATCTGTCATAACTGAATTCTCAACTTAATTAAGTAAGGGCATCGCCCTTAAAACAACTGCCCCAATGACAGATAAAAGCGATAAGGTTTGTCTTGAAAATCGGCTTCCGCTTGGCCATAACCAAGGTATAGCGGACCGAATGGACTATCCCAACCGGCAAAGACACTACCCGCCCAAATCCAGTCTTCCCGCAATGGCAGGACGTTACTGCCAAAACGACTGTCTAGCACTTGGCCGCGTTCTAAGGAAGCGCCAACATAAAATGGTGCGTTAAATACACTAAATTTTTCGTCAGAAAACTGATACAAATATACCAGACTGCCAAATTTAACCTTTGATCCAAATAGATAATTTGCAGGATATCCAGATAAATTATGTAGCCCGCCTAAAGAAAATTGCTCCAACACTTGCTGACCTTCAATTTTCTCTACCGATTCATACCGCAATCGTCCACGCAAGATGTGCTGGCGCCATTGTCGAGCAACTTGACCATCGATACTGATACTATCGCTATCCGAGTTGAGCCCGCCGACTCTATCACGCAGTGATTGCCAACTCGCCTCAAGCCGAGCACCACGACTCGGAAAGCTTCGACTATCTAGGCTGTCAAAACTAGCGTTGAGCTCTGAACCTTCGCGAAGGTAGTTTAACTTCCCATAGTTGAGCTCTTGCGCCAGGCTTGCCGGCAACACAAATTGGCCATCGCGTTTGATCACACCAAAAGAAATTGAGCTTTGGTCCGCGGGCAGCCAACCAAGCTCAGCATGCAGTTGCAGTTCGCGGTTAGTTAAATCACCTTGGGTGAGACCTTGACTGTTTTCCAGCCCCAAAACTGTTCTCTGTTGGCTGACACTGCTACTTGCAAAAAAATCACTGTCGCCAAATGGCCAGTAAAATTCAGAGCGCAACTCTTTGTTGGTGCCAAGCTGCAAATCAGTTTGTAGCTCCGCACCTGCATTTGATAGTCCAGTTAATAAGTAAGATGCTGCAATCGCATAGTTGTGAGTGTTTTGAAAATCGTCTTCGAGCGCAACACGGAAATTTAAGTAGGCCGGCCCCCAGCTTTTCTCGATAGCCTGTAGTTTTAACCGTTGCGTTCCATCAGGCTGATTTTGCAGACTGGCACTCACCCGCTCTAACACATCAAGGCCATACATCCGACGGATCCCTTGACGTAACTCGGCTTCAGTAATTGGTCTATCGGTTACGATGTCCAACCTTGCAGTTAACACCGGATCAGCAAGACTGGTTTCGTTTTTTAACTCAATTGCCGAGATTTGAACTGTGGTATCGCCAGCTGCACGATGCGCGCTTTGCCACTTAGGGTAATGCTCGGGCTGACTAAACCGCGCTAATCGCTGTTGATAAGTAAAAGCCAGTGCTTTACCGCCAGCGATTGCCAGCTTTATTTTTTCAAAATCTAAAGTGCCGATAGTTTTTAAATCGGGCTTTAACAGAATATCGTTAGGTCCTAACAGCTTTAGTTGCCGATTCACCGCTTCTTGCACCAAGAAATTGGTGAGTTGTTCGGTAATAGCCATCGCACTGTCGAGCTCTTCCGGCGCCAGCAATGGCGAATCTATTGCCACAGCAATAACCTGATCTGCGCCCAGTGCTTTAGCCACACTGATTGGCAAATTATTGGCGACGCCACCATCAACCAGCATCTTGCCGTTGAGCGTCAAGGGACGCAGCACGCCAGGGATCGACATCGACGCTTGCACCGCTTGGGTCAAACTGCCATCGGCTAAAATGACTTCCGACCTGTCACCTAAATCGGTCGCGACTGCCCGAAACGGGATCGCCAATTCATCGAAACTGCTCAGCTCCGGCGACAAGCCATAGGCTTGTTGAATAAGTGCTGCCATCGCTTGGCCGTGCAGCACCCCTTTTGGCAGCTTGACGCCTTTGGTACCGACACCTAAATCAAAATTAATTGGAAACTCATCACGTTGCTGCTTTCGTCGAACGGGTAACTCGTCTCTATCAACGCGATCACGAAATCCTTGCCCCCAAGGTAATTGGCCAAGGAGCTGCTCAATTTCCTCAGGACTGTGACCTTGTGCATACAAACCGCCGACAAAAGCGCCGATGCTGGTACCCACAATGATATCCACTGGAATTTGCTGAGCTTCTAATTGTTTGAGCACTCCAACATGAGCACCGCCGCGGGCGCCACCGCCACCGAGCACGAGTGCTACACAAGGCCTACCGACGACACGGTCACATGGCGAATTAACTTTCACCGCCGTAGCTTCAGTCGCTGAAATTGTCATACTGCTGACACTAAATACCAAACCAAGCAGCGATAAAAACACAATACGCATAAATTGCCCTTCCATTGCACCAGCTCAAGGGTAGCTCAGACTAATTGGGTAGCCAAGTGCACCAAAGTCTAGTGCTATTTCCCAAAAAATACTTTCCGCGACAACTGCTCAATAAAACATTGATGATTAGATATTGCTGATATAAATCATTTAGTTACAGAAAAAACTGTCAGGATACTTTACACTAATTGTATTAAATTCGAACAATCTTAATAAGATTTTATTGAAACTGTCACATTCCTCATTTATCTTGCTTCACCCGGTTACATTGTTTGCATAATAATAAACCGATTTTTGCCCATTTATTACCCAAATATTACATAAAAACAAATTACCCAACTAAGGGGCACACTGATGAAACTGAAGATGTTGCTGTTGTCAGCAATGCTGGCACCTACTGTGCAAGCCGAGCCATTCTTCTCGGAATATTTGGAAGGGGGTTCTAGCAATAAAGCGCTAGAAATCTATAACCCTGCCGACACCCCATTAAACCTGACAGGTTACAGCGTAAAAGTTTACTCGAACGGTGCGACTAGCGTCGGCAAAACGGTTACTTTGACGGGTACCATCCCAGCCAAAGGGACTTTTGTGCTGTATGACACAGGTTCCATTCAGGCGATTAAAGATAAAGGTCAATTGGCCATTGGCACTGGCAACTTCAACGGCGATGACGCCATTGCCTTATATAAAGATGCCCTGTTATTAGATGTCATTGGTAAAATTGGTGAGCGCCCAGTTGGCGGCGGTTGGGGTTCAGGCTTAACCTCAACACTGAACAAAACCTTAGTTCGCAAAGCGAGCATTAATCAAGGCGACACTGATGCAACTGATGCTTTTGATCCAGCAGCTCAGTGGGAAGGTTACGCACAAGACACAGTAACTTATTTGGGCAGCCACACCGCAGACGGTGGCGCGCCAACAGATCCAACTGACCCAACAGATCCTGAAGTACCAGCAGGCCCGCAATTAGGTGCTTGTGCTGAAACTGCCACCTTCATCAGTGCCGTGCAAGGCACAGGCGACGTCACGCCTAAAGCTGGTCAAGATGTGGTCGTGGAAGCGGTCGTTAGCCGTTTAACGCCATTTGCCGATGGTTTCTACATTCAAGAAGAAACTGCGGACCAAGACACCAACGCAGCGACTTCAGAAGCTATTTTTGTTTACAACAATGGCGCCACCACCTACCCAACCGTAGGCCAAAAAGTTCGGGTGTTAGGTAAAGCAGAAGAGTACTTCACTAAGACTCAAATTCGCCGTACTGGCTTACTTGAATGTGGTCAGGCGCAAGCGGTAACGCCTGTGGAATTAACGCTTCCGTATGCGAACACAGCTGCTTTGGAAAGTTTGGAAGGCATGAGTGTTTATTTGCCGCAAGATTTAACTGTGGTTGATTCATACAACTTTGGCACTTACGGTGAATTAAGTATTGCTGCTAATCGTTTGTTCGTACCGACCAACCAATTTGCCCCAAGTTCACCTGAAGCTATCGCTTTGGCAGCGCTGAATAAACGCAGCACTTTAGTGCTTGATGATTTGCAAAGTGGTAAGAACCCAGCCAATGTGATCTACCCAGCGCCAGGTTTGTCGATGAACAACCCTGTCCGCACTGGCGATACCGTTAGCGCATTAAGTGGTGTATTAGATTACAGCTTCAGTGCTTGGCGCATTCTGCCAGAGGGCCAAGTGCAATTTACTGCCAGCAACGCTCGTGAGGATTTACCTCGTTTACGTAACCTTGGCACTTTAAAAGTAGCCAGCTTCAACGTACTGAACTACTTCAACGGTGATGGTTTAGGTGGCGGATTCCCAACTTCGCGTGGTGCAACCACGTCACTAGAGTTCTCTCGCCAAGCCGAGAAAACTGTTGCTGCGTTAACAGCTGTTAATGCCGATGTCGTCGGTTTGATGGAAATCGAAAACGATGGTTATGGTGAGCAAAGTGCGATTGTCGATTTAGTAGGTCGTTTAAACGCTAAATTGGGTGCCGGCACCTACCAATATGTACAAGTTCCAGGCACGACTGAACTTGGTTCTGACGAAATCACTGTTGGTTTGTTGTATAAACCAAGCAAAGTTGCTCCAGTTGGCGCAGCAGTGACTTTGAACACCGGTGTTTTTTCTTTCGGCAATCGTCAGCCGCTGGTCCAAAGCTTCCGTCAACTCAGCAACAATGAAGTATTTACTTTCGCTGTAAACCACTTCAAATCTAAAGGTAGCTGCCCAAGCGGCACCACCAACCCAGATCGTGATTTAAAAGACGGTCAAGGTTGTTGGACTGCTACTCGTGTACAAGCTGCCAATGAGTTAACGAGCTGGTTAGCCACAAAACCAACCGGAACTGCTGATGCTGACGTGTTGATCATGGGCGACTTAAACGCTTATGCCAAAGAAACTCCAATCACCACTTTAGTAAACAAAGGTTTCGTTAACTTGGTAGAAAAATACCAAGGTAATCACGGTTACAGCTATGTATTTGGCGGTGAAGCTGGTTATTTAGACCATGCCCTTGCCAGCACTAGCTTATCAACTCAAGCAGTCTATGCGATGGAATGGCATATCAACGCTGATGAAACGACCTTATTTGATTACAACACTGAACTGAAAACGCCACAGCAAGTTGTTGATTTCTATCAACCAAGTCCATTCCGCGCTTCAGATCACGATCCTGTAGTTGTTGAACTTGACCTGAAAACTCGTAGCCCAGCTGACTTGGATTTAGATGGTGACGTCGATGCCAATGACGTCAACCTGTTTAACGCCAAATTAAAATCAGGTGTGCGCTTAGGGTTGGAATATGACTTTAACAAAGATGGCGTAGTTTCAGCTTTAGATGCTCGCGCCATGACAGCAATGTGTACTTACGCCCGTTGCGCAATTAAATAATTAAGGTATTTGAAAATGTTGAAAAAATTATTTTGTTTAGCGCTGCTGTGCTTGGGTGTAAATGCCAATGCAACAGTCATTAAT
Organism: Gammaproteobacteria bacterium; assembly: GCA_017302255.1. Taxonomy (GTDB): domain Bacteria; phylum Pseudomonadota; class Gammaproteobacteria; order Enterobacterales; family Alteromonadaceae; genus Pararheinheimera. Next base: position 253,200 of record JAFLDV010000001.1, on the reverse strand, counting down.
ATCGAATTGGATAAATCGAGTTATGAAACCAGCGATGTGATCACTGCACGCTTTCTAGTGGATGATTACAAAGACGGCCTTGCTGGCTTTCTATTAAATCTTTCATTTTTAGGCAACAAACTGGGTTTTGTGGATGTTACTTTCGGCTCACAATTTACCCCGGGCGCTGATGTTAACTTCACGACCATCGATTACAACAACGGCGCTTTATATATTGATGAAGCTAACTTATTCGACAACTACTTAGATTTAGCTGCGCTGCAACAAGGTACTATTACCTTAGCCACAGTGCGCTTTACAGCCTTAGTTGCCGGCTTACATGATTTAAACATCGACAACGCAGAGTTGTGGGATGCGGTATCAAACACCAATATCGGTGGTTTCACCTTTAACGGTACTAAAATCCAAGTGAACGGTGTTCCGGCACCAGTTTCAGCACCGGCAACTGCCTTGTTGCTGCTGCCAGCGGTTTGGTTATTGCGCCGTCGTCGCGCTTAATCGCAGATTGCTAAATGTAAAGCCGGACCATTAGTGTCCGGCTTTTTTTTACCTGCAGGAAGCTCGTCTAATCAATTGGCTGTTCCGCTCAGATCCTGCTAGTGTTAGTTCATTGTATCGCTTAAGAAAAATGCTTTCATTTCCCTGCATTTGCCACAAATGTGATAATCTGCAATCGCAGCTGGACACTAGTGATGAGGTCGCATGTTTAACAGTTTTCGTGGTCAACTCATTTCATTGCTGCTGGGTTTACTCAGCCTGATGACCATTGCCATTGGTTTTGCCACTTTAAGCGCAATGAAACGAGACAGCGAAACCCAAGCGCTGCGGGCGCTGAATGTCGCCAGTAAAGTGTTCCAACAAGCCCTAAGTAACCGAGCAAACCAGTTGAGCACCTCGGTGCGAATTGTCGCGAGCGACTTTGGTTTTCGCCAGGCGGTTGCTCTGCGCGAACAGGAAACAATTGCCACAGTACTCGATAATTACGGCAGCCGAATTGATGCCGACATCAGTATCCTACTCTCGCCCAATGGTGAATTGCTGGCCAGTACTGCACAGCAACTAGATGCCAGCCAAATCGCCGAATTAAATCGCGACATGAAAAAAGCTGCAAATGAAGGCTTTACCGATATCGTACATTTGGGTAATCAAGCATACCAATTGGTGATGGTCCCGGTAAAAGCTCCACAACTGATCGCCTGGGTCGGCATGGGTTTTGCGCTTGACCAAGAGCTCGCCGTCGAAATCAAAGGCATTACCGAGCTCGACATTAGCTTTGTTTTTCAAACAGAACAGGCTGAGATAACTTTACTCAACAGCACACTGAACGCTAGCGATTTTGCCGAGCTTGCTGCCTCAGCAACTGATCCATGGTTATTAATCAGCGCGCAGGGGGAGATGTTAAGCACCAGTCGCGCCTTAGATCACAGCGGAAAAATATTAGCTTGGTTACATCTACCTACCTCACGCTGGCAAGAAAGCTATAGCGAAGCCCGCTCGCAACTGATTTTAATTTTTGGCGCCGGTTTAACCTTGGCTTTGTTACTCGCTTTAATTCTTGCTCGCAATATCAGTCGGCCGCTGCAACGACTGAGTCAATTTGCGCGAGATATAGGTCGAGGGTTAAAAGTTGCGGCGCCTGCGGTTGGTCGGGGTGAATTCGGTTTACTATCACAGACTTTACAAAAAATGCAGCTCGACATTTCTGCTCGTGAACAAGATATTGTTTATCAAAGCCAACATGATAGTTTGACCGGTCTGGCAAATCGCACACTGGTTGAAGTGGAACTGCCAGCGTTACTACAAGGATCCGATCTACAGTTAGTGCTGGTTAATATCAAAGATTTCAAGCATGTAAATGACGCCTTCGGCTACAGCAACGGTGATTCACTGCTGCAACAACTTGGCGCCCGCCTGAGCGAGTTACCACTTCCATTAACTTTAGTGGCAAGACTTGGCGGTGACGAATTCCTCTTAGCCATTAGCGAACAACTTAATGACCAGCAAGTGCTGCAACTACAGCAGCAACTGAGCAGCGAGTTCTTGCTTGGCGAGTCCCGGCTCAATCTGAAAGTTGCCCTTGCCACCATCTTTTGCCCAAAACATAGTATTACCCGTGATGACGCTTTACGCCGAGCGGACATCGCGATGGTCCATGCAAAAACCAGCAACCAACTGTGGGCAAGTTATCAGCAAGGTCAGGATGAAAGTCACCAACGTGAGCTGATGTTGTTACACGACCTGCCCTTTTCACTGCAAAGTGGCCAGATGTTTGTAGTTTATCAGCCAAAAGTTGCGATTCAACAACCTCGAGCTCGCAGTGCCGAAGCGTTGATCCGTTGGCAACATCCAAGCCTAGGTTTTATTCCGCCCGATGAATTTATCCGTCTTGCCGAACATTCAGGACTAATTTCGCAGGTCACTGATTGGATGATAGAGCAGGTTATTTCGCAGCTTGCGACTTGGTCTGCTGCTGGTTTTGATTTTAACGTAGCGGTCAATTTATCGGCTTATGACCTACTGAACCCAGATTTGCCTCAGCAACTGAGCCAGCTGTTAACCAAATACCAAGTACCAGGTTCAGCGCTGGCGCTAGAGGTCACCGAAGGCGCAGTGATGCAAGATCCGCAACAAGTGATCCGTAACCTGCAGCAACTGCGTAGCATGGGCATCGAATTGGCCATTGATGATTTTGGCACAGGCCAGTCATCATTAGCCTATTTAAAACAGCTGCCAGTACACGAAGTGAAGATTGACCGAGCCTTTGTCAAAGATATCGAAAATAACCAAAACGACGAGTTGATCGTAGTCGCGACCACGCAACTGGCACATGGCCTCGGCTTACGAGTGACCGCAGAAGGTCTGGAAAATGAAGCTGGCTTGGCAAAACTGATTGCCGCGGGTGTCGACAAGGTGCAGGGTTATTACTTTGCTCGGCCGTTAAAAGCCGATTTATTTATGGACTGGATGCAAGCATTCCCCACAGAGAAAACCACTTGGTTTAAGGAAACCTGATGATTACTCTGCGTTCTCTAGCAATTTCGCTATTAGTTTTCTGCAACTGTTCAGCGATAGCTGGCAGTAAGGTCATCGGCACTGGTGGTGCTACCACCATCGAAGGCTCGGCGGGTGGCGGGATAGTGCCGTGGGCAGTCATCAATGGCTATGCCAGCTCAGGTCAGTGGTCAGTGACTGGCTTTGGCAACCAAGTAGGCGTGGACGATTTTAGTCTCAGAACTATCGGGGCTGGTTTTAGTTACGGTAATCAACTGGAAGTATCACTGACCAAGCAAACCTTAGCGCTGGAGACTATTGGCGGTGACCTTAAGCAAACCATTGTTGGTGTTAAATACCACGTTGCTGGCGAGTTACTCTACACCGAGATGCCGCAAATCAGCGTTGGTGCGCAGTGGAAAAAGCATCAGAACTTCGAATTACCACAAGCGGTGGGCGCCTTAGATGACCAAGGGATCGACTGGTATGTTGCGGCAAGTAAAGTATGGCTTGATGCGTTCGCCGGTCGCAATTTACTGCTAAATGCCACGGTTCGTGCAACCAAAGCCAATCAAACGGGATTGTTGGGGTTTGGCAGCGCTGAAGACAATAGCTATCAGCTGATGACTGAGCTGTCTGCAACGATCATGTTAACGCCACATTGGGCGGTTGGCGCAGAGTTTCGTCAAAAACCAAACCAATTAGCTTTTGCCGATGAAGAGCATTGGCGCGATGTGTTTACCGCTTGGTTTATCAATAAAAATGTCAGTTTGGTTGGCGGATATGTTGACCTCGGCTCTATTGCTGGGCTGCCCAATCAACAGGGATATTATGTCGCGGTGGAGGCCACATGGTAAATTTTTCTGGAAAACCAGCAACCTCGTTTTTACTCACTTTCTTAGCTAGCATGCTGTTGATAACTAGCTGCGCCAAAACACCGCAACCCGCAGATAGCCTGTACCAACAATTAGGTGCAGCCGCCGGACTTGAACAGCTTGTTGATGGCGTTCTGGTTGAAATTGAGCGCGACCCACAGATTGTTCACCATTTTAAAGATACCGATATCGCTAGATTTCGCCGGTTACTGATCGAGCAACTCTGCCAATTATCAGGCGGCCCTTGTCAGTACACTGGCGCTACCATGCAAGAAAGCCATACCGGCTTTGCGATAACTCCTGCGGATTTTGACAATCTGGTCAATCACTTCATCAAAGTGATGACAGCCCAGAATATTCCGGTAGCGAGCCAAAATGCTTTACTGGCAAAACTCGCCCCAATGTACAAGGATGTGATCAATCGCTAAATTGATGACATTCGACTCATAACTGCTGCGCGACATCTTCATAGGGTTCCTTGCATGAAACAAGCTGTATTGCTGGATGCTGACACTTTGCCGAATACCAATTGGTCAGCACTTTCTGCGCTTTGCCACTTGCAAAGTTTTGGCACAACAGCGCCGGAACTTGTTATTCCACGTTTGCTCGACGCAGACATTGTCATTAGTAACAAGGTGCTGTTGACCGCTGAGATTCTGCAGCAATTGCCGAAGCTGCAACTGATTTGCGTGGCAGCAACCGGTACTAATAATGTGGATATTCAGGCCGCGAAAAGCCTAGGGATCACCGTTTGTAACGTCCGCGATTACGCAACGCATGCGGTATCGCAGCACGCCATAGCACTACTTTTGGCGCTATCGAATCAAATCGTCAGCAACGCCAGAGCCATTGCAGGCGGCGAATGGAGCGAAAGCCCAATTTTCTGTTTGCTCAAGCACCCTATTCGCCAGTTGCATGGACTGACAATGACCATTATCGGTTTTGGTAGTTTGGGTCAGGCGACAGCCCAATTAGCGCAAGCCTTTGGTATGCGCATTTGCATCGCTGAACGACCTGATGCGGAAGTTGTGCGGGAAGGGCGAGTTCCATTTAATGACGCCTTAGCCAAAGCCGACGTTGTATCATTGCATTGCCCAGCAGTCGGCAGTGGTTTCTTGATAGGCGCAACTGAATTAAGTTTACTCAAACCAACCGCATTACTGGTTAATACCGCACGCGGGGCCTTAATCGACCCATTAGCACTCGCAGCAGCATTGCGTAGCGGCCGAATCGCCGGCGCAGCATTGGATGTGCTAACGGTTGAACCGCCGAAAGCGTCGGATGTGCTACTCGCTCAGGATATTCCTAATTTGCTGTTAAGCCCGCACGTCGCTTGGGCAAGCGCTGATGCCATGCAGAATTTAGTCGACCAAGTTATTGAAAATATTCATGGTTTCATTAATCAGCAGCCCATAAGAACCTGTTAACAATACAACCGACAATTTTTGTGGCGTTGTGAGCAGCGGCTGTTTAGAATCGTTGTTCGTTCCTATTTCGGAGTTCGGCATGCGTCGTCATTGGTGGTTACTACTTGGGCTTTGGGCATCCACGCTAAATGCGGCTGATTTTGCCACTCGACTTGAGCAACAAGAAAAGGATCCAAAAACTGCGGTCGCTAGTTTGAGCAAAACTATCGAGCAAAGTAGCAATCCCGAAGATTGGTTACTACTTAGTCATGGCTACCTCAGTTTATTAAACAAAGACGGCGCTATGACGAGTGTGAATAAGGCTCTCGAACTTGGCCTTTCGCCAGATTTAGAAGTCGCGGCATTGAAACACAAAGCACTGGTCTATGGTCTACTGTTTCGCGACACACCTAGCGCTGTTGATACCTTGTTGTTAGCCGAAAAACATGTGCAGTATTTAGATCACCCAAGCAAACCGCAGCTCCAAGCCGCTATTTTTGAAAGTTTTGCCCAAGCTTATAACCAACTCGGCCAAATTCCGAAAGCAGTTGGCTATGCCGATGCCGCCATCGAGGTCGCGGTTGAACATCAACTCGCTAGCGAAGAGCTGCAAGCTAGACTTATCGCAGGTCGCTTAGCACTTCAGCAAAATAACTTCGCGTTGGCGCAGCTACATCTTTCCGAAGGACTGCGATTAGCCCAAGAACTTGGCAGAACCTCGTCGCTGGGTTCAATCCATTTGCGGCTTGGTATGGCTTATCACAAGCTACAGCAATACCCACTGGCACTGTCACATTTCCAGCAAGCTGAACAATTGTTGCAGATGCCAGAGCGACGGAATCAACTGATTACTGTGCTCCTGAATAAAGCACAGACCTTGCAACAGAGTGGCCAGTCAGATCTGGCGGCAGTTGAATTACAGCAAGCGATGAAGTTTGCCAATGAAATCAATGACCCGACTATGATAGCGCAAGCATATTATGGTCAGGCCGAGCTGGCACTCGCCAACAAAAACTGGCAACAGGCAGAAGTGTTACTCAGCAAGGCCCATGAGTTGTATACCCAAACTCGTTCGGTAACCATGGCAACCGAAACCGCCTTGGCTCAAGTCGAACTCGCCCTTGACCAAAACCAGCCGGTAAAAGCCATAGCCTACTTTCCGAAGGTAAATGATTTCAAAAGCTTACCACTATTTTTGCAGGAAGCCTTTTTGCAAAAATCGGCAAAAATTCATGCGCTGCAGCAACAGTGGCAACAAGCATATCAGCAAGCTGAATTAGCTAATCAAGTGCGCTTTACACTGGATGCCGAACAGCAAAAGCAATATATAGACTCACTGCAAAATAGCTTGAGTCAAAAGAAACTAGAACAAGAACTGAAACTGACCGCGCAACAAGCAAAGTTTTGGCAACTGACCGCAGCATTCGTCACCGTCATGTTAGTGCTGATGGTGGCTTGGTTGTGGCGTCGACGCCAACCAATCACTAAACAACTCAACCGTGACTGGCCTGAATTTAGCAAAAAAGCCCAATCGGCCTTAAGAAGTCAGCAGGCGTTACAGTTGCAGATCTGGCAAAGCGATGTTTTGACCGAAAGTAATACATCTGCGGTGCTTGCTTTGTTTTCTGAACAAAATTTATTGGCCAGTTGTTGGCATGAACAAAAACTGTGGTTGTTATGGCAAACCAGCGATGAGCTGACACTAAACAATGACACTTTATTGCGCCTAGCTGCGCTGCAACAATTGCTGGGGTCACATTGGCGCAGTTGGCAAGGTGATTTGATGGCGCTACTTGGACCGACGATTCAACCACAAGCTGTCGCTGGTTTGAGTCATTTGGTCAATCATAGTTTTGCTGCATTTCCGCCCGGCGCGGCAAAGCTGCAATGCCTTAGGGCCAACTGCACCCAGCCGGTTCCTTGTAACTGGCTGGGTGAAAATATCCAAGCAGATCTGCACAATGCACTGCAGCTAGGATTGATTTCAGTTAGTGAAGTCTCACTCGACGGGCATAAAGCGGCGTAAATGCTCGGGTAGCTGATACTGCCGTTTCGGTTTACCCGGCAAGCTAAATGCTAAGGTAACAGCTTGCAATCCAAGGCCTGCCGGATCTTGATTGTGATTGCCGTATTGCGGATCGCCCATGACTGGGTGACCAACCGCGGCGAAATGTCGACGGATTTGGTGTTTACGGCCGGTAATTAAAGTCACTTCTAACCAAGTGCGGCTTGGCTCAGTGCTTTCAGTTAAAATATGGAATTGGCTGCAACTCGGCTTGCCGTCAATCGGCAAATCAACCTGCCCTCGCGCTTTAAGTGCTGCGCTGAATTGGCCACGCACTTGCACATGATATGTTTTGTGCATTTGTTGGTTCTGCATCAAGAGGCTAAGCGCTGCGGCAGCAGTTTTACTGTGCGCAATCACCACTAACCCACTCGCCTCACGGTCCAGTCGATGCACCAAAAATACTTGGCGCTTTTGGGCAAAGTGCAACTCCACATGGCGTAAAAGTGCCAAATGGTCGCCCCACTCATTTCCTTGCGACAACATCCCAGGCGGTTTGAACCAGACGCTATATTGCTCTTCATCGGCGATTAGCTCGGCAGGCGCACAACTACGATTTAACAAATCATCATCGTAATTCAAATGAAGAATTTCACCAGGCTGCACAATAGCTTGAGCACGGCGCATCCGACGATGCTGTTTGCCTTTTTGTACCGACAATGCGCCTTTATTCATTGCATCTTTCAGTCGGCCTTTCGACAAATCAGGCAACGCCAACGTCAATAAGTCGATAGCCTCACTGGCGGTGGTCACCTTAATTGTCCGGGAAACTTTCATCAGTACTCTCTTTTACATAAAATTCAGCCATAATTCAGGCCGCTGCAACCAAGATGATACCAAAGCCTCCTACCATCTGCCGAGCAAAAGAGATTTAAGATGAAAAAGCTAACGAAAAAAGCCGTAATTCTGGGTACAACCATACTGCTAGCAATGGCAACTGCGACAACATTTGCCACCGAAATCAAAGAAAACTTGCAACCAACTCGGGAAATTCAAGCGCCAGAATCAGTGCAAAGTACTGCACAACAGCAGCCAATCGGCATCTTGGCCGATACAACAGCAACAGCAGCAGCCCAAAGCTCAGCAGTTACTCAAAACTTTCTGAGTACAGCATGGTTTCAGACCATAGATTTGACGCTGAAACGCGACTATAACAACAACGGTTACTACAGTCGGCTTTATGTCCGTTTTGATGCGAATACCGAATACACCCGCCAGCCAGCCTATGCCGTATATAGCTTGATCGGAAATGGCGGCTACGAAACCATTATTTATACGTCGACGATTTTCAACTTATTTGATGTAAGCACCCAGGATTGGCTTGCTATCGAAACCGATATCAAATCGTTACCACGTGGTATGTACAAATTGCGTATCCAACTGAGGGACGCACAATCAGGTTTTATCCTCGCCGATATCTCTGGTTACGAAGCAATCAGTTTAGATCGGTTGGCCTTAGAGGACATTTATAACGATGAGCCGGTCGTCTACTACGAGGAAAGTGCTGGTAGCGTTGGCATTCTTTCGATCCTCGGCTTAAGCTGTTTATACTTCTTCCGCCGGAAAAATCGCTTTGAACAAGGCATTGCTACTCGTAGTTAGTCTATTCCTGCATCCCCATGTCGATGCGGCAACTAATGTTGACCGCATCGAAACCGAACAATACACCGAACTTCGTTATAGCTGGCCAGATAAAGGCATCACTTTTCAACTCAGTAATCAAAACCTACAAAAATTCCGGGGATTACGTCGATTCTCTCCGGATTTGGCCAAGCTCCATGTCCGCAATCAGCTGGTGCTGAAAGCCGCAGAACTTCAACAGCAAGGCCTGCGTATTCGACTCTCGCCCGCTAATTTACCGCTCGAGTTCCAGATTAAGGGCAAGGATGAGAACGCAGTTCAAAGCGCTATGCAACTACTGGAGCAGACCAAACAAAAGGCGTACAACAATTATCTGCAAGAGGGTTATTTTTATTTATTAAAGTTACCCAACCGTCCAGCAGTGGTCATCCCGGACCATGTCAAATTTTTGCAGTTGAGCCTTGATGAACTAAAACCTGTAGCCAAGGCATTTACTGACCGCTACGGCCGCAATAATATTCGGCAAATTGCCAATAAACTCGCACTATGGGTCCAACGTATCCCCTATCAAGATCTATCTGATCGACAAGAATCCGCAGGATCTGGCTATAGCCCGCCGTTACAATTGCTGTATGACCATCGTGGTGACTGTGACAGTAAAGCGGTTTTATTTGCTGGCGTCATGAAGAACATATTTCCCAACAGCCAATTTAGAATAATTTATTTTCGCGATCACGCGGTGATTGCCGCGCAAATTCCAGCGGTAAAAGATGAGCAATCACTAGAGATTGATGGCATTAAATTTCTATTGATCGACGCAACCGGACCGCTTGAGCTGCCGATTGGTAAGTTAACTGAACAATATCAACAGGCAATCGACAATCGCCAGTTTACTCATCGTTTGCTTTAGTTTCAGGCTTTGCCAAATCGTCTATTTGTCTAAACAACTCCCGCCAATCTTCGGAAACTCGGCGCACGCCTTGTTGATCGCCATGAGACAATCTAGAGACATGCACCATCAATTTGGCAAATGGCGCGAGTACCTTGGTTTTAAACCGGCGGACCTGGAAAGTACTTAGAATAAAAAGTGCAAAAGCATAACCGATGAAATGAGTAAGGAAATCTGCTAATTCAGTCCGAAAAGCCGATGCTGATTCATACTGAACATTTAACGCCAAAGGCAAACTTAGTAAGCTCTTTAGATTGTCGTGTTGGTGTGCGCCATCATAAACATGCGCTGCCACCAATTTACCTTGTTTGCTTGCTAACATTACTTCACTGATGTCATTGAGCAGTATAAAGTTTTTATCTGGCTGAGACTTACTAACTATCATTAGCAAGGCAGCTAAATCAAATTCCATCACTAAAGCACCCCGTCGTTGACCATTTTGAACAATGGGCACAGACAAAGCAAAATTACTGTTTTCACTTACAACTACATGAAGCAATGCTTGATTATTCTGTTGAATAACGCTTTTTTGTCCTAAGTCTTGCCAGACTTTGACCATCAAATCATCAACATGATTGATAGTGCGCACTTGGTACCAAAGCCCTTCTGAAGAGACATAGGCGATGCGCTTGATGCCTGCAAGGCTGCGCCCAGCAAATTGCATTCCGCTATTTAGCTGGTTAAGCATTGCCGAAGTTGGTTCATCAAAGCTCTGCAATGCTTGCGCCGAAGTATCGGCTAATTGGACGCCACTCAATAATCCTTGGTTTGTTGTCTTTGGATCAGCAAACGCGGCATCAGCATTAGTTTTGAGGTAGTTCAACAAAAACTGGTAGGGTCTAACTTCTTGCTCTAAGGTCTCAGCGCTGGAGTTAAGCAACTCTTGTCGATGAGTAAGCCTATCTGATAGTGACAGAAAATAATGCACCACAGTCATCAGTAATGAGATCACAATCAACAGCAATAAGCTGTATCGCTGAAGGCGGCGGTATTCGGTTAAAAATGGATTCATCGACTACTCACAAATTGACGTGATGATATTAATACAAACATTTGTCGACTCAATGCACTTGTGCCCTGCCCAACTAACCAACCATGTTGCACAGCACACAACTCACTAAAGGTCTGGCAGGTCCAAAGGACTAGTGCGCGACAATTGTTCAAATCTTCATCCGCTTGCAATGTAGAGGGTATCAATACCAAATCATTTGCAGACAATCCGGATATCTGTTTACGTTCACTGACTCTTAGCACTTGGTAGCCCAGCGCCAGCAGTTGCTGTTCCTGAAACCAATATTGCAATGATTCAGGTTGATAAAGCCAGACTTTTTGCGGCTTGAAGGCAAATATTCCGGGTTCCGCGGATAACAAAGCCTGTTGCAATAGTTTGTTTACTAAAGGTTTTAACAGCAATCTAAGCTGAAGTGGCGCCACCAACTCACGCCATTGCGTCGGCTGTGCTGTGATCACTAATAACTGCACCTGCGGAAAATAACGCCGGACAATTTGCAATAGTTTTTGCGCAAGAGCGACATCGTTACGCACAAAAAGCTCATCAAGCAGCAAATAATCCAGCTTCTGTTGCTGTTGAGATGCACACCAATTCATGAATTGCTCGGCATCATCAAGTGGCATTAACTCAAGGCCTGTATGGCGCAATAAACGCCGATACAAATGCTGTAACTCACCAGTCGGTGATAATAACAACGCTGTTGCATCGACCAATTGCAATTCTGTTTGAACGCCCTCCTCAGCGTGCTGCAACACCATGATCGGAATACTGACAATCATCTTATTACCGCCAGGCTCCGAAACTCCAGAAAGCTGAGCCGCCATTGAATTTAGTTCGCGCTGAATTTTGCGAAAAATTACATCATCTTTCGCAGTGCCTGCTGGATGCAATAAACTCAACCATTGGCCTTCGGTCAAACTAGTACCACCGTCAATGATCTCTACCCGCAACAACTGCTGCTCAGCCAGCATCACTCTGACAATAATTTCACTTTTCTCGGCGCGAATGCAGGCCTGTAGCAACAAATATTGCAACGCTCGTTGAACTGAAGACCAAGCTAATTCCACCCAGATCGGTAAGTCGTCGGAAAACTCTAAGCCAATTTCATGCTGCGGAAGCTTCTGACGAATATGTTGCACTAATTGCGTTAGCGCAGGTTGTAATGCCAAGCTTAGACTGCCGCGTTGCTGAGTCGATTGCCGATACCCATCAGCAGGCCAGCTTTCAACCTGCAAACGAGGCATTTCCTTAACCAAAGTTGCACCGGCATCAACCACTAATTCAGCAGCAGCGACCACAGGCTCGACCGCCCCAGGATAATCAGTGACAAGATAATCAGCGACAGGAACTGATGCTGCCGCGTCATTAGCGACTAATGATGGAATTTCGACTGATGCCGACAGTGTCGCTGACTGCAACACTGTATGAGTTTGTTCAGGCGAGACTTCGGGCGATGATACTGCAGATGTTTCCAACTCGGACAATGCCACTATTGGAACTGTAGAAGCCTCAGCTGCGGGTATTTGTTCGTCGGCAAAACTAGTTTCATCGGTAATCAGCGCTTCATCCGCAAGCTGCAAACGCCGCTGAACAAGATAAAAACCCAAGGTCAAAAACAGGCTAAAGCCAACTAAAGCGATTATGCCATAACGCCACCAAGATTTTTGCTGCTTCACGATTTGTGTCGCATCGCGTTCTATAACGATGAATGCTTGCCAAGCATCTGACCAACGCCATGCGGCAAGTGCTGGCCGTCCCATATAATTCGGATAGTAATCAGCAGCTGCGCCGCGTAATTGCTTTTGCATGGCTAAAAACACAGAAGTGTATGACCAAGCCGCAGAACTATCAAAACGCTGACGACTCAACGTTAAATCTTCGGGAGGTTTTTTAGCGAAAAATTTATCAAGTTTAATCGGGGTCTGACTTTGATTGCCCAATCGCGCTAATAAGGTTCGACGATACAAGCTCGGCGTCCAGAGCTCGCCTTGTTGGCTAATCAGTTGAAACTCAGTGAGAGAGTTTTCCACTGATAGTTGTTGATAGATTTGCTGTTTTAACGCAGAGGCGTCAAACCACAACATGATTGACTGGTTATTGATACGAAACAGAATTGGGATTATCCATTGGTCTGCAGTGACTAGCGGCGGCAAAAAATACTCAGCGACCGGCGTTGCCTGTGTTTGCGCAAATAAATTACCCGCCTGATTCGAACTTAAGCGCAGCACGCGGCCAGAACTATCGAGAACTGCATAAGCGAGCAATGGATCTTGCCATAACGCATGACTCAGCTTGTCGTCGACTTCTTGCCAAGGGTCTAATAATGGATTATTGACAGAAACCGGATCCCAATCCGCTAACTGCTTTTGCAAATAACCAAGATTTAACCGATAACTTTGCTGCCAGTTCCCTAATAAATTTTGGGTGATTTCTAGTTGCTGCTTAACTTCGATGTTTTGCTGAGTGAACTGCCCCCGTACTGCTTGTGACCAAAGCCAGTAGCCCGAACTCCAAATTAGCAGCAGGCTCAGCACGAAAAACCAAGTTATCCACGAAAACCATTTCACCAGCAAGCAACTCCATACTTCAGCGACAGATTAACTAGCCTAACTGAACAGTGAGGCAAGTCAATCTGTTCTGAACGCCGCCAAGGTTGACGGCGATAACTTCACTATAAATTTTCCTCGGCAAAAGATGCCAATCGACTACGAACCACGCCATTTAGGTTAATTGTTGTACTGCCTTCAAAGTTCTTGAAGCGTTCAACAATATAGGTTAAACCCGAGGTCACAGCTGTCAAATAGTTACTGTCAATCTGTGATAGGTTGCCAGAACAAATCAGTTTGGTGCCTTCGCCACAGCGGGTAATAATGGTTTTTAATTGCGCCGCACTTAAGTTTTGACACTCATCCAAAAGCACAATCGCATTTTGAATACTACGACCGCGCATAAAATTCACGGATTTGAACTGGATGTTCGCCTTCTCCATGATGTAGTTCACACTCGCATGCGGGTGCTCGTCGGTTTTATGCAGCACTTCCAGGGAGTCAGTGATTGCCCCGAGCCATGGCGCCATCTTTTCTTCTTCGGAACCAGGTAAAAAGCCAATTGATTCAGCAATTTCAGGTGTATTTCGAGTAACGATCACTTTGTCATACAAGCCGCGCTCAATCACCAGTTCCAAGGCTGCTGCAAGTGCGAGTAATGTCTTGCCGCAGCCTGCTGGCCCGGTCAAAATGACTAAATCCATCTCCGGATCTAACAATGCGTTTAATGCCATAGCCTGATAGATATTTTTCGGATGAATGCCCCACGCGTGCTTATGCAACAATCGCTCAAAGCCCAAATCTAAAACCTTCAGTTCTTGCTCGTTAATCGCAACCACTCGACCGGCGAAGGTTTCATGCTCGTCGACCAAGTACTCGTTGATGTATGCATTAGGTAAAATAGTCCGAGGTAGATAATGGTAGGTTTCGCGGCCTTCATTATTACTCCGACAATCTTTCACTTGGCTCCAAAAATCACCGGCAAACTTATAATAACCTTTGTATAAAAACCGAACATCATCAATCAGTTGGTCTGTTCGATAGTCTTCAACTTGTTTTAAACCTGCGCCTTTGGCTTTCAGACGCATGTTGATATCTTTGGTCACCAAGATAACTTTGGTCGGGGCTTTTTCTCGTTGCAAAAACAACGCGGTATTAATGATAAGGTGATCGTTTTCGCCACCAGGTAGACCGGGAATTTGATCGCTAATGTGGTGGTCATTGACGATAAACAAATGGCCGGCACCAACATCTTCACCATGTCGGGTTAAAGCAACCCCTTGCAGCATTTGTTCAGGCGTCGCGTCTTTAAGCGCATCTTCTAAAGCGCGGATGGCCACTCGAGCCTCTCGGCTTACATCTTTTTGTTTGTCTTTAATGTGATCAAGTTCTTCCAGCACCGTCATCGGTATTACAACGTCATGTTCTTGGAAGTTTAAAAAAGCGAAGGGTTCGTGCAGTAGAATGTTGGTATCAAGGACGTAAACTTTTTTCTCTTTGATTTTTCTTCGCGCCATATGCAGCTCCTTAGCAGCGATAAAGAAACGTACTCTCTTTGTTAACTCTAGAGCAAGAATCCCCATTTCGGATGACAATATCGTGACGGAATAGACGTTATTTTTTCACTTCAGCGCTTTTTGCCAAGAACAGCTAAAATAATCCGCAGACAGCTAATGCAGTACGGCGCATTTCTTAGTACCATAGCGCCCCTTTTTTGGAGTGACGAAACGATGATTAAATTTGCACAGGGGCAGCGCTGGATCAGTGATTCTGAGTCTGATTTGGGCTTAGGCACAGTAATAGCCATTGAAGGGCGGATGGTCACTTTGCTGTTTCCAGCCAGTGATGAAACGCGTCTTTACGCAATGGCCGAAGCGCCATTAACCCGTGTCCAGTTTAATCCGGGCGATACGGTAAAAAGTGCCCACGGCTTTAGCGTGGTAATTGACCGTGTTGAAGAAAGTCACAACACCTTGATTTATCATGGCCACCGCACCGACAATGGTGATGAAGTTGCTCTTCGGGAAATGTTCCTAGATCACTACATCAGCTTTAATCAGCCACAAGATCGGTTGTTTACCGGCCAAATCGACCGTTTTGATTGGTTCTCGCTTCGTTATCATTCATGGCAACACTTGCACCAACAGCAGCAGAATCCACTGCGTGGTTTAGGTGGTGGCCGCATGAGCCTGATCCCGCATCAGCTGCATATCGCCAACGAAGTTTCGCAGCGCCACGCACCAAGAGTTCTCTTATCTGATGAAGTGGGTTTAGGCAAAACCATCGAAGCGGGCCTGATTATCCATCAACAATTAATTTGCGGTTTAGCTAGTCGTGTGCTGATTGTGGTCCCTGAATCATTGCAACATCAGTGGTTAGTCGAAATGCTGCGGCGTTTTAACCTCAAATTCGCTATTTTCGATGAAGAACGGGTTACCGAAGCCAGCAATGATGGCGGCAATCCGTTTGAAACTGAGCAGCTGGTGCTGACTAGTTTAGAATTTTTGACCAAGAAAAAGTCGGCGCATGAAGCAGCGACTGAAACCCACTGGGATTTATTAGTGGTGGACGAAGCGCACCATTTACAGTGGAGCCTCGACAATCCTAGCGCTGAATATCAGCGAATTGAGACTTTAGCCACGGATACGCCTGGCGTCATCTTACTGACTGCAACCCCGGATCAATTAGGCCATGAGAGTCATTTTGCGCGCTTGCGTTTGTTAGATCCAAATCGGTTCTTCAGCTACGAAAACTTCGTTAAGGAAGAGCAAGGCTATAAAAACATCGCAACCCTAGCGCGCCAAGTGCTTGCTGATGAAGCTTTACCAGCCGACGCCGCAGCACAGTTACAAGCCTGTATTGCAGAAACCGACTTAACTGCAGAACTTTCGCTGTTAAAACTTGCGGGCACTTCGGATGAAAGACAGGCAGCGCAACAATCAGTCATTAGCCAATTGTTAGACCGCCATGGCACCGGTCGGATCTTGTTTAGAAATAGCCGTGCGGCTATTAAAGGCTTCCCGAAGCGCCAGCCACATATGATGCCACTGGAATTACCTGAGCAGTATAAAAATGCCATCAAGGTACAAAGCGCATTTATGTCGGCACAAGCAGACTTACACAAAGCTAAAACGCTGTTGTTCCCAGAACGAATTTTCCAAGAGTTTGAAGGCAGCAAAACCAGCTGGTGGCAATTTGACCCGCGAGTTGATGCAGTCATTCAGCAGATTAAGAGCAACAAATACAAGAAATTCTTAGTGATTTGTGCCCATGCCGACACTGCAATAGCCCTCGAAGAAGCGCTGCGGGTTAAAGAAGGGATCCGCGCAGCAGTGTTCCATGAAGGCATGTCGATCATTGAGCGCGATAAAGCAGCCGCCTACTTCGCTCAAGATGATCAAAGCGCTCAAGCACTGATTTGCTCTGAAATAGGCAGTGAAGGCCGAAACTTCCAGTTCGCTCATCACTTGGTGTTGTTCGATTTACCGCTTAACCCAGATTTGCTGGAACAACGCATCGGCCGCTTGGATCGGATTGGTCAGCAACATGACATCCAAATCCATTTGCCATATTTCAGTGAGCATCCACAGCAAATTTTGGTGAATTGGTACCATCAAGCACTGAACGCATTCCAAGCAACCAGCCAAACAGGCCGTGCGGTCTTTGAGCAGGTAAAAGACCAACTGCTAGCCGTATTGGCAACCTCGCTAGCCGATGAACAAGCGCTAACTGTTCTCTTCGAAGAAAGCTCAGCTTTGAATCAACAACTTAAAGCGAAATTAGAGCAAGGCCGTGACCAGCTTCTTGAACTAAATTCATCTGGCCGAGGTGCGGCACTGCCTTTAATCGCCGCGTTGAAATCGCAAGATGATGACACAGTATTACCGCTGTATATGATTAAAGCGTGGGATGTCTTGGGTGTTCATCAAGATGACCGCAGTGATACCAGTATTGTGTTAACGCCTTCAGAACAAATGCAAGGTCACTATCCAGGTCTGGACGAGGATGGTGTCACAGTGACATTTGATCGTTCTACAGCGCTAGCGCAGGAAGATATTCAATTCCTCAGTTGGGACCATCCGATGGTCCAAGGCACATTGGATATTGTAACCAACGATACCATGGGTAATAGCGCGGCAGCTTTGTTGTTCAACAAGCAGTTGCCTGCCGGTAGCTATTTTGTCGAGTTTATTTATGTTGCCGAAGCTAGTGCGCCAAAAGCACTACAGTTAGGCCGTTATTTACCAGCAACGCCAATCCGTTTGTTGTTGGAGAAAACTGGTAAAAACCTCGCACCGAACGTGCCGTTTGACAACTTTAACCGTCAGCTGAAACCTATCGGCCGTCAAAACGCCGCGAAATTAGTGACGGCATTGCAATCAACTATTCATCCGTTAATTGCCAAAGCCCAAGCTTACGCTGAAGCACAACTTGCGCATATCCAACAAGAAGCGCAGCAAAAAATGCAGCAGCAGTTGCAGGCACAAATTGAACGGTTACAAGCGTTAGCGAAAATCAATCCATCAGTACGGCCAGAAGAGGTGGAACATTTGCAGTCCATCAAATCCCAACTTACTGATTACATCGCGAAAGCCCGGCTGAAATTTGATGCTATTCGCGTGATCGTGGTAAGCCATGAGTAAGCTTAATGACTTTATTTAATTATCAGCCACCAACTGAGCCTTACTTGGAGATCCTCTACCAAGACGAGGTAATGCTGATTTTAAATAAACCTAGCGGCTTATTGACGGTCCCAGGCAAGGCTGCCGAACACCAAGATTGCTTGGAGCGGCGGGTGCAACGGGTATACCCAGAAGCGCGTATCGTGCATCGGCTCGATATGTCTACTTCTGGCATTGTGGTGATGGCGCTTGGGCTCGACAGCCAACGCCATCTCAACCGTCAATTCGAGCAACGGCAAACGGAAAAACACTACATCGCTCGTTTAGAAGGAACCATGCAAGCCGAAAAAGGTGTCGTGGAATTACCGCTGATCTGTGACTGGCCAAATCGGCCAAAACAAATGGTCTGTTTTGAACGCGGAAAAAAAGCGACTACTAATTATCTGGTGCTAGCTCGGGAACACAATGCAACTCGGGTTAAATTAACGCCTATCACTGGACGCTCTCATCAGCTGCGCGTTCATATGCAGTGGCTGGGCCATCCAATCCTTGGTGATAAATTTTATGCATCCAAGGATGGGGTTCAGGCAGCAACTCGTTTACAGTTACACGCAGAATTCTTGGCAGTTTCCCACCCAACATCTGGAAAAATGATGGAATTTTATGCAAAATGTCCGTTTTGACGGCGATGTGTTAACGCAATATTCATTTACTCGTGATACAATAGCGACGCCAACTTGCGCTATTTCAGGTACATAAATCTGAATCGTCAGCAATGGAATGCTTAAATTGTGTAATTGAGGCAAGTCAAATAAAATTAGCGAGTTGGAAAACCCCTAAGGAGATACGGATGAAATTTAAAACTAGCGCAATCGCCATTATGGCGGCATTACCATTATTTGCAACAGCAGCACCAACTGGTGAACAACTGCAGGACCGCGCTTTCGGTTCAGTTTTTGGCGAATACTATCAAGCTGACAAAGACAAGTTAAACTCTGCTAGCTGGATGGGTCAAGACGAAGGTTCAGGTTACGGCTTCAACGTCGGCTACCGTGTAAATGAATCATGGGCAATTCGTGCTGAAGTCGCTCGCCAATTCATTGATTCAGACTTAGTTGCATATGATATCGAAGGTAACCGCGTTGGTGTTGACCTGAACTACTACTTAAGTTCACTGCCAATGTACATCGTCGGTGGTGTGAAAAACTTCACAACTGGCCAAGATGCATCAGCTGCTAACATCGGTTTAGGCCTTGAAATTTTCACCAATGACAACTTGGCATTCTTCGCTGAAGCCAACCGTTACCAAGGTATCAGCAAATCTTTCGCTGATGTTGGTGTGAAATTAGGTTTAACTTATCACTTCGGTTCAGCTCCAGTTGTTGCTCCAGAACCTGCTCCAGCACCAGCTCCAGCTCCAGCGCCAGTAGTTGGCGACGCGGATAAAGACGGCGTGACTGATGATAAAGATCAATGTGCTGATACTCCAATCACAGATAAAGTTGATACTGTTGGTTGTTCAATCTTCACTGAATCTTCTGTAAGCATCAACCTGAATGCTCAATTTGACAACGACTCAGCTGTTGTTAAATCAGAATATCATGCAGATATCGAAAAACTGGCTAACTTCTTAAAACGCTTCCCGAACACTGACGTAGAAATCGGTGGTCACGCGTCTAATGTTGGTAAACCAGCTTACAACTTAAAACTGTCTCAACGTCGTGCTGACGCTGTTGCTGACGTGTTAGTAAACCAATTCGGTATCGACCGTTCACGCGTTAAAGCTGTTGGTTACGGTGTAACTAAGCCGAAAGTAGCTGGTAACACTAAAGCTGCACACGCTGCAAACCGTCGTATCGAAGGTGTTGTTACAGCATCAGTGAAAGAAGCAGTTCAACGCTAATTTCCTGTTGTGAAGAAAAGCCGCCTGATTGGCGGCTTTTTTATTTGTTCCCATCCAATCATTAAGTTTTCTGCAGTGCCGCCGATATTCCGACTAGAGCTATTGAAAATGGAACTCGGGAATGAAACAACTACTGTTCGCAACTCTACTCTTAGTCAGTATCCAAGGTCATGCGACAGAAATTGAAGTCATGGGTGATATCCAACGTCAACTGCCAGCTGAAGAAATCAGTATGCTTAAAACGGCAGAACAAGAGTTCCTCACTCTTGAATTAAAAACCATGACGCCATTCACTAAAGGCACAGTTATTTTAATTCCTGATTGGTCACAGCATGCAGCAAGTCCCCGAGCGATCAACTATTTACGCACGACCTTAATTGATTACGGCTGGAATACCATCGCCATGATGGTGCCAGACGCTTTGGCGAGTGTGGATACTGAAACCTTGCTTGCTTATCAGACTGAATTTCAGGGGCGGCTAGCTGAAGTACTAAAACGCGCCGCCAGTAAGCACGGTAATCTGATCATCATTGCGCAAGGAAGCAGTGGCGCTTTAATAAACACCATGATCCAGCGTGAACAAATCAGTGCACCGCAGGGCTTAATATTGTTAAGCGCATATTTAGCGGATGCAAAGTTAAATCAAGCGGTGTCATTGGCCATCAGCCAGCACAAAATCCCGACCTTAGACATCCTGCATAACCAAGACAACTCTGTGGTTGCTGCAAGCAGTAAAATCAGATTGCAATTAACGCGTAAAAGCATGAAAGAACTCTATCGACAACGCATACTTGCAGGCACTGTCGATGACGAACCGGAATGGTTATTTAAAGAAGTTTATGGATGGCTAACGTACATCGGCTACTAAGACATTTTGCAATATTCTTGACATAATCACCCAATCCCCACGATTACGGAGTCAAGAATGCCGCCAATTTACTCAACCATAGGTCTACTGATCCTGAGCAACGTTTTTATGACCTTTGCTTGGTATGGCCATCTTAAACATTTGAAAAGCTCGGCAATTTACGTCGCAATTTTGGTCTCGTGGGGCATCGCCTTATTCGAGTATATGCTGATGGTTCCTGCCAACCGGATTGGCTCTCAGGTGCTGAGCTTAGCCCAGCTAAAAATTCTACAAGAAGTCATCACCCTCGCAGTGTTTATTCCGTTTGCGGTGCTGTATATGAAAGAACCCTTTAAACTCAATTACCTATATGCAGGCATCTGTTTGCTGGGCGCTGTCTATTTTATGTTTTATTACAAGTCGTCATAGCGATCTAAGTTGGCAAAACACTTGGACGCTACTGACGAATCCAATTGGCCTCAAGACTGCCGTTGCGCTTTAATCAGTTCATAAGCTGACTGTAATTCTTGCGTCTTAGTTTTGGCTAATTCCATCATCTCTTTTGGTAATCCTTGCGACATCAGCTTGTCTGGATGATGTTGTGCCATCAGCTTTTTGTAGGCTTTTTTCAGTTCACTATCAGTGCAATTAGCAGGAACGCCTAGTAATTGATAAGCATCGCTAAGCAGGCTTGCTTCCGGCTTTGGCGAAGCACGTCGCTGCGAAAATCTCGCCTCAGCCTCATATCTTCCTAATAGATGCTGTAGACGCAAGGACGAAATTGCCAACGCATTGGCAATTTGCTGTAAAACCTTTTCCTCCGCAGCGCTTAACTTGGCATCGACGTAAGCGACACTGATTTGAATTTCCAAAAACATCTGCAGAAGATCAGGACGCCACCGTAGCGCTTGCCGTAATGCCTGCAATTGCTCAGTCAATGGAAAATCTGCAGCTTTACCTTCTCGAAAAGCCCGTTGCGCCTCTTGTTGCTGTTGGCTATTTAAACCAAGTTGCTGCATAAAGGTCGTCGCTTTCTCAATGTGTGCAGGCGTCACCACTCCATCTGCCTTAGCTAAATGCCCCATGACCGCGAAAGTGCTATACATAAATAGGCCTTGCGATTCAGCTTTGTCTGTTTTTAACCCAGCAAAGCCGCCTGCAGCTTCAAAACTTTTGCCAAAACTAATGTCAAACCAATGGCCAACAGCAACACCGATCAATAGTCCTGGCAGTTTGAACATGGCATAGCCGAATAAACCAGCGATGACTTTACCCCACATGATCGCAATCCCTTTGTTGTTCATTGATTTGTGCTAAGCGTTCCGGAGTACCAATATCGGCCCATTCGCCATAATACACTTCGGCGCTAATTTGCTTGCGCGCCATCGCTTGGCGCAAATATGGCGCTAACTTCTGTGGTCCTGATGCGATATCAGCGAAAAACTCCGGTCGAAACCAACCGATCCCACTATAAGTAAACTGAGTATCCGCTGCAGCCAAAGCCAAGCCGGTCTTGCTTTCAATGCCAAAATCACCTAATGGATGTTGCGGAGGATTCGGCACCAGCACTAGGTGAGCAAGAATATCCTCTGCCCTTTCGGTTGTGAGTGTTACGAACGGAAAATCAGTGAATACATCGCCATTAACCACAACAAATGGGCGATCACCTAACAATGGCAATGCTTTGATGATGCCACCCGCGGTTTCCAAACCTTTTTCACCTTCCGCCGAATATTGGATCGCAACCCCATACTCAGCACCATCGGCCAATTGCTGCTCTATCAAGTGACCGAGCCAAGCGTGATTGATGATGATATCTCGTATTCCCGATTGTGCTAACGATTGCAAATGGTGCCCAATTAGCGGAGTTCCCGCGACCGGCAATAGCGGTTTTGGCAAATGGTCGGTCAATGGGCGCATCCTTTCCCCGCGTCCAGCGGCCAAAATCATTGCTTTCATGGCAAGCTCCGAGCAAACAAAGGTTCTACATCCGTGCGCAACCAACTGGCAAATGCACTCAGTTCATCGTATTGATCACAAACGTCAAGCACGTAGGCAAACACCCGTGGCAGGTCAGCCAAATAACCGGCTTTGCCATCGCGGTACCAAAGGCGACAAAAAATACCCAGTACTTTTAAGTGACGCTGCAACCCCATCAAATCGAAATCACGCTTAAATTGCAAAGACGAATATTCAGCAGCAATTTCTTCAGATTGTTTTAGTTGCAGCAAAAACTCCTCACGCAATTCAGCAGTGAGTTCTGTTGGCCACGTCAGATAACAATCTTTCAGCAAAGACACTGCGTCATAACTGACCGGACCAATCACCGCATCTTGGAAATCGATAACCGCAAGCTGTTGACCCGGGAGCATCATTAAATTTCGGCTATGGAAGTCGCGATGCATGCCCGCTTGCGGCTGGGCAAGGGCAGATGCAATCAATAAGTCAAAGACTTGCTGCACTAATCCTTGGGTTGAGACACCCATGGTCATGCCTAAGTGCTTGTTGATAAACCAATCACTAAAAATCTGCAGTTCTCGTATTAAAAAAGCGGTATCGAAAGTCGGGAGGTCGCCAATCGCACTGAGCTTTACTGAACGCACAGCGGGAAGCAACGCCAGCGCTTGACGATACCAAGCTTTGACATTCTCCGTCGACAAGCCGAATTGCAATAAATCGTCACCTAAATCGGACAGCAACAGCAGCCCTGCTGAGATATCTGCAGCGACAATTGTTGGCACCTGTAAGTCAGCAGCGGCATAGGCTTGGCAAATCGCCACAAAACGTTGGCAATCATCATGGAGCGAAGGAGCATCCATCAGCACCCAAGTCCCATCACCGACAACTACTCGAAAATAGCGGCGAAAACTAGCATCCCCACTGATGGGATCAAGCCGAAATTCAGTATCGGGCCATTGTTTTTGTAAAAAATTACAAATTTCTGCAATACGATCTGCCAACTTATTGTCCTTCTTTCACTAAAGCCTGCACTATAACGGATTAGCGGTTATGCGAAAATTGATTTATCATACAGACCCGCTGTTTTTGCGGTCTGCAACAACTAATGGACGAATGACTGAGACTGTCGGATGAAACACACTGCACTCCATCGACTGATGATACTCACTTTAACCGGGCTACCGCTAACAAGCTTGGCGGAAGAAGCTGCGCCGGTTTTGCAGTGTTATCCAAAAATTCAGCTGCCAGACCGCTTGGCTACGCTGAATAAAAACGACGACAGCGTCAGGATCTACTCCGGTAGCGTCGATTTAATCGACAACAAAAGTGCAAAATTTTTTAACGGCGTTGAACTGACTCATCGCGACACCTTACTCAGCGCTCCATCTGCATCTTTTGATAAATCTGCCCAAACCATGTTCGCTGATGGCGGTATTAGTTATTACAGTCCAGTGTTGAAAGTCAGTAGTAGTTCGTTTAAAGCGCAAATGGGCGACAGCTCTGCAACTATGACCGACGCGGAGTACCGTTTTACTCAACAAGCCGGTCGCGGTTATGCACAAGAGCTCAAAGCAGATGACCAAAAAGTTGCACTGCAGATGGCAAGCTTTACCACTTGCCCTGATGGCGATGATGGCTGGTCGTTACAAGCAGATAAAATCCAATTAAATGCTGATGACGGTTGGGGTGAAGCGTGGCATTCGGTAGTCAAAATTAAAGACGTACCGGTGTTATATGTGCCATACATGACCTTCCCGGTTAGCGATAAACGCAAAAGTGGCTTGCTGGTACCTAAAATTGGTAGCTCGAAAAAGCTTGGGGTCGATGTACAACTGCCCTACTACTTTAATATTGCGGAAAACTTTGATGCTACGCTCACTCCGCGCTTAATGAGTCTACGTGGCACCCAATTGAAAAATGAAGTCCGCTACTTAACCGAAGAGCATCAAGGGAAGCTGCAAGTCGAGTATTTGGCTAAAGACCAAGAAAAACCCAATGATTTTGGCAGCCGCTATCTCTCTCATTTAACTCATCAGTCTGATTTTACCGATCAGTGGCGTGCACAAATCGATTTTACTGATGTCAGCGACGATAGTTATATTTCTGATTTAGGTTCGGATTACGCGAACCAGAGCGATACCCAACTGTATCGCAAATTTGCCTTGAATTATTATGGAGAGCAGGTCAACTCCAGCATTCAATTGCAAGGATTTGAAATCCTTGGTGATCACTTGGAATCCTATCACGCACTGCCACAGTGGGATCTGCAATCGGCTCATCCGAGCCAAGTTTTTGGTGATATAGAATTCTCTTGGCGTAGTCAGTACTCACATTTCGAGCACAATTCTGCAAGAGTATTACAGGCAGACCGTCTGCATTTCGAACCAACCTTAAGCCTGCCATATAGCTCGCCTGCTTTAGATTTATTGTTCGAAACCAGTATGTTAACCACTTACTATCAGCAAAAAATCAACACTGACTTCGCCCCGGATCAAGTGAGCTACTTGGACAAAAATGTCCAGCGCTCCTTACCGGTCGTCCAAGCCAACGGTAAACTCAATTTTGAACGAGAAACCAGTTGGTTTGGTCAAAATTCATTACAAACCCTAGAGCCGCAAATTCAATACGTTTACATCCCGTATCGTGACCAAACCAATATCAATTTCTATGACACTGCGCGGTTACAGGACGACTACTACGGCTTATTCCGACAAAATCGTTTTTCCGGCCTAGACCGTATTAATGATGCCAATCAAATTACCCTCGGCGCGACGACTCGAGTGTATGATGCAAAGGATACTGAGCGTTTTCGGTTTAGCCTTGGCCAAATTCTATTTTTGGCCGATCCACAAGGTATTGATGCCAACAATCCAGAAGATGTCGCTGCCACTGAATCCATTCTAGCGGCTGAAGCTTTGGTACATTGGCAAAATCGTTGGTTTATCAACAGCGGTTTTCAGTTTGATGCTGACACAAACCGGATGATTAAGAGCAATGTCACGCTAGACTATCGCGCGGATGACAAAAAACTATTCCAATTGAACCATCGCTATAGTCGGAATGTCTCAAACAACGTCATCACGCAATTAGGCGCGCTTGGGACTATGCCTGTTGCCGATCAGTGGCAATTAGTGACAAGTTATTATCGAGATTTGGAAAATGACCGAATGGTCGAAGCAAACTTTGGCCTGCAATATGAGTCTTGTTGCTGGGCCGTTCGGCTTGTAGCAAGACGGCAAGTTGAAACAAACTTTAGTACGCAGATAGATAATATCGACCAACCGGTTGAACTAGATAGCGGTATTGCGCTGCAATTTGTGTTAAAAGGATTCGGCGACTCTGCCGGATTCGATGTTTCTGACATGTTATCGAGTGGGGTTTTCGGCTATCGCCGACCCTATTTATTAAATAATTAAACTGGAATTTTATGAAGTTACAAAAGTTGTTCAGTGTTGCTCTGACCACTTGCATCATGATGAGTAGTCAGGCTGCAGAAACTAAAATCGATGCAGTGGCTGCAGTAGTTAACAATGGTGTAGTGCTGGAAAGTGAAGTCCAGGATATGGTCACTCGCGTAAAATTCAACGCGAGCAAAGCAGGACAAACGCTTCCGTCAGATCAAGCGTTAAAAGTGCAAGCACTGGAACGGTTGATTACCAATAGCCTACAAATGCAGTTGGCAAAGCGGATGGGTGTACAGATTACTGACCCACAATTAGACCAAACCATCGAAAATATCGCGAAAGAACAAAATTTAACTTTAGAGCAGTTCCGAACTCGAGTTGTCGCCGAAGAAGGTAGTTACGAGGTGTTCCGCGAACGTCTGCGTGAAGAAATGACCACTGGTGAAGTGCTACGAGCAAACGTCCAACGTCGTATTTACGTAAGCCCACAAGAAATCGACACTTTGATGAAGTTGATGGAAGAACAAGGTGCGAGTAACGAGCAATATAACATTGGTCATATTCTAGTGTCATTGCCGTCAAATCCAGACGAAGCTCAGATTAAAGAAGCCCAAGACAAAGCAAATAAAGTCATGGAATTACTTCGTTCTGGCAGTGATTTTAAGAAAATCGCTATTGCTTCATCTTCAGCTGAAACGGCGCTAGAAGGTGGCGACATGGGCTGGTTAAATATTAATGAAATGCCAACGCTGTTTGCCGATCAAATTCGCGGCAAAAAGAAAAAAGACTTAATTGGCCCACTGCGTTCTGGTGCAGGTTTCCACATCGTGACTATTTTTGACATCCGCGGTACCAACGTTGTTGAATTTGAAGAATTAAACTCTCGTCACGTATTAATCAAACCTTCAATTATTGTCAGTGAAGAGAAAGCCAAAAACATGTTGGCGCAGTTTGTTACTGATTTTAAAGCCGGCAAAGCGGATTTCGCAGAATTTGCAAAAGCGAATTCTGAAGATCCAGGCTCACGGTTAAAAGGTGGCGATCTTGGTTTTGCCGATCCAAACATTTTTGTTCCGGAATTCCGTGACACATTATCAACTCTTAAAAATAACGAAATCAGCGCGCCATTCCGCACACAACACGGTTGGCACGTGGTGCAATTGTTAGGTCGTCGTACAGTTGATGCAACTGCCGAGAAAAAACGCGATCAAGTAATGCGCATGATTTACAACCGCCGCTACAATGAAGAATCAACAAACTTCCTGCGCGAACTGCGCGACGAAGCCTTTATTGAAGTAATTGCGGAGAATAAATGACCCTAAGAATCGGTATTACTCCAGGTGAACCTGCGGGAATTGGTCCTGATTTAATCATTCAACTGGCACAGCGAGACTGGCCAGTTGAATTGGTAGTCTGTGCTGATCCTGAATTATTGCGCGAGCGAGCAGCGCACTTGGGGCTGGCGTTAACATTACGCCCGTTTAATGCCGACATACCAGCAGAACCACAACAAGCTGGCACTTTAACCATTGCTCCGTTTCAACTGGCTGTGCCTGTTGGAGCAGGACAGTTGGATGAAAGTAACGGTCGTTATGTGGTTGATACATTAACCTTTGCCGGGGAACAGGCAATGAATGGTGGTTTTGCCGCCATAGTTACTGGTCCAGTGCACAAAGGTATTATCAACAAAGCTGGCATCCCATTTAGCGGTCATACCGAATTTTTTGCGCATCAATCAAACACGCCCTACGTAGTGATGATGTTGGCAACAGAAGGCCTGCGAGTTGCCCTTGCGACTACGCACATCCCGCTTGCTTACGTCGCCAAGGCCATTACCCGCGAACGGCTACTGCAAGTGATTCGAATTTTGCATCAAGACTTACAACAGAAATTTGCTATCGCCAATCCGCGAATTTATGTCTGTGGTTTAAATCCGCACGCAGGAGAGGACGGTCATCTGGGGCGTGAAGAAATAGATGTAATTAAACCGACCTTACAAGAGCTGCGCGAACAAGGGATAGATTTAATTGGACCGCTGCCTGCGGACACCTTATTTCAACCGAAATATTTAGATAATGCCGATGCGGTGTTGGCGATGTATCACGACCAAGGATTACCAGTACTTAAATACAAAGGTTTTGGTAAATCCGTTAATATTAGCTTAGGCTTACCCTTAATTAGAACTTCGGTTGACCACGGCACTGCGCTCGATTTAGCGGGCACAGGGCAAGCAGATCCTGGCAGTTTTTTACATGCACTCGACCAGGCCATTTTCCTCGCGACACAATCAAAAGTAACTCATGACTGATAAAGTACATATGGGCCATACCGCCCGCAAAAGATTTGGCCAAAACTTCTTACACGATCCTGCAGTCATTGAACGCATCGTCAAAGCTATAGCGCCAAAAACCACGGATCACCTGGTCGAAATCGGCCCTGGTTTAGGCGCAATAACTGAACCTGTCGCTGAAATTGCGGGACGGTTAACTGTGGTTGAACTCGACCGAGATTTGGCACAACGCCTCGCTGAGCACCCGGTATTGTCGTCTAAATTAACTATCCACCAAACTGATGCCATGAAATTTGATTTCCGTCAGTTGGTTCCGGCCGATGGCAAACTTAAAATTTTCGGTAACCTGCCGTACAATATTTCTACACCCCTGCTGTTTCATTTATTTGAATTCGCGGATCACATTGAAAACATGCACTTTATGCTGCAAAAAGAAGTGGTCGAGCGGATGACCGCACCTCATGGCTCGAAAACTTACGGGCGCTTAACTGTCATGACCCAGTTTTTTTGCCATGCAATGCCTGTCGTTGAAGTCGGCCCTGGCGCTTTTAAACCAGCTCCAAAAGTGGACTCTGCAGTTGTTCGCTTGATCCCTAAGTCAGCCGCGGAAAGGCAAGATGTGCCAGTTGCAGTGCTGAATCGAGTTTGTTTGGAAGCATTTAATCAACGTCGGAAAACTCTGCGCAATTGTTTTGCGAATTTTGCGACTGTCGAGCAAATTGAAGCTCTCGGTATAGATCCATCCCTGCGTCCAGAGCAATTGCCTGTCAGCGAATTTATTCGCATCGCGAAGTGGCTAGCCAGTCAACCGAGTACAACAGAATGAGTAACGACCCGTTAATTCAAGTGTCAGCTGAACCGTTTTATATCGAGTCGCAATCGGATGCACAAGCAGGTCGTTACGTTTTTGCCTACACCATTCACATTCAAAACAACAGTGAGCGTTCTGTGCAACTGCTTCGACGTTATTGGTCGATAACCGATGGCAATGGCAAAACCGTAGAAGTTCGAGGCGATGGTGTTATCGGCGAACAACCGCAGTTGGCGCCTGGTGAACATTACACTTATACCAGCGGCTCTGTCATCGAAACCCCAGTTGGTACCATGCATGGTCATTATGAAATGCAAAATACCGACGGTAGTGAATTTACCACTCTGATCCCACTGTTCCGATTAGCGGTGCCTGGAGTGCTCAACTAGCATGGCTCGTTATGTGGTCGGTGATGTGCAAGGGTGTTTTGATGAGTTGCAACAGTTAGTGCAGCTCATCAATTTTAACCCTCTCATCGATCAACTGTGGTTTTGCGGTGATTTGATTGCTCGCGGGCCAAAGTCTCTAGAAACCTTGCAGTATGTGAAATCACTCGGGACTTCGGCGATTACAGTGCTTGGCAATCATGATTTGAACTTTCTGGCTTCAATTTATGGTTTCGGCCGAATTGAAGCTGACGATCAATTGGCTGAATTGCAAAAGGCTGCGGAGCTGCCTGCACTTGTCGATTGGCTATTGCAACAGCCGCTTATTCATTATGATGCCAAAGACAACTTATTGTTGGTCCACGCAGGACTCTCACCTGAGTGGGATATTCCGACCGCGCTTGCAGCAGCTCGCCAAGTAGAACTTGCATTATCCGCAGATCCTAAATTATTGTTTAGCCAGATGTATGGTAATCAACCTAGATTATGGCAAGATGCTGATAGCGATATCGCAAAAATGCGATTTACCATCAACGCTTGCACAAGAATGCGCTATTGTGAGCATAATGGTGCGTTAAACTTAAAAGAAAAAGGCGGGATTTCGGATAATCCCTCTCTCATTCCGTGGTATGAATTCTGGTCGGATAAATCTCATCCCCAGATTTTCTTCGGGCACTGGGCAGCCTTGTTAGGACACTCGCCAGTTGCAGATATTCATGCACTGGATACCGGCTGTGTCTGG
Source organism: Gammaproteobacteria bacterium (assembly GCA_017302255.1). Classification (GTDB taxonomy): domain Bacteria; phylum Pseudomonadota; class Gammaproteobacteria; order Enterobacterales; family Alteromonadaceae; genus Pararheinheimera. Next base: position 222,811 of record JAFLDV010000001.1, on the reverse strand, counting down.
GGTGAAACCTTGACCTGCTATTGTATAGAATCAAGTCAGCGTTATAGTGTTGAAGGATATAAAAAACGACTATAATACTGTGATTCTTGGCAACAATTGGTCATTTGACCGACCAGTGCGCCGCTAAGCGCCTGTTTACATACCCTTTGGGAGTTCTATATGAAGTTAACCGTAGCAAATCGGATATTTGGTGGCTTTGGTGTAATATCTCTCCTGCTAATTTTTATCGCCAGCTTATCCTTTTCCAAGCTCCAGAGCATTAGCGAAACCACCAGTGCTGTAAATACTGTATCTATTCCAGCATTGGAAAACAGTGCTACTTTGCAGAGTGAATTCGTCAAGATGAGTAAAATTAGTCTGCAGGCGTTTTATGCAGACGAAGTTAAAACCGTGGCTAGTTTAGAAAATGCATTTGAGATCGAACGGGATGCTTACGATGCTGCAGCCAAGAATCTACAAGCTGTCGTGGCAAAAGAGCCAGAGCTTGCCGCTAACTTCAAAAAAGTGGAAAACACTTATAACGAATTCACTCCAACCAGCAATAACTTGTTTACTAAACTCAAAGAAAGCCTGACTTTACGCGACAAAATTGCTAGCAAGCTGTCAGATTTAGAAGGCAACGCTGATGATTCAGCATCGTTGATTTTGGATTTCTCTGATACTCGTGATGTTAGCCGCCGTTTCCCTAAATCTGCTGAAGCTGCTGCAGTGTTAGAAACTAGCATGAACTCACTGGTGAGCACGGTCGTTGACTTAAGTCGTACTAACGCAGCCAACACTTCTGAAACTCTGTCTAACGAAATCAAAAATCGCATGGCAGATATCAGCAGTAAAATGGAAGTGATTAATCAAGAAGCTGGAGAGTCAGTCAGCATGGTTGCTGATTTAAATGAGAAAATTGTTGCTATTAATGATTTACTCAACGGCTCTGACGGTATTTTGCCATTAAAAGCACAACGGATCACAGCCTCTGCTGACGCAGCGACCCTGTTGGCCACTGCTGAAACACAGACCACAGAAGCTAGTGCAGCATTAACAGAGTTACTGACCAAGGCGCGCACCGCAGCTGGCCATATTCAAACTGAATCAGCTGAAGATGTAAGCAGCGCAATCATGTGGATCAGCATTGGTGGTTTTGTTTCAGTGCTTGTGGCTATCTTGGTTGCATTAAAAACGCGTAACAGCATCACTGAACCTTTAAGTCGTGTAAATGCTATTCTTGGTGTGGTTGCATCAGGTGACCTGACAAAACGCCTTGATGATAGTGCTGAGGACGAATTTGGTGAATTGGCTCGCAACTGCAATACCGTAATCACCAATCTACGCCAACTAATCCAAGGGATCATCTCTCGCTCAACACAACTTGCTGCAGCATCTGAGCAAACCTCAGCAATCACTGTGCAATCGACAGCGGCGATTCGCGAGCAAAAATCGCAAGTAACACAAGCTGCAACAGCAACAACTGAAATGAGCAGCACGTCACAGGGTGTGATGCAGAGTTCTAATGACGCATTAGCAGAAATCAAACATGCTGATGCTGAAGCAGAGCGGGTGAAAGGTATCTCGGTAAATAACAAACAAACTATTCTGCAACTTTCACAAGAAGTAGAACAGGCTTCTAAAGTTATCAATAAACTTCATCAAGATAGCGCCTCTATCGGCAGCATCCTTGATGTAATTCGTGGTATTGCTGAACAGACTAACCTATTAGCCTTAAACGCTGCGATTGAAGCCGCTCGTGCTGGTGAACAAGGTCGTGGTTTTGCGGTAGTTGCCGACGAAGTTCGTTCACTGGCGAGTAAAACTCAATCTTCAACCCAGGAAATCCAGGCAATGATTCAAGTGTTGCAATCTGGTGCGCATGCTGCGGTAGAAGCAATGAATAAAGGTAAACGTCAGGCTGAAAATTGTGTGGCACAAACTGAAGTTGCTGACCAAGCGTTGGAATCAATTACCAATGCCGTGCACTTAGCGCACGATATGAGTGAGCAGATTTCGCACGCAGCGAAAGAGCAAAACCAAGTTTCGCACGAAATCAGCAAACTGCTTGAGTCTATCGTTAATATCGCAGAAGAGACTGCATCTGGTGCTGAGCAAACCTCAGACTCTAGCCATGAAGTGGCTCGTCTTGCCGAAGAATTACGCCTGTCAGTAGACCAGTTTAAAGTGTAATCTTTAGCTACGAAGAAAAGCCGGCCTGCGCCGGCTTTTTTATTGCTACAAGAAGGCAATTTCAGCACGACAACATCGCATCAAATTGACCTGCCATCATTCTGGTAAGCACATTAATGCCATCTTTTGCCATGCTCTGGACGTGAGCCATAAAAAAAGCCGAACTAAGTCGGCTTTTCTAAAAACTGTAGGAAGGTTATTCGCCGCTACCAGCACGTTCCTTGAGAATAGCGATTAACGCTGAGCCCGCATGATTTGCTTCTGCCCATGCAATGTCTCCAGAGGCGGTAATTTGCGCCGCAGGTAACTGCTTGACGATAAACTCGCCAGCGCCAACAGCGTTGTTAGTCACAGCAAAACGAATGAGCGAAGTACCGTTGCACATTACACCATCATAGATGTTCCGCAAACGCAATCGGTTGTCACTTAGGATCTTACGAAAACGGTTTTTATCATCAGCTTTGACATAATCACACATCGAAGCAGCCAGCTGTTCTTGGGCTACCACCGCAGGTGTCGCCAGCATCAGCCCCGTCAACAGCGAAATACATAACGTGGTGTGTATTACTTTCATAGATTTATCCCCAGGCTGTTCAACCATGACAAAACTAATAGTAGCAACATGTTACGATATGCGCAACGCTGCAAAAATCAGCAATTTCGCTCTAACTGCAAAAACCTATAATTATGTGGATTTTGCGCGTCAGCTAAGTGCGATTCTTCGCTGACCAACTGCCATGTTGCTGCCGCAGAATAATCGGGAAAGAACGCGTCACCGTCTGTATCTAAAGCTATTTCAGTCAAATACAGCCGATCGGCAAGAGCTACGGTCTGACGATATAACTCAGCCCCGCCAATAATCATCACCTCGGGTTGATCGGCAACTAATGCCAACGCAGCTTCTAGTGAGCTCACCCAGTCCGCAGCAATACCATCTGGCTTTGCTTGCCGGCTAATGATGATATTGCGTCGCCCCGGTAAAAGGCGCCCTATCGAATCATAGGTCTTCCGCCCCATCACCACCGGCTTACCTAGCGTCACTTTCTTAAAGTGCGCCAAATCAGCCGGCATGTGCCATGGCATTTGATTGTTTAGGCCAATCACGCGTTGATTGGCCATTGCCGCAACTAACGACAGAATCATTTTAAACCAACCTAGCGCTGATAGATAACTTCAACATCATAATCGTCGTCATCAAAATCTTCATCTTCATCTTCGATTTCGTCAGCGCGAGCGATAGTATCGTTGTGATAATCGTCCCACTTGAAGGCTACAGGATCAAGCAACTGTTCAGTCGGTTTCTCTTTCGGTAACACATCAAGATACGCCTGGATATCGCGACAAAGTGCTTCAGTGTTTGTCCTAGAAGCTGCAGAAACCTGATAGGTTGGACCTTCCCAGTTAATTGCGGATGTCACATTCTGCATAATTTCTTCTAACTCATCTTCTAACACCAAGTCGATTTTATTGAAGATCAACCAACGCGGTTTGTTAGCCAACTTGTCGCTGTACTTGCCTAATTCTTCGATAATAGTGCGAGCATTTTCGGCCGGATCTGAACCATCAGCAGGCAACACATCAATCATGTGCAGTAATACACCACAGCGCTCAAGATGTTTTAAAAATTGAATACCTAAACCTGCGCCTTCAGCAGCACCTTCAATCAAACCAGGGATATCGGCGATCACGAAAGATTTGCTACTTTCAGTCCGCACTACACCAAGGTTAGGCACTAAGGTTGTAAACGGATAATCGGCAACTTTTGGCTTCGCTGAGGAAACTGCACGAATGAAGGTCGATTTACCAGCATTTGGCAGGCCTAGCATACCGACGTCAGCAAGTAACAATAGCTCTAAACGCAGATTGCGGACTTCACCAGGGGTGCCGTTGGTCTTTTTACGAGGTGTACGGTTCGTACTACTCGCGAAACGAGCGTTACCCAAACCATGCCAACCGCCTTTGGCGACCATCAGTTTTTGGCCATTTTGGGTTAAATCACCCAAAACTTCATTCGTATCGATATCCACGGCCCGAGTTCCAACAGGTACTCGTAAAACTAAATCATCACCGCGTTTACCAGTACAGTTGGTCCGCATACCGTTTTGACCACGACTTGCAATGTGAAATTTCTCAAACTGATAATCGACTAAGGTGTTCAGATTGGTATCAGCCATCAGATAGACATCACCACCATCACCGCCGTCACCACCGTTTGGACCACCTTTTGACACAAACTTTTCGCGCCGGAAACTGATAATCCCACTACCACCGTCACCGGCTTCGACACGGATCTCCGCTTCATCAACAAATTTCATCTGCTCTATCCTGCTATTGTGCTTGCCGACATTATAACCCAGAAGCTCGATTTGGTGAAAAAACATCCGAATCTGGCTGGGCTAATTTTGATTTGAGGTCAACACCGGATGCCGACTCTTGTAGTTTACTGTCGGCAGTAAACTATGGTTGGCACTAAAGTTTAAAAAAAAGCCCCGCACTTGGCGGGGCTTTTCAGGAAAGCTTTCCGATTATTCGCTGACGATGCTTACGAATTTACGGTTGTTTTCGCCTTTTACTTCGAACTGAACTTTACCGTCAGTTAAAGCAAATAACGTATGGTCTTTACCGATACCAACGTTTGTACCAGCGTGGAACTTAGTACCACGTTGACGCACGATGATGTTACCAGCTAAAACTGATTCGCCACCGAAGCGCTTAACACCTAAGCGTTTCGCTTCTGAATCACGACCGTTACGTGTACTACCTACACCTTTTTTACTTGCCATGAGTCGTTACTCCTGAATTAAGCACTGATGCCAGTAATTTTCACTTCAGTAAACCACTGGCGGTGACCAGCTTGTTTACGGTAGTGCTTACGACGACGGAATTTGACGATTTTTACTTTATCGCCACGGTCATGACTGACCACTTCCGCAGTTACTTTACTGCCTTCAATTAAAGGAGTACCGATTTTGACTTCTTCGCCATTGACAATCATCAACGCAGCGAATTCAACGGTTGCACCCTTTTCTAAGTCCAGTTTTTCTAGACGAAGGGTTTGGCCTTCAGTCACACGGTGCTGTTTACCACCACTTTGGAAAACCGCGTACATAGTTAACTCCGTACAAATCACGCCAGCCAGATAAGGGGCGTGTTAATTATATTCACAGGGCGCGAATTGTACGCAATTTCCCCTACGCTCGCAAGTAGTAAAATTAAAAAGATCATCAAGAGGTAAAAAGGATCGACTTTTAGTTTTGCCAATTAAGCTCTTGATGTAGAATCAACAGCATTCTATCCGAGACATAGTTATCCAGCATGACGCTCGACGAAATTAAGCAGTTAAGTCAACAAGACATGGCTGCAGTGAACCAACATATATTCTCGCAGTTAACTTCTGATGTAGCACTGATCAATCAGCTCGGCATCTATATAGTGAACAGTGGTGGTAAAAGGCTGCGCCCTTTATTAGCAGTTCTCGCAGCGCGAGCACTTGGCTATAAAGGTGAACAGCACGTCACCTTAGCGACCATTATCGAATTTATCCATACAGCTACCCTGCTGCACGATGATGTCGTTGATGAATCAATGCTGCGTCGTGGCAAAGAAACCGCAAACGCCGTCTTTGGTAATCAAGCAAGTGTGCTAGTTGGTGATTTCCTTTACACCAGAGCCTTTCAGTTGATGGTGTCACTTGGCCGCATGCGTGTTATGCAAATTTTAGCTGACGCAACAAATGTGATTGCTGAAGGTGAAGTTCTGCAGTTGATGAACGTCAACGACCCTGAGACGACAGAAGAAAGTTATATGCAGGTTATTTACTGCAAAACCGCACGTTTGTTTGAAGCAGCCACCGAATTAGCGGCAGTATTATCCGATCAAGATGAGAGTACCACCGAAGCCATGCGCTTATATGGTCTGCATTTAGGCACTGCTTTCCAGTTAATTGACGATGTCTTAGATTATCAGGCAGACGTTGATGAATTAGGCAAAAATATCGGTGACGATTTAGCTGAAGGCAAACCAACTTTACCGCTTATTCACGCATTAAAACATGGTGATGACGCGCAGCAAGCGCTAATACGCGAAGCCATCGTTGAAAGTAATGGTATGGCTCACCTTGATGAGATTATGGCAGCGCTCAACGCTACTGACGCATTTGGCTATACCCGTCGCATCGCCGAGCAAGAAGCGTTAAAGGCACAACAAGCAATCGCGTTCTTGCCAGAGTCGCCATACAAATCGGCTTTGCATACGCTGGCAGATATTGCGATTCAACGCTCTCATTAACTGAAAATTGATTCCGCCCAAACGTCTTAACATTTTTCTTGTTAAAACAAAAAAGCCGACTGACGTCGGCTTTTTTAATTCGCAGAATTACTTAGGCTTTGTTAACGAACTCTTCGCCTAAAGTGATATCAGCTTTTAACGTTGGCAGCATGTCCGCCATCGCTTTTTGCTCATATGCGCTTAACGCACCGATATCTAACAGCGCTTCAACACCATTTTTACCCAGCACGATTGGTTGAGCAAAGAAACGAGCGTGTTCGCCGTTGCCTTCAACATAAGCGTATTCAGTCACTGACTCGCCTTGCAGGCCTTTCATTAACGAAATACAGAAACGAGCAGCTGCTTGACCCATAGAAAGGGTTGCTGATCCGCCACCAGCCTTAGCTTCAACAACTTCAGTACCCGCGTTTTGGATGCGGTAAGTCAATGAAGAAACTTCTTCGTCGGTGAAAGTTACGTCTTTCACTTGTGACAGCAGAGGCAGAATAGTAGTACCGCTGTGACCGCCAATGACTGGAACGATCAATTCAGCTGGATTTTTGCCTTTTAATTCAGCGATGAACGTTTCTGCACGGATAACGTCAAGAGTCGTCACACCGAACAAACGTTTTGCATCATAAGTACCCGCTTTTTTGAATACTTCTGCAGCAATAGCAACAGTTGTGTTCACTGGGTTAGTGATGATACCAACCAAAGCTTTTGGACATTGTTCAACGATTGCTTCAGCTAATGTTTTAACTACACCGGCGTTGATGTTGAACAGATCTGAACGGTCCATACCTGGTTTACGTGGCATGCCCGCAGGGATCATGACCACATCAGCACCAGCTAAAGCAGTATGCAAATCTTCTTTCCCATAACCCGTCACTTTTACCGCGGTTGGGATATGGCTTAAGTCTACAGCCACACCTGGCGTTACTGGCGCCAAGTCATATAACGCTAAATCAGTGCCAGCAGGCAGGTTTAACTTCAACAATAAAGATAAGGCCTGACCAATACCACCAGCAGCACCTAATACGGCAACTTTCATGCTATTCTCCCAATTAACGGTTCAATAAAAAGCGCGCCAACAATACTGAAATAACGCACAAAATACAAATACCTTACGCCTAAAGTCTAAGCATTTTAGCTGACTTTATGCGTTTTTACTGTGCATATTCGCTGACTGTGGTAACTTTGTTGTTATGAATCAAAATTTCTGCCTTGAACTAAGCAAAATGACCAAACAAACCAAACAAGAAGCGCTAATCCAAGCGTTCAAATCATTGTTAAAAGAAGAGCGATTTGGCTCTCAAAGCGACATTGTTGATGCATTAAAAGCTGAAGGTTTTGATAATGTCAGTCAATCCAAAGTCTCGCGGATGCTTAGCAAATATGGCGCAGTGCGCACCAGAAACGCTCGCCAGGAAATGGTGTATTGCTTACCGCCTGAATTAGGCGTTCCAACGACCAAAAGTCCTTTACGGCAATTAGTCCTCGACATTGAACATAACGATGTGATGATTATCATCCGCACCAGTCCTGGTGCTGCGCAGTTGATCGCTCGTCTGCTCGATTCGGTAGGTAAAACCGAGGGTGTTTTGGGCACTATTGCTGGCGACGACACGATTTTTATCGCCCCGACTAGTGTGAAAAATATCAATTTTACCTTGAAGAAAGTGACTGAGCTTTTTGAAAAAGTCTAAGCTGCGGGACTAAAGTCCCGCATGTTCTTCTAAGAAATTCAATGAAGGTGCAAAAAACGCCGCACCACTATCAGCTTGCACATAATCTAACAACATATCGTAGTTTTGCTGGCCAGGCTCACCTAATCGAGCGCGCATCCATTGTAAGTAACACTCTGGATTTGCCGAATAACCAAACATCAACAACCCTTGTACCCGCAGATGACCGTACGGCATATTCTGGAACAATAAAGGCAAGTGTTGACCACCGATATCTAGGGTTGTGGCGATTTTGGCATGACTTTCATCAAGCAGTTGTTCAGTAGCTAAAAGCTGCCCATCCAGCTTCCCCCGCCCCATGATACATTCTTGTTGAACTTGGGTAAGTTGCTGCCAACGCTGCAGATCCAACCGAAATCTTTGGTAATAGAGGAAGCTACCACCGGCAAATTGTGCATCTTCACATTCGTCAATCAACGCCAGAGTTCGCTTTTGCCGCCCCCGCGGTGCCTGTGGATTGTCCAAGAATCCAGTTAGATCCCTGCCATCCATAAAACGGAACGAATGACACTGCTCGACCAGCTCAAGATAAGGCTGCATCATTTGAAAACATTGCTGACTGGCTAAATGCAAAACGTCATATCGGTCTGCTCTTAGGTTTAACATGACGTCGAAAGGCACAGATGGCATTTCCAGATCATTCACATTAATAGCCGGGAACGGGGCAAGACCGCGTGGTCGATTATTCGGATATAAACTATCCCAGTAGTTTGCACCAACCGCAACGACAGCCGATAAATTTGCCTCGGAGAACTGATCTGCGAGTCGATGAATGATACTTGGGATATTCCCGAGGATTTGCCGAATGACCGCTTCTTGCCCATCCAAAGCGTTCATTAACAGCACAAGACCATGCAAATTTGGTTCAGCGCAAATGCCTAATTGTTCACGTGCCATAAGTAGTCAACAACCTATTTTGTCGGTGAAAATGGATTCAGGGAATATACCACCATGCTAGCGGAATTTCTTGCCGACGCCAAATCGGAAGACTCAGTGTGAGATATATCTCACAAATAAGTAAGTCATAACGGCAAAATACCCACATTACACTTAGTTACACTAGCATATCTCATTGATAATAAAAGAATAAAACACAAATTTACCGATTTAATAAACATTTCTTAACCTTGGCAAATGGCTTACAAGCCGTTTTCATCGATTTTTTACGCCATAATAACTACATCAAGACTCACTGATGAGACAGTTCGGCAGGACGCTGAATCTTCAAGGATGAAGAGTTAGTTTGGTCACTAGGTAATTAGTGGGTTACGGAATACTACCGAATGTCAGGATAGGCTCAGGAAGAGCAGCAAAATCAGGATGATTTTGCCAAGGATCAGGACGCCGGGATGGCTTTACTTACCGGGGGGTAAGTCTAAGGAAGGGAGCTCAGGATGAGCAAAGGTTTCAGGGTGAAACCAACAAGGATGTAAGGACGCTTCAGGACGAAGCTACGGTTTCAGGAAGAAACCAAAACGGATGTAAGGACGCTTCAGGACGAAGCTACGGTTTCAGGAAGAAACCCAAACGGATGTAAGGACGCTTCAGGACGAAGCTACGGTTTCATGAAGAAACCAAAAGGGAAATCAGGACGCTTCAGGATGAAGTTGCGGTTTCAGGATGAAACCAAAATGGAAACGAGGACGCTTCAGGATGAAGTTGCGGTTTCAGGATGAAACCAAAATGGACGACAGATGCTTAGGATGAGCATAAAGTACGACACTGCGGTGGCAGAGTTTTACGAAATATGGATGTTAAAACCTTCACAGCGCGTGAAAATCTCCGCTCGGAGACAGGGAAGAATGACCAACGGGTAAACCCCAGCGGGAACAAGATGGATCTTGAAAAAGCATTACGGTAGCCGCACCATCGAGTGCGGCTTTCCTTTTCTGGTCATCTGCTATTTTTTTGCCGTTAAAAACCTGCCTCTATCTTTTTACCGCTAAAAGCCTGCCTCTTTCTTTTTTTACCGCTAAAAGCCTACCTCTATCGCTCACTTTTAGATCTATTAGATCTATCAACAAAATTGGGACAAGTGACGGCAGATGAATGAAATATTTTCACTTATCGTTTTGGCTACTTCCGCTTTTTAAAAGAGGCTGATAGGATGTTTTTTGTCCAGACAATAAAAAACCCCATAAGTTAAAACCTATGGGGTCGTCTTATAAGACAAAGGACAAGGATAGACGATTTGGTGGTACGGGTTTTGTTGTTAGGTCAGTTCCAGTTGCAATGTCGCTGACCTATCAACTAGCTCCCGGGAAGTCCCACCAACCTCCCGGACTGCATTCCTTTAGCGTTGTACGAACTCTGGATAGGCTTCAATACCACACTCAGAACGGTCAACACCTTCATATTCTTCTTGTTCAGTCACACGAATACCCATGGTGTATTTCAGAACAGCCCACACCACTAAACTTGTAACGAACACCCAACCAAAGATTGTCGCGGCACCAACGAACTGACCTAAGAAAGTCGTGGTTGTTTTAGTGATTGGCACAATCATGAGGCCGAAGAAACCTACCACACCGTGCACAGAAATCGCACCTACTGGGTCATCGATTTTCAGTTTGTCTAAACCGATAATCGCTAATACCACCAGAATACCAGCAACAAAGCCGAACACAGTTGCTTGTAATGGTGTTGGCGTTGATGGCTCAGCAGTAATGGCTACTAAACCTGCTAATGCACCGTTTAACACCATGGTTAAGTCAGCTTTACGGAACAGAATCATCGATAAGACCAGCGCCGATAGCGAACCACCTACAGCCGCAGCATTGGTATTCACGAATACCATGGCCACACCGTGCGCATTACCGATATCCGCTAATTTCAACATTGAACCACCGTTGAAACCAAACCATCCCATCCACAGAATCAAAGTACCGATCGTTGCTAATGGCATATTTGAACCAGGGAACGCATGGGCTTTGCCATCTTTAGTGTATTTGCCTTTACGAGCACCAAGTAACAACACACCCGCTAATGCTGCAGCAGCGCCAGCCAAGTGCACAATACCTGAACCTGCGAAGTCAGAGAAACCAAAATCTGACAGCGCGTATAAACCGAATACTGACTGACCACCCCATGTCCATGAGCCTTCCATTGGATAAATGAAACCGGTCATGACCACAGCAAAGGCGAAAAATGCCCATAATTTCATGCGTTCGGCCACAGCACCTGACACAATTGACATGGCTGTTGCAACAAACACTACTTGGAAGAAGAAATCAGCGGCTTTTGAGTAGGCTGCTTTACCAGTAAAACCATTTTCACGCTCGGCGATTGATTTTAATGTAGCATCTACGTCCAACGCTTCGATGCCTTGTAAGAAGTAGCCGCCACCATACATAAATTGGTAACCACAAACTAAGAACATCAAACAAGCAATGGCATAAAGCGCAAAGTTTTTCGTCAGAATTTCTGTGGTATTTTTCGCCCGGACTAAACCAGACTCAAGCATCGCAAAGCCTGCGGCCATCCACATAACTAAAGCGCCACACACTAAGAAATAGAATGTATCGAGCGCATATTGTAAATGAAAAATTTGATCTTGCATGGATAACTCCTAGATAGCCTCTGAATCCATTTCACCAGTACGAATACGGATCACTTGCTCCAGGTCGTACACGAAGATTTTACCGTCGCCAATACGACCGGTATGAGCTGCCTTTTGGATAGCTTGTAACAGCCTGTCCACGTTCTCATCCAGAGTGGCAATTTCCAGTTTCACTTTAGGCAGGAAGTCGACCTGGTACTCTGCACCACGGTATAACTCTGTATGCCCTTTCTGCCGACCGAAGCCTTTAACTTCAGTGACAGTTAACCCTTCTATCCCAATGTCCGCAATCGCTTCACGGACATCGTCAAGCTTAAATGGCTTGATGATGGCTGTTACCAGTTTCATAGTTTTTATCCTCTTGGTAGTCCGGTTTGGCGCAAACAAACCGGCTTGTCTTGTTGCTGTTGCAATATAGATAAGAAAGACCTGTGCCATGTTTTATTTTTATTTAAAAACATAAGCTTAGCGTTTCACTCGTTCATTTGAGCAAAAAAAACGCACCAAGATAGTGCGTTATTTCCCGCTGTCGGTGCAGGCAACGAGTTGGTGCATCTGCGATAAAAAGCCAGAATTTTTACAAGGGAATGAGGTTGATTTGATGGGCAGGCTATCGATAAGCTTGACTAGCTGTGTTGTGAGTAACGGTCGCGGCGACTATTACTTCGGCAAAAACTCTAGCCATTTTGTCATTAGATGCAGCAAATCCTCTAAGCCGCATTCGGCATACATGCTCGCATCATCCAAGCTTAATTCGTCGTCCAGCAACTCGGCTTGTGGGTCGATATAACCCAAACTGTGATGGCTGATCCGCACTTCCATTTTCTCCACCACCAACTGATATTCGCGGCCATGAAATTGATAAGTGTCAAAGCGACCGAGCTCAGTCAATGCATTTAATAGTGGCTGATAACTACTGGCTTTGTGCTCAAATTCTTCAAGCAAAAATTGTTGCAAAGCTTGCTGTTCAGTCGGCAATTTCAAGCTGTAGCGTCGGCTATCCGGCAGATAGATAAAATCAAATTCCATACAAACTCCAAAATCACACCGATATAGATCAGCTGAGGAAACTCTTGCTGACGCAGTTGCTGCCAGTCAAGTTCTGTCAAAAACATACCGGAAATAGAAATAATAAAGGCCCGCAAGCGGGCCTTTATGCACACAAATTTGATTATACCGCTTGTTGGATAATCACGTTTGCCGCTTTGCTAGTGTATTGGCTCATTTGATGGAAATTCAAGTAGCGGTAGGTATCCGCAGCCGTTGTTTCAATCTGTTTAGCGTACTGCAGGTATTCTTCAACTGTCGGTAAACGACCGATAATTGAAGAAACAGCAGCTAGCTCAGCTGAAGCTAAATACACGTTAGCGCCCTGACCTAAACGGTTCGGGAAGTTACGAGTTGAAGTTGACACTACTGTCGTATCGTCACCAACACGCGCTTGGTTACCCATACATAATGAACAGCCTGGGATTTCAATCCGCGCGCCAACACGACCATAGATACCGTAGTAGCCTTCTTCAGTCAGTTGGTCTTTGTCCATTTTGGTCGGTGGAGCGATCCACAGACGAGTTGGTAACTGACCTTTGAATTTATCCAGTAATTTACCAGCAGCGCGGAAATGACCGATGTTGGTCATACAAGAACCGATAAACACTTCATCAATCTTGTCGCCTGCAACTGAAGATAACAAACGAGCGTCATCTGGATCGTTTGGCGCACACAGGATTGGTTCTTTAATGTCAGCAAGGTCGATTTCGATGACTGCAGCGTATTCAGCATCAGCGTCAGCGCGTTCCAGTTTCGGATTAGCTAACCATGCTTCCATCGCATTGATACGACGTTCGATAGTGCGCACATCACCGTAACCTTCGCTGATCATCCACTTCAACATCACGATGTTAGAAAGCAGATATTCGCGAACAGATTCTTCAGATAACGTGATAGTACAGCCAGCAGCTGAACGTTCTGCAGAAGCGTCAGATAATTCAAATGCTTGTTCAGCAGTTAATTGCTCTAAACCTTCGATTTCTAACACGCGGCCAGAGAAAATGTTTACTTTGCCTTTTTTCTCAACCGTTAATAGACCTTGTTGAATTGCGTAGTAAGGGATCGCATGCACTAAGTCACGTAAAGTGATACCTGGTTGCATTTCACCTTTAAAGCGCACTAACACAGACTCTGGCATATCCAGCGGCATAACGCCGGTGGCTGCAGCGAACGCAACTAAACCTGAACCTGCTGGGAAAGAAATACCCAGTGGGAAACGAGTATGTGAGTCACCACCAGTACCTACAGTATCTGGCAACAACATGCGGTTTAACCAGCTATGGATTACACCATCACCTGGACGCAATGAAATACCACCGCGGTTCATAATGAAGTCTGGCAGGGTGTGGTGAGTGTTCACGTCCACTGGTTTTGGATAAGCAGCTGTGTGGCAGAATGACTGCATCACTAAATCAGCTGAGAAACCTAAACACGCCAAATCTTTTAATTCATCACGAGTCATAGGACCGGTAGTATCTTGCGAACCTACTGTGGTCATTTTTGGCTCACAGTATTGGCCAGGACGAATACCTTTCACGCCACATGCTGTACCAACTAACTTCTGCGCTAAAGTGAAACCTTTGCTGGTCACTTCAGTCACAACTGGACGTTGGAACACTGTTGAGTGCGGCAGACCTAAAGCTTCACGTGCTTTGTCAGTTAAACCACGACCGATGATCAGTGGAATACGACCACCAGCACGAACTTCGTCTAACAACACGTTTGAACGTAATTCGAAAGTAGAAATAACTTCATCAGTGCCATGACGTTTAACCACGCCTTGGTGTGGGAAAATGTCAATCACATCACCCATCGCCATGCTGTTGACGTCTAATTCGATTGGCAATGAACCTGAATCTTCCATGGTGTTGAAGAAGATTGGGGCAATTTTACCACCCAAACAAACACCACCAGTGCGTTTGTTTGGTACGAATGGAATGTCATCACCCATAAACCACAACACAGAGTTGGTTGCTGATTTACGGCTTGAACCAGTACCAACAACGTCACCGACATAAGCCAATGGGTGGCCTTTGGCAATTAACGCTTCGATTTGTTTCACTGGGCCTTTGCTGCCTGCAGCATCTGGCACGATACCATCACGGACGTTCTTTAACATCGCTAATGCGTGTAATGGAATATCTGGACGTGACCATGCGTCTGGCGCTGGTGACAAGTCATCAGTGTTCGTCTCACCAGTCACTTTAAATACAGTAACAGTGATTTTTTCTGGGATTGCTGGCTTGCTTAGGAACCACTCGGCATCAGCCCAGCTTTGCAACACTGCTTTTGCATGTGCATTGCCATTATCGGCTTTCTCTTTCACATCATGGAAAGAATCAAACATCAGCAGCGTGTGTGATAAACCCTTTGCAGCTAAAGCACCTAACTGCTCGCTGTCTAACAGGTCAATCATTGGCTGGATGTTGTAGCCACCAAACATGGTTCCCAATAATTCGGTCGCACGTTCTTTGCTCACTAATGGGCTTTGCACTTCGCCTTTTGCGACTGCAGTTAAGAAACCGGCTTTTACATAAGCAGCTTCATCTACGCCAGGTGGGATGCGATTTTCAAGTAAATCAACCAAAAAGGCTTCTTCGCCTGCTGGTGGATTTTTCAATAATTCGGTTAAAGACGCTACTTGTTGAGCGTTTAACGGCAGTGGAGGAATGCCCTGAGCGGCACGTTCGGCCACATGTTCACGGTATTGTTGTAGCACAGTAAAGTCCTCTGGTTGGTCCACTGCAACCTGTATCACAGCGGTTTTAAGGAAATCAAACACTATGGATTATAAGAAAAAATCCGAATAAATGACACCGAAGTATAAGCAACGGGACTTATAGTGGCTATAAATTTCGTGAATGTTCCATGTTTAAAACAGTGGTTTTAGAAATTTCCGCTGATTGCACCGCTTGGCACTGCCCCCATCGCTTGCTGAGAGTGCTCAATCTAAACAAGCAAAGTCGGCATGCGCTCAGCCTCGAGATCAAGATTTCTACTGCATTTAACGTTTATATTGGGTTTTACAGTACGCCCGTAGTACAGCAGGATCGCGTAACGAGAGATGTTTGGTTACACGCCCGCGCATACGCTGACGCCATAACCGAAAAGACGATGGCGCGAGCCAGCGACGCATACAATCGACGACATCACTCGGTGACAAAGCATATAAAGTGGCGATGGCTTCAAAAGGCGTGCGATCTTCCCACGCCATTTCGATAATTCTGGACTGGTCCGCACTGGAAAATTCTGGAATATGTTTCATTCGTTCTGGCTTTTTACTTGAGGTCTGCAGTGACAATTGATGTTGCTAGCTACGATCAAAAAGGCTGACACGATCTGTTTCCTGCAATAATTCAATTTGTTTTGCATGCATCATCAGGAAAATCTAGCGCAAGTGATGGAAGCAATTCAGTTAATGGCTATTTTCTGATAAACTAAGCCTCGCCATTTTCAGCCACAGAAGAAGTAATGATGACTCTTGCAACTCAGGTCCTGGCGGTCAACGACGACTTGCCGATCCGTACTCTACTTCCGGTTCATTCCGGTAAAGTCCGCAGCGTTTATTGGCTTACCGCTGAAGATAGCGCGCGTTTAATCCGTGAGAAAAATTACCCAGTCGCTGCTGATACGCCTTTAGCTATCATGGTGATTAGTGACCGTATTTCAGCCTTTGATTGCATTTGGCATGGCGAAAATGGTTTAAACGGCGTTCCAGGTAAAGGCGCCGCATTAAATGCTATTTCAAATCATTGGTTTGCGTTATTTAAGCAACATGGCTTAGCTGACAGTCACATTTTAGATATCCCACACCCGCTGGTGTGGATCGTCCAAAAAGCCCGCCCAATCAAAATCGAAGCCATCGCCCGTCAATACATTACTGGCTCAATGTGGCGCGCATATAGTAAAGGCGAACGCGAATTCTGCGGCATCACGCTGCCAGACGGTTTGCAAAAAGACCAAAAACTGCCAGAAATTTTAGTGACGCCTTCAACTAAAGGTATTTTGACTGGCCTTGAGGGTGTGCCTGAAGCTGATGACGTGAACATTTCTCGCCAAGATATTGAGCGCCATAGCCAAGCATTCGGTTTTGCCGATACTGCCGACATCAATCTTTATGAAAAACTGCTCAAACAAGGTTTCGGTGTCATCAGCGATGCCTTGGCGGCTCTTGATCAAATGTTTGTTGATACCAAGTTTGAGTTTGGTTATGTCAAAGGTGCAGACGGTGTCGACAAACTGATTTATATGGATGAAGTTGGCACACCAGATAGCTCGCGGATTTGGGATGGTGCCAGCTGGCGCGATGGTCAAATCGTTGAGCAATCAAAAGAAGGCTTCCGTCAGTGGCTGTTAAATAACTTCCCTGATCCAGATATCTTGTTAAACAAAGATCGGATGCCAGAACGCGCAGCCCTTGCCCGCGACAACGCCTTACCTACTGCAGTGATGATGGATATTTCTCGCACTTACTTGGGCATTGCCGAGAAAGTTATCGGCCGTAAAATCGAGTTGTCTGCCAATCCAAAAGCAGAAATCATTGCGGTGTTACGTGAGCAGTACGATTTAATCGCTGATTAATTTTCAAATTGACCCGCATTTGCAGCAGGCAGATGCGGGTTTTTCAATTCCCCCTCAATCGCATCTCGTCTACCCTTTTGTATCCTCTGGCTTTTTAATGCAATAACTCACCATAGAAGTTGATCCCCTGCCGCATTTCCAACAGTTTTTCCAGTACACTGATGCTAATAACCAATTAAAGGATCAGCTATGAATCTGGACAAAGCGAAAAAACGCATCGCCAAGCAAGTTAAAAAAGGCTTTGATGGTTACCCAATGCTGACATTCGCGTATTTTGGCGCGACGGCGGATTGTGCCACTGAAGTTGAGGTGAGCTTTTTAGCTGATGCCACGACTGAACCGCAAATGCAGAAATTTAGCAGCGGCAGTGATGTGCGCGAGGATGAAACTATTCAATCAGTGTTGGTCAAAATTATCGAACGCGCTGAGCCGAAAACTGTCAGTGAAGTTGCTGGCGTGACCATTCGTTAAGCTGGCCATACATTTGGCCATACATTTCCGCTTGGACCCGCCGGCGTTTTTAAGCTGACGGCTTAATGACGCGTGCCATAGCCAAACGAAATTACTTTAAACTCTTAAATTTTAGCTATAAAAAAACCCCAGTCATTTGCATGACCGGGGTTTTTCTTAAACTACAGCGCTAAATTAGTTTTTAGCAGCGGCAGCTTTCTTTTCTTTTTCTTTCTGGATCACAGCTTCAGACACGTTAGACGGACATGGAGCGTAGTGAGAGAATTCCATAGAGAACTGACCACGACCAGAAGTCATAGTACGCAGAGTAGAGATATAACCGAACATCTCAGACAGTGGTACGTCGCCTTTGATACGAACGCCAGTTACGCCAGCTTCTTGACCAGAGATCATGCCGCGACGACGGTTTAAGTCGCCGATCACGTCACCTACGTGGTCTTCTGGAGTGAAAACGTCAACTTTCATGATTGGTTCTAACAGCTGAGCACCAGCTTTAGGCATGGTTTGACGGAATGCGCCTTTCGCAGCGATTTCGAACGCGATGGCTGATGAGTCAACTGCGTGGAAACCACCGTCGAATACTTCAACTTCTACGTCTAATACTGGGAAGCCAGCCATAGTACCGGTAGACATCATGCTTGCGAAACCTTTCTCGATTGCAGGCATAAATTCTTTTGGTACGCTACCACCAACAACTGTTGATTTGAAAGTGAAGCCTGAGTTTTGCTCACCTGGACGAATGCGGTAGTCGATTTTACCGTATTGACCTGAACCACCAGATTGTTTCTTGTGCGTGTAGCTATCTTCAACTTCACGAGTGATAGTTTCACGGTAAGCAACCTGTGGTTGACCTACAACTAACTCAACACCGTAAGTACGTTTCAGGATGTCTACTTTGATATCTAAGTGCAGTTCACCCATCCCTTTCAGGATAGTTTCGCCAGAGTCAACGTCTGTTTCAACGCGGAATGTTGGATCTTCTGCAACCATCTTACCGATGGCGATACCCATTTTCTCAACAGAACCTTTATCTTTTGGTGTTACAGAGATAGAGATAACTGGCTCTGGGAAAATCATTGGTTCTAAAGTACATTCGTGTTTTGGATCACACAGAGTGTGGCCAGTTTGCGTGTTGTTTTTCAGACCAACTAACGCAATGATGTCACCGGCTTGAGCAGTTGTCAGGTCGGTACGGTCATTCGCGTTCATTTCAACCATACGGCCGATACGTTCTGTTTTACCAGTGAATGAGTTCAGTAAGGTATCACCCTTGTTCAACACACCAGAGTAAATACGGATAAAGGTCAGGGCGCCGAAACGGTCATCCATGATCTTGAATGCTAATGCGCGGAATGGCTCGTCAGCAGATACGATTGCGTATTCGCCAGTTGGAGCGCCTTCTTCGTCAGTCAGTGGCTGTGGATTTACTTCAGTTGGAGATGGTAAGTAATCAACAACAGCATCTAACAGTAATTGCATACCTTTGTTTTTAAAGGCTGAACCACAGTAAGTTGGGAAGAATGCCAGTTCACGAGTACCTTTACGGATACAAGCTTTGATTTGCTCCAGAGTTGGCATTTCGCCTTCCATGTAAGCCATTAACAGGTCATCGTCTTGCTCAACAGCAGTTTCGATTAACTGTTCACGGTACATAGCAACGTCGTCAGCCATGTCAGCTGGGATGTCAGTTACTGTGTAGTTTTCTGGTTGACCAGAATCATCCCACACATAAGCTTTTTCAGACAGCAGATCAACCACACCAACGAAAGTATCTTCGCGGCCGATTGGTAAAGTCATCACTAATGGTTGTGCGCCCAGAACGTTTTTAACTTGTTCTGTTACACGGATGAAGTCAGCACCGATACGGTCCAGCTTGTTAACGAAAATCAGACGAGATACTTTCGCGTCGTTCGCATAACGCCAGTTAGTTTCTGATTGAGGTTCAACACCGCCTGAACCACAGAATACACCGATACCACCGTCTAATACTTTCAGAGAACGGTAAACTTCAACTGTGAAGTCAACGTGACCTGGGGTATCGATTACGTTGAAGCGGTGACCTTTCCAGAAACAGGTAACAGCTGCTGACTGGATGGTAATACCACGCTCAGCTTCTTGTACCATGAAGTCAGTTGTTGATTCACCTTCGTGAACTTCACCGATTTTATGGATTTTACCGGTCAGTTTCAGGATCCGCTCGGTAGTGGTGGTTTTGCCGGCATCAACGTGAGCGAAGATACCAATATTACGGTAAATGGATAAATCTGCTGACATAGTCATCTCGATTAGCTAGGGTTTGAAAATAGGGCGATAATATACAAGATTTTATTTAAATTTGCCCGAAAAAAAAGCAAGGAAGCGGGCTTATTTTATACAAACAGCTTGTTTGCAGCACAAATAAACGGCCAGATGGCTAAAAACTGAAACAACGCTGGACGATGGATCACAAAAAATTCATCGGTTTGATAGGCTAGCTGACAGCAAAAGTGTGCGAAGCAAAATTTTGGGCAGGTTCGGTAAAACCGGACTGAGCCGCATTACTGCAGCTCAATCCGATCAGTCCTGTTGGCATCGAATTAAAAACGATAAGTCAGGCTAAAACGAGCAGCGTTGACAGTATTGGGTTCCAAATGCATCTGCTGCACGCCAAAACCAAACTGCCAATAATCAGTAATTCGGTACTGTACATGCAAGCCATAATAAGGATCTGTGCCGTCTGTATCGGTTCTTAATACTGAATTACCGCTAATACTTACAATGTCGTTTTGCCACTTCATCACCCCAAAAGGGATATCCAATGACCAATCTTTATATCCCCAGAAGGTGTAGCGGACACCTGCGGTAAAGCCTTTGATCAACACTGGACTATGGGTTTTCGTCAGCTCATGGTAGGCCGCCGGATCTAGGGCACTGCCAGTGATCGTCGCATCCACCTGCCCTTGATCCTGATAACCAAGCTCAAAAGCCCAATAGTCTGTCAGTTGGAAACCAGCAATCACGGCATAAGATGCGTCACTTTTATCCAAATCGACAGTGCTACCGCTTGGCAACGCATTTTGCAAATCGCTGGCACTTTTACTGGCAACACTCTGACCAAGTTCAGTTTGTAGGTAAAAATCTCGAGGACTTGCGGCGACAGGTAATGTCGCACTCGCCAACGCTAGCATTGCCAGCGCACGCCGGCGTCGCCATGCCAACGGGAGCAATGCTAAAACACCAAGCCCAAAAGCGCCGCCGCTTGATTGATTAGTCACATTCACCTCTTTATATGCTTTGATTGTCAGCGTAACTTGGGCGCTGGCTTCCCCACCCAATCCATCACGGATTTGGTAGCTCACCAGATCGGTGCCTTCAAACCCAAGTTTTGGACTGTATTTAATTTTCTGATCTGCGGTTACCGACACCGTTCCCTGTTGAGCTGTGGCGCTGACGATTTGCAAAGTATCACCGTCAAGATCGACGTCATTGGCCAAAACATTCAACTGAATTTCCGTGCGATCGTCGCTATTAAAACTATCGTTATTAGCCGTTGGTGCCCGATTGCCATTCACAGTCACCGTGACTTCAGCGCTCGCTGTGCCGCCGTTACCATCGCTAATGCTATAAATAAGCTTATCGACGCCAATAAAATTGGCCGGTGCCACATAACGGATCTGCTGATTACTTAAAATGGACACTGTGCCTAATTGACTACTGACTTGACTAACCGTCAATTGATCGGAATCTGCATCACTATCATTGGCGAGCACCGCAATGTCAAGCTGTTGATTCCATTGCAATTGCGCACTGTCATTTTGCGCTATAGGTAGTTTATTTGCACTTTGCAGAACTGCAACCCCTGACGGGTCGACAACCACACCATTGGCTAATCCATCTGCGTCGTTAGGGCCACCATCCTCAATGGTCAGTTGCACACACCAATGACCAGCGATTAGCCCGCTTTGCCATTTCGAAGTGCCTGGTGCTGGACAAAATCCGCGAATTCCTGCGCTACTGGCAATACTGTTTTTACTATCGACTACAAAATCTTGCCATTGCATGCCCAAATATTTGCGCAGCACCGCCGCCACTGGGATCGGTTGGCGTTGTGGAATAACGATTGCGACACTTTGGCCCGCGACCGGCAGTGCGGTCACTTCAAAATCAAATACTCCGCCAATATTAGTCGCCGCAGCATCCGTGGTCGTTTGACTGACATCAATATGTAAACCACCACTCTGCGCCACTAATGCTCTGGCACCGCGACGTAAACAAGTTCCCGGCACTGATTCCAGCAAGTAACTGCGTTGTTGTATGGCCGTTTGCGGCACTGCGTTGCACGCCGAAATTGCATCTAAATAGTTGACGATGCCATCACCGTCATCGTCCGCTAAGCCGTCTTGGGGATCTGGGATTAAATCACCATCACTATCGCCAGTGCCAAGGGTAGGCATCTTGGCCAACACCACCAGTTGCATCTTGGCTGTGGCTGAAAGTGCTGGCGAGTTGTTATCAGTGACAGTTAATGAGATCGGATAGACGCCCAAGGCTAGGCTGGTCGGATCCAAGCTATAGCCGTCGCTGTTACTGACTACGGCTAAACTCGCAAAATCCCATTGGCTCGTTAACACATCTCCAGTGTTGGCATCGCTAACTTTGCCGCTGATTTGAATAAGACCGCCGTCTCGACTGACTATGTTGCGCAGCTCTTGGCGCTGACTCAGCATAATCTCTGCGACCGGCGCTAAGTTGCTTTCAGTGATCACCACGGTCGTAGCTTTTTGGTCACTCAGGTTATTCTCACTGGTTAAGCTGATGATCACTGTTTCATCTTGCTCTGTGACAGCATCTTCCAGCACATCAAATTCCAATGTCGCCACTGTACCTTGGCTGATTTCAATGACACCCGAGGTTAAAGTATGATCGCCCGCACCCGCAGTACCGGTAACAGTGTATGGCACCGCTACTGGATAAACTGGCGACGGACCATTGAGTTGCACTTGAACTTTTACCGCAGCGCCTTCTGGCACTGTTTGCGCTTTGCCTAGCGATACTAATGGCTGCACTTGCACTCGTTGTGCACGAGTGGTTTTAAGCCCTGCACCATCGATGGCCTGCCAATTCACCAGGTGATCGCCTGGACGGAACATCACATCTTCTTCCAGCAACTTCACGGGAATGGACACCCCCGCTTTATCTTTGGCGGTCGCCACACCTAAATCAACTTTGGTGTAATAACCAGTCGCTTTCACGGCGACGTCTGCTGGCAAGGTCACAATCGGCGCATCTTGCTGATTGCTGCCGGTGATATTAAGCCGAACCTCTGCGGAACTGCGGGCTTTACTTGGATCAACCAAGGTATAGCGCAGCACGACTGGGCCGGTATAGTTAGCGATTGCTTGGTAATCGAGGCCGGCACTACTAAAAGTAACAGTGCCGAGGTTAGCGGCCGCACCATCAATAGTCAGCGTATCGCCATCAATGTCGACATCATTACCAAGCACTGCCAAACGGTATCTATCGTCGGAGCTTTTACTTATCTGATACTGGTCATTGTTTGCCTGTGGCTCATCGTTAACCGGACTCACTGAGAAAGTAAAACTCACGGCGGTAGAATCTGCTTCAGCGTCTTTTGCAATGAATTGCAGACTATCGACGCCATTAAAATTAGTTCTTGGGGTATAAATCCAGTCATTGCCCAGTGGACTTACACTGCCATGACTAGGTTGGCTCACGATACGGAAAGTAACAGGATCATTTTCCGCATCAGTTGCTGCAAACGAAAACACGACTGTCTTATCTTCGTTTAGCACTACACTGCCAGGGGTCGCCTGCGGTGGACGATTGCTACTTTCTACCGTAATAGTAAAAGCTGGCAGTGCAGCACTTAATTGACCATCAGTGACCGTCACCACAATGTTTGGATAAAGCCCTGCTTGGTTATTTTGTGGAGTTCCCGTTAACGCACCAGTACTAGTGTTAAAGGTCGCCCAGATCGGTTTATTGCTGATACTAAAAGTGAGCACGTCACCTTGATCCGGATCGCTAGCTATTGGCATAAAACTGTATGCACTTCGACCACTCACTAGTAACGATGGGGTGCCTTGGATGCTTGGTGCTCTATTACTATTTTCAACAGTAATTGCGAATGCCGGTAATGCACTCATTAACTGACCATCACTGACGCTGATGACGATATTGCTGTAAACACCAGCCTGACTATTTTGTGGTGTGCCGGTGAGCGCGCCAGTCGTGGTATTAAAACTGGCCCAACTTGGTTTATTACTGATGCTAAACACCAAGGTGGTGCCAGTATCAACATCGCTTGCAACTGGCAAAAAGCTATAGTTCGCTCGGCCCATGACCGTCGTTTGCGGGGAGCCAGTAATTACCGGTGCGTCATTCACGTTAACCACTGCCAAATTAAACGAAGGTAAACTTGCAGTGAGTTGACCATCACTGACGCTAATCACAATATTGGTATAACTGCCAACTGCAGCATTGTTCGGCGTACCAGTTAATTCGCCGGTATTTTGATTAAAACTCGCCCAGCTAGGTTTATTTTGGATACTAAAAACTAACTGAGTATTGCTATCAATATCTGCGGCTGTTGGGATAAAGCTATAGCGGACATCCTGCAACACTTGCTGCGCCGGAGTGCCTTGAATAGTCGGGGCATCATTGACATTTTGTACTTGCAAGTTAAATGCTGGCAGCGAAGCACTTAACACACCATCACTAACACTGATGCTGATATTCGGATAACTACCGACATCTTGATTGCGTGGTGCGCCACTTAACTGGCCTGTAGCGACGTCGAAACTTGCCCAAGCTGGTTTATTGGTGATGCTAAACCTTAATACATCACCGACATCTACATCATTGGCGGTTGGTGCAAACAAATATTGCGCATCTTGTAACACCGTCGTTGGCGGAATTCCGCTAATTGCTGGCGAATCATTTACGTTGACTACCGTGATTGCAAAGGCTGGAAGAGACGCCGACAACACGCCATCGCTGACCGTAATCACAATCGCTGGATAGTTACCTACTTCAGCGTTTGCTGGCGTTCCGACTAACTCTCCGGTACTCGCATTAAAGGTTGCCCAGCTTGGTTTGTTGCTAATGCTAAATGTCAGTTGGTCACCAATATCGATATCATTTGCTGTCGGCAAAAACCGGTATTGGACATCTTCGTTCACCGAAGTTGCAGGGATCCCGCTCAGTGTTGGTTGATCATTCACATTAGTCACTTCAATACTAAATGCTGGCAAGGTCGCTGTTAATTCGCCATCACTCACCCTGATTTGAATATTGCTGTAACTGCCGACATCAGCATTGGTAGGTGTACCACTGAGTGAACCGGTCGCAGGATTAAAACTCATCCAAGCCGGCTGATTAATCACGATAAAACTTAGGCTAGTACCAACATCAATATCGGCAGCGACCGGAGTGAACTGATAAAGAGCGCCTTGGGCCACTGTCGTTACTGGCGAACCACTAATAGTTGGAGTGTCGTTTACGTTGACCACTTCGATAGTAAATGCTGGCAACGCTGAAGACAGTTCGGTATCAGTGGCACTGATGATGATATTGGCATAGGTCCCGACATCGCTATTGCTTGGAGTGCCGCTTAAAGTCCCGGTATTCACATCAAAACTGGCCCAAGCCGGTTTGTTGCTAATGCTAAAGCTAAGGCTGGTATCGCCATCGGGATCGACAATCACTGGGGTAAAACTGTAAGTGCCATTTTGCAAAACGCTGGTGGCCGGTAAACCGCTTAAAATCGGCGCACGATTATATTGTTTGCTGACGGTCGCTGTTGCGGCGACCCCGATGTTTCCGGCACTGTCGGTTAGCGTGAGCGATAGCGTCAACACACCTTGAGCAAGACTCGAGACATTAATCGCTGCGGAGTTTTGATTACTGCTGGTGACTGAGCCACTGCCAACAATCGGGGAACCACCACCACTACTACTAATTTGGTACTGATAACTAGTGCCTACCTCAGCGCCTGAAAGCGTATAGCTAAATGCAGTTTCATTGTCTTCGTTAATCAACGTCTGCACTATCGCCACGCTATAGCCTGAAGGCACTAAGCCATCGACCTGCAAATTTTTATTCGCACCTAACGAATTGGCAGCGCCTGGCGCTGGCAAAGTCACCACGGCAGCATTACCAACATCATCAACAATACTGCCGCCATTTAGCGCCAAAGCACTGGTTGAAAGGTAATCCAAATCCGTTGCGGTATCGCCGGATTGGACTTGATAGGCAAAATTTAAGGTCGCTGCGCCGCTGCCTGCGCTATATATGGCTGAGCGATCGACAGCACCAGTTTCTAGTGACAAGCTCGGCGCACCGGCCACAGCAACTGCTTCACTAAACGTTGGCGTAATGCTTAGCACGTCACCAATTTTATATAAGCCATTGGCTGAGCTAGCACTGACACTATTTAAACGTGGCAAAATGGTATCGACCGCGACATTGTTAGTGCCAGTGGCATTGGTGCTGCCATTGACGTTTAGCGCGGTAATAGTCACATTTGAACTGTTGGAATCTAAGGTGTCATTTGGCAACACATAAGTGGCAGTCCAAATATTGCCAGAGTTAGTTGCAACTCGCGCCCCGCCACCAAACTGAATAAAATTAAAACTTACGGCAGTGACTGACACATTGTTGTCGCCACTCGCACTATCGTTCCAAGCGGCGGTAATGGTATCCCCGCGTTTAAACGCACCGTTGGAGCCAGTGCCGCCAGACAGGGTGATATTGCTTGGCGTAATGGTTGGCCGAAAAAACGGCCGTACCGCTGTAGACCAAGCAGACACTGGTCCAGTGCCCACGACATTCATCGCCGCGACATTAAATCGATAGGTAGTGCCGTTGGTAAGTCCGCTGACCAATATGGGCGAACTGGTACCGGTAACAGTGCGTCCGTCAGTATCAATAGTGACAATATAGGAAGTAATAGCTGAGCCGCCATTATCGCTTGGCGCGGTAAAACTCACAGAGACAGCGCCATTGCCGACACTGATGCTGCCGATGGTCGGCGCTCCTGGGACTGTTGCCGCATGCGCGAATGCGCCACCGAACAACGCGATGCAAAACCAAAGCTGAATAAAGCGCCGAAAAACTGGCAACCACTGCACCATAGTTATTTCCATCCGTCAGTAAGCTGACACTACTGATCCAAAAGACACCAACTGACCACTTTAATTAGCAGATTTAAAGTGGCGCAGTCATCTATGAAGTTTTTAATGCACTTTTTATGCCTATCACCGTTAAAACCGGGGAATTAGCATCGCGATTGGTCGCGCACTGCTTCTGAGTTTTGATGGTCGAACCGCATAAGGCAACGACTAATGCGAATAAACCTTTAATCGCCAACAGAAATTTTGCGAATGTCGGCAGAATTTTTATACACTGCAGGCAATTTATCTAGTAAAGAGAGACAACATGCCGACCAAAACCATTTTGATCACTGGTGCTTCGAGTGGTATCGGCTTAGCCTTAGCACAACAGTGCCAAGCTCTCGGCCATAAAGTCTTAGTGACGGCGCGCAAGCCTGCCGATCTTGAGCGATTACGAGCGCAAGGTTTTATCACCTATATGCTTGATGTAACGGACCACGCGCAAATCCAGCAGATGTTTGCAACTATCTCGGAACACTTCGGTGGCATTGATCTGCTGATCAATAACGCAGGTTATGGCGCTATGGGACCGGTGCTGGATACTAATGCCGAAGTGCTGCAGCAGCAATTTTCGACAAATGTATTCGCTATTGCCCACGTTAGCCGTGCCGCCCTGCCGCTCCTACAGCGAAATCAGGGCATTATTGCTAATGTCGGCAGTGTCTCAGCTGTCGTAACAACACCATTCGCTGGGGTTTATTGTGCATCAAAAGCGGCGGTACACGCCCTAACCGATGCCATGCGGATGGAACTACAACCGCTTGGCGTCAAGGTGGTATTAATTCAGCCTGGCGCTATTGCCACCGGATTTGCCGATACCGCGAGTCATGGCTTGCGACATTGGTTGGCCGCCGATTCACCATGGCAAAGCTTTGCCGCAGGCATCGCCGCACGAGCCAGAGCCTCAGCGCAAAATCCAACATCTGCTGACAAGTTTGCCAGCCAAGTGTTAGCTAAATTACTCTCAGCTGCGCCACCAAGCGTGATTGCCGCGGGCAATGGCAGTCGAAGTTTGGTCTGGTTAAAATTGCTCTTACCGCGCGCGCTACTCGACCGCATTTTGCAAAAACGCTTTGGCTTGCGCTGAATGCGCAAGCAGTTTGCTTTTGGGTACATTGTGTCAAAGTCGATAAAGTAATGAGAAACTGCGGATATTTGCGCAGTTTCGGTCAGGACAAAAGTAATTTTGTTTGGCAAGCTAGTGGTAATTAGCATCACAGTGTAGATATGCCAATGACTTTAGATCAGCGCCTTTCCGGCCTTTTACAGTTCATCGAAGCCAACTTAGATCAGCCGCTTGGCGTGCGCCAACTTGCCGAACAGGTTCACTGCTCTGAGTATCATTTTCAACGCTGGTTTCAAAGTCAGTGTCAAATGCCGGTGGCATCCTACATCCGATTACTGCGCTTACAGCGCGCAGCAACAGCATTGGCCTATCGCGAGACACCGGTAACACTCCTTGCGTTTGAAGCTGGCTACCAAAATGCAGAGTCATTTAGTCGTGCTTTCCGGCGCTGGTTAGCACAATCACCGACAGAATTTCGACAACAACCAGACTGGCAATATTGGGCCAGCCAAAGCGAGCAAATTATGCCATTAACTCCACAATCTCCTCAGGTCGAAGTTGTTGATTTCCCGACAACTCGTATCGCGTTAAAAGTCCATCAAGGACCAGAAACACTATTGGGTCAAAGTATTCGTGAGTTTATCAACTGGCGCAAAGCCAATGGCTTACCACCACAGCGCCATGCAACTTTCAACTTGCTGTACGAGGACCCACGCTGTTGTGAGCCAGAAGATTATCGCTTTGGCTTAGCAGTCGCAGTCGATGGCGAAGTCGCAGAAAATGATGCCCAGATAGTCGAAAGTGAAATCAGCGGCGGGCCTTGCGCCAGAATTCGCTGGCAAGGTAGCGATGCCCAAATCGGACCTTTAGTCGAATATCTATATAACATCTGGCTAGCGCAAAGTGGCTTTAGCTTGCGCGATCAGCCAATTTTTTTGCAGCGTCGCCGTTTTTTTCCGGATGTACCAGCGCATGAAGCAGAAACCGACATTTTCTTACCGCTTATCTGAGTTCAGTTGATCCGTATCACGATAGTCGCCTTATTTCCCACTACAATAAGCAGCAGTTTATAGCAAGTAAGGCGAACTATGCGCTACGCAACCCCAGAACAAGCTCTAGCCACTATTCAAGATGGCGAAACCATTTGGTGCCATTCTATGGCAGCAACTCCATACAAAATGCTCGATGCTTTGGCTCAAGTGGCACGAGATAAACACGATCTCACGCTATTGAGTTTACACACCGAAAAAAGTGGCGCGTTATGTGATCCTGCGCTTCGAGGCCATTTACGCCAACGAGTCTATTTTGTCGGCGGCCCAACCAGACCGGCTATCAACTGTGGCTTAGCGGATTACGTTCCAATGTTCTTATCGGAAATTCCAAAACTATTCCGAAATAGAGAACAGCTGCTAGATACCGCGATTATTCAAGTGTCACCTCCGGACAAACACGGCCTTTGCAGTTTAGGTATTTCGGTTGAAGCGACCCGTGCCGCCATGCAGTCAGCAAAGCGTATCATTGCGCAAGTGAATCCATTGATGCCGCGCACCCACGGTGATTCGTTTGTGCACCTGCGCGACTTTGACGCTTATGTTGAATTGGAAAGTGTGATCCCAGAGCATTTGCCAGCAGAACAAGACCCGATCACTGCGCAAATTGGCCGCCATGTTGCGAGCTTGATCCGCGATGGCGACTGCTTACAAATGGGGATCGGCGCCATTCCTGATGCGACCCTAGCATGTCTTGGCGACCGCCAAAACCTCGGCATTCATACCGAGATGTTTTCCGATGGCGTGTTACCACTATTGGAAAAAGGTGTTTTCACCAATCGCAATAAAACTCGTCATCCTGGGAAAATCGTCACGACCTTTGCCATGGGCAGCCAAAAATTATATGACTTTGTCGATGACAATCCCGAGGTCGTGTTTTTAGACGTCGAATACACCAATGACACCGCTGTGATCCGACAAAATCCACAAGTGGTCGCCATTAACAGCGCGCTGCAAGTCGATTTATCAGGTCAGGTTTGTGCCGATTCGTTGGGAACGAAAATTTACTCAGGCGTCGGCGGTCAAATGGACTTCGTGCGTGGTGCATCTCTGTCTGAAGGCGGCCGCGCCATTATTGCCCTGCCTGCGACAGCCGCAAATGGCACAGTGTCGCGGATAAGCTCACTACTTTCACCAGGTGCAGGTGTTGTCACCACGCGTGCGCATGTTCACTATGTCGTCACTGAATATGGTGTAGCCTGCTTGCGCGCGAGAAGCTTGACCGAAAGAGCACGAGCTTTGATTAGTATTGCTGCGCCGCAATTTAGAGAAGAATTGGCTCGCCGCGCTTTTGATGACTGGGGTCTGTCGGTATAACCTGACCGATCAAACAGAAAGAAAAAAGGCGGTAATCAATTTACCGCCTTTTTTTCGTACTAACGACCGATTATTTAGCTTGGCGACGACGCGACAACACTAAACCAGCTAAACCAAGGCCTAACACAGCCAAAGTACCTGGTGCAGATACTGGTGCAATTGTGCCGTTACGTACGCTGAAATTGTACTGACCTAACACGTTAGAATTGCGTGAACCGTGAATCAAACCGCCACCGACGTTTGAATCAAGTAAAGCGCCATTTACGCGAGAACCAGCAAATTCAAAGTCGTTTGCCGCACCGTCGGTATAACCGGCAGCTGCAGAAACATTATTGCTGGCAGAACCCAATTCCCAAGTAATTTTATCGTAGTTAAATTGGATATCGAAATCACCTGCGCTGATGTCAGCACGGTTTGTCAGAATTAACTGAAAGCTATTTAAACGATCAACACCGTTCGCGTAATAACCAACATTCAGCCAGTTCACACCAAAGGCTTGTAAGCCATTCACAGTGCCTTGACCATATTGCACTAAACCAGAACCTGCACCACGAGTATCAACGTCGGCAAAAAATGGCGCGATGATTGGAAATGTGTTGGTTTGCAGACCAAATGGTACGTATGTTCCTAACGCTTCACGGAAGGTCACGTTACCGTTGTTGTTAACGAATAACTTGTCGTAGTTACTACCAAAGAAATTCAGCATGAAACCTACGTTAACTAACGCGGTTGAACCGTCATCGTTTGCATTGAGGGTGAAATCAGTGAACTCAGTAGTGCTGTGAATTGCGCCAGCGTTTGCTTGAGTAGCACCGAACAATGAAGCAGTGACTAGTAACGCAGCGGCAATTTTCGATTTAAACATATAACTTTAATCCTTATCATCCAATGAGATTATGGCCACTCGTTGCGCATTAACTATTTGATTTCCTAGCCTTTCAACGAGCCGCCGCCTAATGCAAAATACAAGCCAACAAAAATTAAACCAATCAATCAATGATTTAACATATTTAAACAATTGCAGGTGTAAAGTTTATAGACAGTAAATTAGTAGTGTTTGTAATGGAAACAGCAAATACTAGAAATGACACAAGACAGTTAAACTGTCTTTTGCTAAAAAATAAGCGAATGAAATTGTTACAGATTATTCAAGACTACGCGCCTTAGCCGCCTCAGCCAAATCCCGAGCAGCCCGCCATTCCAGACTACTTTTTAGCACTAATGTTAACAGTGCCAGCATCGCAAGTAGTGATGACACCGCAAAGGCTGCAGCAAACTGATATTCGTTATACAAAATCTCAATATGCAGTGGCATGGTATTAGTCTGTTCACGAATTTTGCCTGAAACTACTGACACGGCACCGAACTCTCCCATAGCGCGGGCATTACACAAAATCAGACCATACAACAGTGCCCATTTCACCGAGGGTAACGTCACGCGAAAGAAGGTCTGCCAGCCACTGGCACCAAGGGTCAACGCTGCTTCTTCTTGCTCACGACCTTGCTCTTGCATCAACGGGATCAACTCGCGAGCAACATAAGGAAACGTGATAAAAATGGTCGCAAGCACAATGCCTGGCACCGCAAACATGACTTGGAAATCATGATCGTTTAGCCATTCGCCCCACCAACCGCGGGCGCCAAACAACAACATTAAGCTCAGACCTGCGATCACTGGCGACACTGCAATTGGCAAATCAATAAGAGTTATCAACAACTGCCGGCCTCTAAACTGAAATTTGGCAATGGCCCAACTTGCGGCTAAACCAAATATCACGTTGCAGGGTACAGCGATACCTGCGGCTATCAGCGTTAATTGAATTGCATGGGCGGCTGCTGGTTCGGTGATCGCTGCGATATAAACATCCCAACCTTTGCTAAAGGCCTCACCAAATACCATCACCAACGGCAGCAATAAAAATAGGCTTAGAAAGCCAAGCGCTAAAGTGGTCAACAATATCCGCAACCACAATGGCTCGCTAGTTGCTCGGCGCAGTTGTACTGCAGCTTCAGTTTTCATTTGACACCTCCATGACGCTGGTGACTCCAATGCTGAAGCGCGTTAATCAGCAATAATAAGATAAACGAAATCAACAGCATGACCGTACCAAGTGCCGCAGCGCCGGCGTAATCAAACTGTTCAAGACGTGACATGATTAACAATGGGGTAATTTCAGTACGAAACGGCATGTTGCCACTGATAAACACGACCGAACCGTACTCACCAATAGCTCTAGCGAATGCTAAGGCGAAGCCGGTTAATAGCGATGGGATCAACGCCGGGAATATCACTCGGCAAAAAGTTTGCCAGCGATTTGCACCGAGGCTAGCGGCGGCTTCTTCTAATTCTTTTTCTAAATCTTCTAGTACTGGCTGCACCGTCCTTACCACAAACGGCAAACCGATAAAGACTAGCGCCAAGGTAATACCAATAGGTGTGTAAGCAATTTTGATATCGAGTGCAGCAAAATACTGACCGATCCAACCGTTCGGCGCATATAACGCGGTTAACGCAATACCAGCGACTGCGGTTGGTAAGGCAAAAGGCAAATCAACCAAGGCGTCTAGAATTTTCTTGCCAGGGAATTGATAACGAACTAGCACCCAAGCCACCAATAATCCGAAGACTAAGTTAATTAACGCTGCCACAAATGAAGCGCCAAACGTCAGCTGATAACTGGCAATCGCGCGTTTACTGGCGACCACTTTGACAAAGCTATCCCAATCTAATTCCAGCGTTTTTAGTACTAATGCGGCAAGCGGCAAAAATACCAATAGGCTGATATAAAAGGAAGTAAACCCCATCGACAAGCCAAAGCCTGGCAATACCGGTTTATGTTTGCGTTGAAACAATGCCAAAGTTCATTCCGCCCAAAATCTGCACCGTGTTTCGGTGACTATTGCCAACATTCTGCGCCGGATTTTAGCGAAGCTTAACCGCCGCACAGAACATGGATATTCAGACGTCTGAACATCCCAAGATGCGCAGCCTAATAGATTTTGGTCAAAATAAAAAGAATCAAAAAGTATTCGTCTATAACTAAAGGTGATAACGCATCAGCTCGAGTTGCTCACTTGATCACATATCCCCTTACATTTATTGACTTAAATAGCTTTATTTTTTATGCCAACCTGAAAACAGCTAACTACTGATAAAGGACGTCACAATGAACAACATTGCTATTCGAAGACTATTTGGCTGTTGCGGTTTGCTTGCGACTAGTTTGTTTGCCCTGCCAGCTTCTGCAATCGTGATCCGCCATGACAAGCCCGCTGAAAACTATTTGGCTACAGCTGCGGATTTTCCACCCTTAGTCACTTTCTACAATATCGGCGTACACGGCACTTTGATTGCCCCTGAGTGGGTGTTAACCGCTGCCCATACGGTTTTTTGCTTGGGAGAAGGGCAAACAATTAAAGTCGGCAATGAATTAGTCGCCGTACAAGCGCGTTACAGTTTTCCAAGTTATCAACTTGGCGGACAAAATGATCTGGCATTAATTAAATTGGCTAAGCCGGTATTGAGTGTGCAACCAGCCAAACTATACCGCCAGCATGATGAAAAACAGCAAACGCTATGGTTTATCGGCAGTGGCGGCACAGGACATGGATTAACCGGCGAAACCGTTGGCTATAAAGACAACAAAGGTGTTCTGCGCAAAGCGCAAAATCAAGTTTCAGCTGTGACTGGCTCGGATCTGCAGTTCATTTTCGACACTGGTGACAAGGCATTGGAACTAGAAGGTGTCTCTGGCAATGGTGACAGTGGCGGTCCAGCGTTTTTGGCAAAATCTGACGGTTATTATTTATTAGGTGTGAGTTCTAGAGTCGATTCTTGGTTTAAAGATGTCGGCGAATACGGCGTCAAAGAGTTATATACCAGGGTTTCCAAACATAGCACGTGGATAGATCAAGTGATGGCGGCAGACGACAAAACCCGTGCAAGCTTAAGCTCAACCTCGAGTTTTCTGCATGAGGGCATGACTGCCGAAAAGATGCCAAAGCTTTGCGCAAGTTTAAGCATCACCAGCCAATCATAAATTTTTTTGGCGCCACTACTCTGTAATCCAACCAGCGATGTTTTATTGCTGGTTGGTTCGAAGCAATTTAAATCGCCACAAGTTAATCATCAGGCACAAGCCAAGACCGACTAACAATTGCCCTGCATAAGACGGATGTTCAGTAAATAATGCTGAAGGCATCTGTGCGAATTGCGACCACAACGGCAAAACCGCTACCATGCTCAACATCACCAGCGGCACGCCGGGCAATATCGTCGATACGAGCGCCTGCCAATACCACGCTAACACCGTTCGAGCTCGCCATTGCCGAAGTCCAAACCACATCACCAGCAGTAACAATGCACTGGCGATTGCCATCAACATGCGAAGCAAGGGTCCGGCAAACAACGCCTGATGCAGACCATACCAATAACTGCGTAGCTGCATGCCTGCGCGACTCTGACTGTCGCTGGATTGCAGCACTTGCCCCTGCCGGTCATAAACTACTTGCGCCAGTTGATTGCTAACTTGGCTCTCAGCCGCCTGCGTCAAAAGCACTGTGCTATTGTCAGCTCCTGGTTGATTTACCTGAATTTTTCCAACAGGAAAACGAGAATGCGCCGCCAACAACTGCTGCAAGTTTACCACGGGTGACGTGCCAACAGCTTGGTGACTGCCACCAAGCCAAGGCAGTACTTCAGCATAAAACTGCCCGTTATTCTCAGCGTATAAGGTGTTCAGCGGACTAGTGTTTAACTGCCACAACATCGTCACTAAAGCACTAGTACTGACCAGCAATAAACTTGGCAATGCCATGAGCCCAGACCAAATATGCCAATGCTCAGCTTTGGCGACAGCAGCTTTGGTGACAGCAGGCGTCAGCGCGACTACTTGTTGGCGTAGCTGCGAAGAGGCACTCGCTTGCTCTGCATATTTTCGTCTTATTAGCCATAAACGTATGCCGCTCAAACTTAACCACAATAGCAATAGTGCAGTGAATGCTACGACATACCGACTGACGTCGCCGAGAGCTCCGAACAAGGTGTAATGGAGTTGAAAAAACCAGCTGCCAAGTCGCGGCGGATCCGACCATTTTACTTCAGCTGCCGCAACAAGGGGTTTGCCAGAACGGTCAAGGAGTTGCTGATGCATGCTACGATCGGCGCTCTGCCAATTCAGGGTGAAATATGGCGCGCGAGCACTGGGCAGCTGTATATACCAAGTGTTTGCGGTTGCAGCTTGCTCTTGCAAGTGCAGCTGAACCATTGGTATCGCAGTAGCTGTGAGCGCTTGCAACGCGATGTCATCAAGCCCTGCTTCACTCTTTTGCTGCACAGCCAATTGTTCTTGAGCAGCTTGTGGTAAAGACCAAGTATCTAATTCAATTCGAAAATAACTGGCGGTGCCACTGCTCCAAATCACGGTCACGAATGTGATGAGCAATAGCCCCCAGTATTTGTGCATTTGCTTGAGCGCTCGGCGCGAAATACCAAACCAGCCAACCAGCAAAACAATTGGCAAACCCGCGAGTGAACTCCACAACACGGCGTCGGCTGCGGGCATGAAAAACACCAACGCCTGAGCAAGCCAAGCGCAAAGGAGCCACATTAGCCCCCAAGCGCAAAGGCCAAGCAGTAACAAGTGCCCATAAGCACGGGCTAACAACCACGTCATTGTTGCAGCAAGATCTGCACTTGGTTGGTCAAACTCGCTTTGCTTTCCTGATTGGTATAAGGCAACACCAAGTCTTCTTTGCCATCGCCATTAACGTCAACGACCATACTTTCGATACCACGTAGTGGCAACTCAATACTTTGTTTAACGCTCTTGTCAGAGAATAGCTTAGCACCAACTGGGGCGTAGACCCGAAGTGTATCTTCATCATCAGCCAGCAACAAACTAGCTTTGCCGTCTGCGCCTTTTAACACCGTCGCGACTGACATATTGACCTGACCGCTAGTGATTTTAATCTCAACCGTCATTTCCTGCCGGTAAGTTGGTTTATCACCAAAACTGCCGTCCGGACGTTGTTTGTAAAATTGCATTTCAATATCCGCACTTCCGGAGACCAATGCTCGCACTATGGCGCCAATACCAATTTGCGCAACTGGAGTATAAAAATCTAGCCGCTTGTCATTATCTAAATCGGCAAAGGTCACATCAAATTGGATGCCCGACGTGTTGATTTGCTGATCAGGTTTACCCTTAAAGCGCACCCATTCATTTTGCAAGCTGCCGTAATGGATGAGGTAATTGTAATTTTGCTCCATTGCATCAATATAATGCTGTTGTTGCACCACGACATCGACCACACCGTCACCGTTGATATCTGCTAAGCGCTCTAATCGCGTCAACACCAAATTTTCAAAACTACGGCCATCGCCAGGACGTTGCTGCGCCTGCGCATCAGGTGTTAAACCCACACCTAAAGGTAACGAATAACTTGTGGTAAAACGCCCTGCTGGCGATTGCGCAAACACCGTCAAACTATCATCAACTGCGAACGCGACATCAAGACGACCATCAGCATTTAAATCAACAATTTGTGGCTTTTTCGCCTCATAGTTTGACCGGTCATTGAAGACCATCATTTCACTATCCAGCGCCAAATCGTCTTGCACAAAACTGCCGTCCGCTTGCTGTATGAACAAATGCCAAGCATTAAAATCTGGAACTAAAAAGTCGCTGAGGCCATCGCCATTCAGATCAAAACTAAAATCCAAACTTAATAACCGTTTTGCATCGACGACTCGGTACATTGAACTGCCAGTAACCAGCGGCAGCCATTTTTGGGCGCTGATATCAAAACGCCAGAGTCCGTCAGTCGCTAGACCAACCAATTGATGTTGTTCAGAGCCTGCCAATTTTGCGCGCTGAAAAAACTGCAATTGTTTGAGCAATGGCACTGGAGTCGCTTTGCCAGAGGTCACGTCAATCATACTCAACCAGCGTTTTTCGGTATTGTGGCCAGAGACTGCGAGCAGTGAACTCCCGGTTAAATGCACAATATCGCCATTTGCTGGATGGCCTAATGGCACCGTTTTCGGTTGAAAACTGACAGCAAAAGCAGAAGAAGCAGCAAGCAACTGCGCAGCAAAAACCGACAACACAGCGGCAGAGGCTCGAAAAACACCGGACATTATTTTCTCCCTAAAATGAATTGACTGGGCCCTGATGCCCATAGGATACGCATATTCCAGCAGCATAGACCGGAAAAACTGTAACAAATTCACGGTTTTTTTGGCAAAAATATGAAAAAACCCGCGCAATTTGGCTTTTTTTGCCCTGCAAACCAAAAAAATGCAGGGGCGCACCCAGTGAACAAGGTAAACTATGCGCATTATTAGATGCTTTTTTACAGGTTGGTTATGTCGATTAACTGGTTCCCGGGCCATATGCACAAAGCCCGCAAAGAAATTGCCGAAGTCATGCCACAAGTTGACGTGATTATCGAGATGATTGATGCGCGTATTCCGTTCTCTAGCGAAAATCCGCTGGTGCCCGAACTTCGAGGCGACACTCCTTGTATTAAAGTATTGAACAAAGCTGACTTAGCCGATCCGGCAATTACTGCATTGTGGCAGCAACACTACGAACAACAAGCGGGCGTGAAAGCCATCCCGATCAGTCAGCAAAATCCGGAACAAATTCGGGCTTTGTTAGACTTGTGTACTGAGTTATTGCCAGACCGTAACTTTGACGTTCGTGGTCCACGCGCAATGATTATGGGTATTCCAAACGTTGGTAAATCCACGTTAATCAATACCCTAGCCGGTCGAATTATTGCTAAGACCGGCAACGAAGCTGGTGTCACCAAAGCCCAGCAACGGATCAAACTCGATAACAATGTGATTTTGACCGACACACCAGGCTTTTTATGGCCGAAGTTAAGCCCGGCTAGCTGTGGTTATCGTTTAGCGGTTACTGGAGCTATCAAAGATACTGCGTTTGACTATGCCGACATTGCGATGTTTGCCGCTGACTATTTATTAAAAGCTTATCCGCAGCAAGTGATGGCGCGATATCAGTTAAAAGAACAACCAGAGAATGACATTGCGTTGTTAGATGCTATTGGCGAGCGCCGCGGTTGTATGGTGCGAGGCGGTGTTGTCGATTTAAACAAAGCCGGCGCTATTTTAATTACCGAACTGCGCGCCGGTTTGTTTGGTCCCGTGACTCTGGAAACGCCAGATATGGTGACACAAGAATTAGCCGATGCTAAGTTAGAACAAGCGCGGATAGAAAAAGAAAAAGCTGAGCGCGAAAAAGAACGGGCACGTAAAGCAAAGAAAAAATATCGCTAAAAGCATTGCGTCCCCGCCCTACCGAATCCCAGGAGCAGGTTATGTCGTTATCAAGGAAAGGGACCGCATCCCCACGTTTATTTAGCAAAGTGATGCTATGCAAATTAAGCTGCGTGGCATTAGCTGTTGCTGGCGTCAGCCAAGCGATGGCCGCGCCAGTTGTAGTCACCAACGCACAAGGTTATGGCTTTGACGAGAAACGCCAGTTAGTGCAATTTCAAACTTTGGTGTTTGATGATGCTTCCGGCAAAGTGCTCGCCCGT
The DNA here is from genome assembly GCA_017302255.1 of Gammaproteobacteria bacterium. Taxonomy (GTDB): domain Bacteria; phylum Pseudomonadota; class Gammaproteobacteria; order Enterobacterales; family Alteromonadaceae; genus Pararheinheimera. Next base: position 183,794 of record JAFLDV010000001.1, on the reverse strand, counting down.
GGTAACGCGGATTTAGCCAAAGAATATGCCGAGGCAAAAATCATCGATGCCAAAGGCCAAGCACTAATCCCCGGATTGATCGACGGCCATGGCCATGTGCTCAATTTGGGGCAAAACCTCAGCCAAGTCGAACTTCGCGATACCAATAGCGAGGCTCATGCCGTGGCCAAAGTAACGGCATTTGCTAAACAACAGCCGCAAGCACAATGGATTTTAGGTCGTGGCTGGAACCAAGTCCTCTGGCCAAGCAAACAATTCCCAACCTTAGCGTTAATCGACGAAGCAGTTAAAGATCGGCCAGTCTGGTTATCCCGTGTCGACGGCCATGCTGGTTGGGCGAACAGCAAAGCCTTGCAACTCGCAGGCATTAACAAAGACAGTATCGACCCACCGGGTGGTCAAATTCAGCGCGATAAACAAGGCAACCCGACTGGCGTGTTAATAGATAACGCCATGTTATTAATTGAAAAACAAATTCCCAAACCAAACGCAGCTGAAATAGCCGCGGCACTGAATGCGGCTTACCAACATTTGTTAGCGCTCGGTATCACTAGTACCCATGATGCCGGCGTCGATGAAGCCAATCTTTCGGTTTATCAGCAAATGGCGAGCGAACATAAAATCCCACTGCGCATTTATGCGATGTTATCGGCGACAGATGCGAACTTAGCAACACGACTCGCCGCAGGACCAATTGACGATCCGCAGGATATCCTCGATGTGCGCTCGGTGAAAATTTATGGCGACGGCGCTTTGGGCAGTCGCGGCGCGGCTCTGCTTTCCGCTTATGACGATAAACCAGGTGAAATGGGGTTACTGTTAACTCAACCAGACGCACTTACCGCAGTGATGAAGCTTACGCTCGATAGCGGCTTCCAAGCCAATGTGCATGCTATCGGCGATAGAGCCAACCGCTTGGTTTTGGATCGCTTTGAAGTGCTGCAAACACCAGCTGCGCGAGCGAAAAGCCGCAATCGTGTTGAACATGCGCAAGTGATTGCGCCAAAGGATTTAGCGCGATTTGCCAGGTTGCAAGTACTGCCATCCATGCAACCAACCCATGCCACGTCCGATAAAAACATGGCTGGCGATCGTTTAGGTGTAGCCCGTTTACGCGGCGCTTATGCTTGGCGCACGCTCGTTGATATGGGCAACCCCGTCGTTTGCGGTTCCGATTATCCGGTAGAGTTGGCGAACCCGTTTCATGGCTTGCACGCTGCGGTCACTCGCCAAGACCATAATAATCAACCAGAAGGTGGTTGGTTACCTGAGCAGAAGTTAAGTTTGGTAGAAGCGCTGCGTTGTTTCACCACAGATGCCGCTTACGGCGCCTATCAAGAACAAGCAATGGGCAGCTTAAGCCAAGGGCAATGGGCTGACTTTATCCTCCTTGACCAAGATATTTTTACCGTTGATCCGAAGCAGATTTGGCAAACAACAGTCCTACAAACATACGTGGGCGGCAAACTTGTCGCTGAAGCGAAACCAGCGGCTAAAACTCAGCTGGACTAATCGACTTTATGCTGGCGAGGATCCGCCAGCAGTTTGCCCCAACCTTATAATGAGTATTTAAATTTTATGATTAGCCAGAAATGGTCGAAATTAATTAAATCGCTGCAGTTAAAAAAGTACCGCAAAGCCGAGCAGTTATTTTTTGTCGAAGGCGAAAAAGCTGTACTGGAAGTGCTGGCGTCTGGTTGGCAAGTGAAGGCGTTGTTTGGTACCGCCGATTTTCTCGACCGTTACCCAGATGCCTGCGCCGCCGCTGAACTGAGTCACCCGTGTACCGCAAGCGAACTTGAGCATGTCGGCACTTTCACCAGCAACAACGCAGCTTTGGCGGTGGTGGCGATCCCTGCACAACAGCAGTTTAGCGAAACGGCCAACAACTGGACCTTAGTGCTGGATAACGTCAACGATCCAGGCAATTTAGGCACTATTATCCGCATCGCCGATTGGTACGGTATCAAACAAATTTTATGTTCATCCGACACTGTCGATGTGTTTAACCCCAAAGTTATCGCCAGTGCCAAAGGCTCTTTTTTGCGAGTGCAATTGCACTATGGCGATATAGCAACTTGGTTGCAGAAAGCGAAACAACCCGTACTTGGCGCTTTTCTAGGCGGTGACAATGTGCACCAATTGCCAATGCGTTCAACAGGCGGTTATGTGGTTCTAGGCAACGAAGCCAATGGCATTAGCCCGGCAATTGCTGCGCATATCCAGCAACGAATTACTATTCCAGCCTTTGGCGATGCGGAGTCACTGAATGTTGGGATCGCGTGCGCGGTCATTGTCGATAACTTAAAACGCATTACTGCAGCGGTTTAGTCAAATAAAGCGCTGAATTTTGCCCTGATTTCATTCAGGAAAAATTCAGCGCCAAAGCATCATCTTCAATTTTTAACAGCCACATGCCACAAGGAATTTGCATGAACAAACTCTCTTCAATTTCACTCTTGGTGTTATCAGCCCTGTCTTATCAAGCCATCGCAGAGGAAGCAGATCACCCGCTTTTCTCCGCTTATCCTGGCGCGGAAATAGACCGTTACCAACGCATCGATTATGACCAATTTGAGTTACCCAATGGCGCTGTGACTGGTAAGCAATTTAGTAAGATTACTGCGCTTGGCGAAGTGACTCGTCATGTTTACGATATTGAACAAGTATCTTCAATGCAGGTGGCAAAAAACTATCAGGAAGCGTTCAATAAAGCAGGCTTCAATGTGGTATTCAAATGTGAAGGCGCTGCATGCGGTCCAGAGGATGGGGAACTGCTTGGCAATCAACTCGCCATCCCCGGTGAAGTCTATAACTATCACCATCAACCCTACTATTTCCTGGTGAAAAAAGATCTGCCTGAAGGCCCTGTATATGCCGCTTGGTACATTGCCAATTACAACTCAGAAACACGAGTGAACCAAGTGATTGTGCAAGGCAAAACCTTCAAGACCGATCTCATCCAAGTAAATCTCGACGGGTTAAAAACCAGTGCAGAGCCTGATGCTACAGAGAACGCCGATGATCTCGAACTTGATCATCCAATGCTTTCGCGTTATCCAGGGGCGAATTTAGATCGCCACAAAAAGGTCGATACCGAAACATTTACCATGCCAGTACCGGGGCAAAAAGCCTTAACCTTGCAAGGTGATTTATCACAGCATGCGTATGATATTAAACAAGTATCGACACTCAAAGTGTTCGAAAACTATCAAAATGCACTGAAAAAAGCTGGATTTAGTCAAGTCGTGCTGTGTAAACCAACTGAGTGCAGTGGCGAAGATGCCTTACGAAAAGTCGGCGATGCAGTTTCACAACATAACGATGTCTATAATTTCTATCGCAAAGCCTATTACACAGTGGCGAAATTAACGACAGGCGGCCAAGAGCATTATGTCGCGCTTTTTATCGGCGCTTATGAGAGTACCGTGCGTGTGCAGCAAGTGATTTTATCGACTAAGGCTGTGCAAACTGACTTGGTAAAAGCAGATGCCAGCGAACTAAAACGCCAGCTTGAAACTGCGGGTAAAGCACTGATTTACGGCATTTATTTCGACACGGGGAAAGCGGAAGTTAAAGCCGAATCAAAAGCGGCCTTAACGGAAATCGCCACTTTACTGAAACAAAATGCCAGCTTGAAGTTATACGTGGTCGGTCATACTGACGATACTGGCAATAGCCAAGCGAACCAACAATTGTCTGAACAACGGGCGCAAGCTGTGGTGAAAGCCTTAACGGATCAACATCAAATCAGCGCGTCGCGTTTAGAAGCGCATGGTGTTGGGCCTTTTGCGCCAGCCAGCAACAATACCAGCGCTGCCGGTAAACAGCTTAACCGCCGGGTGGAACTGGTACAAAAACTGTAAAACTGTAATTGCCGGGGCGAAGGACTACTTTGCCCCTGCCGCTTCCGGTACAATTGTCGCCATTCTTGCTGCCGGAGCTTTGTATGTCGACGCCATCCACTTCTGTTCAATCTTTCGCTGATTTCCCGACAGTTGCCGATTTTGTCGGACATACCCCATTAGTGCGATTGCAACGTATGGCCGCGCATACTCAAAGTACTGTGTTGTTGAAACTTGAAGGCAACAACCCTGCAGGCTCTGTAAAAGATCGCCCGGCGCTCAATATGATTGTGCAGGCTGAACTGCGTGGTGATATCAAACCCGGTGATACTCTGATTGAAGCCACCTCTGGCAATACTGGCATTGCATTGGCAATGGCTGCAGCCATCAAAGGCTATCGCATGATTCTTATCATGCCCGACAACGCCACAGCTGAGCGCAAAGCTTCAATGCAAGCCTATGGCGCAGAGTTGATTTTGGTGACCAAAAGCCAAGGTATGGAAGGCGCTCGTGATTTAGCGCTGCACATGCAACAACAAGGCTTAGGTATTGTGCTCGACCAATTTAACAATGTGGATAATCCAGCTGCGCACCTTCACAGCACTGGCCCGGAAATTTGGCAGCAAAGTCATGGCCGCCTCACCCATTTCGTCTCTAGCATGGGCACAACCGGCACCATTATGGGCACTTCCGCCTTTTTAAAGCAGCAAAATCCAGCCATCGAAATTGTCGGTTTACAACCCTCTGCGGGCAGCTCGATCCCTGGGATCAGACGCTGGCCAGAAGAATATCTGCCAGGATTTTTCCAACGAGCGAAGGTTGATACAGTGCTGGATATCAACGAAGCCGACGCTGTAGCTACCACGCGACGACTCGCCCGCGAAGAAGGTATTTGTGCCGGGGTCAGCTCTGGTGGTGCCGTCTTCGCCGCCTTGCAAATCGCAGAGCAACAACCGGGCAGCGTGATTGTGGCCATTATTTGTGATCGTGGTGATCGCTACTTGTCTTCTGGCTTATTTAACGATTAGGGATTGTCATGAGTTATGAATGGATGGCACTTACCGCAGCATGTTGCTGGGCCATCGGTAGTTTAATTTCAGCACCGGCGTCAGCACATTTGGGCGCTTTTGCTTTTACCCGCTGGCGCATGACCTGCGCAAGTTTGCTGTTATGGAGCCTTGCGATAGCTACTGGCGGCTGGCAAACCCTTCCCGTCAATCAACTTTGGTTACTGGCGCTATCTGGGGTCATCGGCATTTTAATTGGCGATACCGCATTATTTGCGGCGATGAATCGACTAGGCCCTCGGCGTGCGGGGGTTTTATTCGCAACCCATGCGCTGTTTTCAGCACTACTCGCCTATTGGTTTTTAGGTGAAACCATTTGGGGCTGGACGCTCGTTGGCTGTGGTTTATTAGTTACCGGTGTGATGACAGCAATTTTGTTCGGCAAAAGAGCCTGTGAGCAGCATCACTGGGAAGCTGGCAGCCATGAATTAGGCATAGGTATTGCGCTTGGCTTGCTATCGGCCTTATGTCAGGCTGTTTCGACTTTAATGTTAAAACCATTAATGGAAACCGACATTGATGCCGTAGCTGCTTCGGCGGTGCGCATGACCACCGCCCTGGTTTGCCACTTGGTGTTGTTATGGTGTGGTTTTCAAGTTGCCAAAACCCAAAATGCCATGACCCCAAAAGTACTTGGTATGGTCGCATTTAATGCACTGCTCTCTATGGGGATTGGCATGACTCTAATTTTACAAGCCTTAAAGCAAGGTGATGCCGGTATGGTGGCGATGCTTTCTTCTATCAGCCCTGTGGTGGTGGTGCCCTTGCTGTGGCTTGTTTACAAACGTCGGCCTGCGCTTGGCGCCTGGCTCGGGGCAGTGATGACCGTCGGCGGCACTATATTGATTTTGCTGCATTAATACAGCAACATACCTGAAATTTTTATCAAGTATTAAAAGGAATTTATAGATGTCTGATTTTCAAAACGAAACCAATTCAGAATTACCTGAAGTTGCGCCACCAACTGAGCCGCAATATGCAGGGTTTTGGCGTCGAGTGGCCGCGCATTTAATTGATTCGGTTGCATTGGGCTTGGCTTTACTAGCCATAATACTGATAACTTTAGGCAATAACTCACTTTATTTACTAACGTTAGTCGTGCCTGGCGTGTTGTCGATTATTTATCAGTTGTATTTAACGACTAAGTACGGTGCAACCTTAGGCAAAATGGCAATGGGCATTCAGATTGTACGCCTGGATGGCAGTCCAATTGGCTTTGCTCAGGCGAACTTACGTTATTCCCCTTATTTAATCCTTGGGCTTATCGGCGTGTTAGGCAACATCGAAGCTTTTAATAACATTCCAGTCCCTTCAATCTTTTTCGAGCACGGATGGCTTGAACGAAACAGCCTTTTGCAACAGTATCAGCCAAAGTGGGTATTACTAAGTTCTCCCGTTGGCCTATTTTTTCTTTTAGCTGATTCGATTGCGCTAGTGATTAGTAAGAAAAAGTTGAGTGTTCACGATTTAATTGCCGGCACTATGGTTATCAAAACCGACAAACCAACGCAGCAGTAATACTGTTGTTAGTGTATGTGTGCCACTCTCTATCAGTACCGAACAAGCCGAAACTTTCTATGTGGTAATAGCAAGTTTCGGTGATATCGCCTCTAAGCTTAAAACGATTTATCTTGCTGTTGATGGTTCCACAACAGTGCCATCATTTTGCTTGATTGACTCTGCGCTAGGCTCTGCGGTTGGTTCATCTGTCGGTGCTGCAGAAGGCTCAACGCTTTTATCCACTGGCGCTGTGGCTGGCGGATTCTCGTCGGTCGACTCAGCTTTGGACTCTGGCATTGGATCCGGCGCTTGCTGGCTGCCCTCTTCTGCTGGCAATAACAACTCAGTTTCGCCCGACTCCGCAGCTGGCACCTCAGTCACTGCCGATACCGGGATTTGGTTGCGATAGTGGTCAATCAGTCCCATGATTTCGGACAGTGCTATCGCGTGATCCGGGGTCAAAATGCCGTTATGGCCGTTGATAATGTCATCAGTTACCGATAACACCCAGACTGCTTGCATATTGGCGTCAGGACAGGTTTGTACGTTGGTGCGACTTTGCAGTCGAGCCCGAATTTTCCAGCCCGAAGTTCCTAGTGTCATAGCGCAACCAGGAATGGCATCGTGCTTCAACATAGCCGGTGGTAAGAAGTCAGTCCTTGAACAGTCAGCCCGCGGACAACGCGCCACATCATGGGTTATAGCCCATGAATTGCCCATCGCTCTTTGGCCATCCTTCATCCAGCGAAACGCTTCTTTTAAGGCGTAGTCGCCTTTGGATTGCAGCACGACCATCGCCGGCTTTTGCCGATCGATGCTCAGCAAGGTATCTAAAGGTTTATATTCATCAACGTTTACAGCCGGATTTAACAGAATAAATAAGTTTGGGTTTTCCCGTTTGTCGATGATTGCTTGGCGGATCCGGTCTTTACTAGCGTGCAGCGCGACCGCACCACCTAAACTATGACCAATCACGGTATAACGTTGCAGATAACCAGCGCTGATTTCAGCGTCCAACGCATCTAATAATTGCGACATGCCTTGTTTGCCAATCCGGCTGGCAACAGTTTTACGCTGAAAAATCGTTGGAAAGTCTAAAGGCTCGACCATACTTTCGGCATCGTCTGAACCATCTAACCAAAACGGATCGTACTTATCGCCACGCCAACCAATATATAAGCCAATCAGATTTCGCTGCTTATCGCTTTGCGCCATTTGCTGATAAAAGTTTTGAAAAGCAATGAAGTTCTCATCGGTCGATGCCGCATTATGATGCCAACCATGGATAAAAATGATGAGTTCTTGCTGCGCATTACCACTTTGACGCAGCCGTGCCTGTAAACCTTGCCACTGCTTGGCATCATGCGGTTCGCCTTGGTCGTCAAATTCGATTGTATGAAAATTTTGCGTGGCAATATCTGCCGCTGGTGTTTGCCAAGGCCGATCAGGGATGTAGCTCAGCACTAACGAAACCATTAACACGGCTAAGATAGCGAGTTTATATAACGCGATTTTTTTCAGGGTCATAGTCACACAAGGGTTAGAGATGGCAGCAACAACAACGGAACAAGCTTAGTTGACCGTCGAAAAAGTGCGCAAATTATACCCGAAATCCCCCCATAGCGACCAGCCAGCGCCAAGGACTTTATTTCCATCGCGGTGAAATTAAAGTCTTGCCTATTCAGTTTTAATACAGCCTCGCAGCAAATTTCGGCAGATAGGGTACGAATCAAGATGCAAATATGTACAGCCACCAATCTCGATGCACCATTCTCGATGTGCAATTGAGGATGCAATTGGACAGTGCAATTGAGGACAGCCACCATTCTCGTCGTTTCAACAACGGCAACACTAGGTAACACCGGCCAAGCTCTGATATAGTAAGCAAATCAATAGCCACTGAGGTTTGCACGACAAATGATGGAATGGCATATTCTGCGGTTTTCTGAACTCGACACCTACACGCTTTATGCACTGCTGCAGCTGCGAGTTGACGTGTTCGTGGTTGAACAAAACTGTCCTTATCCAGAACTTGATGAAAAAGATTTGCACCCAGAAACTCGGCATATTTTGCTGAAAAAGGCCGATAAAATCCTAGGTTACAGCCGCATTTTGCCACCAGGCGTGAGCTTCAAAGATGCCCCTGGCGTTGGCCGAGTTTGTGTTGCACAAACTGCTCGTCGGCTTGGTCTGGGTGAATTACTGGTTGCCAAAGCCATCGCCACAGCAAAAGAAGGCTGGCCGGGCAAAGATGTGCACATTTCAGCGCAATGTTACCTTCAACGTTTCTATGAAAGCATGGGCTTTGTCGCCGCTAGCGAACCCTACCTAGAAGATGACATCCCGCACCTGAAAATGATTTTGACGGTAAATAGTATTTAATTCTCAGCATGGCGGCAGGGTTACTCCGTGTCGCCAACCCTTTTAAAAATTAAATTCATATCAAGTTACTCTCCGCAAAAATAACGCATGAGCGTCAGCCCTTGTGATTAGAAGATCATTTGCTCTCGTGTTGTCTTTTGAAACTCTCGCAGTCCCTTATCACTTGCAACTAGCAACTAGCAACTAGCAACTAGCAATGTTCATTCAGCGAATTACTTCTTACATTTAGCGCTTCGTAAGCTTTTCATCAGTTTTTTATAAGGTTTTGCTTATGGTCATCCACTATAACAAATCGTAGCCTTTGCCAGTAGATGCTGTATGGAATTCCATTTCAGCAACATCATGAATTCTCAGCAAAAGATCAACGGATGGAATAATGAAGCGATTAATGCAAATAGTGGTACCGGGGTTAATGACCTCAACACAAACCTCAAACAGCCCTGCCAAAATAGCCCTGAAATTAAGCGCAATCAGCTTGATGACAATATTATTGGGTTGTAGTGGTGGCTCAGGCCCAAGCGAAGTGCCGACCGAGACAGTGCAGCAAACTCCTTGTGGCGAAGTGAAAAGTGGTGAGCAGTGCTTAACATTAAATAACCGTAATTTTTTACTGCTGAGCCCAGCGGTGAAACAGCCGGGACCTAGCATCATTTTGGCATTCTATGGCTCGCCACCATCATATGGCACGCCTAGAAAGCTCGAAAGTTTTCTCGCACTTCAACAATATGCCAATAACAATAATGCCCTAATTGCCATGCCAATTGGCGGGCCAGATTGGGCTTGGGAAAGCAACGTTGCGGTAAATACACAAAGTAAAGATACCGAATTAAGCTTAGCGATCATCGACAAATTAGTGACAGAGTATCAGGCTGATAATAGCAAAGTTGCTGCTATTGGCTTTTCCGCAGGCGCAATGATGGCATATCAATTAGCCTGCTCAGTGCCCACCCGGGTGAAAGCGGCATTTGCAATCTCGGGGCAATTGCGTGGTGATTTAACTGCTTGTAATCCTGCAGTTCCCGTTGTGATTCACCATCTACATGGCAGCAATGATACCGATATGCCGATTGATGGGCGCGTAACCACGTCAGGCAATGTGATCAATAGCTTGAATGACACCATTGCCCGCTTTATCCGAATTAATGGCTGTGCTGCGAATGCCATAGACAGCGAACCATTCGCACTCACTGCCAACCAAACCGCCGTAAGCAAAGCCTATCAAGGTTGTTTAAAAGCCACAGGCTTCACTTTACTCAAAGACGGGATCCACCATCCTGATTATCAAAAAGCGGAATTGCATCGGTTAATGAAGCAAACGCTAAACCTTGCGTTTTAAGCCCACGAATTAACTGCCGTAAAAGCATGGACTTAAACAAGGTTAGCAACTTTTTTAAGTCCATCACTGAAGCCCAGCAAAACATACCCACGCCTCCAGTCGTTGGAGGCAAATCCAACGCGGTGGCAAAGAGTATTCGCGGCTTCATCACCCAAATTTTACTTGGACGTTTTACTCGAACTTTTCAGGCCGAACACTCAGGGCTGAACATTTAAGGCCAAACAATTAAGGCAAATAAGCAACTGCGTGTTTTTTCGCCAGCAAACTGAACTGGTGCTTGGGCTCGCTGCGTACTAATTAACGCGAGGCAACATTGTCATCGCCACAATTGCAGGCTGTCGGTTAGTCAAGTGCGTCTGGTGGATGACGTTAGAGTGGCTAAGCCTGAAAAGTTAAAACGTCAGACGAGGATTACATCATGGTGCTTAGTCATATTTGGGGTTTATATACACATCCAAAAACAGAATGGGATCGCATAGATCACGACAAAGAGTCTTTTTTCAGTAGCTTATTGCATGTGATTCTACTTGCGTTTATCCCGGCGCTAAGCGCTTATTATTCAGCAGTTTATATCGGTTGGCAGATTGCTAATGGACCAGTTACGACACTGAGTAGCCAAAGCGGTTTGGTGCTTGCCGCAGCTATGTATCTCGCCTTGATAGCAGGAGTCTTTGCACTAGCAGCCTTAATTAAATGGATGGCAGTTACTTTTGGCGCAACGCCGAGTTTCACTCACGCAATGGAGTTGGCAGCTTACACCTCAACACCGCTGTTTATGGTGGGTTTTGTCGCGCTTTATCCGGAACTTTGGGCAATGACTCTCGCCGGTCTCGCGGGCCTTTGTTATGCGGTGTATCTGCTTTACACCGGCGTCCCGATTATGATGCACATCCCTGAAGATCGCGGCTTTATCTATGCCAGCGCAGTGGTAACTAGCGGCTTAGTATTGTTGGTGGTGGTCATGGCAAGCTTTGCCATATTGATTACCAATAATTTATTGCCCGTGGTCAATTTGATTTAGCGGTGTTCCACTGACATAAAAGCGAGCTTCTTAGGATGTTTCGAAGCTCGCTTTTTTATTTCAGTAGCAGCGGCAAAATGCCCTTATCACCTCAGCGGTAATCAAAGCGCCAACAGCACATGATTTCAAAAACAAAGAAATAATGCCTTCGGCAGACGAACCCTACATCTAGTGGATTTTAGCAAACCAGCCTTTCCTTAGTGATCAACCAAATTACTGCCGGATCATGACTTCTAAGCCACTCACAATTACATAGCAATCAACGCCTCTGCCTCGCAGGATTTGCGAAAAGGGCGAAATGATCAGCGCTTTTCGCCAAATGCTGGTATGGGAAGATTGTCGCGCAGAATATAATTAAGTTATTTGTTAAAATGTTGTTCAGTTTCAAGTCATTAAAAAGATAATAATTTGAAAGCAATTCAAGGAGAAATGCTTATGTTTAAATATAGCTGTTTGGTTGTCTCATTATTCGCCACGAATTGTATGGCCAATGACGATGCTTATATGCAGTGTGTTCAAGACTATTTACCCCGTGCAGAATTTGATGCTGCCGCGCTGGTTATCAAACAAAAATGCGAGGCAATTTATGACGACAGCATCATGCTGCCTCGGGAAAAAGCGCGCCTGCAATGTCAGCTAGATTCAGCCTCGACAGCTAAATCTGAGGCTGCACTAAAAATGCTGATGGAGAACTGTGACGAGCAACATGATTTTAAAAACCATAAAGGTTAGAAAAGCCTTTTCCAACTGACAAAAATCCCAAGGGATTGGTTAACAACACAAACTGTAGAAAACGGAATTAACGATGAGTAATAATATTTCTAAGTTCATAAAATTGGGTGTTTTAGTGATCACTTTTGCGGTGAATTCGGCTTGGGCTAGCGGGTCGTTTCGGTTAGATAGTGGCAAATTAATCTATTCCGGCATGAGTAAAACTGAGTTGATGAATGTTGCGGGGAGCCCCATGAGCTCTGAAACAATACCGAAAATCAACCAGGACGGCGAGCAAGTGGACAGCGACGAGCAAATACTCATCTACAAACTGAAAGGGTCAATAGGTGGCGAGCATCTCATCGAAGCCAGAGTGATTAGCGGTAAAGTTGTGTCGCTGCAAGCCACTCAAACAAATAGATAATTTTTCAATTTGAGTAAGTTCGAGCTGCAAGAATAAGCATTAATGCTCGGCTCTACTGTGGCTAGTCAACTATCAAAAGGTGGCTGGCCACGCTTGGTTAAATTTATGGCAGATCAGAATTAGTTTGAAAAGTGGCTATCCAGGTTTAGTTTCGAGAGTTTAGCTATCGCAACTTTTAAACCTTCATGTTGTAATTGAGCTGCCTGCCCGCTACGAATTGCGTCCAGCGCGCCTTGCAACCGAACAAAATGCGGGTCTCGCATAAATTCAGCTTCAACATTTCTATCATGGATTAAATAATCCGTTATCAACTCATCGGGTACTAATCCCATCTGAAAATCAACGTTTTTACTTGGTTTCAGCGCAAATTTGTATCGCCAAGCTAAATATTCATACCTTTTTTCCGCTGCAAATACATCAAATTCAGTTTTGGGTCCTAGCCCAAGTTTAAAAAGAATTAAATCTCGATAAAAAGGCGCTATTTTTTCAGAAAATGCCATGTGAAAGGGCGCATCCATATAATCCATTGTTTGCAATAGAATATTTAGTGCTATCTCATCACCTTCAAGAATTAAAGGTAATGTACAGCCTTGTATAATTGCCCCTGCAGACAAGTTTTCTATCATAAAATCACTATATTCAGAAGACTTAGACTTAAACTCTAAAACCGTCCATGTGATCAACTTTAGATTTAAGGTAGTAGCAAGGGTTCGATAGCATAAATAATTGGGCCAATCACTTTTGCAATAACTGTCGGTCATCAACAAACTTACTTGATAACCCAAAAAGCCCGCATTCATAGCGGCCCGCCCCAGATCTGGTTCTGATTTTGCGGCCAATTCATCTATAAAACCAGTATATCGAGCAATATTAGCTTCCAAGTTTTTTCCAAGTCTGCCCTGAAACTCCTTAAAGTAACTTTTTGACTCTTGTATCCAGTATTTTTCCTTAGCCATAGTCGTCTATCTCCAAGAATCCATCTTCATTCACATATTTTGTTCACCGAAGTTATTAAATGAAATAACGTATCCTTCAAATGGCTTCATATTCTGATGCGTTAACTTACTAGCTGCAGTGGACTGGCGGGCGGGTTCCAAACAGGTATCCCCACCATTTACCTGCATTTGCAGCTTTCAATCCTAACTAATGACAGCCATTTTTTAAATTGTGGATGTCCACGTTTCACTTATGGCCGTCCAAGACTAGTTGCTAAAGGGGCTTCAAGATTACTGGTTATCTATAGATCTAAGGGCTTTTATGATTGGATTGTCATCTGGGAAACCGCCAGTCACCGAACTCTGAAATGAATACCAAGCATTTTCTAAATCCTCATGTATTCGCAGGCGGCTTGAGTGATGTAAAACCCCTGGAGTCGGTAGCTCATCCCGACTCAAAGCTCGTTGAAATTTCCCAGACTCAATATCCTTAAACAGCGGACCCAAGACCCGTAACGCAATCACTGCATATTCGTCTTCCAAAGCTATACGTTCTAGAATAGCTTTCAGTAAAGCTGTGTCGTTCTTTAACTGTTCTAAATTCATATTAGTTCCCAAACTTTTCTGCGACCAAATGCAAACAACCACAATCAACAAACCGAAAGTCGCAGTCCCTCGGCTAACCTCAACCCGCCGAAGGCCCATACAATGTTTCAGCGCGTTGAATTAAAATCCAGCTGGTCAGAATGTATTTGTCGTTGGATACCGGAATGCAACCGCGGTGGGTGTGGGTGAAATAGGCGGGGGCTATGACCATAGTGCCGGCTTTGGGTTTTAAGGCGCGTTGTTGGTAGTAAAATTCGGTTTCGCCGCCTTCGGCGACGTCGTTTAAATAAAACATAAACAATAAGGTGCGATGCAGTGGCTCGTTGTGTGGTGCCTGTGGATACACTTCGCAGTGCCAGTAGTTGTAATTGCCTTTGCCGGCATCATATTTTTGCGCTTGAATTGGCCCTAACCGATACAACAACCGCATAAAATCTTCGGCTTTGCTTGAACCAAATTCTTGATAATTTTCATGGGTTAATGCCACAGCCTCGCCAGTTTCTGGGTGCTGGATAGTTAATGCCACCGGCGCAATCAAGGCAAAATGATATTTCTTAAAATACTCAGCGGCGTGCTTTGTGGTGACCGCGATCACTTGGTTTAACAAATCCCGATATTCGACATGGTCGTTGAGATACAAATCGGTACTAATCTTTTTGTTAACATCAACACCACCACCGGTGCGGCCCGGCTTTTTATGCGGACTTTGCTCAAAGGTGTTTATAAGCTGCTGACAAAGCTCGGGACTTAACGCATTATCATAGACTTCAATAAAATCAGACATGAATAAACCTTATGTTCACTGAAAGCATTCAACCTCGTTTTAGCGAGACCGACGCGCTGGGACACATCAACAATACCGTATTGCCGATTTGGTTTGAAGGGTGCCGCGATCCTATTTTCAAATTTTTTACATCGAACCTTGACCCAGCGCAATGGCGACTGATCTTGGCAAAATTTAGCGTGGAGTTTCATGCCGAGCTGTTTTACGGCGAACCTGTCACCATCAACACCGGCGTCAGTCGAATTGGCAACAGCTCATTTGAAGTGACGCAACAAGCCGTGCAGCAAGGGCGTGTCTGCGCCACTGGCGTGGTGGTGTTGGTGCATTATGATTTTGCGCAAAAGCGCTCTGCGCCAATTACGCCGGACATCGCCGAGCAATTGCGTTTGCACCTGTGGTCAACTGCTGAGGGGCAAAGCGCTGAAGCAGCCAAGTAACAATTAACACTGGCATTAACACTGGCAATTAACACTGGCAATCAGCACTCGAGAACACAGCAATAAAAAAAGGCACCAATTCCTTGGTGCCTGATTTTTTCTGCGGGGCGAGCCTTAAAACTTAGATCCTAAGCATTTGTTTAATAAGCACTTAGTTACTCAGCTCTTAGTTACTAAGCGCCGGGTAATCCGTATAGCCCTTGGCATCTTGGGTGTAGAAAGTCGACGGATCTGGTTGCGCTAATGGCGCACCTTGCTGCAGACGTGCCACTAAATCTGGGTTTGCAATAAACAAGGCGCCAATCGCAACAGCTTGCAACTGGCCACTAGCAACTGCAGCTTGCGCTTCGTCGTGCTGATAGCCCATGTTGCCAATTAAATTGCCTTGATACACTTCACGCGCCGCAGTTACGACATCGGCGTGTTGCACGCCCATAAAATCAGCGCGCATTAAATGCAAATAGGCCAAATTCAACGAGTTAAGTGCGGAAGCAACATAACGGGTTAAGCCAACAGGGTCGCTATCAAGCATGCTGTTGTAGCTGTTGAGTGGCGAAATCCGCACGCCGACCCGATCTGAACCCCAAACACCAACCACAGCTTGAATGACTTCTAACAACAAACGCGCGCGATTGGCTAAGCTGCCGCCATAAGCACCTTCACGTTTGTTCGAACCATCACGCAGGAACTGGTCAAGTAAATAGCCATTGGCTCCATGCACTTCGACACCGTCGAAACCGGCGGCTTTGGCGTTTACTGCCGCCTGACGGAAATGCTCAATAATTGCTGGAATTTCAGCATCTTCCAGCGCGCGTGGTGTGGCATAAGGCAATTTGCCTTCTGGCGTGTGCACTGTATCGTCAATAGCAATGGCTGAGGCAGAAACCGGAATTGCGCCGTTGTTAAGCGCTGGGTGACAAGCACGGCCACCATGCCAAATTTGTAAGAAGATGCGGCCGCCTTTGGCATGCACCGCATCTGTGACTTGTTTCCAGCCAGCGATTTGCGCTTCGGAATAAATACCAGGCTCGCGCCAAAACGCCGAATTGCCTTCGGCAACCATGGTCGCTTCGGCAACGATTAAACCAGCACTAGCGCGCTGTGCATAATGCTCGGCCATGATAGCGGTTGGCACATGGTCAGCATCAGCGCGGCAACGCGTCAGCGGCGCCATGATAATACGGTTAGCTAAAGTAAGCGCACCTAACTGCACTGGTTGAAATAAATCAGTCATCGAGATTCTCCAAAATTAGAGGTGAGACGAACAATACGCGGCAGAATACAATACCGATTGGTACAAAACAAGGATTATCCTGCATTAACTGACTTGTTACTTGGTAACTCGTCGCCAGATCTGCTTAGCCTGAGGGCGTAAATTTGGCGCAATTTCTTCAAACATCAGCTGCTGATAGTCAGATTTATCAATGGATTTGGCGATGGCGCGATTTAACGCAGCCACAAAACTCTGACCTTTTTCGGTCAATGCACAGGAGAAATAACTCATAACAAAAGAGTCCGCTTCGGCGAAAGGATAAACACTCAGTTTTAGCGGCGTGCGTTTGGCTACTTTGCCGTATTCAATCATGATATCGACATACTTTTTGTCGAGCATCGGCTCCATAGTATCCAAATACTGCAGCGCGCTGGTGCGAATATAGATAGCGCGATGTCCAGCATGGCGTTGTAACAACTCATCGACCTTCACGCCAAAACTACGGTTGTTATCAATACCAATAATTGGGCCTTTATCCATACTGAGCAATTGCTGCAAGCTGATTGGCCCAGCTTTTTGTAATTCATCCAGTTTTTGCTGCCAAGGTGAACTAGTTAACACCACCAAACGCAGCCCTTCTTCAATCATATATGGCTGACTGAAGCTCATACGCGCTTCCCGCTCCGGAGTTTTTAACATCATTGGAATACAAGCAGGCTGATCTTGCGCCAAGATTTCGATAGCTCGTTTACGACTGACATCGCCTTCAACGCGATAGCTATCACCATAACTGGCCATTACTTTTTGCAGTAATTTCAATTCACTTTGTTTAAGTTCGGATTCAGCAGTCGCTTCAATGGCAGGGATAGCATGCAATAGCACTAGGGGTTCGGCGTGCAGAGCAGCGCTTGCGAATAATAGTGCGCCAAACACAGTGCTGCGTCCGGCAATGCGACAACAGATACTGTGCCATGCTGCTAATTGGCTAAAAATCCATTCGCCGCTCACTCTCATCCCCCTTCACAAGCTTCTACTAGGTTATCAAACGATAATTTGCTTGCCGAGTCAAACCATAATGATGACATTTGTCACGCGATATCCATGACGGGGCAACCTAAGCTTTCAACTCAATTCCCCGCACAATAGCTGCATCAACAATAACCATGGACATGAGTTATGCAGCCTTACATTGAAGTCTCTCAGCTTAGTAAAACTTACGGCAACCATTTGGTCTTAGACCAGCTTGATTTTCGTTTAGAAAGCGGTGAAATCGTGGCGATTTTAGGCGCAAACGGCGCTGGCAAAACCACGTTTTTACAAACATTGCTTGGCATGCTGCGCCCCGACCAAGGCCAGATCCAATTATTTGGTCAGCCAGTGAGCGCACTCAAACAGCAGATGTCACTGCGCGGTAAAATTGGCGTGATGCTGCAGCAAGCGAGCCTGCCTGGCAATCTCACTGGCCGTGAGCATTTGCAACTGTTCTCGGCATATTACCCAGCGCCGATGCCAACCGCTGATTTAATTGCGAATTTTGGGCTGGCGAGTTTTATCGATCAACGCTTTAGCACTTTGTCAGGTGGCCAGCAGCAATCGTTATTGTTTGCCTTGGCGATGGTTGGTAAACCACAGTTATTGTTCCTCGACGAGCCTACAGTTGGCCTTGATGTCGCTGCTCGCCAAGCATTTTGGCAGCATATTCGCGCCGCAGCTGCTGCTGGTATTAGCGTGATTTTAACTACCCATTATTTGGAAGAAGCCGATCAACTCGCCAGTCGTATTTTGGTGCTCAAAGACGGCCACTTTATTGCTGATGCCAGCCCAACCGCGTTAAAAGCGC
Source organism: Gammaproteobacteria bacterium (assembly GCA_017302255.1). Lineage (GTDB taxonomy): Bacteria > Pseudomonadota > Gammaproteobacteria > Enterobacterales > Alteromonadaceae > Pararheinheimera. The sequence goes on along the minus strand of JAFLDV010000001.1, from coordinate 165,693 downwards.
AAAGCCTATTACGTCGTATCGATTGCCACAGCTCGCTAGACAGCGCGCTGGTGGCTAGTTGGCCATACGTGCGTCAGGTCGAAGTAATCGGGGCTAACCCCAGCGCCGATGGCGAAGGCAGCCAACGGTTACTTATCGATAGCGAACAGCCCGAACAAACCCTGCGGCAACTGCTGGCGCTTGATTTAGCGCTGAGCCAACTGTCAGTACAACCACTGAGTTTAGAACATGCGTTTTTACAACTAACCGCCAACCAAGGAGCTATGGCATGAACAGTCCTCTGCATCAGCAAGTTACCGAATCAACTGCATTTACGCCGTGGTTGTCAGTGCGCCAACGTCTGCAGTTATTAGCGCTAGAAGCGCGGATGGATGCACTGTCGCTATTTCGCACCCCAGGTTTTGTCATCCCAAGTTTGATTTTCCCGGTGATGTTTTACCTGCTGTTTGGCGTGTTATTTGGCCAAGGCGGACAAAATGTCTATCTGCTGGCGTCTTACGGATGTTTTGGCGTGATGGGCCCTGCCCTGTTTAATTTCGGCGTCAATGTCGCCAACGAGAGAACTCAAGGATGGCTCGCGATGAAGCAAATAGCGCCGGCACCAGTCAGTGCTTATATTTTCGGTAAAATCTGCTCAAGCCTTGGCTTTGCCTTAATCATCATCGTGTTGTTATTTAGCGTTGCCGCCATCTTTGGTGGTGTGCGACTGGAAACCCATATTTGGCTCGGCTTAGCTGCAGTGTTGATGCTCGGCACAGTGCCATTTTGTCTGTTTGGCCTGTGGCTTGGCTTAACCTTATCGGCGAAAGCGGCACCTGCTACCGTCAACCTGATTTATCTGCCGATGGCGTTTTTAGGCGGGCTGTGGATCCCAATCCATTTGTTACCAGCGGCTTTGCAACAATTCGCGTGGGCACTGCCAAGCTACCATTTTTCGCAATTGGCTTATCAAGTGGTTGGAGTGAAAGCGACTGCAACGAGCTGGCCGCATCTGCTTGCTATCTTATTGTTTTGCTTAGTGATGGTCGCACTCGCCACTCGCGCCTTTCGCCAAACCACCAACACCCGGCAATAACCAAATTGCGCGGTGGCTACTGCTAGCCATCGCGCCAACGCTTTAGCGCATCAAGGAAATCAACATGACACCTTCAAAAAATGGCTTGCCGTTTTGGCTGTGGCCAACACTCGCGGTGCTAGCAATCGCTGGCTTTTTCTCGCTACTGCCAGAGCCGGAGTTGCAAACAACATCGCAGACAGAGCCTGCACCACAACGTCTCGGTAGTGACAATACCACCAACAGTTTTGTTATAGGCCCGGTGGAGATTTTTGACGGCGAGCAATTTTCAACAGCGCTCAAGTATGTCGAAATCGAAGACGGCAAAATCAGCCGAATTAGCGCGCAAAACCCAGCCCCCAATAAACCACTGGTAAACACCAACGGCCAGACGTTATTACCCGGTTTAATCGATGCGCATGTCCATGCTTTTGGTGATGCGCTAACCAGGCAAAGCCAATATGGCGTGACGACAGTGCTGGATATGTTTACCCAACCTGCAGTGCTACAAGCAGCCAAACCACTTAGAAGCGAAACAAGCCAAAGCAATCAAGCCGACTTATGGAGCGCAGGCATTTTGGCCACAGCACCCAAAGGCCATGGCACCGAATATGGCATGCAAATTCCGGTGATTACTGGGCCAGAACAAGCGCTTGAGTTTGTCAAAGCGCGCAAAGCCGAAGGGTCGGATTATCTGAAAATCGTTTATCAATCGGCGAAAGCGCCACGGCGCTTGATGCCTTCAATTGACCAAGCAACCTTAATTGCCTTGGTCAACGCCGCCCATGCCGAGCAAATGTTGGCGGTGGTGCACATTCAAGATCAGCAATCAGCGCTGGATGCCGCGCGCGCCGGTGCCGATGGCTTAGTGCATGGCTTTTTTGAATCACGTATTCAAGATGCGCTGCTCACCGAACTGAAAAACCGCGACATTTTTGTTATCCCAACTATGGCAGTGCATGAAGCGATGAGCCGCCATACCGCCAATGAGAAATGGCTGTTAAACGACAGCCGAATTGCACTCGATGCGGTCAGTCGCAGCAATCTTGCGAAGAGCTTTAGCCAATTTAATATTCCAGCCAGCCTTTACGACAACATGATGGCCAACACCGCGGCCATGCAACAACACGGCATACGCCTGCTCGCCGGTACCGATGCGCCAAATCCAGGCACTGCACATGGCATCAGCCTGAGCGTCGAGTTGTTATTGCTGCAAGAAGCAGGTTTATCGGTGGAAGCCGCGCTTCGCGCCGCGACCAGCTTGCCAGCAACTGAGTTTAGTTTGCCTGAGCGCGGCTTTATCAAAATCGGCATGCGCGCTGATTTGCTATTAGTGGAAAATGGCCATGACTTACTCACACTCACCCGCCCACTGCAGGTATGGAAAAATGGCTATGCGCGGTTAGGCACCGAACCTACCCAAGCGTCGACCGCAAAAGCGTTAACACTTGGCACACTCGCCGATTTCAGCCAAAGCGAAATGCCAACCCAAGGTTTAGCAGTGAGTGCCACCAGCGATGAAATGATGCACGGCAGCTCGGTTGCCAAACTGACTTGGCACTCTGATGGTTATGTACAAGTGCATGGCAACTTAAGCATGGACAGCCAATTTCCATGGGCTGGCGTGAGTTATTTGCCGGGCGCTAGTTTTGAACAAGGCGCCAACTTCCAGCAAGGCAGCAGCATCAGTTTTGACCTGCGCATCTCGGCAACAGCGCAGAGCAAGAGCGCCAGTGCTACGGACATTGCCGCAGCAAAGACTGCCGGAGCGGCATCCACCCAAATCCAGTTGATGATCTTCACCAACGGCAGTATGCAACCAGAATTGCGGACGCTGACCATTAATGACACTTGGCAAAGTCACAGCCTGAAGCTTTCAGAGCTCAGCCAAACCGATACCAGCCAAATCAACATGATTCTGTGGAGCGCGAAACAACCCGGCAACTTCAGCTTTGATATCGATAACATCAAACTGCAACACTAAGCTGTAAAGCAATTAGGCAAAAACCAATGCGGTGAAATCATTAGGTTAGAGTCGTTGATCCCAAACAATCAATGACTCTGCCCCCATCGCTTACCTCATCATTGCCGCTTTGATTTGCTGAAACTCGAGTTGGTATTTCGCAAGATACTGTTTGAGTCGATGACTATCGTTGGCGGCGCTTTTTCGTAGCCGACTTTGCGCAAATAGCGTGCGGCCTGCTTCCGCCAACGAGGTCGCTTGCTTGCAGATTTGCAGCACTTGCGCCAGCTGCAGTTGATCAAATAAATCAAGATCTTGAACTTGGCTTGCAGACAAAAATTCTGCACAAATGCTGTGGCAGTCACTTTGCCAATCGCTCGAGCTCAAGGAATTGCTAGAACTAGTTTCAGGCAAAAAACGTTGCCAGCTATGTTGCAGTCGGCCAATTTCTTGCGCCACTAACTCCTCGGTGATCCGACCGCCATCGGCGAGCGTTGCCATCCTTGTGATACTGGAATTTAAATCACGAAAATTTGCTCGCCATAACGCTTCTGGTGTGTGGGCAAATTGCAAATATTGCAGACGCGCTGCCCGATTAAAATCGACTTTATGCCCGGCCTCACGGCTGAATTTCTCCAGCTCGTGCGTTAAATTCGGCTCTAGATCCTCGAGTCGTTCCCGCAACGACGGTAATTGGTAAGTCCACAGATTAATCCGCGCCAGCAAATCTTCACGGAATAATCCCGCTTGCACCAGCGCAAATAAATCCTGATGACTGCCGGCAATAAGCTGGAACTCGCTACTCACCAGCTTATCGCCGCCAAGCGGCATAAACTGTTTCTCTTCAATAGCGCGCAGCAGCATGGCTTGTTCGTCTAAGCCGAGCTCGGCAATTTCATCGAGAAACAACAAGCCTTGATCAGCTTCGCGCAACAAGCCCAAACGCAATTGATTGGCGCCAGTAAATGCGCCTTTGACATGGCCAAATAGCGCAGACATGGCATTATCACCACGTAACGTCGCGCAGTTGACCTCCACCAAGGGACCATTCAGCTGCCCACGGTGTTTTTTCAGCTGATATATCCGTTTCGCCAGCTGCGATTTACCTGCCCCCGTCGGACCTTGCAGTAATATCGGCGCCTTGCTGCGCACGGCAACCTGCTCTAACTGAGTAATGAGCGCATTAAATGTACCACTGCGTGTGGCGATGCCGCCTTTTAATAATTCAACTGCATCCGCCGATTCCCGGGCAAAACGCGAAGCAATTTGATCGTATTGCGATAAATCCAAATCGATTAAATGGTAGGTGCCCGCGATGCTTTGCTTACTTGGCGATAACTGCAAAAGCTTGCCTGGCAGATAATGCGCTTCGTTCAACAAAAACAGGCAGATCTGAGTCACATGCGTGCCAGTGGTGATGTTGACGTAATAGTTATTGCGCTCGATATCCCAGTTCAATTCCCACGAGATATCCAGCAACACGCCATACACTTCCTCCAAGTCCCAAGGATCGGCAATTTGCATGCAAATAGGCCGTACTTGAGTGCCTGGCGAAATTTTCGCGATATCTAACAAAGTGATAGCTAACAAAGGCTCATCATCTGGCAGGTATAACAGCACATACTGATCAATCACCAACTCTTGATGCATCAGCAGTGACACCGAAGGGCGCCAACGATCCCAACGTTTATTGTTAAAGCCAGCATGGTCCAGTCGCGACCCTAAAACACCAATCAGCACATTATTCATTTGGATATTTTGTTATCTTTTTAGATAGATTAACCCAGTATACCGGAATCATTAATTTAATCAGCTGAATTCAAATAAAATATTAATTATTTTACTTTCAATCACTTAAAATTTTATTTGGCAATTTCACTGAAGTTGGCACCGCATCTGCAATCAACAGAAATATAGAACATATCCAACAAGCGCTACCCGGTCCGTCGGATAGGCTGAAAGCAGAATAACCATAAGGAAAGTGCAATGAGCAGTAATGCAGAAATTATCCAAGCACCAGGTCAAACCATGGTGAAAGCCTGGGTGAAGGGAGTGACCTTCGACCCAAACGCCCGCCAACAGGTGGTCAACATGGCGCAAATGCCGTTTATCCACAAATGGATTGCGGTGATGCCAGATGTACATTTGGGCAAAGGCGCCACTATCGGCAGTGTGATCCCAACCCTAAATGCAGTGATCCCGGCGGCAGTTGGTGTGGATCTGGGCTGCGGCATGATGGCAGCAAAAACCAACTTAACCGCGTCGCAACTGCCAGATTCACTCACTGCGCTGCGTCATGAAATTGAGCGCTGTGTGCCTCATGGTGGCGGTCCAAAATTACGCGGACAGCGTGATAAAGGCGCCTGGTCCAATGCGCCAGCGGATGTGCAACATGCATGGTCAACTTTAGATGCTGGCTTTACGGCTTTGTGCGAGAAGCACCCGTTTTTGAAAAACACAAACAATTTGAATCACTTGGGCACGCTCGGTACTGGAAATCATTTTATCGAGATCTGCATCGACGAAACCCAACAGGTCTGGGTGATGTTGCACAGCGGTTCACGTGGCGTCGGCAATCGCATTGGCACGCACTTTATTGAACAGGCGAAACGGGATATGGAACGGCAATTTATCCAATTGCCAGATCAAGAATTGGCGTATTTGCGCGAAGGAAGTGAGCATTTTCAGGACTATGTTGAAGCGGTGGCTTGGGCGCAGGATTTCGCCAAAGCGAACCGTGCAGTAATGATGCAACGCACCTTAAAAGCCATGTGTGATGTGCTGAAACTGCCAATCACCGCCGAAGTCGAGGCGATTAATTGTCATCACAATTACATTCGGCTCGAACATCACTACGGCAAAGATGTATGGGTCACTCGCAAGGGCGCAGTGAGTGCGCGCAAAGGTGAGCTAGGCATTATTCCAGGCAGCATGGGCGCGCGTTCTTACATTGTGCGTGGTCTTGGCAATGAAGAAAGTTTTTGTAGTTGCAGTCATGGTGCTGGGCGCGTGATGTCACGGACTGAAGCGAAAAAACGCGTTTCCATGGCTGAGCATTTAGAAGCATTACAAGGTGTTGAATGTCGACAAGATGAAGCGGTGTTAGACGAGACACCAGCGGCCTATAAGCCTATTGAACAAGTCATGGCCGCCCAAAATGACCTGGTGGAAATCATGCACACGCTCAAGCAAGTGTTGTGTGTCAAAGGCTAGTTGTATCACAAAGGGTCATAACACGGACGTTGTGTTCACGGGCTTTTGCGCCAAAGACACAAGTTTTGCCAAGGACGGCATGCAGGCAGGCAACCTAGTTGCCGCCAACGAATTTATCTGACACGAGGGTTAGAGCACCCTCGTTGTATCAGTGGCCAGCAAAGGTTCGGCATTGATGCCGACTGGAGCACCAGCCTTTGGCTGAGTGTTTACCGCAAGCCACTGAGGATAAAAATTCCCGTTAGCTTAACTGGAAAAGCGCCATCTCGATGGAGATAAGGGTTCGAATCCCTTGCGGGAAACCAGCGATAGCTCAACTGGTAGAGCAACCACTCCCATGGTTGGTGTCGGTTCGATTCCGACAAGCAAAAGTAAGTTGTGAGGGTTCCAAACCAAAAAACTAGGGGCTGGGTAAAGGCGGTTCAGGGGATGAACCAAGATGAAAATGGCTGAAAAAGGAAACCAGTCAAGTAATGCCGCAGCGAACCACTCGGTGATGCGCAGAAAACTGTAGTGCTCTAATAAAACCAGCACTACCGTAGTTTTCCAGCCCATTACCTGACGTTAAATGCGCCATTACAAGACAACAGCCCCACTTTATTGAAAATTAGCAACCGCAGTTGCTAGGCAAGGAGAAGCAAAATCATGCAATTTTTAAAGAAAATCACGGTAAGTGACAGTCAATTGGTGCTGTTGTTCAAAAACCAACAATTACACAAAATTCTGCCAACAGGTGTCTACACATTTTGGGATTGGCAGCAACAACTTAGCGTGCAAAATGTGCAAATCAATAACCCATTACAGCAAGAACTCAGCACCGAGCTGCTGTTTTTGGCTGAGCGTTATCCGCAGCTGTTTGCGCCTTATATCAAACACTGGCAGACCGGCGCCCACGAAGTTGGCTTGGTCTATGAAAATGCCAACCTCAAAGATATCAAAGCGCCTGGTCAGCGCGGTGCTTATTGGCTTGGCCATCAAGCAATTCAACTGCAGCTGATTGATATCGCTGAAAAGTTTGAAGTTCCAAGTGAGTTGACCGCGCTATTGCATCAAAGCCGAGAGCCATTGTTGCTCAAAGCTTTACTGCCAGCGGTGTTAAGTACCACCTTACCAGAAGGCCACACCGGCTTTTTACTATGCAATGGCAAAACTCACGCCGAACTTTGCAGTGGCTTGCACTTGTGGTGGAAGTTCGGCCGGGAATTGCAGGTAAAAAGCTTTGATTTACGCTTACAAAATATGGAAATCAACGGTCAAGACATTCTGACTAAAGACCGGGTCAGCCTGCGGGTCAATTTATCTGCCATGTGGCAAATTGTTGATGCCGAACAGGTGCGTTCGCAACTGGTTGATGTGAAGGATTATTTGTATCGTGAGCTGCAGCTCGCGTTGCGCACCGTAGTCAGCACACAAACGCTGGACGAGCTGTTGGTCGATAAAAATCTGCTCAATCAACAAGTGGCAACCATCGTCAGTAGTAAAGCGGAAAAATTTGGCATCGCCTTACATTCCGTGGGCGCACGTGACATTATTTTGCCAGGTGAAATGAAAGCGATCCTGACACAAGTGGTCGAAGCGCAAAAACTGGCGGAAGCGAATCTGATTAAACGGCAAGAGGAAACACAAGCCACTCGCTCATTGCACAACACCGCCAAAGTGATGGAAGGCAACCCGGTACTGTTACGGTTAAAAGAGCTGGAGGTGTTAGAAAAAATCACCGCCCGCATCCAGAACCTAAACGTCTACGGCGGCTTGGATGGCGTGATGAACGACTTAGTGAAACTGACCGATCGTAAAGCCGCAAGTTAAAGGCCAGTGCAACACCAACCATCGGTAAGCTAAAGCGTCAGAGTCGTTGATTTTGATTTTGGGAAACAAACGACTCTGCACCCCTTTATTAATACTGTTTATGACGCAATTCCAATTTCAATGACTCTGCCGCCTTCGATTTCTGCTATTATCGGCTTCTCGGTGAAATTTGTGTTTTTCACCAGCCATTTAGCGGTTCGACAGCGTGTCCGCAGCAAGACAGGATTTGCTATGATTAACCATTTCCGGGTGCTTGGGGTTAAAGCCAGCGCCACCGAAGAAGAAATTAAAAAAGCCTATAAACGATGGTCGAATAAGTACCATCCAGATAAGTTATTAGGCTTATCCGAAGACGAAAAAGCCGATGCTGCAGTGCAGTTACAGCGGGTGAAACAAGCCTATGAAGTGCTGTCAGATCCCAAGCAAAAAGCGGCATTTATCAAAGACTTTAATAACGTCATCGTCACAGATCCAACCGCAGCAATGAAAGAGCTGTGGGACCAATTTTATCCTTGAGGTTTTCCATGACCAAAAAACTGGATGTTGCTCGGTTAAATCAATTAAAAACCGATGCTTATGAAAACATTGAATCTTACAACGACCCAGAAACACCAAAGGCCTTGGCGCAATTTACTGGCAAAATGAAAACCATTTTGATGGCCGATCCAGAGATGCTGGAAAGCTTGCCGGAATATTTACCTGTCGCGTTATTTGGCCGGGTGAAATTCAGTAAAGAAGCCAAGCTCAAGTGGTCGCATTGGATCAACACCAAAACCATGCCGGCTTGGGACGATTTCAAAGTCACGGTTGCCTTTAGCAACGACGATTTACCATTGGTGAAAAAAATCCGCGATTACTCGCAAGACTTATTAATTGAAGCTTGTGCGGTGCTGTATCTGCTGGAAACCCAAGGTAACGGCCCAGCGCGCAGCGCGAAAGATGCCGACGACCGTCAGGATGAAGAGCATGGCGAAGAAGATTACGACGATCGTGACCAAGCCCAAGATGACTACGAAGGTCGCGATGAAGACGACGAAGATGGTTACGACGACCAATATGACGAAGTTCGCTTTAAAGGAGAGGATCGCTGATGAATAATCTAATCGAAATCACCGTTGCGGAAATCAAAGAACTGGCGATTGTTGAACCTAAACAAGCCAGTAAACGTTTTGAAATCATCGCGAACACCATGTCAGATGCACAACTCGTTGAAGTGATTGAGCAAATTGACATCGTCACCTTGACGCAAATTAATAGCCAACACGATATTTCGTTCCCATCGATTATTTCAGAACTGATGACGCCAGAGAAAATCCGCGACATCGTCTGCCAACAACCGCTGTATTGGGAAGAGAAAATCAAAAATAACGCGGAAGAGCTGAAACAGCATACTTTTGATTTTTTGACCTACCTAATTCGCACGCAAGAGAGCGAAGAAAAACAGGCAGAAATCTTAACTTGTATCGCTGAAGATGCGGCAGGTCTCTTCTATTTATCTATTCCCTTCATCGAAATCTATCGCGGCGAAGTGCTGGACGACGAAGACGAAGTGCATGATTTATTGCACGAAGAAGAGGAAGATTTAGAAGAAGCGGTCAGTTACACCGAGCGGCATTTAAATGAAGAAGTGCATGGCTTAGGTTTTGACGACCCACGCAGTTTGTTGGCGCTGATTCGCCAGCTAACCCCGGAAGTTGAGCAAGCCATCAAGAGTTTGGTGCGCAACGACAACTCGGGCTGGGAAAACATCATCAATAAGTTTGCGACTGAGCTCGTTATGCAAGCCAAAGAGAAAAATCAGGCCACTGATGAGTACGCCGAAGTGGATGATATGTTTAGCTTTCTGGACTAAAGGACCCGCAAATGCAATTAGTCGTTCGCGAACAAAATCAAGGGCCGTTTTTTAGCCAAGTATTGGCTTATGGCCAAGCCGAACAGCTGCTTACTAGTGTGCAACTTGCTGAAATTAAAAATAAAGCAGTGCTGATGAGCCTGAAGTTTGCCGATAAGTTTTACAACAAGTACAAAATGCATTTGCTCGAACAAGCAGCGCACGACATTATCGGCGTGGTGAGTTTGGGGCTGAGCGAAATGTCGGGGAATGATTTAGCGAAAGCGCTGAGTTTACTCAACAACGCGGATGGCGTGGTCAAGCCATTTCAAAAAGGCTGGCATATGCTCAGCACCGTGAGCGCGAAAGCCGGCAGCCGCAAATCGTTATACGGCGATGTTGATGAGCAATTGCTGCGTGATATTTCAAGCCCACCAGATGCCGAAGAATGGCATGGTTTACAGCAATATCAGCAAGCGTTGGTTGAATCTAATCGCCGCAACGCGATTGCCGTGGTGAAACAATCGTTTTTCTACCACACGCAACTAGATCCGTTTGAGCACTTTAGCCTTGAAGGTATGTTGGCTGAGGTGATTATTTACCGCACCATCTGCAGTAATGGCAAAGTGAAACAGGATTTAAAGCAGCGTATTCGCCAGATTGAAATGCAAGACCGCTGGTTTAGCGCCGATTATTTGATGCTACAAACCGAGTCCGCGCTTGCGGAGTTACCGGCGGGCATCGCCAGTGCAATTCGCCAAGACTTGGGCGATAATTTTGGCAAAGCCATGCTAAAAACCTTGGAGTTTGCCCGTAAATATCGCAGTTTAGCCTTGGAAGATGCATCGCCAGAAAAACTGGATGCCTTTGAGCACAAACAAGGGCTGCAAAACCCACTGCTGGGCTGGCCGCAATATATTGATATGTAAATCAGCAAGTTGCGGCAGCTAAAACCCTGTAGCAACACGCCAAAACCACAAAAAAAGCCCACCATGGCAACATCGGTGGGCTTTTTTTTGAGTCTTTGCAAGCAGAGTTTTATTGTGGCGCTGCCGCTAATGGCGGCTTCACTTGATACTGTTTCACTAGTCGCTGCCAAGTCTTCGCCATTTCCGGCACTAAACTTTTAAAGGCAGCTTGCTCCGCTTTTTTCCGTAAATCATCGACTTCACTTTCCTCGCTCCACACGGAAGACATCCCACTTTGTTGTGCAGTGCTTTCAGCAACGCCATACAAAAACTCGGTGCGCACATCAAATAATGCCGCTGATGCAGTGGTGGTTACCGTGATTTCTTTGTTTTCTAGAAACCCCAAGGCAATAGCGTTGAGTGGCGCGAAATGCTGGGAGCCCACATGAAAGCTGGTGTCAAAGGTATACACCAATAGCATATCGGTTTGTAGACGGGCCGCGGCGAGTCGTAAGTCTTTAATCGAGAACAATTGCGCGGGAAGTAAAATTCGGTTGAGTGGCGCAACACCCGCCACGCCTTCCATTTGGCCGAGTTTCATAAATTCGGCTTCGTTTTCCATTTCTCTCGATGTAACAACGCTGAATGCTCCATTGCCATAACTTCCAGTACCGTAAGCCGAATACCCTGAAGCTTGCACTCGGGTAAAAGCAATTCGTGCAGGGAATTTCGCCGCGGGCTGCTTGGCCATCAATTCATTGATATCGGCATCGGCGAGTTGCGTTAACTGCACGCCCGCGCCCGGAGTTGTATAACTCGAACAACCATTAAGCCCAAACAGCATAGCAACAACAGTCAGTGCTGTTGTCATAACGCGAGCACTTTGCGAAGAGCGAAATTGGCGGCTAAGTGCTTGATAGATAAAGCTCATTGTAGTTCCTTAACATTGCTAAATTGTTTGTGGCAAATTAATGGCTACCAAACTACAGGCAATGACTGAATTTTAAATGAACTAGGATTGCTAACTATCCCGACGCCAAATCCCAAGCAAAGTTGAGAAATAGCGCTATCCCATTGGGAAACTAGTGCACCAAATGTAACTTGATGTATCAAGTTCCGTAAGGGCAGTAACAAGCATATCAGCGATGTGGCAGTGTTCCTTCTGAATGACCCATAAAGCACCCAACAATTAAATCATTTAAATTCAATTGGTTAATTAGTTATTCTTCTACATAATCACTGAAGAGCGTTCAGTCCATGCCTTATATTACTTGTTACAAATCGTTAAACAATGAAATGACTATTTCTCTCAAACCTCAGTTAGGATGTCTTCATCAACTGTATGAAGGGACTTACCATGAAACGTTCAATTTTAATGATGGGCTTAACAGCATTAATTTTCTCTAGCACTTCAGCTTTTGCTGCAGGCAAAACAGTGTTAGTGAAAAACTTGGCATACGAATCACCACTGACTATCGCGCTGCGCCAAGCACAGCAAAACCGTCATGCCGATGCATTCCCAGTACTGCTGCAATATGCGCGTTACGGTGAAAAGGTTGCACAGAATATTGTCGGTTCATACTACTTAGCTGGTGCCGGTACCGAACCAGATATGGTGCAAGGTTTAGTGTGGATGGCAGTATCGCTTGAACAAAGAGAACCAACCTGGCAAAAAAACTATGACGGGTTAACGGCAAAGCTGACTGCAGAGCAACGTGAACAACTGCAAAAAATCATCGACCAACATATCGCCAAATATGGCGTGAAGGCACAGTTGATGTCATGCAACAGAGAAGCAAAACAAATCGGCTCTAACCAGAAAGCAGAATTCTGCAAGAAAGTTCGAGATCGTGACCGCGATGTGCAAGTTGTTGTGTACGAAGAAGATGCGCCAATTCCTGGTGCAGAAAAATATCGATTCTAAGCGCGAACGTCTCAGTTAGCAGATTATCGCTTCGAAGCATCAAGAAAAATTGCCGTTCTAAACGACTTAGCGAATCATTTCGCGAGCTCGTTGGAACGGCATTTTTGTTAAATGGCGAACCAAATCGCTAGCAATGATACTGCGGCTGGCATGGCTTGAATAAACAGAATTTTCGGCTTTGCAGTTATCCCACCGTAAACACCCGCCACCAACACACAACTTAAGAAAAAAATCGCCGTCGCAGTTCCGCTGGATCCTTGCAGTAGTGCCCAACTTAACCCTGCCGCGAGAAAGCCGTTGTACAAGCCTTGGTTTGCCGCTAGCACTTTCGACTGCTCAGCAAATTCTTCAGTCAAACCAAAAACTTTGCGCCCCTTCGGGCTGGTCCATAAAAACATTTCCAACACTAAAATATAAAAGTGCAGTAGCGCGACAAAACCTATCAATAGTTGTGAAATCAAACCCATCCCAAGTTACCTCTGCAAAGCTATTAATCTTTACCCGTAAGGTCGATGAACCAACACAGGTTCCCTTGAGCAAAAAAGGCAACTCATTGAGTTGCCTTGGTTTTGCCGGAACTGGTTTTTAGCCTACTCCGATGGATCATAGTTTACAAGTTGGTTACTAATGCCGCAGAACTACCAAATTCAAATTTGTTTAATTTGCCACACTGTGCCAAGTGGTTTTTGGTTGAGTAAGGTGGATTCGCTTGACTGATATCCCCTTCCCATCCTTGACCATTTTTCACATACGCCTTCAGCTCAAACCAACCGTTCAGGGTTTTGCTGCAGTCCATATCTACATCCATCATCCAGTAGTGCTGACCGAACGTGTTAAGGACTTCTTGACCATAACCATCCACCGGCACTGTGCGTAGTGCGCCCCAACTGCTCGGCCATAGATTGGTGGTCCAATCCAGCGGAGTGCCTTCTGCAGTTGCGCTTTGACTTGCTTCGCGACCGTACCAATCGAGGTAATTGTCGTTAGCTTTCCATGGCGCTGTAGTCGCGTTTTTCAGATTCCGATGGCGAATAGGCATTGCACACAAGAAGTTCGTCGCGGTGCAACTTAAACCTTTTTGGTTAAGAGCCACTTGATGATCAAGACCGCCGCGGACAAACATGTCTTGGCCACTTAAGGTTTGCGCTTGGATAAACACTACCGTGCGCTGCCAATCCGCCCCCGGAGTGCCACCACCGGTCGTTAGTTTGCTATCTTGATGAATAGCAAACGCATCCCAAGAGGCAACATTTGCTTGGATCCGACCGTCGCCACCAACAGTAATCACCTCGCCGGTACAAGATTTTTGGTCACTGCTGCGTTTACCTTTGAGCACGTTACAATACTGACCTGGCGCCATACTGGTAGCCAAACTGGTATTTAATGCATAACTTTCTTTGTTTATCGCAACAAAACCGGCAGCACCACGACCAAACGCAATCTGGTTATTGCCGTTATCCCACCAATTGGTGACACGCCATTCGTTGACGGTATTATTGCGGAATTGCGCTGCACCTGCGATGTAACTCCAACGATGCTCACACTTCCAGTCAGTGCCGAAACAGTTCAACTGACCATTTTGATGGACCGGGATCACTGGACCGCCAGCGTCGGTATCGCCTTTGTAGTCATAGCTCGACATTACTTGGGTATAGCCGTAGGGGTACGCCAGCATAAACACGTTGGCTAAGTCATACATACGACCATCTTTGTAGGTCACTACATTGCCCGCACCGCCATGGCCGCGTTGGTTATCATGGTTATCCACAAAAACTACGGCGCGACTGCTCGGTAAAAAGCCCCAACCTTCGCCAAAATTGCGTAGAGACGCTAAACGACCAGTTTTAAATACGTTGCCGAGCTGTGTACTGTATTTGAATTCAATGACCAAACCTTGGCCGGTGTATTCGCTGGAAGTGATTGCTTCACCACCTTGGTCAATTACTTCTTGGTAAATCAATGGCGCGCCAGTCAATTTGCCCCGGATCGCGGCAATGTCTTCAACCGACATGTGCTTAGCTGCATCCAAACGGAAACCTTTCACGCCTAAGCTGGTCAGTTCATTCATGTAGGCGGCGATAGTGTTTTGCACATAAGGCAAACCAGTATTTAAATCTGGTAAACCCGAGAGCTCGCAATTCTGTACACGCCAACGATTGTTGCCGTAATCAGAGCCATTGATGGCACATGCTGCATGGAAATCTTGACCTGAATAAATTGGATATTGGCGATTGCCGTAGTTACTGCCCGCGGTCCCGACGCCACTGCCATTGGCCATGTGGTTGATAATCGCATCGACATAAATTGCAACGCCTGCGGCATTACAACGTTGGACCATGTTGATAAAAGCCGCACGACTGCCACCGCGACTCTCCAACAGATAACTCACGGGTTGATAACGCGTCCACCACTGCGAGCCTTGAATATGCTCATTTGGTGGAGAAACCTGAACGGCGGCGAAGCCATTCGGTCCTAAAAACGTTTCGCATTCTTGCGCAACATCACTCCAGCGCCATTCAAATAAATGTACAAATGTGGTCGGTGCCGCCGCGAATGCGGCATTACTCGATGAGGCCAACAGCAGAGCTGCAGCCGCATGTGAAAGTTTCATAATTAATCCTTGCCATGTTGATAGTATCGTCTTTACCGGCTCTTGTTGTTTGTTGGCCGGCTGGGTCTGAACATAGATGACATTTTTTGTACTGCCTAATGAATTCGAATGCAGAAGCTTTACAGTTGCGGAAAATTTAGGCAGTTTTGTATACTAGCGCGGATCAAAAATTTCACTATTTTGTCACCATAATCGCTATTTAGCTCGGATGAATAGCTAAGCGACCACTAAGCCCAGGAGTTGATGGCGAAAGTCGATTTCTAGAGGCATTTAGCGTGCGGCTCGGCAAGACAAGGAACGCCACGCTTTTAGCGCTGGCATTGCCCTCTTTGGCAAGGCACAGGTGAGTTAGAAGCTGGCACCAATGCTCAGCTTTTGCCGGATGTCTTTGATATCTAACGGGTGAACTGTGCCATCGCTGAGCACCAAATCGATACCAGTCCAATCATGCTGAACCGACCAACTAAGACGAATTTTGTCGGTCAGCCAATACCGCACGCCCATTTCGTTATGCACTTCATATTTAAAGTCCAATAACTCGATGGGTTGATCAAGCATTTTTAGAATTGAACCTTTGGCATACCATTCTAAGGCTGTTGCCGGGAGTTGATACTGATAGTCGTAATCAAGCGAAGCAAAGCGAAAACGGATCGATTCACGCTGACCAAGTAACGCCAGCAAAAACTCATCACCGCGGAAATAGGCTTTTTTCACCCCAACTAAGGCCATCAATTCCAGCCGCAATTCATCTCTGTCTTTAAAAAAACTAAAGCCTGGGCCCATGCTGACATCAATGTTTTTGTAATCGGCAGCCAGAAAGTTATAGCTGTAGTCGAGCTTAGCGCGACCAAACACTTGTTCACTATAGAAATAATCGAGACCAGGATTGATGCTGTACTTATGAGCTTTGCGTACGTTTTGCTTTATTTCATAATCAAATTCGGCACCAATACTGTAACGCCATGCCAAGTCCCGCAATTCCCAGTCGCTACTGATACTTAAATTATCCGATTGCTCTTTACCACGGCGATTGCTGGCGCTGATATCGACGTCCAAATGCCATGGTTGCTTCGCCGAAGTTTCAGCGACTGGACTTGCGACCGTCGCAGTTGGCGCAACGTCTGCCTGCTGATTCGACGCTTGCGCGCTGTCAGCTGAAGGTTGCATTTGACTGATCTGAGTTTTATCAACGGCAATAATTGCCGCATAAGAGGTTTTGATTTGCAGCTGCGTGGGTGTTTCGTCGACTAGCTCACCACTAATTCTGTCGCCATTTTGCAGCGTTATCACCACAGTGGCCGCATAGAGCGGGGAGCAAAACAAGAAAAGAGTAAAACAAGCAAAATGCACAAGGGCTTTTGTTCTAAAGAAACCGGTTGGCTCACAGTGAGCAATACAGCCTTGATGCATTAACAAAAACTCGAACTAATCATTAAACTATAGCGGCAGTATCACACAAAAAAGATTCGATGCAATAACCCAAGCACCATCAGACTCAAACCACTAAACATAAGAGTCCGAGCAATAAAGGCTTGTTTGTAGGCACTGATACCAAGTTGCTGCACTTCTTGACTGGAGGATTGTTCGAAACCGCGCTCGAGTAACCAACTAAAAACTTCAATAGTCTTGCCGTGGTCGACCAGCGCATAACCGCTCGGTGAATCAAGTTGTAACCACAAGGCTTCATCCTCTTGGCGGAGCACTTGGCAAAAATGAGGAAAACGAATGAGCAGCATGCCCGCCAATAAAATGAACCAGCCAATCAAAGTTACCAGCATAACAACTCCCTTTCAGGTACATCCGTTATATTTTTGTTTAAGATAGCACTGCTCAAAAAAAAGTCACGCGTGTTCGCTGAGAAATTCTTGTCAAATTGTAACAATATTGATGTAAGTCGTATTTTCATGGCGAAAAATCAGCGTGTTAGGGACAACATCGCCCCCCAAAAGCCACACCGCTAATGCTGATACTTCGCTTTTAGTCGGCTGAAAAAGCATAACGCCGGTTTAAAACCGGCGTTATTCAGAGGTACAGTTAAGGTGTTGACCTTCGCATTACTTCACTTCTGGAATACTGGTGACTCCCATATTCCATAAAGTGAAACCCCAAGTATCGGCAGTTTGTTCAACTAATTTCGACACTGGCGTCCCTGCGCCATGGCCGGCGTTGGTTTCAATACGAATTAACTGTGGATTAGTGCCGCCAGCTTTCGCTTGGAGCTCAGCTGCAAATTTAAAGCTGTGTGCAGGCACTACGCGGTCATCGTGGTCGCCAGTTGTCACCAGCGTCGCTGGATACGCAACATCGGCTTTCACGTTATGCACTGGTGAGTAGCCTTTGAGGTAGGCGAACATTTCTTTAGATTGCTCTGCGGTGCCGTAGTCATAACCCCAACCTGCGCCTGCAGTGAAGGTATGGTAACGCAGCATGTCCAATACACCGACGCCTGGTAACGCAACTTTCATTAGATCTGGGCGTTGTGTCATCACAGCACCAACCAACAGACCGCCGTTAGAGCCACCACGAATAGCCAATTTGCCACTAGAGGTGTAGTTGTTAGCAATCAAGTATTCGCCAGCAGCAATAAAATCGTCGAACACATTTTGTTTGCGCATTTGAATACCGGCATCATGCCAAGCTTTGCCGTATTCACCACCACCACGCAGGTTTGGTACTGCATAAACGCCGCCCATCTCCATCCACACTAAGTTGGAAACGCTGAAACTTGGGGTCAGACTGACGTTAAAACCGCCGTAGCCATACAACATGGTTGGATTAGTGCCATCGAGTTTGATGCCTTTTTTCGCGGTGATGATCATCGGCACTTTGGTGCCATCTTTCGAGGTGTAGAACACCTGCTTCGATTCATAATCGTCGCTATTGAACTTCACTGCTGGCTTAAAGTGCACTTGTGACGAGCCATCTTGCGGATTAAACGCATAGATAGAACCTGGCGTGCTGTAGTTGGTAAAGGTGAAATACAAAGTAGTATCTTTCGCTTTGCCATCGAACCCACTGACAGTACCAACACCCGGCAAGGTAATATCACGGACTAATTTGCCTTCGTAGCTGTATTGTTGGACTTTCGATACGGCATCAACCATATAAGTTGCGAAGAATGAACCGCCGCCTTTACTCACTGACAGCACATTGCCGGTTTCTGCAATGATGTCCTGCCACTTATCTTGCGCCGGATTTTTCATATCGACAGCGACCAGACGTTTATTTGGCGCTTTAAAGTTGGTTTCGAAATACAACACATCACCAGCACTATCGACCAGTGTGTAGTCAGCGCTGCCTTCGCCGTCTAAAGTGACAAAAGCGCTATCTGGCTTGGTTAAATCTTTCACTAACAACTTATTGCCAGAGGTCGCGTTTGCTGCAGAAACGACTAAATATTTTCCATCTTCAGTAACTTGACCGCCGACATAACGGTGTTTTTCCGCTTCAGTCGCACCAAATAACACCACGTCATCTTTTTGCGCCGTACCCAACTTGTGGTAATACAATTTGTGTTGATCAGTTTTCGCTGATAATTCACTACCGGTCGGTTTGTCGTAACTTGAATAGAAGAAACCGTCTGTGCCTTTCCAAGAAATGCCAGAGAACTTCACGTCTACCAGCTCAGGCTCAAGTTTTTGCTTAGTTTCGGTATCGATGATAATTACTTTGCGCCAATCGCTGCCACCTTCAGAAATTGCGTATGCTGCGATTTTACCGTCTTCAGTAAATTGCAGATCCGCCAGTGAGGTTGTGCCATCAGCAGAGAAGGTATTTGGATCTAAAAACACTTCAGCAGCAGCACCGGCTTTTTGCCGATAAACCACGAACTGATTTTGTAAACCGTCGTTTTTATAGAAATAGGTGTAATCGCCTTCTGTCGCTGGCGCGCCAATTTTTTCATAGTTCCACAAGGCTTCTAAACGTTGCTTAATTTGCTCGCGGTAACTAATTTGCGCTAAATAGTCGAAGGTCACTTTGTTTTGCGCTTTAACCCAGTCACCAGTTTGCGCGCTGCGATCGTCTTCTAACCAACGATATGGATCTGCGACTTGGCTGTCGAAGTAAGTGTCAACAACTTCACCTTTAGCAGTAACCGGGTAAGTCAATTTGGTCGCTTGGGTTGCAGCGGCTGGTGCAGTCACAGCAGTCTCCTCAGTCGATGGTTTCGGTCCACATGCAGCCAATAACGATACTGCGACCGCAGTTAACATAAAACCTTTAAGCGATGACGTTCCTTGAATAGGCATAACAATGAGCTCCAGTCTAATTAGCAAAAATCCAGCATAACAAAATTGTCACCAACTGCCACATTGCATTTTCTGCACAATGCGACCGTCTCATAATCTACTGCGACCAAGTGCAGGGCAATTCTTAGTTTACGCTTCCCTTGCGCAGTTAATTGCAAACACGCACATCAAGCTGCTGACCATACCAATCGAGTTAAAGCTTTGCTGACGACTAACGCATGGTCAGCGTCGATATCAATATGTTGATGCGCAAAATCGAGAGGGGCATGCTGCCACCAACCACCAGCGCGAGCGACGATGTTAGCGAAGTTCGCTTTAGTGTTGGCAGCTCTGAAGTTCAGCCAATGTTGGCAATATTGCGGGATTCTTGCGAGTGCCACTGGCCCCCAACCGACGGGATCCAGCGTAATGAGTAGATTGACTTGATGGCCTTTCGCCACCAATTTTGCCGCGGTACTTGCACCATAACTGTGCCCAATCAGCACAATTTGCTCTGCAGGGATGTTTTGTAGCAATCGGCGCAAGCGTTGATGTTCAAACCATTGTACATAATGCTGATCTGCCCGCACATGTCGACCAAGTAGCCGAGTGTGCTGATCCAAAGCCCCACCGACCCAAATGAACTGCGGGTTATCTGGCAGCGGTATCGCTTTCATCTAAGCTCCAGCCAAATTCAGCGAGGATGGCTAAGTGCTCTGGCGAGCCATACACTTTCGCCCAACTATCTTTTAAATGTTGCCGCAGCTCTTTCGAGACACCCTGCCGACTTGCGACGATATACACAGGCGCTCGATGTAAAGTGAGTACAATCTGATAACGTTGCGCGAGCTCTGGGTATTGGCGGTTCCACTCAACAAATTGGGTTTTGTCTTCGACACTGCCAAGCACACGCTGGCGTTTAAGCATATTGAGCTTTTGCGTTAAGGTATTGGCGTACAACAAATACTGCTGAAAGTCAGGATCAGCCTTAACCTGTTCAAATTCTTCACCGTAATAAGCATCACGCAGGACCCCAACAAAGCCGGGTAACAATCCAATATCGGTTAATTTGCGGATCCGGCTGGCATATTGTTTATCGATGACCAACACCGACTCTTCCATGTAGTGCACACCAAGAAATTCAGCAAACTGATTACGCTCTTCGGTATAGGACACGGTAAGCATCAAATCGATGTCACCGCTCTTGAGTAAATTTAACGAACGGGGCCATGGACTTCCCACCACCTCTAAGGTGCAACCGGCTTCATCAGTAAGTAAACGTAAGATGCGTTGATGTAAGTCGTACCAACGCGGCAGGGTCAAGCCTTCAGCTTTGGCGGTTTCCGGTGACTCATTTAAGTGCGCAGTCAAATGACAGGGTTCGGTTGGCGCAGGCGTTGCCACTGCAACTTCAGAAAGTGGCAGTAAAATCAGCAACATTCCGATTAATCGTCGGAAATTCCTGTAGCAACTCTTGATAATTCAACCCCTTGCGGTAATTCTAACTGCGCTTTTTCCACTAAATCGGCGGCAAGCTCGGTTTTTACTGCGACGCCAAGTTCTTTAAACTCGGCGGCTTGTTTAATCAAATTTCCTTTACCGCTGTACAACTGCGCAAGAGCCCTATCATAACTTTCTCTGGCTTTGTCTAGTTGTTTGCCGACGCCTTGCATACTTTCTAAAAATGCAGTGAGTTTGCTGTAAAAGCGCTCGGCGCGCTTAGCTAGCTCAGCACTATGTTGGTTCTGCTGCTCAAAGCGCCACAATTGCCGAACAATATTCAAACTAGTCAGTAAGGTGGTTGGTGTCGCCACCAGTACATTTCGTTCTAGCGCCTTTTGATACAACAATGGGTCGTGCTTTAGCGCTTCAACATAGGCCGACTCAATCGGAATAAACATAAACACCACTTCAGGTGAGTTTAAACCATCAAGCTGGTAATAACTTTTATCGGCCAACTCGGAAATTCGATCACTAACTGCCTGACAATGTTCTTGCAAGGCCAGCCGACGATCAGTCTCATGCTCAGCATTCACATAACGGGTATAGGCGATCAATGAGGTTTTTGCATCCACAACTAAATGCTTTTGCTGAGGTAAATCAATAATAACGTCCGGACGACGTCGACCGCCTTCACTTTGGAAGCTCACTTCCCGTCGATAATCCACCCCTAAACGCAAACCGGAATTTTCCAGCACATTTTCCAACATCAACTCGCCCCAATTGCCTTGGAGCTTTTTTTGACCTTGCAGGGCATTCGTCAGCTGACTGGCTTGGTCGGTAATTGCCATATTGAGTTTTTGTAACTGCACTAGCTCGGTTTTAAGCTCCGAACGTTGTTTTAACTCTTCAGTATGAATAGCCTCAACTTTATCGCGAAAACCCTTTAATTCTGCCTGCACTGGCGTAAGCAATTGCTGCAATGTTTGGCTGCTTTGTTGCTGAAATTGAACGCCCTTACGTTCAAGAATTTCGTTAGCCAGCAGTTCGAACTCTTGCTTAAGCTGTTGTTTATTCTCTTGTAACAAACTCAGTTGCTGCTGAAACTGCAGCTGCTTTTCTGACAAAACCACTTGTAACCGGTCGAACTTTTCTTTGAGCTTGGCAAACTCAAGCTGCTGCTCTTTAGCATCGTCGACTTGCATATCTAATTGATTTCGAAGCTCTTGATTTTGTTGCTGCTGTCCCTGCAATAGCGTTTGCGCCCGTACGAGTTCGATACTGAGATGTTGACGCTTTTGAAACAAATAAATGCACATCGCCAACAGCACCAAGCCGGCGCCACTCAAGCAAATTTCAATAATTGACATGGCAAACTCCTGATAACCAACCATATTCCGTCATCACTGTATCAGTATACAGTAATACTACCAACTGCAATAAGCCATCTAGAACCGCGCCGTTGTTTTTTACCCCTTGTTTTTTGTGGTGGCGCCCCCTATAACAAGCAAGCAATTTAGCAACGAGAATTCAACATGACCGAACACTTTGATTATCTGGCTATTGGTGGTGGTAGCGGCGGCATTGCCAGCGCCAACCGAGCTGCCAGTTACGGAAAAAAATGTGCAATCATCGAAGCCAAAGCCCTTGGTGGCACCTGCGTGAATGTTGGTTGTGTGCCGAAAAAAGCCATGTGGTTTGCCGGTCAAATCGCCGAAGCGCTGACCTTAGCGCCTGATTATGGGTTTAATATTCAAGCCTCGAGTCTAGATTGGACAACGTTGTTGGCTAGCCGCGACGCTTATATCAGCCGTATTCATGGTTCTTACGATCGAGTTTTAGCTAAAAACAATGTCAAAGTCATTCAAGGCTTTGCCCGATTTATCGATGCCAATACCGTCGAAGTGGATGGCAAACGTTACAGTGCCGACCACATTTGTATCGCCACTGGCGGCAAACCAGATTGGCCGCAAATCCCAGGCGCTGAACTTGGCATCGATAGCGATGGCTTTTTTGCTTTGCAACAATGTCCGAAAAGAGTTGCAGTAGTTGGTGCCGGTTATATCGCAGTTGAAATTGCCGGCGTGCTACAAGCGCTGGGCGCGCAAACACATTTATTGGTGCGTCATGAAAAAGCGCTGCGTCATTTTGACGATATCTTGAGTGATACCTTGCGCGATTTAATGCAACAACACGGTTGCCAATTGCACCCGCAAAGCCAAGTCACCAGCATCGAGCGCGCAAGTGACGGCAGCTTGTTAGTGCATTTACAAAATGGCTTTGTGCTGGAAGTTGATTGCTTAATTTGGGCCATTGGTCGAGTCCCGCATACCTTTGACTTAAACCTAGCTGCTGCCGGGGTTAGCACTGATCAACAAGGCTTTATTCCAACCGATCAATATCAAAACACTAATGTGCCAAATATTTATGCAGTGGGTGATAACACTGGTCGTGTGGCATTAACCCCTGTTGCGGTTGCTGCAGGACGACGCCTCGCCGAGCGATTATTTAACAATAAACCGACTGAGCACCTTAACTATGATTTAGTGCCAACAGTGGTATTTTCGCATCCACCAATCGGCACTATTGGCTTAACCGAAGCGCAAGCGCGGCAACAATACGGCGATAGCGTGAAAATTTACCAAAGTGAATTTACTGCGATGTATCGCGCACTAACCTCGCACCGCGAGCCAACACGCATGAAGTTGGTGTGTGCCGGCAGCAATGAAAAAATCGTCGGTCTGCATATCATTGGCTATGGCGCCGACGAAATGCTGCAAGGTTTTGCTGTCGCCATCAAAATGGGCGCTACCAAAGCCGATTTTGATAACTGCGTGGCGATTCATCCTACTTCCGCAGAAGAGCTGGTGACGATGCGCTAGGGTGATGAACAACCTTTCGCTAAAACTGCCAGCGTCATTGCGGCCTAAGGCCGACATGACGCTGGTCTAGCGCAATACTCTGAAGCGAATTTGGATATTAAAGTTTTACCAGCAGAGGTGAGCCCGGCACACCGATATCCGGCAACTCGGCAGGTTTGTTGGCAATCGCTTGTGGTAACTGCGCTTTAATTTTCGCTAACTGCACCTCATCATTCTGCTGCGTATAGATGTAGTATTTCAGCATATTCGTGGTGGTGTGATCTTGAACTACCGGGTGATTCAGCGCAGCAAGCGCCTGAGCGTAATCACCTTTTTGAATGTAAACCTTTGCCAATAACTGCACTGAACCAGGGCGAATATCGTCGCCGATCTCGGATTGCAATATCGCCAACTCATTGAGTGCCAGATCAGGTTGTTTCAGTTGCAAATATGACATTGCGGTGATGTTCCGCAGGAAAAATGGCGCCTTAGAACCTTCTGGGTACCAGCTGGCAAAATCGCTAATCACATCCTGATATAAACCTAATCTATGCTGGACATGGGCTAACAAACTAAAAGCTTGTAGCTTTAACATCGCTTCTTCGCGGCCGATTAACGGCATCCGATTTTTCTGCCAGGCGTTGATATTGGCAACAACTTGAGTTAACTCCGCTGGTTGCGTACTTTTGGCATTTAATGCAGCTTTTAACAAGCTCGACTGCTGATCGGTAAATGCAGCACTAAAACTTGGCTGGTCAACAGCGATTTTATCCGTCGTCACCACGGACTCACTGGCAGCGATGGCGGTTGCAGCAACGGCACTTACTGATAAAGCGGCAATAACGATAGCTAAATGTTTCATCTTCATAACTTTTTCCTTGTTTAACATTTTTACTCTTTGCACATTAAAATCTTTGCTGTTGACCATATTTAGCACCTGCGCACAATGCTGTGGCTGAGCAGATGACTCGGCGAGTGGTCGCAGCAATAAGCTCGCTAGGTCTAATTGGTACTGTTGTTTAAGCTTGGCATAACACTGTTCGTCACAACTAAGCTCCAACTTCTGCCGGGCTTTTGATGCCAATAATCGGCTCAATGGATTCCACCAAAACAAACTTTCCGACAGACAAATCAGCCATATCCACACAAGGTCGCCCTGTTTAATATGCGTAGCCTCGTGCAACAGCACTGAAGGTAATTCGTCGCGTTGAAGTAACTGACTATCCACCCAAATAGTGGGTTTAAAAATTCCGGTCGCAATAGCTGGGGTGAACAGCTGCGTCACGTGGATCGGATATTGAACACCATCGACGTCGCGCTGATTTTTCTGCATGGCACTGTGCTCTAAGCGATTAATTAACAACAGATAGTTGAAAAGTCGCCAAGCAAATAAAACTAATCCTGTACCAAACAATGCAGCGGCAAGATGGCCAAATGTCAGCTGTTGAAACCAGTGGATTTGCTCTGACGATGAAGCGGCTACCGTGGCTGCTTGGGCTAAAAGCGGCGTTTGCAGATCCACAGAGCCAAGAAGCAACCAAGCTTCCGCACTAACCTCGGGCAGCGCTGTGTCGGGCAGCCACTGCCAAGGCACAAACCAACTCATCAACGCCAGCATGAGCAGATAAAATCCAACTCTGGCTGGCGCTTGTTTGAGCCCCCAAACCGCAGCCAATGCGCTTAGGCTAATCGCAACACAAGTGATTAAATAATCCAGCATAAAATTGCACCTACTTCGCTTGTTTTTTGTTCTTCAATAAGGTTTGTAAGTAGTTGATATCGTCTTCATTTAGTTCTTCTTGCTGAATAAAATGAGCGATAAAACTTCTTGAGTCGCCACCAAAAAAGCGCTGCATAAAGCCTGGTGTTACTTGGTCAGACATAGTGCTTTGCGCAACGATCGATCGATAAATAATGGAGCGACCTTGTTGCCCAACGCGTTCAACAGCGCCCTTCTGCTCCAAGCGGTCGACAATAGTTTTCACCGTGGTATAAGCCACCTTTTTATTGGCAGACAAATACTCATGCAATTGCGCAGCAGTACTCGGTTCGTGCTGCCAAAGCAACTGCATCACATCAAGTTCAAATTCACTCAGCTTCATGATTCACCTTATTACTACGTTTGTAGTTTTGATTTCTACAAATGTAGTAATGCTGGATATTTTTGTCAACAACAAAAATTGAAATTGTTTGATGGGCATAACTGCGAAGCGGTTTTGGACAGCTTTAGCTGGCCCCAAAGGGGTAAAACCGTAGGTTTTACAAAGGCACCCCGGATCGCTCGACAGCGCTTGCGCTGAACCGCTTTAGCGGGTCCGAAGGATAGGGCGAAGCCCGTATAAAGCCCGCTGGAAAATTGCCGCTCTGAGGCGAAAACGGAACTCGCTTGCTGCTAACGTCAGCAAGCTCAAACAGCCGTTTTCTTAAAACCTCAGAACAGCATTTTCCAACGGCTCGCTACAACGGGGCCGAAGAGCAACAGCGAGGCACAAATCGGTATTGGTTATGCCTACCGTCTTCTTAAAACCTCAGAACAGCATTTTCCATCGGCTCGCTGCAACGGGGCCGAAGGGGACAGCAAGGCACAAATAGATGTTGGTTTTGACGGTTGTTTTCTTAAAACTTCAGATCAGCATCTTCCAACGGCTCGGTATAGCGGGTTCAAAAGCAAGAGAAACGAGCTTTTGCTTTTCTAACTCTCTTGCTCTTCACGGCCCCGTAAAGCGAGCCGGAGCAAAACAAGACTTTAAGGTTTTAAACGGGCGACTGTTTGAGCGGGCCGACGCTAGCGGCCCGCGAGTTTCGCCCGTGCCTTAAAGACTTGAATTTGCTTCGGGCTTTCGAGCGATCCGGGGTGCCTTTCTTTGGTTACTTTCTTTGGCATCAAAGAAAGTATCGGCAAATCTGTGTACTTTGGCATCAAAGAAAGTAACGGCAGGAATTGTGGTCTTTGGTTACTTTCTTTGGCATCAAAGAAAGTAACGGCAAAACTAGCATGCCGACTGCAAGTCGAAAAGTGCACCGACGATAGTCAAAAACCACCACAGAAAACTTAAACATTTAAGAAAATATAAATTTACAAATTAGCTGCATTGAACCACTATATTTCGCACAAATGGCGAGGATCGCTTAATTTTTCAGCTTTTTTGCCGCAATTTCTAACAAAAAAAACCATAGACAATTCATACCGCTCTGCTAGTCTGGTCTGAACAGTTGGGTATAACTTATAACTAAATAACCTATGAGCCTGATCATTTACGCTATTCCACTATTTTTCGCCTTAATCCTGCTAGAGCTCTGGCTAGATTGGCGCAAGCAAAAACTGACTTATCGCTTTAATGATGCGTTGAATTCGCTGAATTTGGGCATGATGAGCCAAATCACTGCCGTCGCACTAAAAACCATTCAAATTAGTTTTTATGTGTTGATTTATCAGAATATTTCTCCAATCCAACTTGGGCTCGACTCAATGTGGGTTTGGGCTTTTGCCTTTATTGCCTACGACTTTAGTTATTACTGGTTTCATAGGATGAGTCATGAAATCAATGTGCTATGGGCGGGTCATGTCGTTCATCACCAAAGCGAAGAATACAACTTAACCACTGCACTACGGCAAACCAGTGGTGGTTTCTTTGGTTTCATGTTTTATTTGCCAATGGCGTTAATTGGCATTGATCCTTACATGTTAGTGACTGTTGGGTCGCTGAACTTAATCTACCAATTTTGGGTGCATACGCGTCACATCAACCGCATGCCAGCTTGGTACGAAGCAATCTTTGTGACGCCAAGTCACCACCGCGTGCATCATGCACAAAACCCGCTTTATATGAATAAAAACCATGGCGGTGTTTTTATCCTTTGGGATAAATGGTTTGGTACTTTCCAAGCGGAACTCGATAACGAACCGGTGATTTTCGGCATCACCAAACCATTGGCGAGTTGGAACCCGATTTGGGCCAATATCGATACCTATTGGGCGCTCGCCAAAGACAGTTGGCGCACAGAGCGCTGGCAGGACAAAATCGCGGTTTGGTTTAAGAAAACTGGCTGGCGGCCAAAAGATGTCCGCAAAAAATTCCCAAATAAAGTCTTTAATCCGTATCAGCAAGTGAAATTTGATTCACCACTAAGTCAATGGCAAAAAATCTACGCCTTTAGCCAACACCTGACGCTGATTGCCGTCGTGCTGTATTACCTATTGATGGCGCCAAGCTTTGATAACACAACAATCATCACCGGCTGTTTTTTCTTACTCAGCATGTTGTTTTGCCAAGGTTATTATCAACAACAGCGATCACAGCACGTGCTCATTGAATTGACTAAAAACGTGCTGTTACTGGTTGGGTTGTCATTTTTAATACCACAAAATGTGCTGATAATGATTACTGCACTGTGGCTGCCAATCACCACCTTTCTATTACTTGCCGGCGCTCGTAATCGGACTGAAGCCATGCTTCACCAATAATAAGAATCAACAGAAAAACAGAAAAACAGGGGACGATATGCAATTCACCACACTCACACCAGTTTGCCTCGCGGTTTCATTGGCACTTGCCAATGTCAGCGTTTATGCAGAAGAAATGGTTGAAACTTCAAGCCAAACCGAGCAGGAACAGCAAGGTTTGGAAGTTATTCAAGTCACTGCACAAAAACGTGCGGAAAACGTCCAACAAGTACCAATTGCCATCACCGCCTTTAGTAGCGAATCCATTGAAAAAATGGGCTTAGTGAACGTCAATGACTTGGGCCGCATCACTCCAGGTTTAGAAACCAATAACGCGACAGCAACGCAAACAATTTTCAATGTGCGTGGTATTTCGACCAATGACTTTGGGATCGGTTTAGACGCTGCAGTTGCAGTATATGTCGATGGTGTTTACGTTGGTCGTCGGGGCACCTCGAACTTAAACTTTAATGACGTAGAGCGCGTCGAAGTCTTAAAAGGTCCACAAGGCACCTTATTTGGTCGCAACTCGGCAGCTGGTGCAATTCATATCATCACCAAAGCCGCGAGCGCAGATCCACAAGGTCAATTTAAAGCGACCTTAGGTCAATACGGTAAGCGCAAACTTGAGTTATCAATGACTTCGGCATTAACCGATTCATTAAATGCGCGTTTTAGTTTTGACCGCAACACTCGTGACGGCTATCTCGATGTAAAAAATAGCGATACTCGTTATGGCAACCAAAATGATTGGTCGATGCGCAGTTCGTTTGAATGGGCGCTTGACCAAGGTGCAGCCCTGGTCGTGCGAGCAGATGTTTCAAAAATCGATCAACAGGCGCGCCCGGCGGTCACCTTAAATACTGGCTATGGCAGTGGCGACCCATTTGGTCCAATAGAATACGACTTCGAAGGTCATGAAAGCCGTGATGTTGCTGGTATCTCTGCAGAATATACTCGTGATATTTCGGACATGAAGTTCACCTCAATTACCGCTTATCGTCAATTTGACCGCGGCAACGCGATGGAAGATGACGGCTCTGCTTTTGCCCGCGCATTTTTCGCCAGTAACCTTATTGAAGACCAAAACCAAATCAGTCAAGAATTCCGCTTAAGTCACAATGGTGACAAGCTGAAGTGGACTCTGGGCGCTAACTGGTTCCGTGAAAATATTGAACAGATCACTCAAGCAACATTTAATACGCTGACCTTTGATGCCCTTGCTGTTGTGCAAATGGGTGGCGATCCACGCATGGTGTCGCAATTACCATTAGGCACTGGCGTTGCTGGCGCGTATATGACCATGGGAACACCAGCTGCGCGTCAGGCAGTTGCTACCGAAATTGGTCGGTTAATGATGGGCGGCATGACTTTTGCGCAAGCGCAAGCGACTGTCGGCAATCAGTTGGTTATGGCTAACCAATTGAAAATCATGGGCCAACACATGGAGCAATTTGAAAACGAAGGCACGACTGACAGCTCGGCCATCTATTTCGATGCAACCTATGCTGTGACCGATAAACTTGATTTAACTTTGGGTGGTCGGTACACCTTTGATCAAAAAGATTTCTACTTGCACAGCGCGCCAAGAAACTTCTTCACAGTACCATTTGGTGGTGTCGGCCAAGTGCCACTGGCAGTTGCCTTTATGCCACAAACTGCTGACCAAGATGCAAATTGGTCGAAGTTTACCCCTCGGGTTGTCCTAGACTACCAGTGGAACGATCAGGTCATGACCTATATGTCATACGCCGAAGGCTTTAAAGCCGGTGGTTTTAACACTTTAGGTGAAGCTCCCGCGGTAAAAGAAGAGACTGTTAAGAACTCTGAAATTGGTTTGAAATCAACATGGTTGGATAACAAAGTACGGTTAAACCTGTCCGCCTATCAATATGACTATACCAACTTGCAGCAATTGGAGTTGGTTGGCGCGCCAGGCAATGTCCCTACCTACAACCTGCGTAACGTTGATGCCGAAGGCAAAGGTTTTGAGACCGAGCTGCAATGGCAAGCCAGCGAAGATTTGCTGATTAGCGCCAACTACGGCAATGTCAAAACCGAATATACCAACTGGCAATATTTCGCTTGGGAAACCAGTGGCAGCAAGGTTGGACAACCAATTTCTGGGATGCCAGAAGACCAAGCGAGTGCAGCGATCGATTACTACGTGAAGGGCATGAACGGTCAGTTTAACTTCCACTTAAGTTACAGCTATACCGGCGACCGCACTCAAGGTGTCGATGGCCCAACATTAGCAATTCTGCCGTTTGAACAAGGTAGCGTTGAAGGCTTAAATGATGATGCGCTTAACTCGATTTCCGCCTTTGGTTTACTTAACACCAAAGTGGTTTGGCAAAGCGAAAATCATCCATTATTTGTTGGTCTCTACGTGAATAACTTGCTGGATAAAAAATACATTATCCAAACAGGCGGCCAAGCAATGGCTGTGGGTTCGCCAATCGCCACCCCAGGCTTGCCAAGGATGTATGGTTTAGAGTTAGGCTGGACCTTCTAAGTTGAACGGCATAATCTAAGCGTAATTCAACTTAGCGCAACAGAAAATAAAGCCCCTACTCAGGGGCTTTTTTCGGAGTAAAAACAATGATCTTAACCGCAATAGCCGAAGGCTGCTTAGTGCTAGCGCTGTTGTTCGCTGTATGGCAACTCAGTCAACATAAAGTAGGTGATAGTGAAGCACCACAAGCAGCGAGCATTTGGTCGTTGTTGGTATTGGCGCTGCTGACAATTGCGACGACTGCGAGCTTTGGGGCTGTGCGTTATTACGCGCTGACTCAAGGCGCTCCAGCCGACCTCATTTCAAGCAAAGTGCTGGGTTATCGTCTAGATGACTTGCATGATTTGTTGTCTAGCATTTCGCGCAATTTCGCCATGCCGCTTTATCTGTTTGCGACAGTCTGGCTTTGGGGCAGATTGCCTGTTTGGTTCGCACCAAGTTTACTTGCTATGGCATTACTGCCCCAGCTCGGATTTTTTAGTATGTTTACTGATGCCGCGCTGATTTTGATGTTACTAGCACTACTGCAAAACATAGCTGCGCGTCGCTTAATAGTCCTGGCTATTTGTTGCCTACTCGCAGTGCCACTCTGTGTTGCGTTGATTGCTAACGATGACATCGCCATGGCGCTATTTCATCTCATGCTAGCTGCACATTTTGTCAGTTACGCTAAAGCCATCCCTAAACTGGCGAACGATTAATTGAGCAGGTAATTAAAGAAACGGCGTAGTTACATCTAGCTACGCCGTTTTGTCTTAACTTAACAACTTAAAACGCTTCCCACTCATCATCTGCTGGCATTTGTTGCCGCGGCAATTGTTTACTGCTGCTACTGGTAGTGCTTTTAATCATGCCAGCAGTTCTGGGTTTTGCTTGCTGCAGTCTTGGTGCGACAACACTCGCTTTTCGCGGCGCATCATCTAGTTTGAACTTCGACACTTGCGAGGTTAGCTGATTGGCTTGCGATAATAAGCTTTCTGCCGCTGCGGCAGCCTCTTCAACCAAGGCCGCATTCTGCTGAGTCATATTATCCATTTGGCTAACTGACTTACTGACTTCGTCCAAACCGGTCGCTTGCTCTACAGACGCCGCAGCAATGTCACTCATTAAATCGTTGACGCGTTTAATGGCCACCACAATATCTTGCATCGTTTGGCCTGAGCGCCCCACTAAATGATTGCCATTACCTATCTTAGTTACGGAATCAGAAATCAGTCCTTTGATATCTTTAGCGGCATTCGCTGAACGCTGAGCGAGACTGCGAACCTCTGACGCAACCACCGCAAAACCTCGACCTTGCTCCCCCGCCCGCGCAGCTTCTACCGCCGCATTAAGTGCCAGAATATTAGTTTGGAAGGCGATGCCATCAATAACACCAATAATATCAGCGATTTGCCGAGCAGATTCATTTATCGACGCCATGGTATCAACCACTTGTCGAATCAAATCACCGCCAGTTACAGCAACTTGCGATGCCTCTGCCGCCAGTCTATTCGCTTGCTGTGCATTTTCAGCATTCTGCCGCACAGTGCCACTGAGCTCTTCCATACTTGAGGCTGTCTCCTCAAGGCTGGACGCTTGTTCTTCAGTGCGGCTGGATAAATCCGTATTACCCCGCGAAATTTCATCAGCCGCGGTATTGATGGTCGAGGATGCATCGCGGATCTCTAACAACATTTCGCTGAGCTTATTGGCAGTTTGGTTACAGCCTTCTTTTAACTCTTCAAAGGTGCCTTGGTAAGTTGCATTAACTCTTTGCGTTAAATCACCATCAGCAATGGCCTGCAGTACACGGCTAATATCAGTTAAGCTGCGCTCGCAGGTATCGGTAAGGCTATTTAATCCCTCTGCAATTTTCAGCATAAAGCCATGTTTATTCTGTTGTTGAACCCGTAAATGGAAGTCACCTCGAACTGCAGCTTGCACTACAGCTTCAACTTCTAGCTCAGCTTGCACTTCATTGCTACGGTCTAACCATTCGATCACAGTACCCAAGCGCTCGCCATGTTCGGTAAAAATGGTGGTCGCCGTCACACGAAGATGAATTCCTGCGATTAACAGATCTGTTGTCCCGGCTTGTTCCAATCGGGAAAGGAAACTAGTGGCTTGCGAGGTTTGTTTTTCAAATACATCAACAGGCGCACCCAACAATTTTTCAGTATCAAAATATGGTAAATCTTGTTGTAAGGTCGATTGCGCACGGCGCAGCATCGCCAGAATTGATTTATTAAGGTAAATCACTTTGCGTTCGGCATCGACAATCAACACATTCGTTGATGTCTCATCCAAGGCTTGGCGGATCCGCTGATTCTCTCGAGCAATTACTGCATCTCGCGCTGCTTTTTCTGCATCCAACGCAGCGCGCTCAGCTAACTGCTGCGCCTGTTGTTCTGCAAGTTCCAGCCCTTTATTCATTTCAAACATTGCGCGCTGCAGCGCACCGATTTCGTCTTTGCGTACGCTTTCTTTGGCTTTGGTAAAATCTTTCGCCATGATAGCCCGCGCTGTTAGCACGTTGGCATTCAGACCTCTCGAGAAGCTAACCACTAAATATATCGCTAGAGAGAAAAAGGCTAGCGCACAGCTCAGCACTATGGTGATGAGTCGTGTGCGCTCTGCACGGTAATCTTGGTCGCGTTCAATCAAAACCTGCTCTAAAACACCTGCAACACTTTGCGAAACTTGATCGATATGGTCAATCACCTGGCTAGCATCACTAAAAAATAACTCTGGTGAGTATGTTAAAGCCGCAGGTCGAATTAAATGCTCTTGCACATTTTGCTGTAATTCTTGGATCTCAAGCTCAATTTTCTTAGTTTCATTAAGCAATTGCTTCACGCTGGCTTTGTCACTGAGTCCAGCAGCGACTTTGATATTTCGAATTAGATCGAGATAGGGTTGTTGCGCTGCAGCTAAATTCTGCACTACCAGTGACTGCTGTACCGGATCTTGCGTACCGCTTCGCAACAATGCAGCACCATTACCCCGGACTTGCGACACATCTTCCATTAAGCGTGGGGCATTTTGCAGAGCTCCAATAATTAAATGGTAGCTTTCAGCGACAGGGTCATAACTAAGACCAGAACTATCTAAAATTTGATTTTGAATATCCTGAACTAAGACATCAATGATTTGAGTATGCTGCGAAAACGATTCAGCTGGGGTAAGACTACCGGCAGCCACTTGTGATTGCAGACGTTGCCAATCTTTATCTAACTGCTGGATTTTTTTGGCGAGCGCCGGCAGCTGCAAGCCACTCTGTACCGATTCAGATAATTTTGCAAAAAAATTGTCAACAGCGTTAGCGGCTTGTACGCGTTGACTTTGATCTGCGCCAGTTAATGTAAAACTCGACAAGCCGCGATGTTGCTGTAGTCCAGCAAGTAAGGCACCTGCGAATTTAGATGGTGCTATACCCGACAGCTCTTGCGCATTAAATTCAACGTTTGCCGAGAGTTGTTTAGTTAAGGGGACTGTTGGCACTAAAACCATAACAACAGTAAGCAGGCCGAGCAGTGACATCTTCACTGCAAACGCCAAATTATTAAACATCATCAGGAATTTCATAGATTGACCTTGTCAATTAGCGCAATTCCTTTGACGATTTAATCGAACATACCCCAGTTCGAGCTTTGCCTGCTTACATAACCAGCAGCGAATAATTATCCTTTGTTACCCATCCATTTTTGTACTGCCAAAACCAACTCATCAGGGTGGAATTTGGCAATAAACTGATCGGCACCAACTTTCTTCACCATTGCTTCGTTGAATACGCCGCTCAAGGATGAATGTAATACTATATGCAGATTTCTTAAATCTGGATTCGCTTTGATTTCTGCAGTTAAGGTGTAACCGTCCATCTCTGGCATTTCGATATCAGAAATCAACAAAGGCACAACCTTAGTTAAATTATCACCAAGTTCTGCGGCTTTTGCTTCCAACCAATTGAGAGCGGAACGCCCATCGTTGACTAATTCAACATTGATGCCGATTGATTGCAGCGCATTCTTCACTTGTTTACGGGCAATCATCGAGTCATCAGCGACTAATACTGTCATTTTCGAGAAATCGATCTGCTGCGCCTCTTCAATGACTTGCTGACTTACATCTTCATTTACCGGAGAAATTTCGAAGAATACTTTCTCAACATCAATGATCTGAACCAACTTACCGTCGATTTCAGTCACTGCTGTCAGGTAATGCGCTTTGCCTGCTCCGCTTGGTGGCGGCGAAATTTGTTCCCAGTTGACGTTGATAATGCGATCAACACCGCCGACTAAGAAACCTTGAGTACTGCGGTTATATTCAGTCACTAATACAAAGGCATTGGAAATATCAGTGATAGCACTGCCGCCAGTGGCCAAACTCAAGTCAATGACCGTAATTGGCACACCGCGCAAATGGGCAATACCACGGACTTGCGGACTAGAACCCGGCATTTCCGAAAGCTCTGGACACTTTAAAACTTCTCTAACTTTGAAGACGTTAATGCCAAACGGCTGTGGACCATTTAGTCGGAACATCAACAATTCAAACCTGTTTTGACCAACCAAATTGGTGCGCTGGTTCACCGAGTTTAAGCTTGAAGACATATATGACCCTCGAAGGAATTACCTAGTTAATTGATTTAACTCTGATGTTATCTCAACAGCTTATATCGCCTTCGGCAATAATGTCGGAAAAAACAACAAAAATATTGCTCATGTCTCATTTGTCCTCTGGAGTGTACCTGATTTTTCACTTAGCGCAAGATTTGGTCGATAGCTTTTAGCTGATTAATGCGCGAAATCTGTACAATTAATATAGATGAATATTGAGTGCTTTCATGACATCTAATTTAAGGTTTTCTGTTTAAGTTGAAACCAAACAACGACAACTACCCGACCTTCAACTGCGGCCAATTCAAAACTGGAAGATTGGAACGGATAAATGCCCGAGAGGAAAGCTTGTAACTAGAGGTGACCGACAATCCAATTTTTGTTCGACGTAACCATGTGATTAAGCCATTAACTTTCACAGCGATAGCAAATCGCAAGTGTTTCACGAACAAGGATTTGCCGTTGTCGCCGATGAAGTTCGCAACTTGGCGGCTCGAACAAGCACTTCCACCGTTGATATTCAAACAGTTGTTGCGCGCAATTCAGAATTAACTGTTGCAGCTATGGATTTGATGAAAAATGCTAACTTATACTCAGAAACTGGCCTGTCTTTGGTCGACCGAGCAGTAAAATCGCAAAACGAAATCGAAGATGTGGCAACGCAAGTTACTGAAACTATTTCTAATATTTCAAATAAATCATGGGATAGTTAAATTCACAAAAGAACTGCATCCAATCAGATAAAAAGCTCGCTCTAAAGTACAAAAAAACAGCTATGTTTTTTTGAAATGTTCAGTTACAATGCGATTTGTTGTAGTAAACCTTAATGAATTTTGTAATAGGTTGGATGTAGCGATGAAATTTTTAAATATAAAAGCTCTACTGTTAGCAGCATGCAGCCTTTTAGCGACTCATGCACAAGCTAACTTGATTGTGAATGGCGATTTCGAAGATGTACAAATTGCGCCAGCAGCTTGGACGTTTTTTGATCTGAGCACAGTAACTAATTTAGGCTGGAAAGGCACTAACTTAGAAGTTTGGAATTATTCAACTCCAGGCGCGTTTACTGGCAATCAACACATTGAATTAAATGCTCACTTACCAGATACAAATGTAGTTCCAGGTGTGTGGTCACTGTACCAAACATTCGCTACTGTAATTGGTGAGACTTACAATTTCTCTTTTGCTTACCGTGCTCGTCAAAACAATGATGAATCTTTCACTTTCTTCATCGGTGATTTCACTAAAGTTCTTGATGATCATGTAACCACAGCTTGGAGCAC
This sequence comes from Gammaproteobacteria bacterium, assembly GCA_017302255.1. GTDB lineage: Bacteria > Pseudomonadota > Gammaproteobacteria > Enterobacterales > Alteromonadaceae > Pararheinheimera. Next base: position 129,010 of record JAFLDV010000001.1, on the reverse strand, counting down.
GTTCAGCGGTTCTTTTGTTGCTTCAGCAACAAGTTCAACTATCCGTTTCACTTCAAATACTCCAGGTTACAAAGGCAACTTGCTTGACTCAGTAAGCGTAGTTTCTGCTCCAGCAACAGCCCTGTTATTAGGTGTTGGTTTGTTCGGTATGATGTTACGTCGCCGTCAAAAGTAATTTTGAATTGTACGAAAAAAGCAGCTTAGGCTGCTTTTTTTTTGCCTGTTAAAAAGCCACTCACTGCCCAAGCTTAATTGATTTCACGATTCAAAGGCGCAGTCTTCTATTGCTGATCACCTTAAGTGGCTTTAGCTGCCACAGATCTGCCCTTAGCGCAGCAAATTTTTCTCGAAAGGGAAAGTATAAAGCCACCAGTAAAAAACTATAATAATCAATAACTAAAGAATAATCAGCTTTAGCTTAAGCATTGCTAATCTGAATAATCGAAAAAATTCATTTAAATTTAGATGGCCAGCCATCCAAACATCTGTATACTTAGCCGTATCAAGTTGTTTGGGAAGTTAGCAAATGCCATTGTCGTTAAAGCAAAAAATCAAAGACCCAAAGCAGGGTGTTTATTTGATCGGAACTACACCGCCAAAAGCGGATACCGCTGCAGATAAAGTTGAGAGAATTGCCAGCAAACTGTTGAAGCGATTAAATGAGATCGAGTTTGACGGTGTTGTAGTTTATGACATCCAAGACGAAAGCAGTCGCGTTGCGGAACAACGGCCATTTCCATTCCATGCAACCTTAGATCCGCGTGAGTACGGCCAATTGTTGCGTAAACTAGCTCGTCGTGACGTCATCACCTATAAAAGTGTGGCGCAACGTGATGCTGAAGAATTTAACCAATGGCTTGATACCACCAGCAGCGATTATGATTTGCATAATTTAGTGTTGGTTGGCAGTCCATCTTCAACCGGCACTATAAAACTTAGCCTGAGCGAAGCCTACGAAAAGCTGGCCGATCACAGTGCGCCATTTTATCTTGGCGGTGTCGCTATTGCTGAGCGACATGCAAACAAAGGGAATGAGCACGAACGCCTGATTGAGAAATCAAAACAAGGCTGTGAGTTCTTTATCACTCAAGCTGTCTATAATGCACAAGCAACTATCGATTTGCTGACAAGTTACGCTCGCAGCTGCAAGCAACAAGGCATAACGCCAAAACGCATCATTTTGACCTTCACCCCATGCGGTGGCGAACAGACCTTAGAATTTATGCAATGGCTCGGAATTTCGGTGCCACAAGCAGCGAAATATCGGATCCTGGATGCAGAAAATCCATTAAACGAATCAATCCGTATTTGCCGCGATAATCTTCAGCAAATACTTCACCACTGTGCGCAGTTAGATTTGCCATTGGGGTTAAACGTAGAGAGTTTGACCAACAGAAAAGAAGAAATTGACGCTTCTATTCTTTTATTCCGCTTACTAAAAGCCACGATGGAACTGCACTTAGCAGAAAAACAAGTCGCGTGATTTTGTGATGCTGTCGACGGTAGGAGCCGATACTTTCTTTGATCCCAAAGAAAGTATCGGCATATCAAGCAGGCTAAGCAGCCTCTAATCAAACTACACCTGTGCAGCGTCCGCTGCTTTAACTTTGGCCGTCGGCCAGAAGCCACCTGCGGTTAGCTGTTGCCAACACCATGGTAACCAACGTAATAAGCTACTGGCGAGCCAGAGAGCCCATGACAACATTGCGATTTGATAAACCCATAGCGGTAAACTAAATATCCATGCATGTGGCAGCTCCGCTTGCGCAAAATCTTGATACCAAATCAACGTGTTGTAGCCACCATGCACATGTTGCAAGGCCATATCTGGCGAAGACATCAAACCTTGTGGTACAGAAATTAATAATGCTAGCAGCGCACCGATCAGCAACAGCACTAGACTCAATACGCTAAGCCGCGCCCAGTTACCTTGAAGTGCCTGTTGTCGGCCACGCCAACCCACCAGCACTAAAGCGAAACTTAACATTACTGGCACCCATAAACTGATGGCACTCATACCAACAAATAATAAGATACCATCACGAAGTTTTAGCGGTGTGAAGCCAGATTTCACTACCAGCCAAGCTAACGCCAGTGCTAATGCTAACATTCCCCAGAACAATAAGGCCGGTCCTGAAGTTGGGCCTCCTAAGGCAAGTAACCAGCGGTCATTCGGCTTTTCAAGTTCTAACCAAATATTGGCAACTGGCACACTTAATTTCAGGGCTGATGTTGTTAAACGCAGCGGCATTGTTTGGGATTGATCCCACTCTAAGAGCAGAGAATGTGTACCTGGCGGTACTTGCAGCTGATATTCAGAACCTGCGAGCTGGCGAGGCAACATAGTGTCGTTTAAGCTCGCTTTGGTTAGCTGGATATCTGCCGGCAACGTAATCTTCAACGGCTCTGTTTGTGATGCCAATAGATTCAAATGCAGGCTTGCATGTTGCACCTGTTCGCCTTGGCTGATGTGCAGGCGAGCACCTAGGACGGTCAACACAGCTCCGGCTAACGCTTGAGGCTTTTCAAATTGCAAGGCAACTTGCTCAGCTGGCCAAGGTCGCCATACCGGTTGTTGCGCCGATGCGAATTGTCCGGCATTGCCGCTGCTCGTAATATGCCAATCTGGACTCGCTTTTAATAACCAACGTTCAACATATAATTGCTGCTCCTGGCTGCTGAGGGCTAAAGTAGAAGACAGCGGCAAATTCGAATTAAACCATAGCTCATTTTGTCCAGGCGCTAAGGTGATCTGGATCTTGCCATCTTGTTGTTTAAAATCGGTTAAAGCTTGTTCGCCCGGCAGTAGTGGATAATCCAACCGCAACATCTCCGAGCTGCTGTCCAGCCGAGTGACATGCGTTTGCACTTGCCACACTAAACCTAAAACTAGATGCCGCTCGACCAAAGCACGGCCAGCAATCGCTTGAGTGCTGCCAGCCTCTTTGTTAGCAGACTGCTCTTGGCGATCTAGACGAACTTGCCAACGCCCTTCACCTTCGGTCATTTGCGGTGTCATCTGCCACTTGCTTAATTCACTTTGCAAATCATGCCAATGCTGGGAAAACGTGAGATTCAGTTGGTTAATGTTTTCGACATTTACATGAATATCAAAAACATGCACGCCAGAAGGTAATGCCGCCAGCAGCACATTGTCTTCATTCACTAGTGCAGCGTCTTGACCATCCATCTGTACTTTTGTTGATAAATCCGCATTGATTGGCAGACGATAAACATGGAAATCTTGGCTATGCACTTTCATCTGAATTTGTAGGTCAGATGCCGTTGATTTTATCTTCACTTGTTCGATGCTGGCGCAATTAGGCGCACATAGTGCAGGCTTATGGAGGTGATCCCGCAGTTCTTGCAGTAGTTCTGGGCTTGGTGTGCTTTGTGCCGCGGCCTCGGGTGATGGCATCGCCAACAGACACAACAATAAACCAGCAAGTGGACGCCCTGCTGTTGTGCGGATTATTGCTTGTAGCTGGTCACGCCATGGCGCCAACAACTGCCAGAATAACGCCAAACTGAGTAAGACCATCACCACTCGTGCAAGACTGTGCAACCAAGCGGGAACCACATACATTGACCATTGTTGTTCAGCGCTGACCGGACCAGAAAAATTGACCACTAATTGCTCGGAGCTCCAATCAGGGGCTGCCGGTCCAGTTTGAATTTTGTTCGCAGGATCTGTGGATTGCACACCATAAAGCAAGTCCGGCTGCTGCGCTGCCACCTCATAGCTCCTGGAAACTCTTGCACCAGTGACTTCAATTCTTTCAACTTTGCGCTTCTCCATCTGCGCACGTTCCTCTTCCGCCACCTGCATGGCTTCGACCGGCGCTGGTGCTGCCTCACCAACCGCAACTGGGGCAGCGGCATGACGATCCTGACGAATCATCAATTCTTGCACTGCTTGCGAATCATCCGACGCCGCTAATTGCGGATAAACCGCATAGCGAATTTGCTGGGTCGCAAAATTAAGCAAAGCGATGCCTAACAACAATAATGCGGCTTGGGCAAACCATTGACTGACTTTGGCAAACTTGCCCGTAGCAAACTTCGCCAAGGCAAGACTTGCAAGCACAATCAACCATAACCAGTGTGGCGCATCAGGTTTTTGGTAGGCTAATAACAACCAAACTAGCAGTGCACAAGCGGCAGGAACGCCAAGCAATCGGTAAGCCGCCACGGTCAACAGCATCACCAAAAACATATCCCACAAGTCCCATGCATGTAACCAATCACCATAAACTTCACTGGCGCCAAACACTGCAACTGCAGCCCAACCATCTGGCAGATTGACTCGGGTTTCAACTCGGTCCGCTTGTAAATCCCAACCATGCACTGGCATTTTGGTCGTCGTAGACAATTCACTGAGCGCAGCCACTGACAACGACGAATTGCGGATCTCCACCCCTGCACTGCCAGTAGTGTCTTTTAATTGATTAATTAACCGTGCTTGCCCATCAACTTCAATCCGGCCTGCCGCGAGTGGCGGCAATAACGACAAACGTCCGCTTGAATGTAACGAGCCTGACAGACGGTCGGCAATGGTAAACTTATCAGTGGTAGCAGACAGCCACATTTGTCGTTCGATACGGACGTCATCACGCTCAGAATTTGCCGGTCCAGCTAAGACTTGCAACGACAATGGCTCTGTCGAACTAACCAAATACTGGGCAAATCCAGACCAACTGGCGGGCGCATCACTTTGCTGCGGATCGATACTTGGCGCGCCTTGTAACTGTGCCGTTCTTAACTGACTGTTACCTTGGTACGCCCATACTTCCTGTGATGGCCATGGTTCAGGTAACTGTGGTTTGACAATCTTAGAGTCTGAATGCAAACGCAGTGCTTTTAAACTAATCTCGAAATTACCGGACATAGCGCTGATGCTTAAAGTTCCATCTTGGCGCAATGTAACTGGCAGATCCCCATCAATTCCGGCCAATACAAATCCTTCAGGCAATGGCATTGGTAATTTAAGTTCACGCGAAGGGCCACTGACATCAAGGCGAATAATAGTAGTGAGTTGATAAGGAATATCATCGGTCAACAAACGAAAGACCCGCATTTGCACAGTACTTTGCGCCTGTTCGACACTCGGAGTTGCTCGCAATAACAAGCGGGTTTGATCCCAAAGCGGCTGAGTTACGGCTTTGCCATCAATCGATAAACTAACAGGCGGAGTTCCATCAGGTAGTAACAATCCTGACGGTAGTTCTGACCAACGATATTCTGCACTGATCCGAACACGTCCAAGCGGAAGTTGAATTTCTGGGCTCGATCGATAATCACGCACTGCCACCGATTTTTCGGCACCAACTGCACGTCCTGCATCATCCAGCAGCTGTACTTTTACATTCAGCGGCCATTGCTGCTGTTCGCCCGGAAGCTGCCAAAATTGCTCGCTATAACTTTGCACTTCTTGCACGAAAGTTGCGCCAGCATTTGTTGCTTGCAAATTGGTTTGCAACACGAATAAACAGCGTTTTTGTGATGCATCTTCCTGCCATGGACAATAACGCTCAGGGAGATCCTTTTCGACCCAGCCCTGCCAAGCCGAAAGCTCCGGCGGCAAAGTGACGGCTAAATTGTCGGTCGCAGCGACAGTTGGCACTGCAAACAGCTGGCTAAAAACGGCAAGCGACACTATCGGGATCATCTGTTTTAAAGACATCAACTTAGCGCGGAACATATAGGCAATCCTGTGCTGAAAATTAACTTGAGTGTAACACAACAACTTATTGAAGCTAGCGGTGTGTTATGACACTACCCACAGTGGATTTTTTGCGCTGAATCATTGATGAATCAGCCTGTTGTTGAAAGTTGTAAACAAAGTTTCTCCGGTCTTATTGCAATGAATTCTCATTTAGATCTAGCCAAGAAAATCTCACGCACTTATAATGCGAATTGTTATCAATTAGATTTATCTGCTAAAAAGTTGGTGCCGCGGTGAATTTGCAACATATTCCTCCTTTGCTTTTGGTGCTCGCACTGCATACTGCCGCTTTGGTTTATGCGATGGCTCCCAATGCAAAAGTGCAAGCTCCAAGCTTGGAGCCACCAACGCTAAGTGGTGTGCTGCTGCCTGCCCCAACAAAGCCGGTGCAAACGCCCCTGCCACAGCCGCGTCAACAACCAGTGGAAAAACAGGTAGAAAAACCAAAGGTAAAACCTAAAGCTAAAAATGTACCGTTACCCAAAGGACCAGCCTCTGAACGTGCTGTGCAAACTGCGAAACCAGAGACTGCACCAGCAAAGCCAGCAACAAAATCATTGGATCTGCCAGTAAAAGCTAAACCGGCCCAAACGACTCTGCAGTTGCCGAGCACTGCGGCAAGCGGCATTCATAACCAAGCGCCGGTTTACCCGAAATTGTCTCGAAAACGAAAAGAGCAAGGCACAGTGCGGTTGCTGCTACTGGTAAAGCGCGATGGGCAAGTCGCGGACATCAAAATCCAACATAGCAGTGGTTTTGACCGTCTAGACCAAGCTGCTGTGCAAGCGGTAAAAAAGTGGCAATTTACTCCCGCCAAGCAAGACGGCAAAGCCATTGATTATTGGTATGAAATGCCAATCAATTTTTCCTTAAACCAACCGAATTAACGCAACTGAATTCTGTAATTGGAGATAGAAATGCAAGAGAATCCCTATGGTATTGCCACCTTATGGCAGCAAGGTGATGGTGTTATTAAATCCGTAGCTTTAATTCTGTTACTGATGTCAATGGCCAGTTGGTGCGTCATCGTTATCCGTGCTTGGCGGTTATGGCAATTGCAGAAAATCGCCTCAGCCAGCCGAGATTTTTGGCACGCTCAATCATTTAGCCAAGGTTTGCAGATCCTAACTGGGGCTTGTGCTTTGCCAGGGGTGCGCAACCCATTTCGTTTTGTCGCAGATCAAGGGCAAAACGCGCTAGACCACCATAGTACTCACAAAGATGATTTACACGGCAACTTACCATTGTCTGACTGGTTAACTTCAACCCTCAAAGGCGCCATCGATGAAAGCGCTGAAAATATGCAAAAAGGCCTCGCCATTTTGGCGTCGGTCGGTTCCACGGCTCCATTTGTCGGTTTATTTGGCACCGTTTGGGGAATTTATCATGCATTAGTAGGAATAGGCGCCAATGGCCAAGCCAGTATTGATAAAGTCGCAGGTCCGGTCGGTGAAGCTCTCATCATGACAGCCTTCGGGTTGGCGGTCGCTATCCCGGCAGTACTTGCTTACAACGCTTTAAGTCGCGGCAATAAAGGAATTACCAGCAAACTCAATCGCTTTGCCTTTCAATTGCATGCGTATTTCTTAACTGGGGCAGCGCCTAAATCGCAGGTGCGTTCGATGCAAGGAGCGGCGTAATGGCTTTTGGCGGCGATTTCGAGCACAACGATGAGGTGATGAGTGAAATCAACATGACGCCTTTGGTTGATGTCATGTTGGTCTTGCTGATTATTTTCATCATAACCGTACCAGTGCTAACCCATTCGGTGAACGTGGACCTACCGCGAGCCAGTAATCAACCGACAGAACTAAAACCGCAAACTGTGCAACTAGCGGTAACAGCGAGCGGTGAAGTGTTTTGGAATGAAACAAAAGTTGATGCCGCGGAGCTTAATGCCAAGCTATTAGCCGCAGCCGCACAGTCGCCACAACCAGAAATTCATTTACGCGGAGACAAGGCCGTGCCCTATGAGCATGTAGTCAAAACGATGGCCGCGGTGCAACAAGCTGGGATCTTAAAACTAGGATTTGTCACTGAGCCCAATTAGTCCTTTGCCAAAGCAACTCGCAAAATGTGTCAAAACCAACATCGTGTTACAGATTTTCGCTGTTGCTTGGCGCAAATTCAGTTAATCTCAACGCAAGAAGTCAGAAGGAGATAAACGATGGCTAGTCAAGGTTCAGGCGGTAATGTGATTGCCGCATTATGCAATATTCCATTTCCAGGTCTCGGCCAATTGGTGCAAGGCCGTTTGATGGCTGCAATTTTGTTTTTTGTATTTTGTGCTGTGGGTTACGCACTGTGGTTTTTAGTGGTACCAGGCATTGTTGCTGCCGTTATCCATTTATGGGCAATTTTGGACGCTGCAACTTTTAAAAGTAATGAGTAAGCGGTTCGTAGATTATGCTTGAAACAGTGCCAGTCAGCTGACTGGCACTACAAAGCTGAGTTATTGATCGCAGGATCAAACTTTCTTGACGAACTCTGACTTTAAACTCATCGCGCCAAAGCCATCAATTTTACAATCGATATCATGATCGCCATCCACTAAACGGATGCCTTTTACTTTCGTGCCAATTTTCACCACAGATGATGAACCTTTCACTTTTAAGTCTTTGATCACTGTCACAGTATCGCCGTCTTGCAATACATTACCAGCAGAGTCGCGAACAACTTTCGCTGTTTCGCCAGCGTCAGCTGCTGCGCCGGCTTGCCATTCATGTCCGCATTCTGGGCAAACCAATTGCACACCATCTTCATAGGTATACGCTGAATTACATTGCGGACAAGGAGGGAGTTGGCTCATAGTAAATTTCCTAGTGTGGGTTGTGCGTCCTCTAGCGATGAGCAGTCAGCACGGTTATACCCGTAAATAAAGTGGGGATTATATCATTTCCAGTGACTTTTGGGCAGCCATGCTATGATGCCGACTTTACTGGCATGGTGTATCTGATGATTTCAATCAACTCCCATCTTTGCATCGATGATGCTGAAGTCGACTGGCAAGCAATCCGCGCCAGTGGCCCAGGTGGTCAACATGTCAATAAAACCTCGACGGCGATGCAGTTGATCTTTGATATTCGCGCATCAAGTTTGCCGGACCACTATAAAACAGCCCTGCTCGCTCGCAGTGACCATCGCATAACCGCCTCAGGCAAAATCATCATCAAAAGCCAATCCAGTCGCAGTCAGGAAATGAACCGACAGCAAGCGTTGCAGCAATTAATCGCACTCATTGCTAGTGCCGGCATAGTGCAAAAAAAGCGCCATGCGACTAAGCCAACCTTTGGCAGCCAACAGCGTCGACTAGAAAGCAAAAAGCAACAAGGTAACACCAAGGCATTGCGGCGACAGAAACCCAGTTTCGACTGAAACCCAGAATCCTAGTTTCGATTGAAACCCAGAAACACAGTTTCGGCTGAAACCCAGAAACCTAGTTTCGATTGAAACCTCAACTCACCCGCTTTTTTCCGGCAATTTGCTGCAAAATCCCCGTTTTTCTGCCGAACATTAGCAGAACCACTTGCATTCAATGTTGCATTAGTTATAAAACATTAGTGCATAAAAAATAAGCAGGAGAAGTCATATGTTGTCTCGTTTGGCGCTGGTGTTAGTGATTAGTTTGTTAAGTGCCTGTAGCTCAGCTCCGAATGATTGGAGTGGCATGAGCACCGAGGAAATTTCCGCGTGGAAAGCCGCCGACTTTGTCCCAGCTGTCGCCCAGAAATGGCACAGTGCCGGCTTTACAGCCGATCTCGCATCCCGTTGGCAAACCATGGGCTTTGAGCTGGACACTGCACGCACTTGGAGCGAAGAGAAATTTAAACCCGAGGAAGCACATGAATGGATTTCCGCTGGGTTTGATTTGGATGATGCAATTGAAAATCGCAGTAAAGGCCTTGCGCCAATCCCAAAAAAATCTGATTAGCGACAATCATATCTATGCATCACGGCTGACGTCTTGTTTGCCGTGATTTGCCGACAATTCCCAGAAAATTCAATACTTCCGCATGCTGAAGAGCTTTCTTCCCCAAGGTTTTGCATCTTCTCTTATAACTTTGGTTATTAAATCACGCCAAAAAAGTATTTAAAGTTATTAAGAAGCTCTGGTTTAATGCAATTTAGCATTTCAGGCATTTAGATGTCTAAACGAGGAGATTGCATTGTTATTCATTCTAGCCACCACTTATAAGCAGCGTTTAACTCCGCTTTGGCATTGGTATGAGCAAGCAATGTTGCGCGCTGAATTTGGTGATGCACCTGCGGCCAGTCAACACACCGTGCAGCAATCTTCGCATTTGGACTCACAAAATAGCGCGTTGAGGACACCATGAGTATTGAGGTTCAACAACTTCAGAAAAACTTTGGCGACTTTGTCGCTGTTGATAACGTCAGTCTTTCGATTAATAGTGGCGAGCTGACGGCGCTGCTTGGGCCATCAGGCTCAGGCAAAACCACGTTATTGCGGTTAATCGCCGGTTTAGAACAAGCTGATGCAGGCCGTATTTTGTTTCATGGTGAAGATATTAGCCATCAACACGTCAGTGAACGTGGTGTTGGTTTTGTCTTTCAACATTACGCGTTATTCAAGCACATGACAGTTGCCGAAAACGTCGGTTTTGGCTTAAGCGTCAAGCCGAAGAAATTCCGCCCAAATAAAGCTGAAATCCAAAAACGCGTGCATAAGCTATTGGAGTTAGTGCAATTAGATTGGACTGCCGACCGTTACCCATCGCAATTATCCGGCGGGCAGCGCCAGCGTATTGCACTCGCTCGTGCATTAGCGGTAGAGCCAAAAGTGCTGCTACTTGATGAGCCTTTTGGTGCTTTGGATGCAAAAGTTCGCGCAGAACTGCGTCGTTGGTTGCGTCGTTTGCATGATGAAATTCATGTGACTTCAGTGTTTGTGACGCATGACCAAGAAGAAGCATTAGAAGTTGCGGATCGTATTGTGGTGATGAACAAAGGCCGTGTTGAACAAGACGGCACGCCAGAGGAAGTATACGACCATCCAGCAAACCCATTTGTTTATGAATTCTTAGGCACCGTCAACTTATTCCATGCGCGAGTACGCCAAGGCGACACCTTAATCAAACAAGCGCAAGCAGATAGCCCAGCGACTGCCGGCGATGTCGAACAACCAGGCCTTGCTTATGTGCGCCCGCATGAAATTGATGTGCTGCTGCAGGTAGAACCGGAAGCAATTGCCGCCAAGTTAGACTTAATTACCGTGGTCGGCCCCTCTGTGCGCTTAGAGTTTTCCTCCAGTGAGCATGAGTTAATTCACGTTGAACTCGATAAACTACGCTTCAAACAGCTGGGTTTATCCATTGGCCAACAAACCTATCTAAAACCGCGTTACAACCGGGTGTTTTTGGGCGAGGGGATTTAAGCAAAAGGCCCGTTGGTGCATACCACGGGCCTTTTCTACATTTGGCAGTCCGCTACTCAAGCAAATGTATTTAAAAGTTATCGGGGCGTCTTGGATATTCCGCAACACATCTCGGCTGTTCATCGCTCCCGAGCAGCGCTTAATGCTGGTACTAATAGATCTCGCCAACGCTGGTATCCAGCTTCACTTGGATGCAGGCCATCGACAAATAGCCCAGTGTTTTGGCGACCTTGTGCATCGACAAAGGCCGGATACAAATCGAGCCAAACAGTAAATTCGGCAAATTCCGGGCTTTTCGCCAACGCCGCCAGTTTTGCATTCACCGGCAGCACCACACTGTTATCACGCGCACTTTCTGCGGTCGGTAAAATTGACTGTAAGAGGATGCGTGCCTTAGGTTTACGTGCATGCAGTGCGCGCATCACCGCAAGTACTCCAGCATAAACACTCTCGGCCACTGGCGCTTCGGCTGCATAGGAATTATTTATGCCGACCATCACTACTAAGAATTCCGGATTAAGTGCAACTGCATCCAAATGACCGAGGCCACCTTCAGCTTTTGGCAAAAGTCGGTGCAACAAATGTTCTGTGCGATCGCCAGAAATACCGATGTTAATGGCTAAATTTTCTGGATTCGCCCCAGCAAAAGATTCATCCCAAATTCGGCGCCCATGTATACGCCCCGGGATCCATGGGTCATCACCCAGCAACCAAAAATCAGTAATAGAGTCGCCAACAAACACTAACTTAACTTTGGCCAGAGTAGCCGCATCAGCCATCTGTGCATTGATGGCTGCTTGTCGTAATTGCCAATATTCGACTCTGGCGGTCGGTTGTGTCGAGACAAACTCTGCTGCCGCAATCGGTAACACACTCAAACTAATGACGGCAGAAACGAGCATTGCCGCCTGCCGCAGCCTTTGCTGATAAGGTTTTGACAAAGTGAAGCTCCCGAGATGCGACTTGCTTATAACTGATGATTGAACTTAGTCTAAGAGCCTTGAAAAAGATATGTGGATTTTAACCATGACCGACTTTAGCAAAATTCCAGAATACACCATTGCCAGTGACGTCGGTGCTGAGCGCGATGGGATCGGCATTGAGATTTATCAGGACAATCAGCTACTGCTCGAAGTCTTTCGTGACGATCGCAAAAAGCGCAGGGAAGTAACCCTTTATCAACCCGCGCTCGATCTCGAGTTGGTTGAGCAGGCCATTGCGCTATTTAAACAAGAAATACCTTGGGATTTTCAAGAATAGTTAGGCATTCAAACTCGCCGCGCTAGCCCGTCACGCTAACTACGGCGAATATGTGCGACGCTGCTGGCGCCAGCTACTTTGAATGCTGAATGGCTTCTGTTGTCGCTTTCGGACTCAATTCCGCAGCCGCTTGTTCACGCACTGGTGCGTGGCGGCGAAAGCGGCTTAATACCAAGTACACCGCTGGCGTGCTGTAGAGCGTGAACAACTGACTCAGTGCTAAGCCACCAACAATAGTGATCCCGAGCGGTTGCCGCAGTTCTGCGCCCTCGCCCATACCAAGCAGCAATGGCACTGCGCCTAACATCGCCGCTAAGTTGGTCATCAAAATGGGCCGCAGCCGCTGCTGTCCGGCCAGCACAATCGCATCGAATGGCGTTAGGCCTAAGTCGCGTTCGGCTTTTAACGCAAAGTCGACCAGCAAAATGGCGTTTTTCATCACAATTCCGATCAGCAAAAACAAGCCGAGCTGCGCAATCAAACTAAGCGCGGTATTGGAAAAATACAGCGTCAGCAATGCGCCAAGTGCAGCACAAGGCAAAGTCGATAAGATAGTCAGCGGTTGCAACAGACTCTCGTACAATATTCCCAGCAGCAAATACACCGCCAGCACAACGCCAACAAACAACCAGACTTGGTTGCCTTGGTCGAAGGTCGCATTACGCTGATCTTCGCCGTTAACGCTAAAAATGCTAGTTGGCAGCATCAGCTCCGCCAGCAAACGGTCAATAGCGGCATCGGCTTGCTCGGCGGTAACGCCCGGCGCTAACGCATAACCAATACCTTTTGAGGCAAACTGATTATCATGCCGTACTCGGTCGCTAGCGAGGCCATAATCGTAACTGGCGATGGCGCTGAGTGGAACTCGCTCGCCACCCGCTGTGATTAGCATCAACTGCTTCAACACTTCAGGCTGTGCGGTATAACCTGGAGCCAACTCCATCACCACGCGATATTGGTTAATATCGTCGAACAAGGTCGCGACTTGGCGCTGGGAAAAGGAGTTATTCAGTAAAGTCGCGATAGTACGCATATCCACGCCAAGTCGCTGCGCGGCTTCACGGTCAATTTGCAGCACGACTTGCTGCGCATCTTCACCGCCCGGCGAATTGACATCGACCAATTCCGGCAGCTCTTTCATGCCTTCGGCAACCTTTTTGCTCCACTTGCCAAGCTCCTGCAAATCACCAGACATCAACAGCACTTCATAATCACTGCTCGCAAACGGCGATGACAACCGAATATCCTGATCGACACTTAAAAACAGCATACCGCCAGCAATTTTTGGCGCATTCGCGCGAATACGATCCACCACTTCTTGCGCTGACACTTTTCGCTCGTCGAGTGGTTTTAAGCGCACCCGCAGCATCGAGTTACTAAGCCCCATAGCACCGCCACTTGCGCCCGTGACATCAGCAATTGCCGGATCGGTCATCAGGTATTGGCGGAAGGCTTCAATTTTTGGCTGCATGATTTGAAAAGAAAATCCATCGTCACCGCGGACAAAGCCGTTGAGCTGGCCAGTGTCTTGGTCGGGCAACATGCCGCCTGGCAGCGTTTGAAATAGCCAAATATTCAAGCCAAATAAACCAGCGAGCACCAGCAGTACAGTTTTCTTAAAACCAAGCACAAAGCGTAAACTTTGCTGATAACGTTGTTGTAAACGAGCAAACAGACTTGGCTTTTCAGCATTGATTTGCTTGGTTTTACCGCTAGGTTTTAACAACGCCGCCGCAAGTGCAGGCGTGAGCGTCAGCGACATCAACAACGAAATCAGCATGGCGCCGACTAAGCTAATCGAGAATTCTCGAAACAGTCGCTCGACTAATCCGCCCATAAATAAAATCGACAAAAACACCACGACCAAAGCTAAGTTCATGGCGATTAAGGTATACCCTACTTCGCCCGCACCATCACGCGCGGCTTGCAGAGGTGTTTTGCCCATATCCAAATGGCGTTTGATATTCTCTAAAACCACAATGGCATCATCCACCACTAAACCAGCAGCAACGATAAGAGCCATCACCGATAAATTATTCAGTGAAAAACCAAACAGATACATCACCACAAAGGCGCCAACTAACGAAACCGGAATAGCGAGCGTTGGAATAAGCGCGCTACGCGCACTCTTTAAAAACAGTAACACCACCGCCACCACTAAGCCGATGGAAATCGCCAGACTGAGCTCAGCTTCGTTTAAGGTCGCACGAATGACGGGTGAACGGTCCATCACCACCGCTAAATTCGAGTCTTTCGGTGATAATGCTTGCAGCATTGGCAGCTGCTGATAAATCGCATCAATAGTCGCGACAATATTGGCACCGCTACGCCGACTAATTTGCATGATGACCGCAGGTTTATCGTTATGAAAACCCGCGCTATAGCGGTTTTCCGTTGAATCGCTGACCAGAGCCACATCGGAAAGCCGAATGGGTGCGCCATCCACAGTTTTAATAATTAATTGTTGATAATCACTGGCGCTGCGCAAAGTTTGACTAGTCGCGATTTGCCAGCGTTCGTTACTCGCCTCCAGCACGCCCAATGGCACATTGGTGTTCATGGCGCTGATTGCGGTTCTCACTTCATCCAGCGCAATGCCATAGTGACTTAACATCGCCGGATTTAACTGCACCCGCACGGCAGGAAGCGAAGATCCGACGATCTCCACCTCACCAACACCCTGTATTTGCAGTATTTTTTGACTAAGGATAGTCGCAGCACTGTCATAAAGTTCTGGTGCAGATAGACTACTTGAGCTAAGAGCCAACGCCATCACCGGCATTTGTGACGGGTTAAATTTACGATAAGTCGGATTGCCCGGCATGCCCGACGGCAGCTGCGCCCGTACTGCGTTAATCGATGCCTGAACATCCCTTGCGGCTTCATCGACATTGCGGTCGAGTTCAAATTCCAAGCGGATTTGCGTTGAGCCTTGGTTGGAATTAGAACTGATGCGTTTGATGCCAGCAATACTACCGAGCGCGCGCTCCAGCGGTGTTGCCACTGTTGCCGCCATGCTCTCTGGGCTTGCGCCAGGTAAACTGGCCGTCACCACAATCATTGGGAAATCGACCGCTGGCAGCGGCGATACCGGTAATTGCCGATAACTAATCAATCCCAGTAACACTATTGCCGCAGCGAACAAACCGCTGGCGACAGGGCGCTGAATGAATAGATTAGCCAGCCTCATGATAACTCCGGCTCCGCAGTATCCGCCTCACGAGTCAGATGGCGGTCAAACCACAAATACACCACCGGCGTGGTAAATAACGTCAACACTTGGCTGACCAGCAAGCCGCCGACCATCACTAACCCCAGCGGCTGACGCAGCTCTGCACCCGAACCACTGGCAAGCAACAACGGGATAGCACCAAATAATGCCGCTAAGGTTGTCATGAGAATTGGTCTAAACCGTAGCAACGCCGCCTGATAAATCGCTTGCTCCGGCGTTAAACCTTGCTGGCGCTGCGCTTCCAAGGCGAAATCGACCATCATGATGCCGTTTTTCTTCACCAGACCAATCAGCAACACAATCCCGATAACAGCTATCAAATCAAGCGGTTGCTGCCATATGAGTAGCGCAGCTAAAGCACCAACAGTGGCAGAAGGTAATGTGGATAAAATGGTCAGCGGGTGGATTAAACTTTCATACAAAATGCCAAGCACAATGTACATAGTGACCACTGCCGCCAGCACCAACCATAAGGTATTGCTAAGCGATGCGGCAAACGCTTCGGCCGCACCTTGCAGTTTCATTTCAATGGATGCTGGTAACTGCTGGTTTTGGATAGTTTCTTCAATCGCCGCCACCGCTTCACCTAAGGAATAACCATCGGCTAAGTTAAACGACAAGGTCACTGTCGGAAATTGGCCTTGGTGGTTTATCAGCAGTTTCGCCGGTTGTTGGCTGATCCGCGCAATGCTGCTAAGCGCCACTGGCTGGCCCGACGCCGAATTGATGTATAACTTATCCAGTGCCGCCAAGCCTTGTGCTTGTTCTGGATCTACTTCCAAAATCACCCGATATTGATTGGCTTGGGTGAACAAGGTGGCAATTTGACGCTGACTGTAAGAGCTTTGCAAAGTGGTGCCGATTTGGCTCACGCTAATGCCCAAACGTGCAGCAGCAGTGCGGTCGATGTCGATGAAAGCTTGGCGTCCTTCTTCTTGCAAATCGTGGGCAACTTCGCTCAGTTCCGGCCGTTGTTGCAGCGCCGCCATGACATCTGGCAATACCGCCGCCAGTTCAGCACTTTCTGGCGAACTTAGCGTGAATTGATACTGCGTGCGACTAACTTTGTCTTCAATGCTGAGTTCTTGCACGCTTTGGAACCAGCCTTTGATGCCAACCACTTGCGCGGCGCTTTGTTCCAGTTCATTGATGATGGCAACCGCTGATAAATCGCGATCCGCATGCGGTTTTAGATTAATTAAAATTCGGCCGCTGTTTAAGCTGACATTACTGCCATCAACCCCAATAAACGAGGTAAGACTCGCCACCGCTGGATGTTGCAATAACACTTTACCCAGCGCTTGCTGCCGCTCAGCCATCGCCGCAAAAGACACATCTTGCGGCGCTTCGGTCACAACTTGAATGACACCACTATCTTGCACTGGGAAAAAGCCTTTTGGCACAGCGAGATAGAGTAATGCGGTTAATACCACAGTACCAACCATCGCCAGCATACCGAGGCGTTGATGACGCAGCACCCAAGTTAGCATTTTGCCGTAATGCGCGATTATCCTATCCATCCAGTCCGGTGCTTGCTGATGATGCTCTGGCAAGGTTTTTAGTAACTTGGCACACAACATGGGTGTAAGCGTCAACGATACCAACAGCGAAATTAAGATGGCGATGACAAGGGTCACGGCAAATTCAAAGAATAAGCGTCCGACCACATCGGCCATAAACAGCAGCGGGATCAACACGGCGATTAAAGAAAAAGTCAGAGAAATCAGAGTAAAACCGATTTCTTTCGCACCTTGTAGCGCCGCTTGTAACGGCGATTTGCCTTGTTCACGATGACGAGCAATGTTTTCCAGCATCACAATGGCGTCATCCACCACAAAGCCGGTAGCGATAGTCAAAGCCATTAACGTTAAGTTGTTGATCGAGAAATCAAATAACACCATCACGGCGAAAGTTCCCACCAGCGATAATGGCACCGCCAAGGACGGAATAATGGTGGCAGGCACTGTGCGCAAAAATACAAAAGTCACCGCAATCACCAAGCCAATGGCAAAAATCAGTTCATGTTGTACGTCACGCACTGACGAGCGAATACTTTGCGTACGGTCAGTTAACACTGTCACTTCCAAAGCGGCAGGTAGGGATGCTGTTAACTGCGGCAAAATTTCCCGCACACTATCGGCCACTTCGATGACGTTGGCTCCAGGCTGGCGTTGAATATTAATTAACACTGCCGGTTGTTCGTTTGCCCAAGCGGCTAAGAAGCGGTCTTCCGCGCCTTGTTCAATCCGCGCAACATCACCAAGCCGTACCGGCGCATCGCCTTTAAAGGCGACAATTAATTGCTCGTATTCGGCAGTGGTGCGAATTTGATCGTTAGCATCTAGCATGGTCGACCGGAACGGACCATCGAAACTACCTTTAGGTTGGTTAGTATTGGCGGCAACGATGGCAGAACGCAGCTGCTCCATGGTTAAGTTTAGGCCAGCTAAAGCTGCTGGATTGGCTTTGACCCGAATAGCCGGACGTTGGCCACCCGCAAGACTCACCATACCAACCCCACCAACTTGCGACAGTTTTTGCGCAATCCGCGTATCGACTAAGTCATACACATCCGGCAGAGTCATCGATGCAGAGCTCACCGCCAAAGTCAAAATTGGCGCATCGGCAGGGTTCACTTTGCGATAGATCGGCGGCGCTGGCATATCGTTCGGTAACAGCGATGATGCAGTATTGATGGCTGCCTGCACTTCCTGCTCAGCAACCCCCATATCTACCACTAAGGCAAATTGCAGTGTTAGCACAGAGCTGCCAGCACTACTGCTGGAAGACATTTGCTTGAGCCCCGGAATTTGGCCGAGTCGACGCTCGAGTGGCGCAGTGACAGTCCGCGCCATCACATCAGGGCTTGCGCCTGGGTAAAAGCTAAACACTTGAATAATTGGGTAATCAACTTGCGGTAATGCAGCGACCGGCAACAACCGATAGCTGAGGATACCGGCAATCAGCACTGCCAGCATCAACAGCGCAGTGGCGACCGGTCGTAAAATAAATGGTTTTGACATATTCATGGCAAGGTTCAGCCTTTGCCAGTGGTGGCAGGTGTTTTGTCCGCGGCTTTAGGCGCGGCTTTCAACGCAACACCATCAACTTCTAACACTTCAACTTCACGACCTGGCCGCAGACGGTCAAGCCCTTGCATCACCACTGGCTCACCTGCAGCCAAGCCTGAACGCACTTCAATCCGGCCATTATCGACGACGCCTAACTCAAGTTTACGCATCACCGCTTTGCCTTCTGCGATGGCATAAACGAAAGTGCCTTCAGAACCATATTGCACCGCATCTTGCGGAATAGTGATAGCACCATTTTTCTCGGCGACATTTAAACGGACATTAACAAACTGATTGGGAAATAACGCATCGTCCTCGTTGGCAAAGCTGGCTTTGAGTTTCAAGGTGCCTGTCGCAAGGTCAATTTGGTTGTCTAAAGTCGTCAGCTCACCTTTACTCAAAATTTGTTTTTCATTGCGATCCCAGGCTTCAGTAATTAGCGGCTTGCCTTCAGCGACTGCAGCGCGAAGGGATTGCAATTGGTTTTCTGGGATACTAAACATCACATACAGCGGTGAGCTTTGGGTAATAGAAACAATGCCTTCGGCGCTATTGGCTTGCACCAAATTACCGGCATCGACTTTGCGAAGACCCAACTTGCCGCTAATTGGCGCGACAATTTTGGTATACGACAGCTCAAGTGCCGCCGCATCAATTTGCGCTTGGTTCGATTTCAACGAGCCTTTGAGTTGATTCACTAAGGCTTGTTGCGCATTCAGTTGTTGCTGCGAAATAGAACTTTGCGCTTTCAGTCGGCTGTATAACCCTAAATCGGCTTCGGCATTTTTAAGCTGTGCAAGGTTTTGTTGTAGCTGACCTTCCGCTTGTGACAGTTTAACTTGGTAAGGCGCAGGGTCGATTTCTGCTAACACTTCACCAGCTTTGACATACTGTCCTTCTTGGAAATTTAATTTTAGCAGTGGTCCACTGACGCGGCTTTGCACCAGCACTGTATTGCTGGCCGTTACGGTGCCGATGGTTTTAAATTGGACTTTTAGATCGCTGGTTTGTGCGGACACCACAGTGACCGGCACAGGAGCATTCCATTGATTGGCACCTGGCCCACCACGACGTGGACCTTGGCCTTGCGGACGCTGGCCCTGTGCTGCTTGACCTTGCGCTGCCTGACCTTGAGGACGTTGGCCTTGTGGGCGCTGGCCTTGTGGCGCTTGGCCTTGAGGTCCTTGTGCAGTTTGCGCAGGCGTACTAGCCGAATTACTCGCGCCATCAGTTTGGTTCGACTGACTAAACCACCAATAACCAACTGCCGCAGTTGCGACAACTGCACCCATCAAGCCAATTTTCTTTATCGACATCAGACCCTTTCCTTTGAACTACCAGAGGGTCAGTTGTTTGGCTGACCCGCTAAATTACACTGGCAAATCCGGCTGCGCGGATTTGCTTTTTCTCTGCATCCGGCAACGCTGTTAACAACTGCAATTTTTGCAATCGTGCCAGATACAAACATCGACTCACTTTTTGTGATGGCGCCGAACCATCTTGCCATTGCTGTTGTTGCAAAATGGCTTGCACCACTTCAGCTTCAAAACCCCAAAGTGTCATGACAAAAGCTGAGACTGCCAAATAAGTTAACCCCTCGCCGCTTGACTGTTCTTGCAGTGCCGGATCACAGAGTTCAAAACCATTTTGCAATAACACTAACTTGCCAAAACCACTTAAAATTGCGGTGATAAACACCTGATCTTGCATGGTCCGTGGGTAACCGCAACTCAGTGCTAACTGCCGACAACGCCCAGCATCCGCCAGAATTGCATCAAGTACCGATTCGTGATCAGCGTGTCCTAATTCCGCCTGCCGAGCCTTTATCGACAGCATCAACACCAAGGTTTGCAGCATCTGAAAGCCCAACCGGTTGATTGCGGTATGCAAAGACCAAGTTTCGCTGGCAAAACCCATGTAAGGCGAATTAACCAACTGTAATAAACGCGAAACTATCAGCGGGTCCCGACTCACCAGCGAGGTCACTCGCACCAACTCGACCTGAGGATCCTTTAAAAGCTCGCGAAGTTCCTGACAAATCGACGGAAATACCGGATATTCAGTTAAGCGCCCAATTAAACGTCGCTCTGACTCCTGCAGCGGCAACATACTCAAGCGCGCCGCATTGGCGAATAGTTGCTGCAGATGGTCATAACTTAAGTCATGGCCAACAAAACTATGAAAATGCTCCAAATGGTTGAGGATCACATCTTCATGTTGTGGCTCAGTAACTACTACTCGCAGCGCCAAAGGTGCCATAAAACACACCAGACGCTTTTCTTCGAGGCCAGCAATAATGCCGGTGGCGTCAAAGAACAATAAATCGATAGCATCGTCATTCCGCGGTGCCGTCAAATAACTACCAACGGTGGGGAAACTGCGTAACTGCCAGCTTTGATCGTCTTGTTGGCAATAATGCTTTAATAAGCTCAATAACGCTGGGTCTAAGGTAATCGCAACAACTTGATACATCTCATAAATCCCCACCGAGATGCCGAACGCTGTCACTTTATCAGTGACAAGACTGTCGGCGAACCGAATTTACATAACCTTTGCAAAGCTGCCAGCTTCACAAAACTTCGTCGTAGATAACCTGTAGTTTGGCTCATTTTCGCAGTTAGTCGAGCCTAATCGTTCGGCACAAGCACAACAACTTTAGGCTTGAGTAGCTTTCTCAAGCCTTGCCAGCGTTAACACACTCTCGGATATTAACCTTTACACCGCTGATAACAAGCTGGATCACGTGGACAGTGATTGCCGCGCGAGCAAATCAGTTGGGCGGGTTTATCCAGACTTCGGGCAACCCAGTTAATATTTAAAATATTGCTGATAGTGGTCAAAGTCGATTTGATTGAATTTGGCACTTTGGCAAAGCCACCTTCGCGATTACACAAACTCTTTAACTCTAGGGCTAAAGTATCAGCATCGATGCCCTGAGCGTCGATGGCAGGGTTCAAATCAATCCCTGCACAAAGCACATGTGCATTACCGGCCAAATCAGTAACCTTGGTCGATTCACAGCAATAGATCCGCGGTTGCCCTTGCACTTCTAATAACGATAACTGCGCAGAATGCTGTGCTTCTGCGGCCTCAAACATCCGGAATACCGCCCAGTGCTGACAAGGATCTTCCACTTGTCGCATGTTGCCCCAGGGCAGCGGGATGCCATTGCCGCGATACACCGCTTTTAGTTTGCCAGGGGTGTAAGCATCAAAGTAGTGCCAATGGCTATAAGGCGACACTGCGGTCATCCGCCGCATCGCCACAGATGCCGAAACCCCAGCGGCTTTATGGCTACTAATTTCATAACCGTGGCGGTCCAACAGCTGCCGAAATGGTAATTTTGGACATAACAAGGCACCGGCAAAGAAGCTTGATTCAAAGTCACGCCATGCGTGCAAAATATCCTGCGGCGCTAAATTGGCATTACTATCAGAAACTTCCTGAGCTCCGCCCACCATCATTGAGCTTTTGACCCCGTCTTTATTGTGTAGCACCGCATGGCCAATATGCACTGCCAACTCATATTTCAAACGAGTCGGATGGCGTTGCAATATGCGGTTTAAATGCAAGGTTTGTGGTGGTAGAAAAAATGAGGTCGCGACGTTTTTACTCAAGACACCAAGCTCATCCAACACTTCTTTTGGCGTCTCATCAAACCAACTAATTTTCAGGCCAACCTCGGCCGCCATCTGCAATAGATCCTCGGGGGACAATGGCATTTGCTTACGTCCGACTTCTTCAGCAGCTCTTTCAAGTTCGGGAAAGTGGTTTTGGTGATGCTCTTGGTGCGCGCGAATGAGCAGCTGAGCAAATTGTTTACCGCCAGTGCCGGTTTGTGACAACAGCTCAGGAATGGCGATTTGCAGAATGTCATTGGAGAACAAAAAACCAGGCTCTAGAGCCATGCCATGAATACCACCACGACTGCCTTTTTGCGGAGTAATGTCTGGCTCGGAGTCTTCGCCGTCTAAAAACCAGTCCAAATCTTTTTGAAAAACTTGTGCAATAACTTCGAGCATTTCGACTGCAGGAACCCTTTTGCCGCGTTCGATCATCGACAAATAGGACACTGATGGCGCATGTTCAGCATCGATGCGGATACAACGAGTGGACAAGTCTTCCATAGTTAAGTTATTGCGTTTCCTCAAGTTTCTGATTTTTGTTCCGAGAAAATGCGACTGTCTGAGTAAACTTTTTGTATTGGCCATTTTGTAAAATTCACACTGTAAAGTTTTAATTGTCAAATTTTGCACTAAAACAACATAGACTAGTTTCTAAGCAACGGCAAACGCTGTGGCCAAACCAGTTAAAAAATGTGCGGACGCCCGCCACCCTACCGGGCCAGACAACAAGAGTGAGCGAGGACTTTACCATGAACATGACAGCAATCGACATGCACCAGCAAACGCCAATAGATGCTTTTATCCGTCAGGAAATCAGTGCAATTAGCGCGTTAAACGACAGCCACCTGCGTCAAATTTTGGATTACTCCAAAGGCTTTTTAGACAAAGTGTTTCCACTGGCAACCGGCTCGCATAAAGATGTCTGCAGTTACGTGGTGTACTACCAACACCTGTTGGCATTTTTTGCCGATGGTAGCAACAGCGGTTTGCAAAACCCAGCCCAGTTTGTTGCTTTAGCGGGTAGCCGCGAGAAACCGCAAAGCCTGCTGTTAAACGACAATGGTCGGCATGTAGAACTGACTATCTGCCGCAGCGGCGCACAAGGTTGCAAAGATCATGCAGGCATTGACGACGTGCAATTAGAATTGCAAGACGAGCAAGGCAGCCGCTGGTTTTCAATGATTATGGGCCAGTTGCAACCGACATACGCCCGTCGTCAACAGCGTTTCACTGCTAAAGACGGTGCTGACTACCGCTTAGGTTAAGCGGCGTTTCGAGAAAAGGATGCTCTAAGGCCACAAGGCGGCTGAAACCTCAATTGTGGAATAAGCGAATGCTGTGGTCTTAGCTGCGGACATTCGCTTTTTCGTAATCCAGCCTAATTCCAGAGCATCGGATAAAACTATGTCTCTGTTAAAAAAGTAGGAATTCGTTAATCATCATGACCACCTTGAATGGCTTCAGCCAACTACCCATTTTAGGTAAATTGCTTGCGCTTGATAAAAACCACAATCCCCAATATCAACCCAAACAAACTACCAAAAGGAAAGCCTAGAACTAAAACTACAGACGATAAACTCCAAAAATATAAAAAGAATCGAGCGCGATATTTTGAAAAGATGAGAATTAGCATGGCGCATATCCATCCGGGCAAAGCATAAAATGAATAGCGGAGATAAGGAACTAATGCGTTGCTTATTTGCGTCGCAAGTACTTTCTTATCCATTCCAAGGTCCAGACCATTAAACACTTTAACAAGTTCAATTGCGGACACCACCCATCCGATATAGCAGCTGAATAACAATAAGCTTATCAGCGATAAACTTTTCTCTAGCACCATGGAGCTCTTTATCGGCTCGTTCATCTGCGGCTGACGCAACACGCCGTCTCCTTATTGATTAGTAATCACATTAAAATCATGCACTTACTAAAGTAACGAAAGGTTACCCTTGTTAAATTGATGCATCACCTATAAAGAAGGTTTGTCAAAATGCCGATATGAAATCCTCAGGAACCTCGATTTGAAGAAGTTTCAGCAATTGCGATTTTTCGCAGCTTTGCTCGGCAATAACGTTAACATCTACAGCATAAATTTTGATACTTTGCCGCGACCTTCGACCACTGACAAACTCAGAGCTCGCTCGGCTTCTAGTACTAGTAACACTGGATCTGCTTGCTGCGAGCTAAATTGAATACCTGCCGAAAAGCTAATTAAGCGTGGCTTTGGTAATAACGGCGATATTGCCAACGCGCATTCAGCTTGCAGCTTGTTGAGCACCGCAAAAGTTGCCGCATCATCACTGTAGGGCAACACCATCGCAAAATGACCGCCCGATAAGCGAATTAGTTGGTCGGTTTCTCGCAAATGTTGTCGGCATAGCGCGGCGAACTCTTTGATCACTAAACTAATTGCCTGCTCGCCAAATTGCCGCTCAAGCGCTGCTAATTCGTCAATCTCCAATACCACCATCGCAAGGTCAAACTGATAACGGCGAGCCATTGCCACCAGTTGCGGGGCTTGCTGCGCCAAGAAGTTTTGATTTGGTAATTTGGTCAATGGATCAACCATTTGTAATTGGAAAGCTTGGCGCTGCCACGCCAAACTACGCCGGTGGAACAACCAAATAACGAGTAATAAACTAAATACTACTGCTGTGCCTGCCAAAAAAATCCGCTGATTGGCCTGTTGCGACGCCAAAGCTGCTGCCGATAACTCAGTTTGCAGCTGCAGTTTGTCGCTATGGGCTGCACTTTTTTCTTGGTCATATAAATAACGGTATCGCGCAATATTGCGAATATTACTTTCGGCAATGCTGGCCAATTCTTGCTGATAATAGCTTTGGGTACGCTCTAAGGCTTGTTGATAGTCACCCTTTGCTTGCGCATATGCTGCTTGCAGATATAGCAAACCCGAGCGATTAACATTTTCCGGCAAAGTTTTGCTAAATTGTTCCAGCTGGCTAATCACCTGCTGTGCTTGTTCGGGTTTATGTTGCTGCAGATACAGATAACCAAGGTTGTACCAAGTATATAAGTACAGATCTGGATTCTCACGTTTTACCAACTCAGTCGCTTTGAGAGCTGCAGCCAGAGCTGCAGACTGTTCCGCTTTATTTTGATAGATATTAGATAAGATGGCATATGCAAAAGGACTGCAATATAGTTCCTGCTGACTCTTTGCAACTTCCAACATCGCCAACAAAGCCTTGGCGCCTTCATCGGCTGAGGTATTTTGCAGCTGATAACCGCGAAGACAGGCAATTTCCGCCCGAGCCACATGATGAGTAGCCGGTTCTTGCTGTTCAGCTGAAAACAAATATCGTTCAGACAACACTTTGTCGTCGAGCATGTAATAGACAAAAGCAAGGCCACGCAACACTGTACCTCGGTCGGCACTAAATAGCGGCAGCGGTTTCGCTGTGCTAGACAATTCATCCAGTAGCTTCAGGTAGAAATACAATGCCATGTCATAATCTTTGGCATCTTGATGCAGCTGTGCAGAAATCTGCAGATGGACATGCTGTAACTCTGGATGTGGCATTAATTTCAAATATTGGCCAACCGAGTCCAATTGACTAAAGGCTTGTTGTGTTTCACCAACTGCACTGAAAAAATTTGCCTGCGCCAGTCGGTAGTATTGAATAAGCAGAGATTTATGGTCGACTAGCGTCATGCCGTGATTCAAGGTTGTTGGCACATCGGCCCAGTCACCGGCATAAAATAGCGCCCAAGCTTTAATCAACAATAACTCAGCTCTTTGCGATTTCGACGTCGATGGGTTTGCTAACAAATTATCAAGTTCGGCTATCGCAGCTTTAGGTCGGTCGACGGTTAGACTGGTAACCTGATAAAAACGCGGGTCTGGAATTTGCCAAGCGTGCGCTGCTTTTTGGGATGTGCTTTGCCCATAACCGCTGTTCGGATTAGCCGCCACCGACTGCTCAGCCGCAGATCCTATCGGCGATGGATCATCAACCGACAGCGCAGCACCAGCCAGAGCGGTAATCAATAGGCACGAGAACAGCATGCCAGCGTGGATTATTTTCAACAGCCAAATTCCATTTCAACTCATTGTCATAAGTCATCATACCCAATTACTGTACAGAACTCCACGCTTGTGCCACCAGCGGCCTAATTTAGCGGATCAACGTATATTGGGTGCTTGCCGTGTCCGTCTGCAAGCCAAAATGGCCCGTTGCCAAATTATAACTGGCGTTTTCGTTCCAAATACTGCTGCTATGAACCCCATAAACTAAGCAAGAGCCCGTGGCGCAAACCACTTGGTCAATGTAGCTTTTGATGGAATATACCCGCTGGCCAAATCGAGCGCCGTAAAGACCAGTGAGCAATGGACTTCCTACCGATAAACCTTGGGCACCGCAAGTACTGGTTAAGACTTGAAACGGGTAGACACCGCAAGTTAATAAGCCGCGAAAACCACCAGCAATTCCAACAAATGCATCCACCTGAACCGAAATTCCTAACTTATTGATTTGCTGCGCGGCCAAAGTCGCGCCCATGGAATGGCCAATGACATCAATTTTACCGGTACAGGAATTTGCCAAAGCAGCACTTAACGCATTGCGTACAGGCGTCTCTTCACTGCCGCTGTGGTCGTTGCAAGCAGCACAGCTAGCAGAACCCCAAGCAGGTCGGTAGATTTGTGCAGCGGTGTAACCTTTGGCAATCAGATAGTTATAGGTATTGTTCCAACTCGCGGGGGTTGCGGTGTTGCCATGCACAAGTACGACGTTATCAAGGCAAGCTGCTGAAACTGATTTGGTAACAACCAGCAGCATAAGCGCAATCACTGACACTAATTTCATCGACAATCTCCAAGCTGAAGTAAGGAACTTCAGCCTGCAGCAGTGGCGAATAAATAGACATAACACTTTGGTACAGCTCGGACGCAAACTAGAAGCGCTGATCGCAAAGCTTTAACGCTGCTTGCACGTCTGCGGCAGTGAGTTGATCCTGCTCAGTACTCAGCATGTCATGCATGATGGCGTCTGGCTCTGGCAAATGCTCAACACCTAAGGCGTGACCAAATTCATGACTCAGGGTTCGCACCAAAATTGTTTGGTCGCGGTAGGCGAAAATCCGCATCTCTAACAAAGAACCAGTGCGCAATAACAATCCCACTTCGGCGATTTTTCCAGAAGGGGCCGCATCAGTTATTAATTGGTTTCTATCCTGCAAACTTTGTTGATAGTGCTGATTTTTATCATTAATTTTTTCGGCCAACGCATTGAGCCCATCGGCCAGCAGTTGCAACTCTGTTTGTTGTTGCTCGGCGCTCTGTCTACCGATAGAACCAGCAGCAATGTTGTCTGCAAGCTGTTGTTTTTGTTCGTTAAAGCTATTTAGCTGTTGCTGATGGTCGGCGCTTAAAGCCTGCAGTTCCGCGGCAAGTTGCTGAAGATATTCATCATAACGTTCAACATTACGCGCAAGTCGTTGGCTAGCAAGCAATTGTTGTTGCCGCTCGTCATAAATGAAATTAATTGGGAACCCTGTTTGCGCATCTTCGACAAAAGCCGCTAAACCGAGTTGTTGATTCCACGCTTGCGCGGCCGTGCGGATTGCATCCAAGGCTTGTTGTTGGCTGAGTTTAAATTTTTCATCGACGCTGGCTAAACGCCAACGAATAGGAATTTGACAACTGCGGACCGTAGGTTCGCTACTTTGACGCTGAGATAACCACCAAAGATTGCCGCAAAGTGCCAATATCACCAACAGACTCAACACTGTGGACAGCTGACGCACTGGCATTTCCTTCTACATGGAGAGAACAAAGGCTGGAAAACCAGCCTTTGTTCGTTGTCTTACTCGGCTTTAGACAGCGCTTCATGCGCATGTTCACCACGATGTAATTCGTCGTGGATAGCATGATTATGCGGCGCATATTGCGGCACTAAAGAGCCAATGATCATCCCCGCAAGACTTGCCAGCAAACCAGCAAATTGCGCAGGAATAAACGGATCTTCAGGGCCTAAGAATATAGTGCCTAACCAAACCGATACACCGGCAGCTATTGATACGAGAGCACCTTGGTTAGTCGCCCGACGCCAGTAGACACCAAAAGCCAGTGGCACAAAAGCCGACACTAAGGTCACTTGATAGGCACTTTCTACCATGCCGAAAATAGTTGCTTCGGTATTTAACGCATAAATCATGACGAAACCGGTAAACACTAAAGTCACCATCCGCATCATTAACAACAATTGCTTGTCGGTTAGTTTCGGCAGCATTGGTTTTAAGATGTTTTCAGAAAACGATACTGAAGGTGCCAACAGCGTTGCCGATGCACAACCTTTAATTGCCGACAACAAAGCACCAAAAAACAGCACTTGCGCTAGGAACGGCATATGTTGCAACACCAGTTGCGGCAGGATCATTTGACTGTCAGATTTCATCAATTCTTGCACCATTTCTGGGGCAATTAATGTTGCTGAGTAACCGATAAACAGTGGAATAAAGGCAAACACGAAATATAAAGAACCGCCAAGCACCGAAGCCCATACCGCAATCCGTTCAGATTTCGCTGACTGCACCCGTTGGAACACGTCTTGTTGCGGGATTGACCCCAACATCATGGTACAAGCCGCTGCCGTGAAGGCGATCAACTCTTTTAAGTCTAGACTTGGCCAGAACTCAAACTTACCAGCCGCTGCAGCATGTTCCACAACATTATTAAAGCCACCAGCCATGCTGGACACTTCGCCGCCGATGTACAGCAAACCGAAGACAATCACCACCATTTGCACCAGGTCGGTAATGGCTATAGCCCACATACCACCGAAGAAGGTATAGATTAAAATGGTGACGGCACCAATCCACATACCCATTTCGATGCTGATCGCGTCGTTAGAGACCACGTTAAATACTAAACCTAAAGCGGTAATTTGTGCACCGACCCAACCAAGGTATGAAATAACAATGGCTAAAGAGGTCAGCACTTCTACTTTACGGCCATAACGGCGTTTATAGAAATCACCGATGGTTAGCAATTTCATCCGATATAGCGGCGCTGCGAAGAACAAGCCAACTAAAATCAAACACATAGCAGAACCAAACGGATCGGCAACTATGTCACGTAAATTGCCGTCGATGAAAGTCGCAGGAATACCAAGGACAGCCTCAGAGCCGAACCAAGTGGCGAAAACCGTCACAGTTACCATATAAAATGGTAATTGACGGCCAGCAACGGCGAAATCTGCGGTGTTTTTTACCCGCAGCGCAGCCCAGAGCCCGATGGCTACTGAGATGACCCAATAAGCGATAACAAACCAAAGTAACATGATGGCTTTCTACATCCTTCTAAGTTAGGTTAGTTTAAATTGTCGGGTCGCGACTTCCGGCCACGTATGGCGCTTCGATCACGACAATGTTATTTACCGCTGCAGTTTATCTACTGTGCAAAGACGGAATTTTTGTATTGTAAAGGCGGTTTTAACGAGGGGCAAAACAATTAAAGCACTTTGTGGAAAAAACTCGCGATCTGCAGTCGAACAGCCGCTATCGCGGCGTCATTGTCAGCTAGTTGCGCCACGCCACATCAAGTAAATAGCCAATCAACATTGATCAGTACAGCAAAGCTATCAGCTTAAAGTTCTTTGGGGACTTAAAAGAAAAAAACCGCCTTGGGTAAGGCGGTTTTCCGGGGTAAAGATTTTTCTGCAGCCAACTCCATCTGAAAGTCTGCGTTAAATCGGTACAGCGCGTTTCGGTCAACTTACAACCACTTCCTAGACTTATTTTATAGATTCGGGCGCTAAGAAGTTATCGAAAGTGTACAAAAACAATTCAGCTTTTGGCAAGAGCAATTTTCATACAATTTCGCTACTTTCGCACTGATCAGACCACAGTAGTTCTAAAAGCTTTCAGCACCGGTGTTATAGGTGCTGTAGCCTTATAACTGAATGCCAGCTAAACAACTTCACCTAATAACCAAACAGCTGCATAAGCAACTGTTTGGCTTTCGTATGTTTACAAATTAGCGTTTATTGCGACGACGTAACCAAGTGAATGGTAACAACAGCAACAGAGCAAAGCCGGCAGCACCACCACTTTTACTCTCTGGAACTGGTGCAACGACAACAGCTTCGGCAACAGTCACTGACATAGTGGTGCTGTTACTGTGAGTGCCATCACTGACCGTCAGCGTAAATTGGTGTGTACCCGCAGCTAATCCAGTCACTGTCGCCACAGCTTTATTGGCGTTGGCGATAGTGCCTGGGCCAGTCCATTGATAGCTCAGAGTATCACCATCAACATCTTGGCTATTTGAACCATCTAGAGTAGCAGTCGCGCCGTTAGCGATACTCAGTGTAGTTTTGCTGACCTTCGCCACAGGGGCATCTGCTGTTGGCACCACTGTCATTTTGAAGGTGGTACTTGCCATATCTGAACCCACCTCGTTATCCCGAACTGTCACTGTCACCATCGTAGTGCCACTGAAATTCGCGGCAGGTTTGATTTGCAAAGTAGAACCTGGGGTATGGCCATCAACCACCGCAATCACGTTGTCACCAGTCACACTAATGGTATTCGCGATTTGGTCATCGTCAGAATATGCAACATTTATAGTTTGGAAGCCTGAATCTTCATTCACCACTACATCTTTTAATGTGCCAATTTTCAGATCGCCATTAACCGCTAAGTTTTGCGTCACTGTGGTTGTAGGTAAGCCGTCACGGTTCACGACGAAACTGATTGGCAATGCCTGACCAGCAGCTTGATTGTTCACTTTCACTTGGAAGCTCACATCAAAGGCTGAGGTTTCTGGCCCGACATAGTCATAACAAACCACTAAATCGTCGACTAGCTTGTCTTTCAGATTGTCCAGTGCATATTGACTACCAATGTAACCGGCCGCTGGACCAAATGAGCCCCTGAAACCGTCATAGCCTTTCACGCCAATCGAACCAAAGCCTGGCTCTTGGGCAAAATCAATATGGTCATACGCCATTACAATTTCGTACTCGCCTTCGCCATGCAGGTAATTGAGGTTATAAATAACTTCGAAGTCATAGTTATCACCACGGTCGATGTAATCGATTTGCATGGTTTCTTCGTTGTAGGCAGTGTCTGTGGTTCTGGCGTTGTCCCATTCCACAATCATCCGGCCGTCACCGGTGAATCCCATACTAATCCCAGAAGTGGCCTTAGGATCCCAGATATCGATATTTAACGGTGTCCGCAAAATACCGCCATCTAAGCCATTGTCCAAACTCCATGAAATGCCGCGCCATAACGGAGCAACTAATTGATCAGGGAAGCCATCAAACGGCATGCTGAAGTGTTGCGGGAAGAATAATGGCATTTGATCCAATTGCAGGTAACCCATTGGGCTCACTGTTAATTGTGACGATGAGGCGTTATCAAAATTGTTGTAAAGCGCCATTTTCGCATTTGGACCGTAATACCAGGCTAAATCCAGCACTGTGTTGTTATTCCAACTGCCACCAAGTTGCGGATTAAAACCAAACTCCGCCAAGTCTACATATTTCCCTGGTTGGCTTTGGCCAAAATCAGGTGTTTTACACATCATATCGGTTTGATTGGTGGTGATTTTGTAAGAACGTGGCCGATTTAACGCATTCTCTTGTTTAGTGGTTAAGCTAAAGCCGTTACCAGCAACCGTTAGCCCATCTTTCATCGCAGTTGGTACTTTCACCGAACCAGGAACTAAGGTCACACCAGCAGGCAATTGTGATTGCACTTGAATTTGGCGGTCATAACCATCGAGGTTTGCCATCATACTCAGTTTTAAATCAACAACTTGTCCAGGACGGGCAGCAGTTTGCGACGTCGCTAAACTCACTTCATCGCCGCCACGAACCAGCTTTAATGGCACTGCAGCAATATTACTTGGTTGGTTTGGATTAGAGCCAAAGTTCAACACGCTATAGAACAAATCGCCTTCAGCCGCTTGTGGTAGGTTCCAGCTGACAGTGGCTGACGCCGCTTGCATGCCATCATGTTGCGCCGGACCTACTAATTGCAGATCAGTCGAAACAGCTTTTGGCACAATAGCGGTGGCAATGTCATAACTGTCGGTACGACGGACCATGCTGTCGTGGATAAAGTTATGCACTACGACCCAGTATTGACCGGCTTGTGGGTTGTTAATGTTACAATGATCAGTGACTTGCTCAGAAATCGACATACAAATCGCTTCGGTATCCCACTGCGGGATCCCATCGCCATTGACGTCCAGACCAATATACACGTCAGCATCACCGGCATTCCAAGGTTCATCTGCTTTCGCTGTCGAGCTAGTACGGCGCAGCACTTCAACCACTAACCGTGCTGTATCTGCTGGCACTTGAATAACACTAACATCTTCCGAATCACTAATGACTTTGTCACAGGCAAAACCACAGAAATCAATGTCTTGCGGTAAAGTTACTGAACGTAACTGGGCTGGCACTGCCGCCGCCGCACTGTAAACACCCTGCGTCATTTCTGGCAGCACCAGATTATTCAGCTGATGCTTGCCTTCATTACGATTCATAGTGATTTGCAGTGCTTCAGGCAATGCACCGTGGGTATATTTAACCGCAACAGGTAAATACACCGGCGGCATATTTGGTTGGTCAGCAGTTAAGCGCACCGCGCCGTGGACTTCTTGCTCTGAGTTATGACTATTGGATTGGCTGTCTAAAATTTTTGAGGTAAAGACCACTGTTTGCGTTTCGCCTTTTTTCAAGCTGAAACGGGCTGGGCTTGCACTCAATTCGAAGCTAAGTTCATTAGTTTCGGTTTCGACTTTCCAATCGCCATCACGCACCGCAGTAAAAGTCCGGATCCAAGTACAAGTCTCGCGACATTGCATATTCACCAGTTCCGGCATATTCAGCTGACGCACGGCACCACCATTTTCCGGATCTGCGGCTTGGAAGTTCTCCACAGATTCATGCATGGTCAAACCGGTATTAATGGCTGACAACACATTGATGCGGCCAGAGCCTGCGCGGTAAGTGCCGGCATCTAAAAACTCTTCCGCCCAGCTGTATGGTTTGTAGCGCAGCGTTTGCTCAGAGGTCATTTGCAAGGCGTTTTGGATTTCTGAGGCAGACCACGTTGGATGCGCTTGCTTAATCAGCGCTAAAGAACCAGCGACATGAGGCGATGCCATTGAAGTCCCGCTCATCATGGTAAAGTCGCTGGAATTACCGGCGGCAGTGAATGGCTGGTCATCAGAGTTTGCCGCATAGATATCAACCCCAGGTGCTGACACCATTGGGATCAAATGTTCCTTCACATAAGTACTTGGCCCACGTGACGAGAAGTTCGCCAGAATGTCTGCTTGGCTTGGGTCAATAGTGCGAGTGATTGCCGATGCAGTAATGGTTGCAGTGTGGTCAGCGCCAGAACTCAACCAAGCTTTTAATGCATCGCCATCCATCGCCGACAAATGAATGCCGGGTAATGGGTAGACATCATTGAAAGTCATACCTTCGGCAACAGTGTCATCCCACGAAGTGTTATAAAGCACAAAACCAGCAGCACCACCGGCTTTGACGTTGGTCGCTTTGGCAACACGGGCATTTTCGCCACGTTCACACACCACGATTTCGTTGTGAGTGAAGGTACCTTCAGCAAAAGGCTCGGTACAAAGTTTATTACCAAAGTTCTCTGCCAAGACCACAGGCCCTGTTACTTCGCCGCTAATACTTTTACCGGTGAGCTCTGGTGGCGTTGAATCACCGCCAGTAAAGCCAGTCATGGTTTTGCCTGAAATATCAATGTTTCGGCTATGGCTAGAAGCTGCGACGTTCATCAACCAAGGTGAGCTATGGTCAATTTGTCCCATAATTTCGCTACTGCCGTCAGAGCCAGAGTTACCTGCAGACGCAGCAACCACGATGCCAGCGTTATGCGCAGCTAAGAAAGCTTGCTCTAGTGGTGACTGCCATGGTGAATCTTCAGAACCACCAATCGAGAAGTTAATTACATCAACGCCTGCAGTGACTGCATCTTCGACTGCTGCAACTAACGCCTCGCCTGGACAACCAGCGTACGGATCACCACCACTACCTGGCCAACACACTTGGAAAGCAACGATGTTTGCATGTGGCGCGACACCTGAAAGCTGAGGGAAATGGAAACCAGTATCGACACCATCACCTTGCGCACCAGAATTGCCAAGTAATGGCACGTCGACTAACACGTTACCAGCGGCGGTACTTGCGGTGTGCGAACCGTGGCCGTTGTAGTCTTCACCGAAGGCCGGACGGATGGCAATGTTCTCTTCCCACCATGGCTTTTCTGGATCTTGGAATTCATCAGCTTTGTAGGAATCTGTAATTGATTTGTAGCTAAACACACCAATTAACTTGTCGTTACAGCGCTCGGCAAAAGCAGAAATTTGGCAATCACCTAAGAATTTGCCAGCACCTAGCGGGTTTACCACTGTGTAACCATCGGCACCGGTTGGAGCGAAACTAGCGTGGTCAGTATTGATACCAGTATCCAGCACACCGACGACAACACCTTCACCTTTTAATGGCAGGCTAGTGACAGTTTCGCCTGCCCATACTTTATCCGCTTGAATTTGCTGTGGACCGGCATCGGTACCTAATTGATAAATTTTGCTCCGCGTGATGCGTTTGACTTGGCCAGAAGCTGCGAGTCGTTTCGCTTCTTCTTGAGTCAGTTTGGTACTAAAACCATTTAATACCCGAGTATATTGCTGACTAACTTGTAAAGTCCGGCCAACCAAACTTTGTGCTTCTTGCAGCACTGCGTCTTGCTGTTGCAGTAAATCTGCAGTTTGCGCCGCTGCTGTTGGTGATTGTAAGGCAACGCCGGAAATGGTGAATGCTTTGCTAGAAACCTGTTCAGTCGCTCCTAAACTACTGACTTGTTTGGCCAATAATGCTGCTTGCTGCGCAACGACTGGCGTACCATACAGCTCAACAATATAGCTCTGCTCGCCGACTAAACCTTTTTCTATTAATAGTTTATCTTCGATGTTGCGACGAGCAATACTCAGGTTTTTACCGCCGTTTTGTCGCACACTCAACTGACGTTGCTTGCTGCCTTGTTGCAAGCGAGCCCGCGCTTCGGCGCTTGGCACATTCATCGGTTGGATTTTATTATTGCTTCCTGCAAGGTTCGGACTTGCGGTCACTACTGGGTTTGATGCGGCCCCCATGCTCATTAAAGCGGTTAAGGTGGCTATCGCGACTTTTTTTATTTTCATTTGGACTCCGGATTCTGTTGCCGTGCTTTGGCGCCGAAATAGCTGCCGAAAATTTATGCACTGCAGGTTTATAACCGGTCACTTTTTGGCGAGATGTCCAAAAATGTACAAAGTCTGTACGATTTGTGATCTAAACCACGGAATACGGGGGTTGGCACAACGAAGCTGCACACTTTTGTACAGTTTTGGCCAAGTTGCTCGGGCAAGGTAGAGACGTGGAGCTGGTTCTCCCAGCCACCCCTATCTTGCGAGCAATCGTGAGAGTCCTACATGTTTAGATGGTCTGTTTCGTTCAGGTACCACTTGGGATCTGAACGTTTTATCTGTTTGGCCCAGGTATCGCCAGTACCTGGGCTTTTTTTTCGCTTTTTCGACAGGCGCACTCTTTCGTGCAAAATTGTCCATTTTCAGCCGAATTCTTTAAGGTTTCGCAGCGAATTAACGCCGAAAAATCGCTTCAAATATGAAATTGATTCAATTGCTTGAGAAATTTTTAGGATGAAAAATCGGCAACACCTCTCGCCAAGTCTGCAAATCGTCATGGCTAGAGCCATTTCGCATAATTTGCTATACAGCGTGGCAAAATCTTGAGTATGCTTGGATGGTGAGCATGAAAATTAGTCAATTGATTAAAGTTAGCATTTCGCTGCTGTGCGCCGCACTGGCACAGCCCGTTATTGCCGACGAACAGGGCTTAGAAATTGGCGTTGCCTTGGGTTATGGTCAATATGGCGCTGTGACCTACGGCAATAGCGACACGCCGTTAGCGGTGCTGCCACGCTGGTCCTATTACCAAGATCGGTTTTATGTTGAAGACCTGAACTTAGGCTACAACATTTGGCAACACCAGCACTGGGCAATCGATCTGACGACTAAACAAAGTTTTGATGCCTTACTGCTGCGCCAACATTCGCTAACCGATTCATTTCTGCGCGGGCTGCTGATTTCAGAAGTGCCACTGCCTTTGCCTATGGGCGCAGAATTACCGAACTATTTGCACCCAACTAAACGGCAATTGAGTTATTTAGCAGGTGCGACGCTGTTTTATCAACAAGACAACCTGCAATTCAGTAGTGGCTATCACCAAGATGTTAGCGGTGTTCACCACGGTTTTGAGTGGCAAACTAAAGCCACCTATATCGTTAACGTGGCAAATTTCGCTGTGGCAACCGGCGCCGAAATTCGTTATTTATCCTCAAATTACAGTAATTACCATTTCGGTGTTGGCCCCAAAGACACTACCGCTAATATTTATGAATACAGTCCGGACAGCGCATGGTTGCCAACGCTAAAAATTGAAGCAAGTTACCAGCTTGCCGAAGACGTGCGGCTCATTGGCAACTGGCGTCGCGAGTGGTTACCGAGCAAGTATCAACCCAGCATGTACTTCGAGAGTCGGCAGCACGACATCTGGTTCAGTGGAGTGCTCTGGACATGGTAAAATCGACCTTGCCGCTGTTACTGATGCTGTTCAGTGCCTTTGGCAATGCCGAACCTGTTACCGTTAAATTACTACCCCGCGCTTGCCTAGGACCACTCGATCAACCTTGTGTGATCCAACTGAAAATTAGCTGGCAAGCCAACGAAGAATTATGTTTATACAGCGAAGCCGCCAGCGAGCCATTATTGTGCGGCCAGCAAGTTCGCAGTGACGCCATTGAAGTTGCACTGCAAGGCGATTTGCAGCTAGAGCTGCGCAGCCTGGACAGCAATATTGCACTACAAAAATTCACGATCAAACATTTGCAACCAGCAACCGCCGAAACGCTTAATCGCCGTCGGTTGCGCTGGAGTTTATTCTAATGAGCTTCCACATTCTGTTATTGGAAGATGACAGCGCCCTCGCCCGTCTCACTAAAGAGTTTTTGCAGCAGGAAGGCTTTGTCGTCAGCTGCGCCAACCAAGCTCATCGCGCGAAATTGCTGCTCGAACAGCAACAGATTGATTTATTGCTTTGTGATGTGATGTTGCCTGGCGTCAATGGTTTTGATTTCGTCGAAGCCATTCGCGACCAGTACCAAGGGCCAATATTATTTATGACGGCGCAAACTCAGTTGCAGCATCAATTAAAAGGCTTTGCCTTGGGCGCCCAAGATTATTTAGTGAAACCGGTAGATCCGCGGCTGCTCTTGGCGAAAATCCAAGTGTTTTTGCCGAAAACTCCAAGCTCAGTCAGCCCGGTAACCGCGCTTAATTTTCACAATTTAAAACTGGATCTGCAGTCGCGAACCGCTAGCATTGACGGCAATGCCCTGCAATTAACTAGTGCAGAATATAAATTGCTCAAAGCACTGTGCGAGAAGTTCGGCAAAGTAGTCAGTCGCGATTGGCTATTCCAACAACATCTTGGTCGTGACTACGACGGCATGGACCGGACTATGGATGGCCGAGCATCACGTCTTCGCAAAAAATTGCAGACGATAGACGCAGCTTGGAACGTTGTCACAGCATGGGGAGAAGGGTATTACCTATCTTATGGCTCTGCTGAACCGCTTTAAATCACCGTTTGTCCGCTTTAACTTCATGGTGGGCTTAACTGTCCTCTTGTTGGCGGTTAGTTTGAGTCAGCTTTATGCAGTACTTAACGAAAAAGCACCACCTTCGGTTGATGCACGTTTGGTGCTGGATGCTGTCCAACAGCTCCGCCAACATGACAAAGCGTTGAGCTGCTCGGCTGACCAAATGCAGGGTTGTGACGATGCGTTATTTATTGTCTATCCGGCGGAATATTGGGGCGGACAATTATCGGCGACGCCGGGCACCATAGTCCCGCTGCAAGATAGCCAACAACAAACCATGCTCTGTAGCGTGGAAAAAAGCGGCGAATTACTCTGTCTGAATCAACTGAATTGGCCAAACCCTAACGAAGCCTCCGTGGATTTGGCCTATGTGTTTTACTTTGGCATATTGCTGGCGTTGTTTCTTATCAGCCGAAACTTATTCCGAGATATGGCGATTTTACGCCAAAGCGCTTTGCAGGAAATTCGCCATGGTCGATTCCCTGATTTTGAACTCAGTAGCAAATCCTATTTAGCGCCACTGGCCCAGTCTTTACATAACATGACCGACCGGATTGAACAGTTAAATCGCTTCCAGGCCGAAATGGCTGAGACAGTTTGCCATGACATCAAAACGCCACTGGCTCGGCTTAAATTTATCAGTCATTTATTAAATGCCAACAGCATCGAACAAAGTCGCGGCCAAATTGCGCAGAATCTGCAAGAAATAGAAGAGAACGTCTACGATTATCTGCGATTGGCAGAGAATAACTATTTGAACCAAGAATTAAATTTACAGCACATTGAGCTTGCTACTTTCCTCAGCACTTTACTGGCACCGCATATAGATCCAACGCAAGTGCAATTGGAGTTAGTCTGCGAAAGTGGACTCACTTGTCAGGCCGACAGCAAATTACTGGCCCGCGGCGTCAATAACTTATTGATCAATGCTATGCGTTTTGCCAAAAGCAAAGTGCTTGTCAGTGCTTGTATGGTCCCTTCGGCAGCTTCTGCCGAACCCGCCGCTTTTATTTGTATCAGCATCGAAGACGATGGTCCGGGCTGGCCAAAAATCGACAGCAGTTCAAAAGCTGAACACCAGCCAGCAACGGATGACGGTATCGCCCACCACGGCTTGGGCCTGGCGATTGTCCGCCGAGTTGCTGAAAAGCACCAAGGTTCGTTAACTCTAAAGGAAAGTACAGCAGGTGGCGCACGGGCAGAGATCTGGTTCGCCCGAAGCGTTTAATGTCTTGAAAACCGAGCGTTGAACTAGATCAGTCGTTACTAACCGCAGAAGTTCGAGTACAATCGCCCACCACAATTGAGCGCAGATAAACCGCGCTTTCACCGCATTTTCGCGCACATCAGACCGCACCGTCGCAGTCGCTTTGCATAGGGATATTCAATGAAATTTTGGGCATTAATTTTAGTTTTATGCTGTCAACCGCTGTTGGCTTTAGAGTCGGCTGCAGAGCAATTCCCCGCGCTAGAACTTGCCAATACCCATGTGCATCAATTGCCGGCGAAGAATAGTGATCGGCAGTACGAAGTCTGGATCGACTTACCGGCGTCTTATGGCAAGTCCGCAAAAAAACTGCCGGTGTTGTTTGTCACCGATGCTAATTATGCCTTTCCACTTATCCGCAGTATTCGCAATCGCTTAGGCGCTAATGGCCAGAATATCGAAGATTTTGTGATTGTCGGGCTGTCATATGCCAAGGGCTACACGCCGATTAATAGCCGAAGCTTTGATTACACGCCAACCGATGTCTTAGCGCGGCCGAAAAAACCAGGGGAAAGTTACGGCGGTGACGCTTATGGCGGTTCGGCGTTATACATTGAATACCTTCGCCAGCAAGTGATCCCTTTTGTGCTGAAAAACTATCAAGTAGACCCAAAACGAAAAGTGTTTGTGGGCCATTCTTATGGCGGTTTGTTAGGTGCGGAGTTGTTACTGCGCTATCCAGATAGCTTTGACAGCTACATTATCAGCAGTCCATCACTGTGGTTTGATAAAAAACACCTGATGAAGCTTGCCGAGACACGCAGCAAAAAATCGCCAGCCATCAATGCCACTGCTTTACTGTATGCGGCGGAATTTGAACAAATAAAACCGGGCGCTCGTTATTCAACAGAAGTGGATATCGTTGCTGACTTACTCAAATTTGAACAGCTACTCAAAGCTTCCACAACGCCAGCAGTAAATGCCAAAACTAGCGCGCAACAAGGCTTACAGATCAAAAGTAAAATCATTGCTGACGAAGACCATTTGTCGGTCTTCCCATCAATGATTAGCCGCGCTTTAGTCGAGTTGCTTCCAGGTTACGGCCCGTATAATCCGGGCTGAAACCGCTAAGCTTATTCTTGCGAGGGTTTTGCGGTTGTAGGCTCGTCAACAACCGCAGCTTTTGTGGCCACAGGCATATGCCGCCCATAGACCAATTGGAATAACGGCGTCGCCATTAACGTGGTGACTATCGCCATCAGTACCATTATCGAGAACAATCCTTGCTCAATCACGCCGAACTTCAGCGCGATATTGATAATAATCAGCTCCATCAAGCCACGAGCGTTCATCAGTGCCCCAACCGCCATGGCAGTGCGATTGTCAGCGCCGCCAATACGCGCAGCGGCCCAACAGGCAATGCCCTTGGCGAAAATTGATGCTGCAAGAATGACCAAAGCAATCGACATGACTTCGAACGACGCCAAAACATTGAGCTGAGTTTTTAAACCCGAGTAAGTAAAAAACATCGGTAATAGCAAAAACACGGTGATTTTATTTAAGCGAGCATCAATTAGTGCGGTTAATTTTCCACGTGGCATCGCAATACCCAGCAAGAAACCACCAAACACCGCATGCAGGCCAACCCACTCCATCGAATAAGCCGAAATCGCCCACAACACTACCACCAACAATAGTTGCGGTGCCGTCAAAACGCCGGATTGTTCAACTTTATCGGCCAATGGCTGTAACCAACTGCGCGCCTTGGTCAGCATAAAGGTCGCATACAAACTACCACCAATGACGGCTTTAATGGCGAGCATGGCGCCACCGCCAAAGCTTGCTAGCACCACCGCCATCACGATCCAAGCGGCAGCATCATCAATTGCACCGGCGGCAAGCGCCAATGTGCCAAGCGCGGTACCTGCCAATTTACGTTCATAAATAATACGCGCCAACATTGGAAAAGCAGTAATGGCAATCGCTGCGCCCATAAACAAGGCGGCATTGGCATAAGAAATGCCGCTGGCAA
This sequence comes from Gammaproteobacteria bacterium, assembly GCA_017302255.1. Classification (GTDB taxonomy): domain Bacteria; phylum Pseudomonadota; class Gammaproteobacteria; order Enterobacterales; family Alteromonadaceae; genus Pararheinheimera. Next base: position 87,730 of record JAFLDV010000001.1, on the reverse strand, counting down.
ATAAGCCTGGTTTGTCTAATAACCACAAACACAACAAAGCACCGACAATAAAAGGCACTAACATGCCTGCTAGGGAAACCCCAACAGCGCTGCGTGCTTGTTTCTTAAAGAGCTGAGTATTAAATTCCAGCCCAACCAAAAACATATACAAACCAACGCCAATCTGTGCACCGATGTATAAAATTGGCATGGTGTCAGCAATGAAAATGGATTTCTGTAATTCAGGGAAAAATAAACCAAATAACGAAGGGCCAAGTACCACACCGGCAATCATTTCACCAACGACGCGTGGCTGTCCGATAAATTTTGCTAAGTAACCAAATACTTGGGCGGCGATTAGAATAATTACTAGCTGCTGGGCAAATGCGAGTGCCAGCTCAAAATTGGTCATAAGTGTTTCCCGTTTATTTTTCTACTTGCGGATATACGCATTAAATCAATCAGCAGCCCAACCAAAGTTGATTCAACTGACATCAATGAATACCGAGTAATCACACAGACTAAAATGCCGAAATCGGTCATCTAGAGCAGTATTCTGAAAACCTGCGCACATCATTTCAGCGCAGTATGACATTTATCCAATAGCGTAAAGACATAAAATCGCCAGCGGAGCTTATCCGCAGCGATCAGGGCATGCAAGTAGATTTTATCGACAACAAAAGTGGCTTTGTGACTAGGCACAGACAATGCTCATCAACAGCACAAGGCGTTAACTTTTTCGCTACTGCAGCTTTGCTTACTAATTTAACTTACTAATGGTACAGGCATCAGGACGACCATCGCACTATTCAAAAATAATCACAGTTGCGGGCGACGAGCCCCAAGCTTGGCGCACAACATCGTGTACGGAGCATTTTCTTCAACACGACACCTCACTTTTTTATAATATGGCTGGACTCGCGTTGTTAGCAACGACTCACGACATACTCTGCAAAGCCTAACTCAAGGATTACCTATGAAACTGCAACTGCCGCACCTCGACCGTATTTGGCTGATGCTGATGTTAGTACTTGGCAGCGCGCTGAGCATTACGCTGACCAGCAGTCTATTTGAGCTCACGGTGTTTTTGTCTGGTATTTTGTGTGTAACCCTCATTGCGATTGGTCGTCGTGAGGGTTACTTGATTGGCATATATGCCTGCTTGTCCTACGCAGTATTGGCCTATAGCAACGGCTTATTTGGTGAAGTGTATTTAAATCTGTATTTTTTTATTCCGACCAACCTCTTTGGCTACTGGTTATGGCATCAACATTCCAAAGGCAGTGCGGCGGTGGCGATGCGCAAACTCACCACCAAAACTCGCCTGATAATTTTGCTGGCCTGCATTCTTGGCACCTACGGCCTTGGCTTTTTGCTTGCCATGAATGCAGAGCAGAACTCGCCCTACATCGATGCCTTAACTAATGTCTTGTCGGTGGCTGCCACCTTCCTGATGATGTGGCGCTTTAAAGAGCAGTGGCTGCTGTATATAGCCATTAATGTCGTCAGCATTTTGATGTGGCTGTTGCGCGCTATGGAAGGCGGCGCGGCCGGCGATTTGATGGTGTTGATGTGGTCGTTGTATTTGTTGAATTCACTCTTTGGTTATTGGCGTTGGCATATTGGCGAGCAACAGCAGCGAATCCTTGCAGGCGCCAACAACAGCAGTAGCAACACAACCTCGGAGACAGCAGCATGACACGCGGACTGACCCTTGGTAAATTCGCGCCCTTTCACCGAGGTCATCAGTTATTGATTGAAACTGCGCTTGCTGAGACTGATGAAGTGGTCGTGTTGATTTATGCCACCGAGGTCATCGAGGTGCCATTACAAGTACGGGCTAATTGGATCAGGCAACTCTATCCAAGTGTCACTGTGATAGAAGCTTGGGATGGTCCGGATAGTTATGGGGATACCGCAGAAATTCGCAGCGAACAAGAAGCCTATATCCTGAAAAAACTGAATGGCCTTGCCATCAGCCATTTTTACTCCAGTGAGTTTTATGGCGACCATGTCAGTAAAGCGCTGGGAGCAGTGGACCGGCGTATTGATGAAGCTCGGTTGCAAGTCCCAATTAGCGGCACGCAACTTAGAGCTAATTATTTTGCTGGAAAAGCTTATCTTTCGGAATTGGTCTATCGGGATTTGATCATCCATGTCTGCTTTTTAGGCGCCCCGTCCACTGGAAAAACCACCTTGACTCGGACCTTAGCTGAGCAGCATCACACCGAATGGATGCCAGAATACGGGGCAGAATTTTGGCTAACGCATCAAGTTGACCGGCGCATTACACTCGAGCAATTTGAGACCATAGCGCCAGAACACAATCGCCGAGAAGAGAAGCTTAGAGCACAAGCAAATACTTATCTGTTTTGTGACACCAATCCCATCACCACTTATATGTTTGCCAGAGATTACCACGGCACGCCAGGCCCCATTCTGACCGAGTTAGCCAAGCAAGCTGAGCGTAACTACGATTTATTCTTCTTATGTGACACCGATATCCCTTACGCGGATACTTGGGACCGCAGTGGTAACCAAAAACGGCTGTGCTTCCAACAGCAAATCATTGCTGATCTGGCTGAGCGCAAAATCCCGTATGTTGTGCTCAGTGGCGATGTCGAATGCCGAGTCGAGCAAGTCAATGCGATCCTGCGTAGATTCAAAAAATATGGCAATTTGCTCGATATCTTAGCTTAGCGATCACCGGTAACTTATGAGAGATTTAGTCGGCCATCGTTGCCGACTATGCTCTGGTTTGGCCCCATAGACGCTACTGCTATTGATGATTGCCGCCAGCGAGCCAGCGCAATTGCGCGGCAGCCGATATTTTTTTATTGCTATCTTCGATAGATATTTTTATAACTAAGCCAGTTTTTTAATCGTTAATTTTTGCAGCGCGACTATGCATCCCCATCATGCAGCCCTACTAAGAAGGAAAAAACATGACTGCAGCAAGTTCCACCGAAAAACAAGGCTGGCTTAACCGCAGCCTCAACACCATTGAGCGGGTGGGTAATAAACTGCCCGACCCGGCACTATTATTTGCCATGTTTATGGTTGCCGTTTGGATCATTTCTTGGGCCTTGTCTGGCGTTACCTTTGATGAAATCGACCCACGCAGCGGCAAACCAATTCAAGTCATCAACTTATTAGATGGCGCTTCATTTACCGCCTTTATGGCAAAATTAGTGAATACCTTTGTCAGCTTCCCGCCGCTTGGTGTGGTGTTAGTGGCAATGCTCGGTTTAGGTGTTGCTGAATACACCGGCTTCATCAATGCAGGCTTACGTTCGATTTTGGCGGTAACCCCAAAAATGCTATTAACGCCAGTACTGGTGGCGGTTGGCATTCTAAGCCATGTCGCGGTTGACGCCGGTTACGTGCTGGTGATTCCGCTAGGCGCCGTCATTTTCTACGCTGCTGGTCGTCATCCATTGGCAGGTATCGCCGCGGCATTTGCTGGCGTCTCCGGTGGTTTTTCGGCGTCGTTATTTATTCCAAGTAGCTTAGATCCGCTGCTCGCTGGTTTAACCCAAGCATCAGCGCGGTTATCAGCAAACCCTGCAGCTGCAGATCTTGTGATTAACCCACTGAATAATTTCTACTTTACCTCGGCATCAGCCATTTTGATTATCCTCATTGGCTGGTTCCTCACCGATAAAGTGATCGAACCGCGCCTAAAAAATACCGCTGTCGATGGTGATCCTGCAAGCTTGCCAACTATGGACCCATTACAAGCCAACGAACGCCGTGGCTTACGTTTTGCCATGCTGTCGATGTTGGTGACCGCTGCTTTATTAATTGTCAGCGCCTTTCCAGAAACTTCAGCGTGGCGTGGCACTGATGGCAGCTTAACTCATGGCTCAGCCCCACTGATGCAGTCGATTGTCGGGTTGATTTTGGTGTTTTTCTTAGTGCCGGGCATCGTTTACGGCTACGCTGCCGGCAGTGTCAAAACGCATCGCGACATTATTCAAGGCATGAGCAAAGCGATGAGCGGTATGGGTTATTACATCGTCATGGCATTTTTCTGCGCGCAGTTTATTTATGCCTTTGGCCAATCCAATTTGGGCGCGCTGATTGCGATAAAAGGCGCTGGCGCCTTAAAAGAAATGGCGTTACCGATGGGCGTAACCTTAGTGGGTATCGTGATTTTAACAGGATTTGTAAACTTGTTAGTGGGTTCAGCTTCTGCGAAATGGGCATTAATTGGCGCTGTGATGGTACCAATGTTGATGGAGCTGGGTGTATCACCAGATTTAACCCAAGCGGCTTATCGCGTTGGCGACTCATCCACCAATATCATCACCCCGTTGATGCCGTATTTCCCACTGATTGTGGTGTTCTGCCAAAAATATGTGAAAGCCACCGGCATCGGTACACTCATCGCTTTGATGTTACCGTTTTCCATTAGCCTACTGACCTTATGGACGCTGTTCTTACTTGGTTTCTGGGCGCTTGGTATTCCACTGGGAATTGGTGCTAGTTATACCTTCCCTGCTGGTATGTAATTGCTTTGCTGAACAATCAAGGCGCACTTCGCGCCTTGGTTGTCCGAACCGTGCAATCACCGCGGTTTTCTCACTCTAAAAAATTTTTATTTTGCGCGAGCTTAATCTTCAAAATCTGCAGTACTATCAAGCAGTCGTTCGTATTGCAGACATAAATAATTGATTTGAAGTACTGCTGCTTGCACAGCAATTTTACTAATTTCAAGACGACTAAATAACGACAATCCAGTCGCATTATTTGCAGCAATATGGTGAATAAGCTGCTGCAGGGATTGCTCAGTTGACTCCCCGGTGATCCCTCGTTCTGCCTGTCTGCGCAAGAAATCACGTAACGCCGTTAACGATCTTGGTAACTGGGCGGATTGCTTAGGTGGTGCAGAAATTGTTGGTTTAGCTGCAACGATTTGGCTCAATTTACTCAACCATTTTGCGGTCGAGCTTTGTACTGGGGCAGAGTCGAAATACAACGCATCTATCGGATTCTCGTCAGCTTCGTATTTGGCTTTAACCAAACTCAGCGGCTCGCCGACCACTTTGCCAGCAGCACTGCGAAGCCGAGCAACTAGCATAGTGCCAGCAACTAACTGCGCAGCTGTTAATTGTTCAATCCGATTAATGGCATGAGCAGTGTGCTCGCTATATTCCAATTCGATATCAAGCTGTTGGTTGTTGTCATCAAATAACGGCCAGCGCAATAATTGCCGAGCAGAGTCGAATTGAGCCTTGCCAAACACTGTCGGCATTAACACAGTCCAATCTTTCATCGGTTGCGGTTCGGCTAAAAGACTTCGTCTTAGAGCACTTTGTTCTTGTATTAAAAAGGACCAATTCTGGACTGGTTTAAGTTGTTGCGCAAAGTTAGAGCCCACACCTTGCACTAAAGCTGATGTGCTCTCTGCGCTAGACAAACGCCCTGTTGTGTTTAGCTGAGCACCTCGCAGTACCAGGCGTTTGCCGGTCGACTGTAAAGGTGAACTCAAGCCGGTCCAAGGCCCAGGATTTTTATAACGAGCTACCGGATTAAAGCCTTTCTGTCCCTCGGGGCGCGCATCTGTGCAAGCAACGAATGCTTGGTCTGTTGTCGACCAAAACAACATAGTCAAGCCAACATAACCGGAAGCCGAGCGCCATGTGCTGGCACCTAAACCCAGTAAATTTAACTCACCAATTGTTTCATAGCGTGAACGCGCTTGGCCAACTAGCGATTTTGGTTCAACGCCACGAATTGCGGCATCATCCAGCGCTTTAACGAGCGCAAAGGCAATGGTCATCTCATCGAATAACCGATGTTCATCTGCGCTGCCAGCTCGTTCTAATAATAAATCGACATGGTCAGCTAGTCGACGGAGTAGCATCGCCAACCGATAATATTCAGCGCCTTGCGCCCAAACGGCCAAGGTTGCATACCGCTCGTAAATACCTCGCGAGATATGCGACAACCCAAGCGCAATACATTCTTCCAATAATTGCCGAACACTTAAGCGCAGCCGCTCCCTCGAAAAATATTGGTTTGCTTGAAGCGTCTCTGGCACCGAGTGTTCCAAACCTAATTCGAGCGGTGCTTGTTTTGACTTGCTTGGCTCTGGGGCTGCGATTTCGACACCTTGAGCGCGCTGGTACGCGAGTACAGCGGCAACATGATATTTCGCCATTTGGGGAACAGCTGTATCCGCAACCAAACTCGCTAGTTCTCCGCCCATGTAACGGAAGGTCATGCGCGGATGGTTAAATCGAATTGCGACGTGTTGTTCAGCACTAATCTGAACATCTGTCTCCAGATCTAAATCAAGTACAAATTGCCACGCCCATTGATAGCCGGCTTTACCGGCATACTGCACTAACTGCTGATGACTAAAGCCGATCAATGCATCATGCAGTTTAATCACCCGATCGTCATGGGCAACAGCTGGCTGTGGCAGCGCGCTTTCTATCTTTTGTAGGCTAATAGCTGCGGCTAAAATATGCTGGCAAACTCCAGCAGCCGGACAACTGCACTTTGCCTGCGCAGGACCCGCTGCTGTCAGGCGAATTCGAAAGTCACCAAATGCCATCACCAAGGCATCTGGCAACTCTTCGATAATAGTGGCAGTTTGTTGCTCTAAATCCTTGTGCGCGCGTCGCAGCAGTCCTTTATTTGCCAGTGCAATAAAGGCGTCATCATCAAAACAGGCAAGTTGCGCCTGTAATTGCGTGCGAATGCTACTCACGAAATCACCTTGACCAGCCAATGTGCCAGCCCCTGTGGCGTCAATGCCGCGATTTCCATACCGCAAGCCGCCAATTTTTCTGCCATTTGCCGATCATAAGCCGGTTCAGCTTGCCCATCGAGCGCGGCCAGCCCTAACAATGTGACTCGCGCCTCCGCTAATTTTTTTACCGCCCGCACCAACTCAGCCGGCGCAGCCCCTTCACAGAAATCGGAGACTAACACCATTACTGTTCGATGCGGGTTTTCTACCAACTGGCTACAATATCGCACGGCTTTGCCGATGTCAGTGCCACCGCCTAGTTGCACCTGCATTAAGGTTTCGACCGGATCTGACGCGTACTCCGATAAATCCACGATACTCGTATCAAAAATGACTAACTTCACGCGAAACACCGGCAAGCCCGCCAAAATCCCCGCCATCACCGCACTATGGATCACCGAATCGGCCATACTGCCGCTTTGATCGACGCATAAGATAATGTCCCAAGGCAATCGTCTGGTATTGCGTTCAAAAAACCGTAATTGCTCAATGACTAATTTTTTCCGTTCTGCATCAAAATGCTGTAAGTTCTTGCGAATGGTACCTGCAGCATCGAAATTTTGTGCAATAGCCATTGGCGAATGCCGAAAACGGTTTAGCCGCCCGGCAAGTGCTTGCTTAACTTCAGACTCGAGTTTATGGCGAATTTCATCCACGACTTGTTTGATGATCCGGCGCGCCATGAATAACACTTCGCCTTTGAGGTGCCCACGCACGGTAAGCAAGGTTCGTAGCAGTTGCTGATTCGGTTCAAGCCGTTCTAGAGTTTGTGGATCAGTCACCAACTCAACCAATCCATAGCGTTCAAGCGCATGTTTTTCGATAACTTCGACGGTATTTTTGGGAAACAGTTCGCGCACTTCTCCCAACCATGACACCAGAGTCAATTGAGATGGATCTAGCGAACCGGACTCGGTTCGTAAGCCACGGCCTCGATACTCTCGGCCGTATAAGAACTCTAATGCCAGATCTAAGCGGCTATTCGCATCTGATAAGTTGCTCCCAGCACCACGTAGCCTTTGGTCAGCATATTTGCCCAAAACCAACCGCCAGCGATCAAGTTTATTCATGATTGCAACCATCCTTGTAAGCCATCTGCCGCTAACAACTCGGCTAATTGCTGCGATACCTTGAGATTAGCTTGAACTTCATCGGCAGATAAATCGTAGCTCACGAGACTTCCGAGATCATGCTTGCCATGCAACTGCGCAACCGCATCGGCAATTCGGTCGGTTTCTTTCGGCGTCATCTCAGCAAACGCGAGTCTAAGCTCCGGCAATAACCCAATAAAGGTAACCATATCCATTTCTTGCAACAATTTATCGAGAATATTCAGCAATTCAGATTGCTGCCATGCCGCTTCTCTCGCTGTAAACAGTAAGCCGCGCAAAAAGCTAATGGCGTCCTGAGGCAGCTGCAATCCGGATAGATGACCCTGTAGTGATATCCCTACAGCCTCTTCCGAGATTAAACCTGCGGAGTACAGCAGACCGGTCGCTCCGCCGCGCATTAACGACGATTCGTGAACTGTACTCACTTGCTGCACGGCATTCCAATAAAGTTCTGCGTCCAGTGATTGGCCGACAGCACTGACTAACAATTCTCGTAAACGCGCTAGTGCTTGCAGTAATTGGTTCGCTTGGTCAGCAGCACTTTGCACGCTGCCGATTAAGTAAATGGCCCTTTCGTAAGTGGCATGCAAAAGTGCAGGGATTTCTGTCAAATCGCCAGCTTCTAATGGCTCGCGCGATCCAAGTAAAATGCCAATAGTACTGGCTGCAGCCACAACTGAGGCAAAATCGGCATCATGATTAATTGCCTCTCGAATGTTTGTGATCACGCGTGGCAAATCTTCATGTAAACCTAAAACACAGGCTTGCATCAGCAAAGCCGCGGCAGATCGGGCCTCGCGGCGTTCGCCATTTGCTTCTAATTGTTCAAGCTGCGCCTTAAACCGATTGGCAACCGCAGTTGCCACAGTCACGCCCCACACCGATGCTTCAACAAGTCCTGCTTCTGTTGCTGCCGAGTAGGTATATTCCCAATGCTCCTGCAACCGCTCCAAGCCGAGACCATTAACAAAATCGGGGCCGGCAATTCGAACAGCCATAGGCACTGCAAGTAAGCTCAAACCATGCAACAAACGGCTAGTTTGACGGTGTTCTGGTCGACGATAAATATCTAACATCAATTTTCGCGGCTGTGAGTCGTCGATTTTTAACCGCTGCCGTCGTGCGCGATAATCAAAATCTTTGACCAAAGGCGGAGTGCCTGCGCCCGGCGGTACTTTGCCAAGCGCTTGACCGCTAAACGCCTGTCGCGCAACGGCCAGCACAAGTAAACCATCGGCGTCGGCATCGCCTTTAATGAAACAACTGGTCACAGCGTCAAGCACATCATCTCGCAACGGCGCTGGGCGACAGCGTAATGTGGCAAGTTGTAATGCATGCTCATACGCCGCAACCAAAGTTGGCATGGGTAAAGCGATGCCATGACGAGTCCTAAGTTCACTGGCGATATCAAATAGTATGGTTAAGGCCACTTCTTTGCGCGCTCGCGAACTGGTATCTACGCCGACTTTTTCATATTTAAGTGTGTATTCCCACACCCGCTGTTGCCATGCCGGCGAGGACATTCCTGCAGAATAGCCATTCAGCCTGTCTAAGCGATCGTAGCTATAGCGAATTAACGCCGAAGCCTCGTCGGAAATAGTTTTTCGAGCAATAACGGGTCGTTGTACTGGAGATGCTAACAAAGCCGGCATTGCCACCGCATGGAACCCGCCGATCACCACAAGGACAGGCCCCTCATTCGGTTTGCGCGCCAGTAATGCCTGTTGGATATGCCATGCCATCTCCGCTTCGCGTTGTATGGTCCCATCCTTGCTAAGTTCTTCAGTGGTACATTCAACGCGAGCTAAATGACAATAAGCTGCTAAATCAGTGATATGACTCTGTAGACTACGGCTTGTCGCTGACACTTCGAATAAATGTTCCCATAATTCTTCATGATCACGACAACCAAGCTGCTGGGCCAATTCACTTAAATAACGGCTACGTTGGTAATGACGCTCATCGAGCAGCGATCTCGCGTCAGTATCAACCTGCCCCTCTTCGATTAAGCATTGCGCTGAAAAATCCAAATCTATAAATTGCGTGGGGATCCCTCGTGCAGCTGCTGCGCTGAGTGCCACAAGTTCTGGTGAATGACTGCAAAATGGGTAATAGGCGGCTCTGCGCCAAGCATCTTCTTCATTTTTAGGGGTGTTGACGGCATAGGTATAAACCGCCAAGGGCATTTTCGCGTCGTTATGCACCAGTAACGGAATCATCGGAGTAAAACTACTCGGCCCCTCCACTAGCACTGCGGCCGGAGAGACCGTTTGCAACAAACGCGCTAATTGCCAAGCACAGGCTGGACTATGGTGTCTGACCGGGAACACAATCAGTTGCTCGCGAACCAGTTGCGCGCCTAGCTTTCGGATCTCATCTGTTGTTGGCAGCATCAACGAGGCGTTCCTCAACGCTCAAGTTCACGACGTGCATCAAGCACAGATTTCCATGCCGATTGCCGCTGAGCACGCTGTTTTACCACCACGTCAAAGTAATGCCGTAATTTTTTGCCATCATCAGCATTGTCTTTTAACACAGTACCAATTAACTGCCGTGCGATATGCTCGCCAGAAACAACTCCATCACCAAAATAGTGCGAGTCGAGACAAGCGGCATAGCCCACCGAGACAGCTTCAGCGGAGGACATCACCGCGGTTGGCTTTTCGATGACAATGCCTTCACTTGTGACACCTAAGCGCAAATCATTAAATGCCGTCACCAACAGCTCGACAACATCCTGCTGAAATTCAACCTCAACTTTCGCGCGATTGAGCAATGCCGAGGTCTGATCCCGTACTAATTGCATTTCTAACTTACGATCATTAATAGGCCTGACCGTTTCAAAATTAAACCGACGTTTTAACGCACTAGACATTTCGTGCACGCCGCGGTCGCGAATATTGGCCGTGCCCAGCACATTGAACCCGCGCGCTGCGAAAATGGAACCCTCGGCGCCATCGAGCTCGGAAATATGTAGTACCTTGTCTGACAATAAACTAATCAGGCAGTCCTGAATTTCTGGCTGCAATCGGGTCACCTCTTCAAAGCGGCACAAGTAACCTTGTTGCATAGCGTCATAAATTGGGCCGCGCACTAGCGCGCGTTCTGATGGCCCTTCCGCCAGCAGTAACGCATAATTCCAGGTGTATTTGATCTGGTCTTCAGTGGTACCAGCAGTTCCCTGAATTGTGCAAATTGAATTGCCAGAAATTGCAGCAGCGAGCAATTCGGAAAGCATCGATTTCGCAGTGCCTGGCTCACCGACCAGCAACAAACCTCGATCGCTCATTAAAGTCACGATACAACGATCAATCAGCGCATCATCACCATAAAACTTGCGTTTGACGCCAAGTTTGTCGTCACCAAGGATAAAACTTCGCACGGCGCGCGGCGATAGCTGCCAGCCTACCGGACGTGGCCCACTATCCTTTTCCCCAAGTCGAAGCAACTCGTCAGCATAGACAGTTTCGGCTGGCGCGCGCAGAATTGCTTGATTGTTGCTATTCATGGTTAGTACTCACTTTTCTTTTGCCACTCAGGATCAAAGCCTGAACCATCGGCCGCAATTAGTCGCAGATCGTTATAACATTCCGACAACAGCACTTTCGGAACTTTCGCCAACGACAGGTTATTATTTTGCCAAGACGATCCACTTTCAGCACTAGTGAACGCCAAATTTAGCAGCGCAACAGTGCGGTTTTCTTCAGGCAACGGATTTCCGGTGAACTCAATTACCGCCTGTAACCCTAAAGTCGGGAAGCGTTTGCTGTACACATGAAACCAACCACCGTCTTCAGCGGCGCCTCGGGTATAGCCTAATTTCAGCGCGCGTCCGCGTAAGGAGAATGCTTCAATCAGATGGCCTTCAAAATCCTTGATTTGATCTGAATTCGTTTTTTCGGTTGGTAGCTGATAGACGCCTTTCCCTAACTGTTGGAATAATGGCGTAATTTCATAGTCAGCCAGATGCTGTTGCCATTGAGCAATCAGTTCTGTCGACAGCAAGCTATCGTGGGCTATGCGGATGCGAGCATCGCTTGCAAGCTTCAGTTCATTGTCTTCGCAATCGGTCAAAGTGCCATCATCCAATGGCCGGAAAGTGCTGACAACTTTGCCATCTTGACAGTGAGACCACACCAACCTTTGTACTAAATGCCGCACGACCGGATGTTGATTAAGATAGAGTTGCCAATCTTCAAATGACCAATCACGTTCGATACACATGGACTCGTAAAGGCGCTCTGCCTGCAAAGCAACAATGCTTTTTAATTCCTTTTTGCTGGCACTAAATGCTTTTTTCGCATCTTTTACTTGTTCAGCATCATCATCAAGCCGCGCCTCAGGTAATGCAGCTATCTTTTTGCCATCAGGGTTGTAGAGTTCAACCTTAAAATCTGGCAGCAAACGTGCAGTAAAAATACGCTGGCCATAGTTGAGTTCCAGCACGCCATTTTCGTCAAAACCGGCAGAAGGCATTGTTCGGTCGGCTAATTCAGAGAGAGTCCACCCTTTACGTTCAGCCAATGCCTCAGCCTGCTTGGTGGCTTCTTCTTGGAAGCTTTTGGTTCTAAAACGATTGCCAATCGACAGCATGAGTTGTGTTGCACTTGGATGTTCAATCCAAGCCAGCATGGCTATTAACGCCTTCCCTTGCGCAGCACGAGTGCCATACCACTGTTTCAAATAACGTGAGGTAGGGGCGACAACCCCGTCTGCAGCACATGCGGAAACTATCGCTAATAATCCTTTACTTGCATTTGCAGAACCGGCTGGCGTCTGTAAAAAGTTCGGCAAATACTTGGCGGTAAGTTCTGCCACTGACAGCCCAAAACTTGGATCATTTTGGAAATGCTGCGGATATTGCTGCATATAGTTGTACATACTCTGCGCATGTGCAGTCGCATTCTTTAATGCGTCGTCTGGAGATATTGGTCGGGTGTCTTCGCTTAACCAAGTATCCAACACCATTTGCCCAAATTGCACACGGTCTCTAGGTTCGAACATGCCACAATATTTGCGTAGCACAGCATTTGGCTCTGCAGACTTTTGTTTCACTGCCTGCGCCATCATCCACCGCAACACATCTACCGGAACAAGTTCTTGATTATCTGCCCAACGGACTTCTGGTAAAGCAGCCCAAGGGAACCAATCCAGTTCTTTTGGTAAGCCTTTTTTCAGTAACTTAGCGGCTTCATCGGCTAAGGCGTCGCGCTTCAGGTATTTTTCAATCGGCTGCCCCATTAACTGCAGAGCATCGAGCATTGCTCCTTTGGCAAGGTCTTGTTTTTCTTTTAAAACTGCAGTTTCAAGTGCGGGGATTGCAGCGGTTTCACCTAATCGCGATAGCCATTGTGCGGCAATTGCTCGTGTTTCCGATTTGCCATCAGTCAAGGCACTAATAATCCTTGCTACTTTGTCGGGGAAGTTAAACAAGGCATCTTGGGCCGCCCGGCGATCTGACTTGCCAGAGCCTAACGCCAATTCGAACAATGAATTGCACAGCACCAACGGCGTTGATGGCAAGGAAGCAATCCCGCTAAACAATCTCGCACGACTGAAGGAGTAGCTGTTTGTTTGACTTGAAGTTAATAATTTCACCACCGACTCAAGGTTATGCGCAAAAAACGGCCACACAGCTTCCTCGGCCCAATCATTCGCTAAAGTATCGCCCCAATAATAACAATAGCTGGTGAGTAACGAACGACCTGAATAACCTGAAGCATCGAGCATTTGCGATAATTCCAACAAAGTCGGAGAGCCAACTATCCGATGTAAAGTGTTGAAATAAGGACTAGCGCCGGATTCAAACAACCCATTTTCAGTAACTAAAAAATCGAAGAAATCTAATACTTTGAATAACACCATCGGCGTGCAAGCACTATCACTGACCAACTTTTTAATGCCACCCGAACAACAATAATAACTCCGGCCAGATCTATTTTTTGCTCTTACCAGTGGCGCTGATGAAGCTAAATGCGCCATCAGATTTTTTAGTTCATCAACGCTCAGCAGATCAATAGTTTGCAGCGTATGTCGATATCCCTGTGCTTTCATCCGTTTGTGATGTTCGGCGCTATTGGCGTTTTGCGAGCTGATTTCTTTATTGATTTCATTCCACATCTCCGTCACTAGTGCCGTTATTTGTGGGGTCAGCGTCACCGTCAGTGTTATCACTGGGATCTGGTAATCTAAGCTTTGCAGCTGATGTTCCGTAGCTGCAGATTGTGCGCTACCCCATTCATTGCTCAGCGCGACAACAGATGGCGCAGCGTCAGCTCGGGCTGTGTCTTGCACAAATTGCAGCAAACTGGCGTCCGCATGCTTCACTGCCAAAGCGTGAAGTATTTTCAGCGACCATACCCGCTGTTCAGATTTACCATGGCATGCAATATGTTGTAAGGGCGGCACTATGGCAGCGCCACAATCATTGATCCGTTCTTCAGCGGCTGCACGAACTTGCTTGCTACTACTCACCGCTAACTCAGCTAATTCTGGTGCGAATTTATCCAGAGTTGACGGCACTGCCTTCTCCAGCATTTTTAAAACATGCAGACGTTGTTGCACCAGTGCTGGCTGCATTAATGGCCGCAACTGTTCCGCATACCGATCTAAGGCATCTGCATAATCATCCAACAGCGTGACCAACTGCAACTCTCGTGCAGCGCCATAACCCGCTGTTACTGATGAAGTAAATGCTGAAACCAGCAATGCATGAGCATCCAGGCTGGCCTCAACCAGTAACCGTTCAAACCATTTTATGGAGACAACGGCTCGATCCACTCGACCGGATGTCCACTGGTTCGGCCTTGTGTTTGTGCATTGCATCAACAACACCTCAGGCCATTTCACGCCGTTCGGAAACTGCAAATAGTTGTAGTGAGAACTGCTACGAATACAGGCTTCAAGCAATAACGCATAGCGCAAAGCCATAGCGGTGGGCACAGCACTAAATGCAGCAGAGAATTTTATTAAAAGTGGAAACCAGTCTCTGCTTGAGTAGCCAGACAAACATAGATGCTCGGCAATTTCCTTGTATTGACCAACCTCATGCAGCACCGCGAGCGAGTCGCCATTGACCACATAATTAAACATGTCGTTTGCCATCCCTGAGCGGACGTTAGGCAGCGAATCGACTGATTTGAACAGTTTTTCTAAATGCTCAGCCCACTCTTGTGGTACATCCGCTGGTAGATTGCGTCCACCAAAAATTTTACTTATCCATTTCAGCACGGGATCTCCTTATCGCAATCAGCATTTGGTTCAGCAAGTTCTGTCCGAATATTAATGGAAAGTTATTGAAAGTTCTATTTCTGCTTCCAAGTATCTCTAGGAAACTGTCGCAAAAACTGTTCCGGTAATGGGCAACGAATAGCAAGAGTTCGAGAAAAGCACGACAGCCTGCCGCAATAAGGAGCAAGCGCGTTGACAAGCTCTACTAAATTACTGAGGATAGAGATAATCGTGTCCTTACAGGTGTCGCCATGACCACTCTTAATCTGAAAAAAATCGCTATTTTCGTCCTTGCACTTTCGCTAAGCGGCCTCAGTTTATCCAGTGTTGCCGGGCAAAATTTCGGCCCGAAGTTTGACGCGAGCAACAGCGTCACTGTGCAACAAGTGCTGGCCAAACCGACGGAATTTTTAGCGAAGCCTTTCACAGTACAAGGCAAAATTGATGCGGTTTGCCAGAAAAAAGGCTGTTGGATGCAATTTGAAACCGCCGCCAATCAGCCAACTTTTCGGCTGAAAGTGAAAGACGGTGACATGGTGTTTCCGGTGAGCGCCAAAGGTAAAAATGCCTATGCCCATGGCTCACTGAAAGCAAAACCAATGAGCTTGGAACAAACCAAAACTTACTTGAAACATCGCGCGGAAGAACAAGGCGAAGCGTTTGACCCGGCAACGGTCACCACTGCCGTGACGCTTTATCAATTTGAACCGGAATCAGTGTTTATCGAGTAACTGTTCTCGAGTAGCGGTGCAACAGCGTTGAGTCGCTGCTAGTTGGCGACTCAACCCTTGTGAAACCTTGTCATCAGTCCGCTGCAACTAATCGACAAACAACTCAACGACAATAACTGACTGATCACGCCTAAATCGAAGTCACCCAATCCGGCAGGAACTCAAGAGCCCAAGCTTCTAATACTCGGTCGTAACCACTTAACAGCAATAACCCAAGCACCAGTAATGTCACCCCAAGCAACTTTTTACCGAGCACGGCCGAGGTTCGCAGTGTTGCCAGCTTCACCCCAGAATGGTAGCCAATCCAAACTAACGGCAATGCGGTTCCTGCGCCAAAACTGAGCATCACCAAAAACGCCATGCCCATATGTTGACCAGTAGACGCTAGCGCAATGGCAGTACCAAGGGTTGGTCCAACACAAGGTAACCAGACTAATCCCAACGACAACCCGATGACCGCTTGCGTCGCCACCGAGGTCCCTTCGATTGGCGATTGAGCAAAATGACTGGTCAATCGCGATAATATCCAAGCCAGTCGATCGTTGAGTGCCGGTATCAGCAACACCGCCGCCATCAGCAACAAAATGACGATGGAAAACTGCCGCAAGATATCTGGAGACAGTCCTAAATTTAACAGCACAAAAGTGAGAACAGTTCCCGCGCTGGCAAATGCGAACATGATCCCAAGCGTCAAAGCCCAAAGCCCTGCGCGTGACGCTTGCATCGCCGATGCCGTAATGGCTGGCAGCATGGGTAATACACAAGGTGAAATTAAACTTAAAACGCCAGCGATGAAAGCGAGCGGAATTGCTGACCATTCCATGTTATGGCGCTTCCGCTTGCGCTAACGCTGTTGTGATTTTCTCTGCGTTGGTTTCAGCAACGCTCATCCATAATTGTTGCTTGCCTTTAAACAATATCAGCGTTGATTGCCGCGGCGCTTTGAAATGAGTCACCCATTGTTTTTGCTCATCAAAATCCAGCACCAACACCTTAATTTTACTTGTTGGGTGTTGTTTAAAATAATCCGCCAATACCATGGATTGGCGCTTACAGGTTGGACACCAACTAGCGTACACATCAATCAGCACCAACTCATTATTAGCCTGCGCTTGCTGAAACGCTTCTGGGGTGAACGGTGTTTTTGCTTGAGCCATCGATGAAGACAGCAACATCATTAATGCAACGATAAAATAACGCATGGTTTGCCTCCGAAGCCCCGAGCTAAATCGGTTGCCTCGTCATAATTAAATTAAGTTTCTGCCGCCCACGCTCATTTTAGTGATGAGGTGTGCTGCGCTTGTTGACTTCACGATAGACGCAACAATTACGCTGACCTTGAGCGTCGCCATAACATCTCAAGCGACAAGACCAACGCATGCGCGTTTTCATTTCATAAAAATTGCTAAATCCGTGAATTATTTATTTCTATCAGATGGTGAAAGAATAAACAGACATTCCTGGTCTATAGTCAGTTGAGTGCACATGACAGAAAGGGCTAGCAGATGAATACAGGTTCTATCAAAAGTAAGATCTTTATCGGTTATGCCGCCATCCTGATGGCAACCATCATCGCCGCCGTGTTTCTGGTGAAGAGCAATAACAAAGTCACGCTCGAAGTAAATAGCTTTGTCGAACAGTCGTTACCGGCGATGCAAACGGTCAACTCTCTGCAAAGTTCAGCAAAACAGCTGGTGCTTACTGGCTACGAGCTGTATGGCACCACCATCACTCCCCAGCAGTTTTCCGCAGTGCAAGCGAACATCGACGCTGAAGTTGATAAACAGCAGTTGGCTTTGGCGAAATTTCAAAGTGATAGCGTGAAGTCAGAATATCGAGCATTAGGGCAAAAGCTCTCAGAACTCAATAGTTTAATGCAAGCAGCTTCAGTTGACTGGGATGCGGCGCGGCAGCAATTGGCAGCCATCAACCAACAAGCTGGTGTGTTTAATAAAGCGGTCGAGGGGCTGTCCTCTCGGATCACTCAAGAAGCCAAAACCAATACCGGACTGATTAATAATGCACTATCGAATAGCACCTCCACCGTCATTAGTTTATTGGTGCTGATTTTGGTTGTTGCTGTTGCCTTCTCGATGCGAGCGCAACAGCAAATCGCACAGCCTATTGTCCGCTTATCCGGTTCGCTTGGTCAGATTGCTAGCGCACGGGATTTAACTAAGGTTTTGGAGACTAATAATGTTTTTGAAATCAATAATGTCGCTGGCAGTGTCAATCACCTACTGAGTGTATTTCGCGATGGTATTATTGAAATGCATCAAGCCATTTCAGGCATTCACGGGGCGGTCGGCACTTTAGCAGGTAGCTCACGACAATCCTCCAATTCCATCGATCTGTTGCAACAAAAGTTGGGCGTGCTGGTGCAAAGCATGTCGCAACTTGAGCAGCAAATGGAAGAAAGTGTCAGTCGCTCTAGTCATGCTGCAGGTGCTGCCCAAGCTGGCGCAGAATCAATGTCGCAAAGCCAATCGGCAGTGCTGAGCACTTCCGCCAGCATCAGCCAATTATCGAACGACATGGAGACAACCTCCAATATGCTGCTGACACTGCAGGCAACCGGCGATCAAGTCTCTGGCGTGGTCAACACCATCGCCGAAATTGCTTCACAAACCAACTTATTAGCACTGAATGCCGCGATTGAAGCGGCGCGTGCCGGTGAATCAGGCCGCGGCTTTGCCGTGGTTGCCGACGAAGTCCGCACCTTGGCAGTGCGTACGCAACAATCAACGGTAGAAATTAACACCATGCTGGCGAATATCGTTAATTCCATCCAAGGCGCTGTCGCAAACATGCACTTAAACCGCGAAACCGCGCAAAAATCGGTGGAACTCGCGAGTCAATTGGTGCAAACCCTCGAAGGCGGTCGCAGTGTGATTTTAGACTTAGCAAAAGTCAGCCAGCAGGCTGCAGATTTAGCCAATCATTCGCAGCAAACCGCACAGCAGCTACGCCATGAAATTTTGGCGCTCGAACAGCATGGCAATTCAGTATCAACAGCCAACCTAGATGTGGCTGCGACCAGCGGTTCATTGACCGATCTTGCTGGTCAACTGCGGCAAACGGCGGAACTATTTAGACATTAGGGTGTTTGCGAAGTTGCGTTGAATGAAAGTCCAGTGTGCTGATCACAGCAACACTGGACTTTTTATTGATGAAAACCACTCTTGTGTCCAGCGCACTTGCGACAAATGATCACTCACTGGTACAACTCTGCTTTAGCTCAGTGACACCGCTTGTAAGCTAGCCCAGCATCGGATAAGTAAACAAGGTTAGATGCACGACATTCAGCGCTGCGTGCGCCACAATCGCAACTTCAATCCGCCCACTGCGATGGTAAGCCCAGCCATAGCCAATACTTGCAACTGTGGCCACTAGCGCATAAGCAAAGCCGCCAGCCAAATGCGCGAGTCCAAATATAATGCTGACAACAACAATAGCGCACCAAGCGGCCTGATTGTCGCTAAACCCGCGCTGACTAAGCCATTGATACAGTGGGCGTTGCAACAAACCGCGAAAGAATGCTTCCTCGGCAACGCAGGTCAGTAGCAAATTACAAAAAATAAATTGCAGCGCAAAATCTGGCCATTTCGGCACGAATTGCAAAAGGTGTAAGCAGAGCGCCAAACCCAACGCAGCGAGCACGGTCCAAGGCCACACCGGCCAAAAGCCACGCCAATACAGACTGGCTAAATGTTGCGAGTGTGTCTGTCTAGCTATTTGTATGGGTCCAGCAATTTGGTTTTCGTGCTGATTTTGGTGCTGGTTTTGGTTTGGCCAAATCGCCAATAGCAAACAGTACCCTGCCCAGCCTTTATCAAAATTGGCGTACAAGGTATAGGCAATCGCATCGGGAGTAAGCAACTGCGCATCAACCAACAGCGGGTTGGCAAAACCTGGGATCAAATGCAGCGCCCCAGCAAGTGCCAACAGCGCAAACAAGATAAAACCCACACTGCGGACAATCGCAGAAGATTGCGAAGTATTTAGCCACAGCGCCAGCAACAGCAATAAAACACACCAAAGCGCGGCACCAGCAGTCAGCAACGACGCAAAAAGCGCCATTACCAACGCAAGGGCTGCAAACACTAACGAGAAGATTGGCAGACGAAGTGGCACTGTGAAGTTTATTGCAGCCAAGCTTGTTGTGGCCAAGCTTATTGCCGTCAAGCTGGAGTCAACCAAGTGGTTACTGTTAGCGTCAGTATGACTTTGACGCGGCTCGATTCTTAACACGAATCCAAGGCTACAAATCGCTAGGGCAAGCGCCAAAAAGGCAAAAAGAGTCATCCGCTTGTTCCTTCAATCGGGATTGGTTAAGGGGTTAAGTGATTTTTGGCTTTGTATGGTTACTTTCTAAAGGCTGGTTGTCCAGAATTAGTAGTAATTTACCAGTATGATTTAAGCGTCATTCCTTTCATGAGATATGGGTGGATTAATAATCACCAATTCTTCATTTAGTATAACGGTATATTCAAGACCACAAGTTATAAATCCATTCGGTAAGGGATTTGCAGCTAAGGGATTATGCACTGTATAAAAGTCGCAGCCTCTTTGAGATCTCTCGACTGGCATACCCGGGTTGGCATATGAAAAGATCACCGCGCTTATGTAACGGTTTGCTTCATCCAAAAAGCATTCTGTGCTGACGGCTGAACCGTTTGATTTGTGCACGTGCCCTTTATAAACGAATTCCTTGGATACAACTTGTCGACTATCTCTGGCCAGCCAGAGTTTTAGATCGCCAACAGGCAGTAGCGCTTTCACTATTTGAGGAAACCCTCCTTCAGGATACATGGGTATTCTTTCTGAAAGACCACCACCACTTAAACAAAGTACGATAGGCTGATCTGGTTTTAACAAATGTCTTTCCAAATCAGACCTAATTTTTTTGAACTTTACACTGATTGCGTTTGCGAGTCTTAATATCACTTTATCCTCAGGATATCCCGAGTATTGCTCGAAAACGATTGGAGGTATGGAGTCAAATTTACCAGGATCTCCGTCGGTGGCGTTGACAACTTCAACCCAACAATTTAGTTCAGGGATATAAAAATCTAAACCTTTGTCGGAAGGATGGGTAAGGTGATAACCGCACCTGCTTTGAAGTGCAGCCGCAAAATACATTTCCGCATAGCAAGCATAAAAATCATATTTAAGCTGCTTATGGAATTTCTTATCTAGAAGATGCTTAGTTTCACTATACAATTCTTCGACATGTGTTCTGGCTAAATCTGGTGGGGAAAGCCAGTAAAGACCATTCTTGATATTTATATAAGCTTTATCTGTTACTTCATCGTCATCAAAAAGTTTAATTTTCAAGCTCCTTCTATCCACCAAAATTCAACCAAAGTAAAAATAACCATGCAATTTGCTCTGCTGTTTTTTTGAACCATTGCAAGAAAAACAATATTGAAGGCCGACCGCCATTTCCGGTTTTCTCTCATTCTAGCGATTGACTTACCACTGCTAATTGCAGGCATATATGGGTGAAATTTGTGGTAAGCAAGGATTGCAGCGGATGGTCACTGGTCACTTATAGTGATTTTTACATTAATCACGGGCATACACTTTTAAACCTATTCAATGAATGTTTTTTATACCACAGTTAAAAGCTCAAGGAAATTTTGCCAAACGGACTGCAGGCAAATTCACACTGCCATCTAGCTTCAAAGCTAACTTCCAACATACAAAAAAGGCGCCAATAGGCGCCTTTGAATTTTTACCCAATAAAACCAATAACTTACTCTACAGTAACCGATTTTGCTAAGTTACGTGGCTGGTCAACGTCAGTGCCTTTGATGATAGCGACGTAGTAGCTCAGTAACTGCAGCGGAATGGTGTAGATGATTGGTGCAATTAGCGGGTGGACGTGTGGCACGTTCACAACGCGTTGCGTGGCATCAGATTTGAAGTGTGAATCGACATCAGCGAACACATACAGAATACCGCCGCGTGCGCGCACTTCTTCCACGTTTGATTGCAGCTTTTCCAACAGTTCGTTGTTTGGTGCCACCACGATGATTGGCATTTGCGCATCAATTAACGCTAATGGACCATGTTTCAGCTCGCCTGCGGCATAAGCTTCAGCGTGGATGTAAGAAATTTCTTTTAACTTCAGTGCACCTTCCATCGCGATTGGGTATTGATCGCCACGACCCAAGAACAATGAATGGTGTTTGTCGGCAAACTCTTCCGCCAATGTTTCGATGCTAGCAGCCAGTTTCAGCGTCTCTTCCAGTTTGGCTGGCAGTGATCTTAACGCTTCAACCATGTCTTTTTGCTGTGCTGCAGTCAGGCCATTGTATTTACCAATTGCCAGCGTCAACATTGCTAAACCAACCAATTGCGTGGTGAAAGCTTTGGTTGATGCCACGCCAATTTCAGCGCCAGCGCGCGTCATAAAGGCTAAGTCTGATTCACGCACTAATGATGAACCAGCCACGTTACAAATAGTTAAGCTACCCACATAACCGGCTTCTTTCGCCAGGCGCAGCGCCGCTAAGGTATCTGCCGTTTCACCAGATTGTGAAATGCTGACTAACAGGCTGTTTGGCTGCACAAAAGATTTGCGGTAACGGAATTCAGAAGCGATTTCAACGTTACAAGAAATGCCGCCTAACGACTCTAACCAATAACGCGCAACCATGCCTGAGTGGTAAGAAGTACCACAAGCGACGATTTGCACGTGCTTCACTTTCTTGAATAATTCTGCAGCGCCATTACCAAAAGTCTCATCCATCACCGATTCGGCACTTAAACGGCCTTCTAAGGTGTTGTTGATAGCAAATGGTTGTTCATAAATTTCTTTTAACATGAAGTGACGGTATTGGCCTTTATCGCCAGCGTCATAGCTCACGTTTGACTCATGAGCCACGCGCTCAACTGGGTTGCCTTGTTTGTCAAAAATCTTCACGCTAGTGCGAGTGATTTCGGCAACATCGCCTTCTTCTAAGAACATGAAACGACGAGTCACTGGCAACAGCGCTAATTGGTCAGACGCAATGAAGTTTTCGCCAATGCCTAAACCAATGACTAATGGGCTACCAGAGCGCGCAACAACTAAACGGCTTGGGTCGGTTTTGTCCATTAACACAGTGCCATAAGCGCCGTTAAATTGTTTCACGGCACGTTGCACTGCCACTAACAATGACTCGGCAGTTTTTAACTCTTCTTCCACTAAATGCGCGATAACTTCAGTGTCAGTGTCTGAATTAAACACATAACCTTTAGCTTTTAATGCAGTGCGCAGTGGGCCGTGGTTTTCGATGATACCGTTATGCACCACAGAGATTTTGTCAGAAACGTGCGGATGCGCGTTACGCTCAGATGGCTCGCCGTGAGTTGCCCAGCGCGTGTGTGCGATACCAGTGCCGCCTGGAGTTGGCGTTAACTTCACTGCGTCCGCCAGCTCTTTCACTTTACCCAGACGACGGATGCGTTGCAGTTCGCCAGTTGGGCTCACCACGGCAACACCGGCTGAGTCATAACCGCGGTATTCTAAGCGGCGCAGACCTTCAACCAAAATTTCGACCACATCACGTTGCGCAACTGCGCCAACTATTCCACACATATTTACTCCGGAGTTTCCGTATGAAGTTGTACAGGGACGCAGATCACTCGCACGCCCTGCTGTTCTATTTGCCTTTTTGCCGTGTCGGGTAACTTATCGTCTGTCACCAGGATTTTAATCGACGTCCACGGCAGTTCTAAATTATGAATTTTGCGACCAATTTTATCGGATTCGACCATCACCACGACTTCACGCGCTACTTCTGCCATCACCCTGCTGAGGCTCGTTAGCTCGTTAAACGTAGTAGTGCCGCGTTGCAAATCAATGCCATCGGCACCAATAAACAGCTGATCAAAATCATAGGCGCGGAGCACCTGTTCTGCCAGTTGTCCTTGAAATGACTCTGACTGCGCGTCCCAACTGCCGCCGGTCATCAGCAATTTGGGCTCATGTTCTAATTCTCGTAAGCTATTGGCGATAAATAACGAGTTGGTCATCACCACCAAACCTTGTTTCGCCGAAAGCTCTGGCAATAATGCGGCAGTAGTGCTGCCACTGTCGATGATAATGCGATAATGATCACGAATTAAGCTCGCAGCGGCTTTGGCCAGTGCTTGTTTGCGCTCGGAGATTTTCTCAAGGACAGGTTCTGCCATGAATTCGTGTGGCAACTGCACAGCCCCGCCGTAACGACGTAACAATAAACCATTGTCTTCTAAGGCAGTTAAATCTTTGCGGATGGTGACTTCTGAGGTACTAAACTGCGCGGCGAGCTCATCAACACTGACCTCACCTTGGATTTCTAGTAAATCCAAAATGGCGCGACGTCGTTGTTGGGTATTGCGTTTATTCATCCGTTGCACGCTCAGCAAGATTACAGTTGCGGTGATTAGTCTTCGTTTTACCGACTAACTTTCGTTTCGAAAGATATTCTAACTAAGTGAAAGATAAATGCAACGAATATTTCGGTTGGTGCTGTATTGAACGGAACTACGCAACTGCGTAGTTCCTGGCAGCCCAACGTTGCAGGAACTTTTTGAGCTTGCCTTTGCGGTAAAATCGCCAAAATTCAAATTGTTCCGTACTGCTAGACGCAACTACTTCACAATCGGTGTTGAGTAAAATGAAGTATGGTACCGACTTGAGATTTGGTACATCTATCCTATCAAACGGAAAATAATGCTCGCCGTCATAACCCATATAGCAACGTAAAAATAAGAAATTGTCAGTAATTAATCTGTCCATGTCCGACTTTGCTAGTACCCGTTCCATCCGCTTCGACCAGATGCACCAATCTCCGCCAAACTCAATCAGCACTTGTTTGTTCTGCTCTCTAGCTTGTGCCAAAGCTTCAGCTAATTCATCTTCGAAGTCGTGTTTTAAATAACTCATGATCTGTTGTTTTACTTAGTTTAAGTTGATGTTTTTCGACAAAGGCTCGGCTGCATTGTCTGAATATGCTGAAATCGCTGCAAAGGCTTGGACTATGTTGCAATTGACCGGTCTAAATTTGACCCACAGCCTGCTGGTTTAAAGTTTAACAAAATGCCATATCCAACAACGCTTGCAAGGTTACCAATGCAAATTTACGAAAAATATGATCAGGCAGTGATGGGAATAGAGTTTTGGACTATCTAGACACGTCAAATCTAGTCGTGCTTGTTGCTTACAAACTACAAAGCTCGCTTGCTCTGTAGAGCTCAGAGCCTATTGCTAAGTTCACTCCCCCGTAGCGCCAGCTCGACCAATAACGCCACGACCAACGGCACACCGAGAAAGAATATCAATTGCCAAATCATCCTGCCGCACTCCCTGTGAACTCAGTGTATCGGCCTGCCTGCTCGACTCACTTCATCAGCTAACATGGGATGATTTTTATCTAAATGAGAATTATTTGCAATTAGTTTTTGGCTGAGTTATAGTTATTTTCGTCAGGACGACAGCCTTACTTGCACGGCTTCAGAGGGATCTGCTCCACGGTAAATTGGTACTTTGCGTTTCTGCCGCTTGTCGGGGGAGCCTGTTACTCCCCCCTTTTTTTATGCGGGAAATTGCATCTACTGATGCGATAATTTTGCGCGCCATTCGAATTTTCGCGCCACTCGATTGTGCACACCATTCGATACTGCGAAATAGTGAAGAGGGTTTGCAGCGCAATAATTCTGGCTTGGACTTTATTGCGGTAGTTTATCTTGTACCAAAATCCATGGCGAAATCACCACTGCCCATAACTCGCGTTGTTGCTCGTGCCAATACATAGCTTCATCATCACTGACGCGATGCACAAGACTGCCGGCCAACCAATCAGCAAATTGCGCTTTTTGGTCAGTGGCTAAAGCAAACGCCACATCAATTAAATCGAGTTCGCCAGACACTGTCAGTAGCTGGCCTGCCGCATAAAATTTGGCAAGTTCTGCCCACTGAATACGGGCAGTTTCTGCGGTAATTTTCGCTTTCAGCACCTGCGGTTCGACATCGAAATTTTCGTTCATTGGCTTTTATAAATCCTAGTTATTCTAATTCATCTGCTTGTTCAGACACTTGCGATGCACTGAGCTCGTGCTTTTTCAGCAGTTTATGAAAGTCAGTGCGGTTACGACCGGCAAGCTCCGCCGCGCGGGTGACGTTGCCTTCGGCCATTTTCAGCACACGCACCAAATATTGCCGCTCAAACTGATCACGCGCTTCGCTCAGGGTGGGCCAAAAACTGCGGTTTTGCGCAACCGCTTGTTCCACTAAAGCGAGGCTGATTACTGGGCTATTCGTCAGTGCAACACATTGCTCTACCACGTTAACTAATTGCCGGACGTTACCCGGCCACTGCGCCGTGACTAACGCCTGCATCGCATCTTCAGAGAACCGATTCACTTGCACATGATGACGCTCGCCACTTTGTTGCAACACATGGCGCGCCAATAAAGGAATGTCTTCGGCGCGCTCGCGTAGGCTTGGCAGCTGCAAATTCACTACGTTCAAGCGATAGTACAAATCTTCGCGGAAGCTTTGCTCTTGCATAGCTTGTTTTAAATCGCGATGGGTGGCGGAAATAACACGCACATCAATCGGAATAGATTTCGCGCTACCGACCGGCCGAATTTGCCGCTCTTGCAACGCACGCAGCAACTTCACTTGCAGCGGCAGTGGCATATCACCAATTTCATCAAGGAATAAAGTGCCGCCATCAGCTTCACGAAACAGACCATTGTGTTCAGTGACTGCACCAGTAAAGGCGCCTTTGGCGTGGCCAAACAGCTCGGATTCTAATAAATGCTCAGGCAAAGCACCGCAGTTAATCGCGACAAAAGCGCGGCGTGCGCGTGGGCTCGCTTGGTGAATGGCTTTAGCGAGCAACTCTTTACCGGTACCGCTGGCGCCAGTGATTAACACACTGACATCACGCTGAGCAACGCGGTAAGCTTGCTCTAGCACCGACTCCATCACTTTGCTGCGGGTGACAATTTCTTTGCGCCATTCATCTTTGCTTGGCACGTGGGATTGATGCACCGCCTTTTGCAAAATGTCGCGAAGCTCAACGTTATTCAGTGGTTTGGTTAAAAAGCCAAAAACCCCACGTTGCGTTGCCGCCACAGCTTCTGGAATAGAGCCATGTGCGGTCATCAGCACCACAGGTAAGCCAGGGTTACGTTTGGCAATTTCATCAAATAGCGCCATACCGTCTAAACCCGGCATGCGCAAATCGCTTAGCACCACATCAACCGGTTGTTTTGCCAAAAGCACCAACGCCGTTTCGGCGCAATCGGCGGAAGTCACCTGATAACCTTCGCCTTCTAGACGCAAAGTCATCAAACGCAACAGGCTTGGATCGTCATCGACTAATAATAACCGAGCATTTGGACCGCTCATATTAGCCCCCGCCAGCTGAATTTAACTTCGCTTCAATTTGGGTTAACGCATCGATTTTTTTAAGTAAATCAGCATTTTGCTTTTGCAGTTTATCTAAATTGTCTTGCTGTTGACCGTTCAAGCGCCCCAAGGCTTTCACCGCAGATTCCGACTCCAGCAATTTTTGGTTGTAAGCATGATCCCAGCGCAATAACGCCGCTAAACCAGCAGGCAATTTCGTTAACTGCTCACCAAGTTGCATTTGTGCTTTAAATCGCACGGCATAACTGGTTTCTGGATGCAGTTTCAGCAGCAACTGTTGCAAGGCGCCAACAGCAGTATTTGGTAAGGTTTTGCTTAACGTATCCCGCTGACTTCCATTCATTTGCAGCAGTTCAGCTCGAAAATTTTGCCAAGCGCTTAAAGTCCCGGTGTCATCAGCGATAGCCAGTTGCGGAGCTACTGGCTCTGGAATGCGCAGCGGCACTTCGACAACTTTTTCCGGTTCTGGTTTTGGTTTTGACAATACTGGCAAAGGTGCCGGAATGCCCTGACAACCAGCCAATACTAGAGAACCACAAATTAGGGTCCAAAATTTCATAGTTGTTCCTCGACGATGGGTAACCGGATGCGAATACAAACATCCGCATAACTCACATCTACTATTTCCGCTAAACCACCCAACAAACGGGCACAATCCGCGACTATTGATAAACCAAGTCCTGAGCCTTGCACTGAGTCAAAGCGCGGTGATTTGCCGCGTTGGAATGGTTCGAATAATTTTGCTCGTAATTCCGCAGGAATTGGCGTGCCATTGTTCGCTACATCCAACAGCATAAACTTTTCATGTTGCCGCAATATAACCCAAACTGGACTACCCTGCCCGCCATATGCCTGCGCATTGTTGATTAAGTTGTCCAAAATGCGCCGGAATAACATGGCGTCGGTATAAATATTCGGCAACTGACAATCCAACTGAATAAACTGCTGCCGCTGTTGCAACGACAACGCATGGTCACTAAAGCAGTTTTCCAGTAATTGTGTGCTGTCGTGCCACGCAAATTCCGGTTTCGCTTGTTGTAGTAAACGGTTGTAGTCGAGCAACTGCTCTGTCAGCTGACTTAACCGATCTGCGCTACCACTTAGCAGCGTCACCACTTCCATTTGCGGCGCATTCAGCGGCCCGACGAGTTGCTCTTCCAATAAAGCACAGCCTTCACGAATACTCGATAAAGGCGTTTTTAGTTCATGAGAAGCATGACGTAATAAAATCAGTCGCAGCGCTTCTAACTGCTGCAAACGCGAGGCTAACCAACGCAGCTGTTCACCAAGTTCGGTCAATTCACGCGGACCTGCGACTTTATCATGCGGGAAATGATGACTGGCTTGGCCTATCGAGCGGATCATCGTATCTAACTGTTTGATTGGCGATGCGATACGCGCCGATGCCCATATGACCAATAACATGGTGAGGACAACCAAGGCGACACTTTGCCAAGCCAACTTACTTTGGGCATCCACCACGAAGTTTTGCTGGGTCTGCAGACGCTGTTCCAATAACAGCCAAATTTGCTCGGTTAATTGTTGTTGCTGCTGACGAATGCTCACCAACAGCGGCGTTAGTTCTTCGTTCGTGCTTTGCTGATAAATCTGCAATAACACCGCAATTTGTTGCTGCTGGCTGTCGCATAACAGTCGCGCATCAAGGTCGCTGCAGACCACTCGCAGCATCTCTTGATAGTTGCGCAAATGGGTGCCGGCCAATTTACTTAAAGAATCGGTGCGCAGAATACTAAATTGCCGGACGGCCCGTTCAATATCGACCACGACGTTTTGCATGTTCTCGGCAAGCTTCACACTACCAACAGAGCTCTCTGCCTCCGCCACCGCAAACTGACTCACTTGCGATAAGGCACTATGGCTTTGCCATAACAGCACCGCCAGCGGGATCAGCGCAAGGAAAAAGCTAAATAGGATAAATTGTCGAAGCGAGGCCGGCTGAATTGGACTTCGAAGAAACGGCTTAGTATCCATTGATAACTCAGCTCCTTAGCGAAAAATTCTATGATAACGGATTTATCGCCGATGCCCAAATTGTCAGCGCGGTTTGTCGCGCACTAGTCAATATTTATTCCATGGACCATGCATTTGATGCCTGAGGTTTGAGATTTGAGATTTGAGATTTGAGATTTGAGATTTGAGATTTGAGATTTGAGATTTTCGCGCAATGTCGCAAGTTAAAGCCGTATCGGCAAGCGCGGCCTGAGCAAACACTTGAAAAACAACCATAAAAAAAGCCGGTGTAAGCACCGGCTTCTTCGAATTTATTGCAGCTTATGCGCGAGCTGTTGCACCAGCTGAACGAGCTTTACGAACTTTCGCAGCTTGACGGTTGTAAGCGTCAGTGAATTGAGCACGTTCTAATTTACGAACTGCATCACCATTCACATCAATTTTGCGCAGGTAAGTTACGAAAACAACTGCGTTAACTGCGAAAAATACTGCTGCTGCGATTAAAAATGTGTCCATGGTTCACCTCTAGTTACTTTGCCATCGCCTTGCGCTGGACTTTAATTTGTTTACTGCTCTGGGTTTGTTCACCAGGTAAAAAACGGAAGTGGAACTTGCTTGTATCACTTTCGTTATTTACCTGCACAACCTAGTAATGCAGAAGCTATGCCAACATTTTAAAATAATTTAAATTCGTTATATATCAACTAATTACAATAATATGCACGATAGGTTGTGGTGCTTTCAGCAAAACACCCCAGCTGAGGTGTCTCCAATTAGCAACAGCAAATACCCATCAAAATAAATGCCATTTAAAATCAACAACTTAGCCTGTATCTTTTTTGCGACACATTTTGAAAAACATCAGGAACTTTAATAATTGTCTTAATTTTCAAAAGGTTGAAACAACCAAAAAAGAGACGAAATCAAGGTTAAATTGCAGCAAACAGAACAAGGTGGGGATTGGGGTATACAATTTGTTGAAGTTACGGATGTAGAGCAGAAGAAACTAGTGGAGTCAGGCATCGAAACAAGACTCTGCTTCGACACCTTCTTCGAGAAAAACTATTAATAGATAAAACCGTATTTTCGCGCGACTTTGTCAAAGTACTCGAGGCATTGTTTGGCATATTCGCGTTTCTCTACGTAACTGCCTGGGAAAAAACTCTTCTTAAAGCCATAAGCAACAATGTCTTTTAAGCGTTTGAGCGGAATATCAAAATTATCAACCGCAAGCTGGTACTCGCGACTAACAGTAGTATTTGAAACCAAGCGATTATCCGTACAAATCACCGTTGCCATGCGGTTTTCCAACATATCGCGGAACTTATGCTGCTTAATATCGGTAATGGCCGGATTGGTTTGAAGGTTGGAGGTTAAGCACACTTCGATTGCAATACGCTTGTCGGCAATATAAGAGGCTAACTCACGGATATAACGTTCTTTATCGACAATTTGGCTATCGCGGATCATCTCCGGAATAAACATCGAGTAACCGTGGCCAATCCGATCTGCGTAGCATTCGGTGATGGCTTCAAACACACTCTCAGCGCCATAAGCTTCACCGGCATGCAAAGTTTTCAGCAAAAAGTGCTGATGGGCATATTCATACACTTCTTTGAAATTATGCGCAGGGTAACCAGATTCTTGGCCTGCTAAATCCAAAGCGACAATCGGTACACCTTCTTCATCGCGCAGTCGAACGCTCGCTCGCACCAACTCCATCGCGGCTAAGCGGATCACTTGCATCGGCTCAAAGTCGCGCATCAATTGGAATAAATTGGTGTAATAAGGCGAAAAGCCTTTACCGTTAAACATCCGCATTGCGCAGTTAATAATGCCGTATGCAAAAGGCGGACGCTCGCCCTGCTGGACTAAAGCTGATTGGTTGTATTCTTGCTGTGCACGCTTAAGGCCATTATTCACTGTGTGCATGACACGGTCGAAATCAATGCCTGAAGGCAAATCCATCAGCAATTGCGGCGCAAACCGCACTTCGATGTAATTTACGCCTTCCAATTGATTATCGATTGCCAGCTCGTAGGCCGCTTGTTCGAGGTTTTCCATATCCCGCAGCACACCGCAGGTGTACTGGAAGCAATGTAGGTATTCACCGAGATTCTGGTAATGATCTTTGAAAACCAATTCTTTGAGGCCGGCAACACTATTCGACGGCAGCACCAGTTTACTGCGAGCGGCCATATCAATCAGAGAATCAAGCCGCAGACTGCCATCTAAATGCAGGTGCAAGTCTGACTTAGGCATTTCTTTAATAAAATCAGCTGAATAAAAAGGCATATCGAATTCTCACTGCAAATAACTGGTTTTAGTTATAGCAGTCAGGCGCGTTATCCGCGATCAATAGCTAATTTAGATTTGATGCTTACTGAGAATAAAGTTCGGGAAACTTGCTTTGAAATGGTGCCCGGGGCCGGACTCGAACCGGCACGACTTGTGGTCGAGGGATTTTAAATCCCTTGTGTCTACCGATTTCACCACCCGGGCAGAGTTGTGTGTGCAGGAGCACTAAGCAGAACGGCGAGCATTTTAAGCTGATTGCAGTGAATTTGTCATGTGTTTTGTCGAATTAAGTGTGCAAGTGTTCATATTTCAACCAAATGCGACTCTATCGTACAGATAATCAACGATATTTTGCTGCGCCGAATATGTTTTGGGGTCAGTAAACTCAGTTTATAGCTTGTTCACTGAATAAAAGTTTTAGCCATCTATACTGTTGCATTTCCAAATACAAAGTGATATTACTAGAAAGGTCAGCGTTTGGTGGTGAAAATATCGGCAAGACCGGTGCACCGCGACAATAGAAAATGCCGACCAAAACGAAGGCCTAATGCAACTGAATTGCAGTTAGGCGCGAACAAATACTTAGATAAATAACAGAGTTTGTAAAACGAACCATGAATATGCAACGTCATATCAACCGCACAATTCTCAACCTCCTCGTGCTCCTACTCAGGCCACGGGGTGCTGTGCTTTGGTAATAAGACGTTACCGGATCCAACAGAAACCCCGTGCCACAGGCCGGGGTTTTTTGTTACCTCAAGGTCTGACGGTTGAACAAGAATTGCAGCAAAGAGGAACAGGACAACATGAACAACTCGGAAAAAATTTGGATTTTTGACACCACCTTGCGTGATGGCGAACAAGCATTAAGAGCGAGTTTAAGCCACAAGCAGAAAATCCAGTTGGCGCATGCCATCGCGCGCCTGAATGTCGATGTCATGGAAGTGGGTTTCCCGGTGTCATCACCTGGTGACTTCGCCTCAGTGCAAGCCATTGCGCAAAGTGTCAAAGGCCCAATCATTTGTGGTTTGGCACGTGCTGTTGCCGCAGATATTGAAGCCTGTGGCCAAGCGTTGAAAGATGCCGAACGTCGGCGCATTCATACTTTCATTGCAACCTCCCCGCTGCATTTGCAATATAAATTACGCCGCACCTTGGCTGAAGCCACTGACCAAGCGGTTGCCGCCATTCAATTAGCGCGCAGATATACCGACGATGTTGAGTTCTCCTGTGAAGATGCTGGCCGCACACCAATTGACGATTTGTGTCGCATTGTTGAAGCGGCCATCAAGGCCGGTGCAAAAACTATCAACATCCCAGATACCGTGGGTTACACCATTCCGAACGAATTCGCGCAGATCATCACCGGCTTACGGCAAAAAGTGCCAAATATCGACCAAGCCATTTTAAGCGTGCACTGCCATAACGATTTAGGCTTAGCGGTCGCCAATAGCATCAGCGCCATTCAAGCCGGCGCTCGGCAAATTGAATGCACCGTCAACGGTATCGGTGAGCGTGCTGGTAACTGCTCACTAGAAGAAGTGGCGATGATTATCAAAACCCGCAGCGATGTATTACCGTTTTATACCGACATCAAATCCACCGAAATCTACCGTTCAAGCCACTTGGTCAGTCAAATTTGCCATATGCCAATTCAGCCGAACAAAGCCATTGTCGGCGAAAATGCCTTTGCGCACAGCTCAGGCATCCACCAAGACGGCGTGTTAAAAGCACAAAATACTTATGAAATCATGTCACCTGAGCAAGTCGGTATTCGCCAAAACGAATTAAACCTGACTTCACGCTCTGGCCGAGCAGTGATTGCCCACCGTTTAAGCGAAATGGGTTACAGCAAAGAAGATTATGATTTAGAACAGATTTATACAGCGTTCTTAACCTTAGCCGACCAAAAAGGTCGAGTATTTGACTACGACTTAGAAGCTTTGGTGTTTTTCCAAACACTGCAAGACGAAGACGCTAGCTACCAACTGGAGTTTTTAAGCTCAAGCACTCACACCGGTCATGTAGCCAGTGCCACAGTGGGAATTAAGACTGCAGATCAAGTCTATACCGAAGCCGCAACTGGCAACGGCCCAGTGGAAGCCGCCTTTCAAGCGGTACATCGCATCACCAAACTTGATGTCAACATGGTGGATTACAACCTACAGGCCAAAGGCGAAGGCGAAAATGCGTTGGGGCAAGTTGACATCATCGTCGAATACCAAGGCCGCCGTTACCACGGAGCGGGTTTAGCAACAGACATTGTTCGCGCCTCAGTGTTGGCGTATGTCCATGTATTGAATTTAATTGAACGTAGTAAACGCATCGATGCGGTCAAACAAGCCCGTAAGCAAGATGCTGAATTGACAGAGAAATAATATGAGCGCTTATAAAATTGCAGTATTAGCCGGCGACGGCATCGGCCCTGAAGTGATGACTGAGGCGTTAAAAGTATTAGCGGCAGTCTCCAGTAAATTCGGATTTGCCCTGACCACCGAACACGCTTTAGTTGGTGGTGCAGCCATCGATGCGCATGGCGAAGCATTACCGCCTGCCACACTGGCCTTGTGCCAGCAAAGCGACGCCATTTTATTTGGCTCGGTCGGCGGTCCAAAATGGACCTCACTGCCGCCAGCACAACAACCAGAGCGCGCTTCCTTATTACCACTGCGTAAAACTTTCGATTTATTCTGTAATTTACGCCCTGGCAAAATCTACCCTGCATTTGCCGATTTATCGCCACTGCATCCAAGAACCAGCAGCCAAGGCATGGACATTCTGTGCGTGCGCGAGCTAACTGGTGGTATTTATTTTGGCGAAAAAGGTCGAAGCGATACGGCAGCTTTTGATACCCAAACTTACAGCGTGGCAGAAATCGAGCGAATTGCGCATGTCGCCTTTGCCGCAGCGAGCAAACGGCAGCAAAAAGTTACCTCAATTGATAAAGCCAACGTACTTGCGACCAGCGTGCTGTGGCGCGAAGTAGTTACCCGTATTGCCAGCGAATACCCATCCGTAGAACTGGAACACATGTACATCGACAACGCGGCGATGCAACTCATTCGCGCGCCAAAACATTTTGATGTGTTGTTATGCGACAACTTATTTGGCGATATTTTATCGGACGAACTAGCGGCAATCGCCGGCTCATTAGGCTTATTGCCATCGGCGAGCTTAAATGGTTCAAACTTCGGTTTATATGAACCCGCGGGCGGCAGTGCGCCAGATATCGCAGGTCTTGGCATCGCCAACCCTGTCGCACAGATATTGTCAGCGGCACTGATGCTGCGGTTTAGTTGTGGTCAAGAAGATGCGGCACGCGCCATTGAAGCAGCAGTGGAACAAACCCTGCAAAATGGCATTGTGACACGCGACATCAACGCCGCATCAACCTATAAAACTGCAGATATTGGCGATGCTGTTGTCGCGGCAATTTTAGCTGCTTAACCAAACGAACATGGCGGAAATCATCATGGCAAAAACCTTATACCAGAAAATTTATCAGAGTCATGTCGTTGGTTCCTTAAATGGCAGCACCGATTTATTGTTCGTTGATAGACACTTAATTCACGAAGTAACCAGCCCGCAAGCTTTTGCTGGGTTAAAGCAAGCAGGCCGCCCAGTGCGTCGCGCCGACCTGACTTTTGCCACCATGGACCATAACACTTCAACGCAAATTCGCAGTTACGAAGCAGCTGGCGAAACTTCTCGCAAGCAGTTGGAAGCTTTGGCGGCGAACTGTGCCGAACATGGGATCAAACTGCTGGATCTGCATCACCCAGACCAAGGCATAGTCCACGTTATTGGACCAGAACTTGGCCTGACACAGCCGGGAATGATTATTGTCTGTGGTGACTCGCATACTTCAACGCATGGCGCTTTTGGTGCTATTGCCTTTGGTATCGGCACTTCAGAAGTCGAACATGTGTTAGCAACGCAGACATTGCCGCAGCAACTGGCTAAAACTCTGAAAATCCAAATTGACGGTAAGCTGGCTAACGGTGTTACGCCAAAAGATGTGATTTTGGCGGTGATCGGCCAATTAGGCACTGCCGGCGGTAATGGTTTTGTTGCCGAGTTTTGTGGTGATGCTATTCGCGCAATGTCGATGGAAGGTCGCATGACCTTATGTAACATGAGCATCGAAATGGGCGCAAAAGCCGGCTTAATAGCTCCGGATGCAACCACATTTGCCTATTTGCAAGGCAAAACCTATGCACCAAGTAGCGAGCATTGGGATGCCGCAGTTACTTACTGGCAAGGCTTGTATTCAGATACTGATGCCGTGTTTGACAAAGTGGTACTAATTGACGGAAGTCGCATCAAACCACAAATCAGCTGGGGTACTAACCCAGAGCAAGTGATTGCGATTGACCAACCTATTCCATCGCCAGATGATTTTACTGACCTTATCAAAGCTGATGCGGCGCGACGTGCGCTGGCATACATGGGGTTATCAGCAGGCCAAAAACTCACTGACACCAAAGTCGATGTGGTATTTATCGGCTCTTGCACTAATAGCCGTATCGAAGATTTACGCGCAGCTGCCGCTGTCGTTGGCAGCCAAAAAGTCGCTGCTGGCGTTAGAGCATTGGTGGTACCAGGCTCTGGCATGGTGAAACGCCAAGCTGAAGCCGAAGGTCTTGCTGAGGTGTTTAAAGCCGCTGGTTTTGAGTGGCGGGAACCGGGTTGTTCGATGTGCTTAGGCATGAATGATGACCAAGTTGGCGCTGGCGAGCGTTGTGCCTCAACCTCGAACCGCAACTTTGAAGGTCGGCAAGGTCGTGGCAGTCGCACCCATTTAGTCAGCCCAGCGATGGCAGCAGCGGCCGCTATTGCCGGTAAGTTTGTCGATCTGTCGAATATGCAAGGAGCTTCAGCATGAGCCAAATTTTTGCAAGCGGCTTAGTGTGCCCGCTGGATAAAAACAACGTCGATACCGACCAAATTATTCCAAAACAGTTTTTAACTTCAGTAAGCAGAGATGGCTTTGCCGAAGCTTTATTCTATGACTGGCGTTACCAAGCGGACGGTTCAGCAAATCCTGATTTTGTGTTGAATTTCCCGCAATATAACGGCGCATCGATTTTGCTGACCCGAGCTAATTTCGGCTGTGGTTCTAGCCGTGAACATGCACCTTGGGCCATTCAACAATATGGCTTTGGTGTCATCATCGCCGAAAGCTTCGCCGATATTTTCTTTAATAACAGCGTGAACAACGGCATGTTGCTGATTAGCCTGAGTGGTGCCAATATCGAAATGCTGTTTAATCGCAGTAAACAGGGGCCGCAGCAGTGGCAGATCGATCTTGCTAACCAAGAAATCTTACTGGGCAACAATGGCGCAGTCGGATTTTCGATTGATCCCGACGTTAAACAACGTTTGTTATCGGGTTTAGATTTTATCGGTGCCAGCGAAACGCTGAATCCACAAATCGCCGAATTTGAGCAAAATCGCCGTCAACAACTGCCTTGGCTGGGCTAAATCCACACCGCAATTCGATGGCGGATCTTGCACTAGATCCGCCATTTTTCACAACCACTGACTACTTCATCAGAGAATTTGGCAAATCCTAAAGTTCCAACCTATGCTGTTGATACCATTTAAGAATGGTTGTTTCCGCAATCGGAAACTGCATTAACTCAGGGATCTCTGTTGCGTACCGAAAATCTCACCATTTTATTTGTCGATATCGCTGGATACACTGCCACAACAAACAGGCAGTCGCGGCGAGAAAACGCCTTTTTGATAGAGCGCTTTGACAAAGGCTTGCGACCGGTGATCCGCCAGTATCATGGCAAAATCATTAAAACCATTGGTGACGCATTCTTATTAACCTTCCGCTCCCCCACTGACGCCATGTTGTGTGCAAAGGTGATGCAGGACTGTATGGCTTTTCATAATAGAACCAGCGAACAGCCCATTACCATTCGCGTTGCTGCGCATTTGGGGGAAGTCCGGATCGCTCGTCAGGATATCTTCGGCGAGCCGGTAAACCTAACAGCCCGCATTGAGTCTATAACGCCACCGGGTCAGATTTATTTATCCGAAGCCGTGTATTTGGCAATGAATAAAACTGAAGTACTGGTCAGTAATGCAGGCGGTTTTGAGCTCGATGGCTTTGCTCATCAGGTGCATTTGTATCAGGTGCAAACTTGCGCAACGGCTGATAACCAGCTGCCTTTTGGCACACCGCTCGCCTATTTTGAAAACACCGAATCTAGACGCTGGCAGCCGCTAGCCATCGCCGCAAGTATCGCGCTCGCGCTCTGTATCGCCGGTGGTAGTTATTGGTATTGGCAGCGACCTATTGTGATCCAAGCACAAGATAACAAACCGCTCAGTGAGTTTATTCAACTGACATTTAGCGAGGAGGCTCAGCGATCGCTGTCCCCGGAAATCCAATTTGGCATTCGCTCGAATCTGTTAGACGCCATACAGCGTCTGCCTGGCTTTTATGAAAGTGACGAATTCACCGCCAGCCAAACGCGATGGCTACTTGAAATTTCACTCACCCCCAACGATTCAGAACAACAACTGCAACTTTTACTGAGTAACAAATTTACTGGTGAACAATTGCAAAAAGCTTGGCAATTTCAGCCAGAGAAACCCAGTCTTTGGTTCGTTATCTCAGTCAGCAATTCACCGATTGGTTAAGTTCGGCATACCAGCTCAAACCATTGCCAGCAAACTGGCCCAAGCCAATCCCTGACGAGCAATATAATCAATGGCTCAAAGTGGCAAATGATTTACACCAAGCGACAGATGAAACTGATTTAAAGCGAGTGTTAAAGCAACTCGAGCAACTTCCGCTAAAAGATGACAGTTATTTACCGGCAACCCAGAACCGCTGCGATGCCATGATATCTTTGTATCAGATGAATAATGATCGGCAGTTACTTAAATCAGCAGGTAAAGTCTGCCCAAAACTTGCGTCCAAATCGGCCAATAGCAAAGATTGGTTCACTTTCGGTCGTTACCTTGAAAGCATTGGTGAGAGTAGCAATGCTCGTCAAGCTTACGAAAACTCTATCGCTCGCGATCCGAAACTGTCGCAAGCGTACTCTGGACTCGCCCGCCTATTATCTGCTGACGGCCAAGTTTTAGAAGCGCAACGCTTGTTACAACAAGCTATCAATTTACAACCCGGCTACTGGCGACCACTTCATTCAATGGCGGTATTCCAACTCGAGCGAGGTCAATTCCAAGAGTCGATTGCCAACTATAAAAAGATTGTCGAATTAACGCCAAAGAGCAGCGGTGCGTTAAATGATCTAGGCGCAGCATATTACATGGTGGGTGAACTACAGTTAGCCGCCGACAGCTTTGCTAAGTCCCTGTTGTTAAACGAAGATGCCATTACTCTGTCTAATCTTGCCTCTTTGTATTACTTTCTCGGGCGATTGCAAGAAGCGCTCACGCTCTATCTTAAAGCCAGTGAATTATCGCCAAACAAATATGAGCTGAATGGCAACCTTGGCGATTGTTATCGACATTTGGGCGATTTAGCGGCAGCGAATAAGCATTATCAATTGGCTTTTGATTTACTTAAAACTAAGGCGACTTTAAGTGCGCGTGAGCAAGCGCTGCAAAGCTACTATGCGGCCCAACTAGGGGACTTTACCTTTGCGAATCCGCAATTAGAACGCGCGTTAAGCCGTGATAGCAATAATCCTGAGATCCAGTATTGGGCAGGCATTATTGCCATCAAACAACAACAAAAACCGCAAGCCTTGTCGCATCTTCAACTCGCGCTACAATTAGGCTATCCGGTGAAGTTGATGTCGCTTGATCCTGAACTCACAGCCTTGGCGACGGATCAAACGTATATTCGGATGATTACACAACAAAAAACACAATAATAAGACTCAGCTAAGTTGTCGTGTCGCAACCTCCAGAGAGACCGAAACAATGCAGATAAATTTCAAACGCAGTGTACTGTTGATGAGTTGTTTACTCGCGATCAGTTGTAGCTCAAAAGTCCAAACGTCTTTTAACTGCGAGCCCGAATATTATTCGAAAGATATTATTAATCCGCCGGCAAAGGGTAAACAGGTGGAAATTGAGATTATCCCAAGTGCCGCGCCAAAATGGCCGGATTTATATGACCCGTCGCAACAGGTACAGGAAGTCACGGTTGATCAAACCATTGAATGGCGCTTTGGTAGGTTCAGCCGAGACTGTGAGCGCAAACGAGACTGTGGAATTGTCTTTAAAACAGTCAAAGCTCAAACCGTCTTCACTCAATCAAAAGCTCTGGATTGTCAGATGCAAACAGGCGGGGCATACAGCTGCAAGCTCAAAGCGTCTAAGCTATTTGAGCTCTGCGGTAAGAAAGAA
The DNA here is from genome assembly GCA_017302255.1 of Gammaproteobacteria bacterium. GTDB lineage: Bacteria > Pseudomonadota > Gammaproteobacteria > Enterobacterales > Alteromonadaceae > Pararheinheimera. Next base: position 47,893 of record JAFLDV010000001.1, on the reverse strand, counting down.
AAGATTTGTTCGTTTGGCTATACCATCAATGTCGGCGAGTATTATCGCGATCCAGTGATCATAGTTCGGCCACCACAATAAGCATCTCTGATTAACAGCATCACAGCAATGGCTAAACGCCAGTTGCTGTGATGCTATATCGCGCAGAACGTTATTCAGACTTGATTGGTTGGTAAATCTTATTGTCTAACAGCTTTTCCCGCTCACGCGGATCTTCGACCGCAAGACCGTTTTCGAGTTGAACTGCGTTGGTCGTGACTTTTTCGCTAACAACCTCACTGTCGCTTTGTAACGCAACCGGACAGCTGTTGTTGTTTGCATAATACAATGCTGTTTTTAACATCCCCTCTTCGGCGTTACCCAAAGGTTTGGTTAAATCGTCACTCACTACACAACCTTTCACATCAGCAGCAAACACTGGAGTGGATTTAGGCACTAAACCATCAGCATAGTCGCCAAAGCCCTTGGCATTAACACCTTTAAATTGAATGGTGAAATAAGTATTTCCGCAGTTATCTGTTGGATAAAAGCCATAAGGTTTACCACAAGTTTTACCGCCAATCTGAATGATTTCCATATCAACACCGCGCAGACCGTTAATAAAGGCCTCGCTTGCCGAACACGTGTCATCAGTGGTCAACACAATAACCCGTGACAAATTCAAGCTTGGTAAGTCTTGGTTAGTAAAGACACCAGCACTGTAATCTATACCTCGGCTGTAAAATGCCGTCGGTGACAGACTACTGCCTGTAACTGGATCTGTGGTTGGGTATTTATCGTTAAACATCATTTTTTCAAAATAACGATTTTGAATAATGTTTGGACCAGAAACCATGTACGCAAACTGCGAAGCAAGCGCTAGCAAACCACCGCCGTTATAGCGTAAATCAACAACCAATTCATTGACTGCATTATCTTTAAACTGCTGCACTGCATTAATCAGTTGCGGCTGAGCATTGGCGATATGAGTGTTGAACTGCAGATAACCGACTTTTTTGCTGCCAGAATTTAACACTTGCACGTTCATGACTGGCACAGTAGTAACACTGGCTGACGTCATGCTAATGGTCTTTTCAACGCCAGCAGTATCGCGGAATTTAAAAGTATGGGTTTGGCCATTCACAGATGGAAATAACGCCGCATTTAATACCGCAACTCCGGCTGAGGTATTGTCATTTACAAAGTCAACACCATCGACTTGCAACAACCGATAACCGCGTAATACACCTGCGGTAACTGCAGGTGACACTGGATCCAAGTAAGCAACTTCGAATTCGCGTGGAGGGCGTGAACTTCCTACTTTCCAATTGATGCCGTAATCATAACTAACACCAGACTGAGTCTGTTGTTTATAGCTAGCAGTATCTTGGTAGAAGTGAAAGTTATCCTTTTTCGCACCAGAATCTGTTACTGCATTAGTTTTTAACGCAGAAAAATAGTCTAATACGCTGTAACTTTGTGGATCGACATCAGCAACTTCGCGGTACCAAAGGTAAGTGCGGTTGTTCCAGCTGCGAAGCCACATTTTCTCATGCATCGCAGTACCAGCTTTATCTGGATAAGCCGCACTAGTAAATGGGTCTATGCCGGTGCGTGGTGCTGCGCAGAAATTTTTGAAGTCCGCTTCATTACTAAACTGACCTGCGGTCCAAGTTGGAGCAGTTACTCCGGAACCACCATTTGTTGAGCCGCTAGAATCACCGCCACCACCGCCGCAACCTTGCACGCCGATAATCGCAAGCAACAATGCGCCAACGCGAATTTTAAACCCTGACATATTGTCCTCCATTTTCCGTACTTCGAAACAAAAAAGGCATCGCCTTGAATATTTCACAGCTTAAACTAAAACCATAAAAATAGTAGATGTACTGTAACATCGGTTGAATTTTCAACTACCAAAGCCTAGTATCAAAGATGAAAACTTGTCGGATAAAGGAAAGCTCGCTTGTCGCATTTAGCACCCACCCAAGTTTTAAACCTTTTTCAGGGCGAAGGCAGTGTCGACGAACGACTTTCTGCTTTGCACGACCGCATCCTCGAAACGATGCCGCATATATCTAGAATTGCCTGCACCTTGTATGACAAATCACAGGATCTGCTAAAAACCTTTGTGAATAGTACTCGGCAAGGTATTGCTTTACACGCATACCAAGCGAAGCTATCGGAAAGTTATAGCTTGAAACATCTGGCAAATAGCGGTGAGTGTCGCGCCATTGAAAATATTGGCGATATTATTACACATTCTTCGCAACATTCCGACTGGCTTTTGCAACAAAATTACAAATCTTCATTTACAGTTCCAATGTATGACAATGGCCAACTGCTCGGTTTCATATTCTTTGATTCCATGGAAATCGCGTATTTTACTCACACGATCCAACGGGATTTATTGCTGTACTGCAATCTCATCAATATGGCTTTGTCGAACGAGCTAGCTGCGGTGCGCAGTGTGCTTGCTTCAGCCCAAGTTGCCAGAGATTTTGCAAATTTGCGTGACTTTGAGACCGGTGCCCATCTTGAACGCATGTCAAAATACGCAAAGTTAATCGCCACTGGCATTGCCGAAGAATACCGACTTTCCGACGAAACTATCGAACACATTTATCTATTCGCGCCACTGCACGATATCGGCAAGATCGGTATTCCAGATCAAATTTTGTTAAAACCCGGTCCACTCGATGCCGAAGAGCGGAAGATCATGGAAACTCATGTACTCAAAGGCGAGCAAATCATGCTGAAAGTGATTGGCGATTTTAGCCTTGAACACCTTCCAGATTCCAAAATCATGCAAAACATAGTCGCTTGCCATCACGAATTTATGAATGGCTCCGGTTACCCAAGACAACTTCAAGGGGAGCAGATCCCTATCGAAGCGCGGATTGTTACTGTCGCAGATATTTTCGATGCCTTAACGAGTCAACGTCCATACAAAAAACCATGGCCTGTTGCTGATGCCATCGATGAGCTGCGTAAAATGGTTCAGCTCGGGAAACTTGACGAGAGCTGTGTCAATGCGCTGGCAGCAAAACTTGATATCGCTGCAACTATCGTCGAAAACTATCCCGATCCAAGATAACTGCTAGTTATTCGCCATAAAAAAACCACCGCAATTGCGGTGGTTTTCTTCAACTTAAAACAAACTTATTGAATTGACCAAGTTTCAGTCACACCAGAGAAGGTTGCATAAGCACGGATACCTACATGCCATGTACCTGCTGCTGGGTTATTAATCACGCAGCTCTCAGTGTTGCCAGTTTTGTAAGGACGGCAAGTGTAAGTTGTTGTGGTTGGTTGTGAACCAGAACGAACATACAGGTCAGCGTCACCAGTACCACCAGCGATATTTACTGTTAATTTAGTCGCACCAGCTGGAACAGTAATAGTATTACGGTACCAGTTACCTTTAGTTGCGCCAAGGTTCGATAAAGTACCTGAACTGCCGGTTGGTGGTGGCGGTGTAGTAGTACCACAGTCAGTAGTAGTAACGCCCACAGAAGTGAATGCTGCAGCAACATCAGCTAAGGTATAACCTTTATCTTTTGCAGCTTTACAAACACCGTTAGCGCCTGTGATGTATGTTGAACTTGCAGTCCAGTAGAGTTGGTTGGCGATAGTAAATACTTCGAAAGCTTTACGAGTATTCCAGCCAGCTTTGTTTGCTAACAAATAGAATGCTTTGTTATACACACCTGAGCTGTAGTGCACATCCATACCACTGGTATAGTTGGCTGCGTTGCCAATTGAACGTCCATCACGAGTTGGATCATCGAAATAACGTAAAGCGCCTGAGCTCTTGAAAATCTCAGTACCAACTAACCAGTCGTTGCTGCCTTTCATAAAGTATTCTGCAGCTTCACCAGCCATATCTGAGAAAGCTTCGTTGATACCGCCAGATTGGCCGCTATAAGTTAAATTCGAGTTGAACTCAGTGAAACCATGGCTTACTTCGTGAGAAGTCACATCCAAACTTACCAATGGATAGAAAGTCGTCGCACCGTCACCAAACGTCATCTGAGTACCATCCCAGAAGGCATTTTCGTAGTTAGTGCTGTAATGCACGCGCATTTTTAATTTAACGTTAAGTGGATTAACGCCAAACCAAGATTGGTACATGTTAAATACGACGCCACCGAAATAGTGAGCATCATTTAATGGCGAGTAAGCGCCATTAATTGCTTTAACTGTGTTGTTTGGGCATGTGAACTGATGAATTGAACCACCAGAAGTTGCGCCATTCATATTGTAGGTGTCAACGTTGGCGTTGGTCATGCGGCAGTTGGCATCAACTTCCAAAAAGCCGCGGTCAGTACCGTAATTATATTGACCAGTTTTTTGGTTACCACCTGGGCCCGTAGCGTTCGCGTGTGCGATGCCGTCCCATGATTTTAACACTTCACCACTATTTGCATCGATGATTGAGAATGGACGGCTTGGTTCATCGCCTTTCACAGTCACATAGTTGGTCACATAAACCAAACGTGCACGTGCGTTATCATCAAGATATACCCACAATTTTGCGTTTGATACTTGCGCTTTAACAGCAGCTAAACGTTCTTTTGCCGTACCAGCAGCAACTACATAGTTTTCGCCGCTTGCTGCAGAAATTGCTTCGCTTGCTGACAATCTTGGAGTTGCAGTAGGCAGATCTAAATCAATACCCGTTAATACGTCACCGCTGACATCGCTTAACGTATCGCCTTCACGGATTGCAGCACTGCTAAAGCCCCATACTGGGACGCCACGATACAGTTGTTCGAAACGAACTTTAGTGCGACCATCTGCACGTTGAACTTTTTGCTTCGCAACAAACGCGACCGCGTCAGTGTCCGCCGCTAAAATTGCTGCACTTGCTGTTTTGATTGATGGAGCTTTCAATAATTGCTGTGCTGGTACTACTTCAGCAGCAAATGCACTGCCCGTCCATGCGACGGCCAAGCAAAGGGCGACGCGGGTTAGTTGTTGATGTTTCATTGAGGTATTCCTCTTGTTGTAGGTTTTACATGTTCCTGTTCTTCAGTCAGATCTTCGCCTGCTGAGCATAGAACGTAGCGCAAAAATTCAACAATTGCATTAACATCAGATTTATATAATAACTTTATCTAAAATTTATCAGATCTTTGGTGACTATTTTTCACAAATAGTTACAACATGTGGGTCGTTTTAGCCGTGCCACATATTGCAAATGTTAAAAACAATATCAACACCGAAACAAACATAACCTGTAAATTTGCCTTTTGCAGACGAAAAACTAAGTTGAAGTGATTAATTGGAGTCGGAAATGGAGCTATTTCTCCACTGGTTTGATCTTTTAGGAATTGCTGTTTTCGCCGCGTCTGGAACTTTGGCTGCTTGGCGAAAACAGATGGATGGTTTTGGCGTCATTGTTTTGGCCACGGTCACAGCAGTTGGCGGTGGCACAATTCGCGATGTCATATTGGATGTGCCGGTCATTTGGCTAAGCAATAACAGTTATTTTTATGCGATTTTTATCGCTGCTGGTGCCACGATTCTGCTCGTGCGAAAACGCTTAACAATTCCAAATAACGCCTTTCAAATTGCAGATGCTATTGGACTGGCATTCTTCGTAATTATGGGGGCACAGAAAGCTCTCGATCATGGCACCTCTGCATTTGTGGCAATTATGATGGGAGCAATGAGTGGCGTTTGCGGCGGCATGATCAGAGATGTGCTATGTCGGGAAATACCCCTAGTGTTTCGCGGCGAACTCTACGCTGTAACCTGTATTTTCGGTGGCTTAGTTTATACCAGCATGCTTGCAGCTGGAGTTGGCAGCGCTACCGCTATGATTAGTGGAATGTTGGCGTGTTTACTACTGCGTTTGGCTGCAATCCGCTGGCACCTGACGATCCCGGTTTTCGGACGGAGTGGCAAAATCGAAAAATAATAGATTGGAGTAGCGCCTCTGCTAACAGTGCTGCAATTGATCGTGTTTGTAGAAAGTAGCATTAGCAAATCATTGTGTCGGTGCAACACTGTCCAACTACACCACAGGATAACCAGATCGTTGACGCAATAAAAAAGCCGGCTATTGCCGGCTTTTTAAGAGTTGTGACTGGGTTACCCCATCAACTTACTCAGCAGAAGCTTCTTCTACTGGTAAAGCTGCGCCAGTTTCTGGACGATCAACTAACTCGATGTACGCCATTGGCGCGTTGTCACCTGTACGGAAGCCACACTTCAGAATACGAGTGTAACCACCTGGACGCGCGTTGTAACGCGGGCCTAAAACGTTGAACAACAAACCAACAACTTCTTTATCACGTGTACGAGCAAAAGCTAAACGGCGATTTGCAACGCTATCATTTTTAGCCAATGTAATCAGAGGTTCGATTACACGACGTAACTCTTTTGCTTTTGGCAAAGTCGTTTTGATGATTTCGTGCTTCACCAGCGAGCTTGCCATATTGCGGAACATTGCCTGACGGTGGCTGCTGTTCCGATTTAACTGACGACCACTCTTGCGATGGCGCATGATCTATTCCTTCTCACTAAACCAGGAACTGGTATCTGGTTAGTCTTTATTTACCAAACTAGCTGGCGGCCAGTTTTCTAGGCGCATGCCCAGAGATAACCCGCGCGACGCCAACACGTCTTTAATTTCGGTAAGTGACTTTTTACCCAAGTTAGGCGTCTTAAGAAGCTCAACTTCGGTACGTTGCACCAGATCACCGATGTACTGAATCTGCTCTGCCTTCAAGCAGTTAGCAGAACGAACTGTTAATTCCAGGTCATCAACTGGACGCAATAGAATCGGATCAAACTCCGGCTTCTCTTCGCGTTTTTCTGGCTCACTCTTATCACGCAATTCAACGAAGAATTCTAACTGTTCAGCTAAAATCGTTGCTGCGCGACGAATGGCTTCCTCTGGCTCAACAGTGCCATTGGTTTCCATGTCGATAACCAGTTTATCCAAGTCAGTACGTTGTTCTACCCGTGCAGCTTCAACTGAATAAGCAATACGCTCAACAGGGCTGAAAGATGCATCAAGCAGTAAACGACCAATTGGACGTTCGTCATCTTCAGAGGAGACACGCGTTGATGCCGGAACGTAACCGCGACCGCGTTGCACTTTCAGACGCATACTGAATTCAGTTTCGCCAGTCAGGTTGCAGATCACGTGATCCGGGTTAACGATCACAACACCGTCGCCACGCTGGATATCACCAGCGGTTACAGGGCCAGCACCTTTCTTGGTTAAAGTCAGAGTGACTTCATCTTTGTCTTCCAAACGAACGGCTAAGCCTTTTAGGTTCAAGAGGATATCGATGATATCTTCTTGTACGCCTTCTTTGGCGCTGTACTCATGAAGCACGCCATCGATCTCAACTTCAGTCACTGCACAACCTGGCATAGACGATAATAAGATACGACGTAACGCGTTGCCCAAGGTATGCCCGAAACCGCGCTCAAGTGGTTCCAAAGTAACTTTGGCACGAGTTGGGTTGATTTTTTCGATACCAACTAATCTCGGCTTAAGGAATTCGGTGACAGAACCCTGCATTTTATCCTCTCTTAAGAAAATGCTTTACTACTTAGAGTAAAGCTCGACGATTAACTGTTCGTTGATGTCAGCAGACAAATCTGAACGCTCTGGACGACGTTTGAAAACACCTTCCATCTTCTTCGTGTCTACTTCAATCCAAGTTGGTTTTTCGCGTTGTTCTGCTACTTCTAAAGCAGCAACAATACGAGCTTGCTTCTTCGCTTTTTCGCGAACAGCAATAACTTGTTCTGGAGCAACAGCGTAAGATGGGATGTTCACAACTTTACCATCCAGAAGGATAGCTTTGTGACTTACTAACTGACGCGCTTCAGCACGTGTGCTAGCAAGACCCATGCGATAAACCACGTTATCTAAACGTGACTCCAATAATTGGAGTAAGTTTTCGCCGGTGTTACCTTTCAAACGAGCAGCTTCTTTGTATAAGTTACGGAACTGCTTTTCAAGAACGCCATAAATACGACGTACTTTTTGTTTTTCGCGTAATTGTAAACCGTAATCTGATAAACGACCGCGACGAGCGCCGTGCTGACCAGGAGCAGTTGTTAAATTACACTTTGAATCAATTGCTCTGACGCCGCTTTTCAGGAACAGGTCTGTTCCTTCGCGACGACTAAGTTTGAGCTTAGGACCCAAATATCTTGCCATCTTCTTTCTCCAATAATCTTAGAAGCGCTTATTACACGCGACGTTTTTTCGGTGGACGGCAACCATTGTGTGGAATTGGCGTCACGTCGGTGATATTCGTAATGCGGTAACCAGCAGCGTTCAGCGCACGAATGGCTGATTCACGGCCTGGGCCAGGACCATTTACAAACACTTCAAGATTCTTCAGACCATATTCTAACGCGGCAGTACCAGCGCGCTCAGCAGCAACCTGTGCAGCGAACGGCGTAGACTTACGCGAACCACGGAAACCAGAACCACCAGCAGTCGCCCAGCATAGAGCGTTGCCTTGACGGTCAGTGATCGTGACAATGGTATTGTTGAAAGAGGCATGGATATGAGCCATACCATCAGAAACTTGCTTCTTTACCCGTTTACGAGTACGAACTGGTGCTTTAGCCATGTCTTACTCCGTCCTATTTCTTAATTGCTTTGCGTGGGCCTTTACGGGTACGCGCATTTGTTTTAGTGCGCTGACCACGAACCGGCAGACTACGACGGTGGCGCAGGCCACGGTAACAACCAAGATCCATCAAGCGTTTGATGTTTAACGTGATTTCACGACGTAAGTCACCTTCAACGGTGTACTTAGCAACTTCGTCACGAAGAGAATCAAGCTCAGCGTCAGATAACGTAGAGATTTTACGATTTTCTTCGATACCCACTGCAGAAAGGATAGCCTTTGAGCGGGTTTTACCGATACCAAAAACATAAGTCAAAGAGATGACTGCATGTTTATTATCGGGGATGTTAATGCCAGCGATACGGGCCACTAACGTTCTCCTATAAAAAAGTTTAAGGGTGCCGAATTGAAAAGCCCGTAAGGATACTCAAACGGCGGCCATATTGCAACAATAAGTCGGGGCTAAACTAAAAAGTCTAGCCCTTTCTTAAATTTTTCTGCTGTTTAGCCTTGGCGTTGCTTATGCTTAGGCTCGCTGCAAATAACGCGCACAACGTTGTTGCGCTTGATTACTTTACAGTTACGGCAGATCTTCTTAACGGAAGCTCGTACTTTCATGACTTAACTCCGCAAAATTACCTTAACGACCGAAGCCTTTAAGATTTGCCTTTTTAAGAACAGAATCATACTGATGAGTCATCAGATGAGTCTGTACCTGTGCAATAAAGTCCATAATTACTACGACGATAATCAATAAAGATGTACCACCGAAGTAGAACTGCGTGTTAAACGCAATCATCATGAACTCAGGTACTAAACAGATAAAGGTAATGTATGCTGCACCAGCTAAGGTTAAGCGAGTCATCACTTTATCAATGTATTTCGATGTCTGTTCACCTGGGCGAATACCCGGAATGAACGCACCAGATTTTTTCAGGTTATCTGCAGTCTCACGTGGGTTAAACACCAACGCTGTATAGAAGAAGCAGAAAAACACAATAGCCGCAGAGTATAATAGAATATACAGCGGTTGTCCCTGAGAAAGATTTAATGCCAGTGATTGGAAAATCTCTGAGAATAAACCTTCACCTGATCCGAACCAGGTCGCAATTGTACCAGGAAACAGAATAATGCTCGATGCAAAGATTGGTGGAATAACACCAGCCATATTGACTTTTAACGGTAAATGGCTACTTTGCGCAGCGAAAACCTGACGGCCTTGCTGACGTTTCGCGTAGTTTACCACAATACGACGTTGACCGCGCTCAAAGAACACAACCAACCATGTTACTACCACAACAATTGCAACGATAAACAGCAATAACAAAAAGTGCAAATCGCCTTGACGTGCCTGCTCAATCGTCTGGCCTACGGCAGACGGGAAGCCAGCAACAATACCTGTGAAAATCAGCAGGGAAATACCATTACCAATACCACGCTCAGTTACTTGCTCACCTAACCACATTAAAAACATGGTGCCGGTAACAAGACTGATAGTAGCGGTAAAGTAAAATCCGAAGCCTGGGTTAAGTACTAACCCAGTCTGCATACTTGGCAAGTTCGTAGCAATACTGAATGCCTGAAGCGTTGCCAAAAACAAGGTACCGTAACGTGTATACTGATTAATTTTGCGTCGGCCAGTCTCACCTTCTTTCTTCAATTCAGCCATTTTCGGATGCATTACCGTCAACAACTGAACAATGATAGAAGCAGAAATGTAAGGCATGATACCCAACGCAAACACAGACGCACGCTCAAGAGCACCACCGCTGAACATGTTAAACATGGCAACGATGGTACCTTTTTGTTGCTCGAATACTTGAGCTAGCACGGTGGCGTCAATTCCAGGAATTGGCACAAATGAGCCTAATCGGAATACGATTATGGCAATCAGTACAAATAGCAGACGAGCTTTCAGTTCACTGAAGCCGCCTTTTGCACCTTTTGAGTCCTGACCTGGTTTAGCCATCGCGTACTATCCTTATTATTCTTCGACTTTGCCGCCAGCAGCTTCGATCGCAGCACGCGCACCTTTAGTTACGCGAAGGCCTTTTACTGTGATTGGACGAGCTAACTCGCCAGACAGTACAACCTTTGCAAACTTGATGTTGCGAGTGATTACGTTCGCTTCAGCCAGAGTCGCCAGATCAGCAACATCACCAGCAACTAATGCAAGCTCGTGCAGACGCACTTCAGCAGACACTAAGCCTTTCAGTGATGTGAAACCGAACTTAGGCAGACGTTGTTTCAGAGGCATTTGACCGCCTTCGAAACCTGGACGTACTTTACCACCAGAGCGAGATTTCAAACCTTTGTGACCACGACCAGCGGTTTTACCTAAGCCTGAACCGATACCACGACCTAAACGGCGCTTCTCTTTTTTCGAGCCTGGAGCCGGAGAAAGTGTATTTAATAACATCGCTTACTCCTCAACTTTAACCATGTAGTACACAGTGTTGATCATACCGCGCACTGAAGGTGTATCTTCCAGTGTTACAGTGTGACCAATACGGCGTAAACCTAAGCCAACCAAAGTAGCCTTGTGCTTCGGTAAACGACCGATGCTAGACTTAGTTTGGGTTACTTTTACTGTTTTTTGAGCCATGGCAAATTACCCCAGAATGTCGTCAACGCGTAAGCCACGTTTAGCAGCTACTTGTGCTGGAGACTTGATGTCTGACAGCGCGTTGATAGTGGCGCGAACCACGTTGATCGGGTTAGTTGAGCCGTAGCACTTTGACAGTACGTTTTGTACGCCAGCTACTTCTAACACGGCGCGCATTGCACCACCGGCGATGATACCAGTACCTTCAGAAGCCGGTTGCATATACACGTTAGAACCAGCGTGTACACCTTTAACCGGGTGATGAAGGGTGTTACCTTTTAACTCAACTTGAGTCATGTTACGGCGCGCTTTTTCCATTGCTTTTTGAATAGCAGCTGGAACTTCGCGTGCTTTACCGTAACCGAAGCCAACACGGCCGTTACCGTCGCCTACAACTGTCAGAGCAGTGAAGGAGAAAATCCGACCACCCTTAACAACTTTAGACACACGATTAACAGCAACCAGCTTCTCTTGTAAGTCAGATTGTTGTTTTGCTTCTACGTTAGCCATGATCTACTCCTAGAATTGAAGACCGGCTTCACGCGCCGCGTCGGCTAATGCCTGTACACGACCATGATACTGGAAACCGCTACGGTCAAAGGCAACTTTAGTCACGCCTTTAGCCTGTGCACGTTCAGCAATCGCTTTACCCACAGCTTTCGCTGCGTCAACGTTACCGGTGTACTTCAGCGATTCTTTGATTGAAGCTTCAACAGTAGAAGCAGCCGCAATCACTTCAGCATTTGGTGCGATAAGCTGGGCATAGATGTGACGTGGCGTACGGTGTACAACCAAGCGATTCGCACCTTGTTCGATAATATTTCTGCGAACGCGTTTAGCGCGGCGCAGACGAGCAAGTTTCTTATCCATCGTCCTACCCTACTTTTTCTTCGCTTCTTTACGACGCACGTTTTCATTAGCGTAACGAACACCTTTGCCTTTGTAAGGCTCTGGTTTGCGGTACGCGCGGATGTTAGCAGCGACTTGACCAACTAATTGCTTGTCAGCACCTTTCACCAACACTTCTGTTTGAGAAGGGGTTTCGATTGTAATTCCTTCAGGAACTGCAAACGCAACCGGGTGAGAAAAGCCAAGGCTCAGGTTTAATACCTTACCTTCTGCTTTTGCACGGTAACCAACACCAACTAATTCCAGTTTGCGAGTGTAGCCTTCAGATACACCAACAACCAGGTTGTTCAATAACGCGCGAGCGGTACCCGCTTGTGCGTCTGCGTTTTCGAAACCGTCACGTGGATTGGTACGGATTACGTTACCTTCCACTACGACTTCAACTGCAGCGTTAACGTTTAACGTCAACTCGCCGTTTTTGCCTTTAATCGCCACGTTCTGGCCATTAAGTGTGACAGTCACACCTGATGGAAGGGCGATGGGGGCTTTAGCAACACGAGACATAGATTACTACCTCCGTTACGCTACGTAGCCGATGATTTCGCCACCGATACCAACCTTGCGCGCAGCACGGTCAGTCATTAGCCCTTTAGATGTAGACACAATAGCCACACCTAAACCGCCCATTACTTTTGGTAATTCGCCGCGTTTCTTATAGATACGCAGACCTGGCCGGCTAACACGATCGATAGTTTCAATAACTGATTTGCCTTGGAAATACTTTAAAGTAACTTCCAGTTCTGCTTTAACATCTGCAGAAACAGCGAAATCTTCGATGTAACCTTCGTCTTTTAATACTTTCGCGATAGCAACCTTCAATTTTGAAGATGGCATCTTAACCGCAAACTTTTTGGCAGCTTGGCCGTTGCGGATGCGAGTAAACATATCCGCTACTGGATCTTGCATGCTCATAGCTGTTACTCCCGTGATTCTTACCAGCTAGCCTTACGAAGGCCAGGAATTTCACCGCGCATCGCTGCTTCACGTACCTTGATCCGGCTCATGCCGAATTTACGAAGGTAACCGTGAGGACGACCTGTTACACGACAACGATTACGTTGACGGGCAGGGCTTGAATCACGCGGTAACGACTGTAACTTCAGAACTGCTGCCCAACGGTCTTCGTCAGAAGTTGCCGGGTTAGCAATAGCGTCCTTAAGTGCATGACGTTGCTCAGCGTATTTGGCTACCAGTACTGCACGCTTTGCTTCACGTGCTTTCATTGATTGTTTTGCCATGACCCTACACCTTATTTCTTGAATGGGAAGTTAAACGCGGCAAGTAATGCACGCCCTTCGTCATCAGTACGAGCTGTTGTAGTGATAGTGATATCTAAACCACGTACCGCATCAACTTTATCGTATTCGATTTCAGGGAAAATGATTTGCTCACGAACGCCCATGCTGTAGTTACCACGACCGTCGAACGACTTAGGATTTACACCACGGAAGTCACGGATACGCGGAATAGCGATAGATACCAGACGTTCGAGGAAATCCCACATACGCTCGCCGCGCAGGGTCACTTTAGCACCAATAGGGTAGCCTTCACGGATTTTGAAACCAGCTACTGATTTGCGAGCCTTAGTCACCAATGGCTTTTGGCCAGAGATAGCAGTTAAATCTGCTACAGCGTGATCTAATACTTTTTTATCAGCAACAGCTTCACCAACACCCATATTGAGTGTGATTTTGACAATCCGAGGGACTTGCATGACGCTAGTGTAGCCGAACTGTTTAAACAGCTCAGGAACTACTGTGTCTTTATAAATTTCATGCAGTTTCGCCATCGTATTACTCCAATAGCTCGTTAGATTTTTTCATTATTCGATTTGAAGAAGCGAACTTTCTTGCCATCTTCAATTCGGAAACCAACGCGATCCGCCTTGCCAGTGGCAGGGTTGAAAATCGCTACGTTTGATACGTGAATTGAGGCTTCTTTCTCGACAATGCCACCTGGTGTATTCAGGGCCGGTACCGGCTTCTGATGTTTTTTAACCAGGTTCACGCCTGAAACATAAACACGACCTTCAGCAACTAAAACTTTAGTAACTGTACCGCGCTTACCTTTGTCCTTACCAGTAAGAACAACAACCTCGTCATCACGACGGATTTTACTAGCCATGGTGACTCCTTACAGTACTTCTGGGGCCAGAGAAACGATCTTCATGAATTTTTCACCACGAAGTTCGCGAGTAACCGGTCCAAAAATACGTGTGCCGATCGGTTCCAGCTTGTTGTTTAACAACACTGCTGCATTGCGATCAAAACGGATCAAAGAACCGTCCTGACGGCGTACGCCTTTGCGTGTACGCACCACCACAGCATTCAGAACGTCACCTTTTTTGACCTTACCGCGAGGAATTGCTTCCTTGACAGTGATCTTGATAACGTCACCGATTGCTGCATAACGGCGATGCGAACCACCTAAGACCTTAATACACATTACGCTGCGCGCGCCGCTGTTGTCTGCGACTTCCAGCATAGATTGCATCTGGATCATCTTAGTGCTCCGCTATTCCACTACATGTAACCCGAAATGAGTTACGCTGCTTTCGACTATAAACTACCCCATACGAAAGGGCGCGTGATTATAACAGCCCTTTTTGAAAAGTGGTAGCTCAAAATAAAAGCGGCCCAAAAAAGGGCCGCCTTTTTTTCATCTAAACTCCGAAGAATTAAGATGCAGACTCAACCACCGCTACTAAAGTCCAAGATTTTGTCTTAGACAGAGGACGGCATTCGCGAATAGTCACGATGTCGCCTTCGTTGCATTGGTTAGTTTCGTCGTGTACGTGCAGTTTGGTAGTACGTGTAATGAACTTCCCATAGATTGGGTGTTTCACGTTACGTTCAATAGCAACAACGATAGACTTGTCCATTTTGTTGCTAACTACTTTACCTTGCAAAGTACGGGTGTTTTTCTCGCTCATTACGCACCTGCCTTCTCGGTTAAGATGGTCTTAACACGCGCGATATCGCGACGCACCGTTTTCAGCAAATGAGTCTGAGCTAACTGACCTGTAGCTGCTTGCATGCGCAGGTTGAACTGCTCACGTAACAGACCCAGTAATTCAGCGTTTAACTCTTCTACGCTTTTTGCTTTCAGTTCGCTGGCTTTCATCACAATACCGTCCGCGTTACAAAGGTTGTCTTAAATGGAAGTTTAGCAGATGCCAATGCGAAAGCATGACGAGCTAATTCTTCCGACACACCGTCCATCTCATACAGGACTTTACCAGGCTTGATCTGGCAAACCCAGTATTCCACGCTACCTTTACCACTACCCATACGAACTTCGAGTGGCTTTTCCGTCATTGGCTTGTCTGGGAACACACGGATCCAGATTTTACCAACACGTTTAACGGCACGAGTCATGGCACGACGTGCTGATTCGATTTGACGTGAAGTCATTTGACCACGTTCTACTGATTTCAGTGCGTAAGTACCGAAGCTGACTTTATCGCCAACATGGGCTAAGCCACGGTTACGGCCTTTGTGCACTTTACGAAATTTAGTACGTTTTGGTTGCAACATCGCTCAATACTCCTACTTAGCCTTACGTGGAGCCGGTTTTTTCGGCGCCTTAGGCTGTTTGTCGTTGTTGGCGTTATTGTTGTTGGCCAGTGGTAAACCACCCAGGATCTCGCCTTTGAAGATCCAAACCTTAACACCAATGATACCGTAAGTAGTTAAAGCTTCTGATGTTGAGTAGTCGATATCTGCACGCAGAGTGTGTAGAGGCACGCGGCCTTCACGGTACCACTCGTCACGGGCGATTTCTGCACCACCTAAACGACCAGAAACCTGAACTTTGATACCTTTAGCGCCTAAACGCATTGCGTTTTGTACTGCACGCTTCATAGCGCGACGGAACATAACACGACGTTCAAGCTGGCTGCTGATTGAATCAGCAACTAATTTAGCATCTAATTCTGGCTTACGGATTTCAGAAATATTGATCTGTGCAGGCACGCCAGCGATAGTCGCTACAGCTTTGCGCAGTTTCTCAACGTCTTCACCTTTTTTACCGATAATCACGCCTGGACGCGCAGTGTGAATAGTCACACGGATGCTTTTCGCAGGACGTTCAATATCGATCCGGCTTACTGATGCGGCTTTTAATTCTTTCGTCAGGTACTGACGAACTTTAAAGTCACCAACCAGGAAATCCGGGAAGTCTTTTGTATTCGCGTACCAAGTTGAGCTCCAAGGCTTAGTGATACCTAGGCGAATACCATTAGGATGTACTTTCTGTCCCATTTCTCACTCCTAGTTATCAGCAACAATCACAGTAATGTGACTGGTACGCTTGACGATACGGTCTGCACGACCTTTAGCGCGTGGCTTGATCCGCTTCATTGACGGACCTTCGTCAACAAACACAGTTTTCACTTTCAGAGCGTCGATATCGGCGCCTTCGTTGTGTTCTGCGTTCGCAATGGCTGATAAAAGAACCTTTTTAACCAATTCAGCAGCTTTTTTCGGGCTGTAGGTTAAAACATCCAACGCCTTTCCAACTGACAGGCCACGAATTTGGTCAGCGACCAAACGAGTTTTCTGAGCAGATGAACGGGCAAATTTATGTTTTGCTAATGCTTGCATTTATTTACCCCTTAGCGTTTCTTGGCCTTTTTGTCGGCTGCATGACCACGGTAAGTACGAGTTGGTGAAAATTCACCTAACTTGTGACCAACCATCTCTTCCGAGACTAATACTGGTACATGTTGACGACCATTATGGACAGCGATGGTCAAACTGATCATTTGTGGAATGATCATTGAACGACGGCTCCAAGTCTTAATAGGCTTCTTGTCACCGCTTTCCAACGCTTTCTCTACCTTCTTCAGCAAGTGAAGGTCGATAAATGGACCTTTCTTGAGAGAACGTGGCATGGCATTTCCTCACATTAAATTATTTGTCACGACGACGGACAATGAACTTGTCAGTACGCTTGTTAGAACGTGTTTTGTAACCCTTGGTCGGTACGCCCCATGGTGTAACCGGATGACGGCCACCAGAAGTTTTACCTTCACCACCACCGTGAGGGTGGTCTACCGGGTTCATTACAACACCACGAACTGTTGGGCGTACACCGCGCCAGCGCATAGCACCTGCTTTACCGTATTGGCGCAGCATGTGTTCGGCGTTGCCGATTTCACCGATGGTTGCACGGCAGTCAGCCAGGACTTTGCGCATTTCACCGCTACGTAAACGCAGAGTGACATAAGCACCGTCACGCGCCAGGATCTGGGCGAATGCACCAGCTGAACGCATTAATTGGCCGCCTTTACCAGGCTTCAATTCGATGTTGTGAACGATTTGACCCACTGGGATGTTGCGCAGTGGCATGGTGTTACCAGATTTAATTGGTGAATCCATACCTGACTGAACTACATCACCAGCTTTTAAGCCTTTTGGTGCCAGGATATAACGACGTTCGCCGTCTGCGTACAACACCAGAGCGATGTTTGCAGTGCGGTTTGGATCGTATTCCAGACGCTCAACTTTAGCTGGGATACCGTCTTTATTACGCTTGAAGTCAACCAGACGGTAATGCTGTTTATGGCCACCACCGATATGACGAGTCGTAATACGACCGTGGTTGTTACGACCACCGGTCTTGTTGTTCTTTTCTAACAAAGGAGCATATGGTGCGCCTTTGTGCAGGTCTGGGTTGACCACTTTTAATACGTGGCGACGACCTGGTGACGTAGGTTTACACTTAACAAGTGCCATTTCCTAACTCCTCTTATTACTCAGCGCCGCCAACTAGACCGAGCTCGCTGCCTTCTTTAAGAGTAACGTAAGCTTTTTTCCAATCGCTACGTTGGCCAGTGCGCATACCTGTGCGCTTGGTCTTACCCTTAACGTTAACAGTGCGAACACCTACAACTTCCACTTCGAACAATTTCTGAACGGCAGCTTTAACGTCTGCTTTAGTGGCTGTAGTTGCTACTTTGAACACGACTGTGTTGTTGGTTTCTGCCGCGATCGTGCTCTTTTCAGATACGTGCGGAGCCAGAATAACCTTCAGTAAACGTTCTTCACGGATCATGCTAACATCTCCTCGATTTGTTTAACTGCAGCGGCAGTCATCAACACTTTGTCGAAGGCGATTAAGCTGACAGGGTCGATACCGTGAACATCACGCACGTCAACCTTGTACAGGTTGCGAGCTGATAAGAACAGGTTCTCGTCAACTTCGTCAGTAACGATCAGAACATCTTTCAGTTCCATCGCTTTTAATTTAGCTGCCAATTCTTGAGTTTTTGGAGTTTCAACATTGAAGTTTTCAACAACCAATAAACGGTCTTGACGAACTAATTCAGAAAGAATGCTCATGATCGC
Source organism: Gammaproteobacteria bacterium (assembly GCA_017302255.1). Taxonomy (GTDB): domain Bacteria; phylum Pseudomonadota; class Gammaproteobacteria; order Enterobacterales; family Alteromonadaceae; genus Pararheinheimera. The sequence goes on along the minus strand of JAFLDV010000001.1, from coordinate 29,438 downwards.
GCCGCGATACATCTTTCTGTTAACTTTTTGGCTGTGATCTTGTGGCTTAGCCGCAAATGTCACACCACCGCCGCGCCAAATTGGGCTACGGATTGTACCAGCACGGGCACGACCTGTACCCTTCTGGCGCCATGGCTTCTTACCGCCACCGCGTACTTCTGAACGTGTCAGTTGAGCACGTGTACCTTGACGGGCACCAGCTGCGTAAGCAACTACAACCTGATGTACCAATGCTTCGTTGAACTCACGTCCAAAGGTAGCTTCGGAAACTTCAAGAACGCCTTTAGCGTCTCTTAATGCTAATTCCATCACTCATCTCCTCCAGACGTTAGCCTTTGACCGCTGGTTTAACAATCACATCACCACCGATAGCACCAGGGACAGCGCCCTTCACTAACAGGATGTTGCGTGCTGCGTCAACACGTACAACTTCCAAAGATTGGACAGTTACACGCTCGGCACCCATGTGTCCGGCCATTTTTTTACCTTTGAATACTTTACCTGGTGATTGGTTTTGACCAATTGAACCTGGTACACGGTGTGACAGAGAGTTACCGTGAGTAGCATCCTGAGTACGGAAATTCCAGCGCTTTACAGTACCGGCAAAACCTTTACCTTTTGATGTGCCTACGACATCAACTTTTTTCGTTTCTGCGAAAACTTCAACAGTAATCTCGCTGCCAACTTGAATGTCAGCACCTTCGTTGTCTTGCAGGCGGAATTCCCACAAGCCACGACCGGCTTCAACACCAGCTTTTGCAAATTGACCAGCGTCTGGTTTGTTCAGGCGTGAAGCCTTAACAGTGCCAGCAGTCACTTGCAGTGCGCTATAGCCATGAACGTCTTGCGTTTTAATGGCAGTAACGCGGTTTGGTGTTGCTTCGATTACGGTTACTGGGATTGATACGCCATCTTCAGTGAAGATGCGAGTCATGCCCACTTTACGACCGATTAGACCGATAGCCATATCCTAAACCTCTCTAAAAACCTGTCTGATTAGCCCAGGCTGATTTGAACGTCAACGCCAGCAGGCAGATCTAAACGCATCAGAGCGTCAACAGTCTTTTCTGTTGGCTCAACGATGTCGATTAAACGCTTGTGGGTACGGATTTCGTACTGATCACGTGCATCTTTATTGACGTGAGGAGAAATCAATACAGTGAAACGTTCCTGGCGAGTAGGAAGTGGAATAGGACCACGAACCTGTGCGCCCGTACGCTTAGCTGTGTCAACGATTTCCATAGTTGACTGATCGATCAAACGGTGATCGAACGCTTTCAGACGGATGCGAATCCTTTGATTACTCATAAATCAAAGCCTCAAAGAGCAAAAAAGAGCAAAAATAAACAAGGGCTTTCATACCATTTACATGGAGAATGCCTTTGCACCTAGTTACGTTTACTCCCCAATCGGGAGTACTGTAATGCTTGAACACTACGCAATGATCGCATTGCTGTTTGTTCAGAGCACCCGCCAAATATCATGGCCGGCCGCGCATTATACTCAACTGACCAACAAACACAAGTGCCAGATAAAAATTTGTGCAAAAAACGGCCAGCGTGAGCTGGCCATTTAGTTCGCTTACTTAAAATAGTTCAACCGACATATCGCTAACTACTTGGGCAGGGGCTTTCAGCACTGCAAGTAGACTGTGAGCTCTTGGCATCACTCGCTCAAAATAGAACTGTGCAGTTTGCTGCTTACTCGCGATGAAGTTAGCGCTATGTTTTGCAGCATCTAAAGCTCGCAAGCTATGTTGCCACATGAAGCCATAAAGTATGTAGCCAGTTAGGTCTAAGAAATCACAGGCGACTGTCGGCAACAATGTTGGTTCGGCAGTTGCTCTGGCCAGCAGATTAGCCGTTGCTTGTTGATATTCTTTGCTTAATTGGAGTAAAGCAGGGTTTGTTGAGTCGCCAAGGTCTGCCATCAAATCGGCAAAAAGCCAGTTTAAAGCTTGCCCTTGATCAGCCGCAACTTTTCGAACCATGAAGTCTAGGGCTTGGATACCATTAGTGCCTTCATAAATTTGGGCAATTCGAACATCCCGGACCAGCTGTTCCATCCCCCACTCTTTAATATAGCCATGACCGCCAAATACTTGCTGGGCTGTGACACAGGCATCAAAACCTCGGTCGGTCATGAAAGCCTTAGTGACCGGCGTTAATAAATTGGCTATTGCCTGAGCTTTTTCTTCCCCGGCAAATTTCGCTTTATCGAGTTGGTGCGCAACATAAACAGAAAAGCTACGACCGGCTTCGTTAATACTCTTGATGTTCAATAACATGCGCCGCACGTCGGCGTGACCAATAATTGGGTCAGCTTTGTTCGCATCTTTAGTTTGAATCCGACCTTGTAAGCGGTCTTTGGCATAAGCCAGTGCATTTTGATAAGCACGTTCTGCGGCGCCCAAGCCCTGACTTCCCATGGCCAAACGTTCATAGTTCATCATGGTGAACATACAGGCTAAACCCTTATGCTGCTCACCAATTAAGTAACCCACCGCACCGTCGAAATTCATCACGCAAGTTGCCGAACCGTGGATGCCCATTTTATGTTCGACCGAACCACATACTGCCTGATTACGAGTTCCTGGGTTACCTTGCGCATCGGGTAGAAACTTTGGAACTAAAAATAGAGAAATACCGCGACTACCAGCTGGAGCGTCCGGTAACTTCGCAAGTACTAAGTGAATAATGTTCTCGGTTAAATCGTGTTCGCCGGCGGTGATGAAAATTTTGCTTCCGGTGATTCGATAACTGCCATCGTCGCTCGGTACAGCATGAGTTCGCATGATGCCTAGATCCGAACCTGAATGCGCTTCGGTCAAGCACATGGTCCCAGACCATTCGCCGCTATAAAGTTTTGGCAAATAGAAAGATTTTGTCGCTTCATCAGCATGTTGTAGTAACGCCACGCATGCGCCTGATGTCAGACCCGCGTATAACGAAAAGGCGATGTCAGCACTGCACATCATTTCTTCGTAGAGACTAGAAAGTGTTTTCGGCATACCCATGCCGCCATATTCTGGGTCTCCGCTTAAACCAGTCCAACCACCCTCGCATTGTAAGCGGTAGATTTCTTTATAATGATCAGGAGTCGCAACGCTACCACTATTATAAGTAACACCCTGAAGATCAGCTTCAGCGGCCTTCGGCGCAATAGTTTCTGCGGTAATTTTGCCTGCTTCTTCTAAAATTGCGCCAGCAGTGTCTTGATCGAGCAACTCAGCGAGTTTCGGCTGACTTTCCCAGAACTTCTGGACTTGCCATAAATCGAAAAGGTTAAACTGCATGTCTTGTAGCGGTGCTTGATATTGGCTCACGATAACTCTCCACTGGTACGATGACTCTGTTGTAGCATTTCATCGGCAAATATTCAAACGCTTGTTTGAATATTTCTCAATAAAATACTTCAGAGCAATCAATATAGCCTAGTGAAGGCGGTTACGCGCCGAGGGCTATTTGTAGATTCCGCTGTCCTCAGCCAATTTGTTGCGATAAAAAGACATGACCATTGCCAAATTTTGCGCAAAAAAAAAGGGCCCTTACGGACCCTTTTCTAAATCAATGCTAATTAAGCAAGGATTTTTGATACTACGCCAGCACCAACTGTACGACCACCTTCACGGATTGCGAAGCGTAAACCTTCGTCCATCGCGATTGGGTTGATCAGTTCTACTACGAACTTCAGGTTGTCGCCTGGCATTACCATCTCTACGCCTTCTGGCAGTTCTACTGAACCAGTTACGTCAGTTGTACGGAAGTAGAACTGTGGACGGTAGCCTTTGAAGAATGGAGTATGACGACCACCTTCTTCTTTTGACAATACGTATACTTCGCCTTCGAACTTAGTATGTGGCTTGATTGAACCTGGTTTTGCTAATACTTGACCACGTTCTACGTCTTCACGTTTAGTACCACGTAATAACGCACCAATGTTCTCGCCTGCACGACCTTCGTCTAACAGTTTACGGAACATTTCAACACCAGTACAAGTCGTTGTTACTGTGTCTTTCAGACCAACGATTTCTACTGCTTCGCCTACTTTAACGATACCTTGCTCTACACGACCTGTTACTACAGTACCGCGACCAGCAATTGAGAATACGTCTTCGATTGGCATGATGAATGGCTTATCGATAGCGCGTACTGGTTCTGGGATATAAGTATCCAGTGCGTTACCTAAGTCCAGAATCTTTTGTTCCCATGCTGCATCGCCTTCCAGGCCTTTCAGCGCTGAACCACGGATTACTGGCAGGTCATCACCTGGGAAGTCGTAGTCTGAAAGAAGTTCACGAACTTCCATCTCTACTAATTCTAATAATTCTTCGTCATCTACCATGTCACATTTGTTCATGAACACGATGATGTACGGTACGCCTACTTGACGTGATAACAGGATGTGTTCACGTGTTTGTGGCATTGGGCCGTCTGTTGCCGCTACTACAAGGATAGCGCCGTCCATCTGTGCAGCACCAGTGATCATGTTTTTAACATAGTCAGCGTGGCCTGGGCAGTCTACGTGTGCGTAGTGACGAGTTGGAGTATCGTATTCAACGTGAGAAGTGTTGATCGTGATACCACGAGCTTTCTCTTCTGGCGCTTTGTCGATTTGGTCGAATGCGAATGCTTGACCGCCGTAGTGTTTAGCCAATACGTTGGTGATAGCAGCAGTCAGAGTTGTTTTACCGTGGTCAACGTGGCCGATAGTACCTACGTTAACGTGCGGTTTATTACGTTCAAATTTAGCCTTAGCCATTTTAAATTACCTTCTGTTAAGCAGACCCAATATGAGTTGGGCCAAATTAATTAATTATTCGCCATATTTACGAGATGCAATAATTGCTTCGGTCACGTTATTTGGGGCTTCCATATATCTCAATGGTTCCATCGAGTATGAAGCACGCCCTTGAGTTAACGACCGCATACTGGTCGCATAACCAAACATTTCTGATAACGGAACTTGTGCGTCAACGATCTTGATACCGCCAGGAGCATCTTCCATACCGTTAATAATACCGCGACGACGGTTTAAGTCACCAACAATATCACCCATGAAGTCTTCTGGTGTTACCACCTCAACTTTCATGATTGGCTCTAACAGTACAGGTTTCGCTTGCAGAGCACCTTTCTTGAAGCCCATTGAGGCAGCAACTTTAAATGCCATCTCATTTGAGTCAACGTCATGGTACGAACCGTCGAATACAGTAACTTTGACATCGATAACCTGATAACCTGCCAGGATACCGTTTTTCATCTGCTCTTGGATCCCTTTGTCGATGGCAGGGATGTATTCTTTAGGAATAACACCGCCGACTACTGCGTTTACAAACTCGTAGCCTTTGCCTTCTTCTTGAGGTTCCAATTTCAGCCAGCAGTGACCAAATTGACCGCGACCACCAGATTGACGTACAAACTTCCCTTCAACTTCCGTGCTGCCACGGAGTGTTTCACGGTAGGCAACCTGAGGTTTACCAACGTTCGCTTCAACCTTGAATTCGCGTTTCATCCGGTCAACGATGATTTCCAAGTGCAATTCACCCATACCTGAAATGATGGTTTGACCCGTCTCTTCATCGGTGTGAACGCGGAAAGATGGATCTTCAGCAGCTAATTTACTTAGCGCGACACCCATTTTCTCTTGGTCAGCCTTCGTTCTCGGCTCAACTGCAACAGAAATTACTGGCTCTGGGAACTCCATACGCTCTAGCGTGATGATATGGTCTGGATCACATAAAGTGTCTCCAGTAGTCACATCTTTCAAACCAATTGCAGCGGCGATGTCTCCAGCGCGAACTTCTTTAATCTCTTGACGGTTGTTGGCATGCATCTGCACGATACGGCCAAAACGTTCTTTCTTCGCTTTAATTGGGTTATAAACAGCTTGACCTGCTTCAACGACACCAGAATAAACGCGGAAGAACGTTAGAGTACCAACGAAAGGGTCGGTAGCAATTTTAAACGCCAGCGCAGCGAACGGCGCATCATCAGAAGAGATACGCTCACCTTCTGATTCGTCTTCATTGATACCTTTGATAGCTTTTACTTCGGTTGGTGACGGCAGATATTCAATCACAGCATCAAGCATCGCTTGAACGCCTTTGTTTTTGAATGCTGAGCCACACAACACTGGAACAACTTCGTTTGCTAAAGTACGTTGACGCAAAGCAGAGCGGATTTCGTCTTCAGTTAGCTCTTCGCCTTCTAAATAACGTTCCATCAAGTCTTCATTGGCTTCAGCCGCAGCTTCAACCATGTTAGCTCGCCACTCTTCGCATTCTTCCAACATATCTGCAGGAATATCTTCGTAAGTAAAGGTCATCCCCTGGTCACTTTCGTTCCAGTTGATGGCCTTCATCTTCAGCAAATCGACTACGCCTTTAAAGTTTTCTTCAGAACCAATAGGTAACTGAATAGGAACTATCGTATGGTTTAGACGTTCCCGGGCCTGCTTAACTACCCGTAGGAAGTTAGCGCCGGTCCGGTCCATCTTGTTCACGAAAATCATCCGCGGAACTTCGTACTTATTCGCTTGACGCCATACGGTTTCGGTTTGTGGTTGCACGCCTGATGAACCGCACAAAACAACCACAGCAGCATCCAACACCCGCAGCGAACGTTCAACTTCAATAGTGAAGTCTACGTGACCAGGGGTATCAATGATGTTGATACGGTGTTCGGTGAATTGAGCCTGCATACCACGCCAAAAAGTCGTAGTAGCAGCAGAAGTGATAGTGATACCACGTTCTTGCTCTTGTTCCATCCAGTCCATCGTTGCTGCGCCGTCGTGTACTTCACCGATCTTGTGAGACAAGCCGGTGTAGAACAGAACTCGTTCAGTTGTCGTGGTTTTACCCGCGTCAACGTGAGCACATATACCGATATTACGGTAACGCTCAATTGGAGTTGTACGTGCCACAATCAAAATCCTCTATAAAGGCCGAAATTACCAGCGGAAGTGAGCGAATGCTTTGTTCGCTTCAGCCATACGGTGTACGTCTTCACGCTTCTTAACAGCAGAACCTTTATTCTCAATAGCATCCAGCATTTCACCAGCTAAACGCTGGGCCATTGATTTCTCACCACGTTTACGGGCTGCTTCAGTCAACCAACGCATTGCTAAGGCATTGCGGCGAACTTGGCGAACTTCACACGGAACTTGGTAGGTAGAACCACCAACACGGCGTGATTTAACTTCGACTGTTGGACGGATGTTATCCAGTGCAACTTCGAAAATATCCAGTTCAGCTTTTTTAGATTTAGTCGCTGCAATTTCCAATGCGCCGTATACGATTGATTCAGCGATTGATTTTTTACCGTCGATCATTACGACGTTTACGAACTTGGCCAGCAGTTCACTTCCGAATTTAGGATCTGGAAGGATTTTACGTTGACCTATGACGCGTCTTCTTGGCATTCGAAACTCCGATTGCTTCAGGTGATTCCAAAACTTTTAATGAAAAAAGTTGCTTAGTTTGGCCTTACTTAACGGAGTTAAGTTATTTATTCTTAGGCCGTTTTGCGCCGTATTTAGAACGGCCTTGCTTACGATCTTTAACGCCTGCACAGTCTAATGTGCCGCGAATGGTGTGATAACGCACACCTGGAAGGTCTTTTACCCGGCCGCCACGGATCAGGACAACGCTGTGTTCCTGTAAGTTGTGGCCTTCACCACCGATATAAGAAGAAACTTCAAAACCGTTTGTTAAACGGACACGGCATACTTTACGCAGTGCTGAGTTTGGCTTCTTAGGTGTAGTGGTGTATACGCGGGTACAAACACCACGCTTCTGTGGGCAAGCTTCAAGCGCCGGAACGGTGCTCTTAGAGACCACCTGGCTGCGCGGCTTACGCACTAGCTGGTTGATTGTTGCCATTAAATACTCCTGGTTATTAAATACCCAATAAACGTGTAAATTCCGCACCCAAAATTGGGGCTGCGGAATTCTACTGGTCAACCTTTAGCCTGTCAAGACAGAAAAGCCCTGCGACACCAGAAGTGTGGCAGGGCTTGTGTCAAACTACGACTTATTCGTCGTTGCCGGACAGGTCCATATTCAGTGCATCAGTCAGAGCTTGCTCTGCAACTTCTGCACTCATCGCTGGTTCTGCGATGTCGCCATTGGCGATACGCTGACGTTGACGAGTACGGTTTTGGTGATACGCAAAACCAGTACCGGCCGGGATCAGACGACCTACAATAACGTTTTCTTTCAGACCACGCAGTTCGTCGGTTTTGCCACCCACTGCTGCTTCGGTCAGAACGCGAGTTGTCTCTTGGAACGACGCGGCTGAGATGAAAGAATCTGTCGACAGCGATGCTTTGGTAATACCTAACAAGCTGCGTTCATATTTCGCAGGGATCTTACCTGCTGCTTCCAACTCGGCGTTCGCGATGTTCACGCGAGACACTTCAACCTGTTCACCTTCTAAGAATTCACTGTTGCCTGGGTGTAAAATCACACACTTACGCAGCATCTGACGAATGATCGTCTCGATGTGTTTATCGTTGATTTTAACGCCTTGCAGACGGTAAACATCTTGTACTTCGTTCACGATATAGCTGGCAACATGGTGAACACCACGTAAGCGCAGAATGTCATGTGGTGACTCTGGGCCTTCAGAAATAACTTCACCTTTCTCGATGCGTTCGCCTTCGAACACGTTGACTTGACGCCATTTCGGAATCATTTCTTCGTGTGAATCACCTTGTTCCGGAGTGATGATCAAACGGCGTTTGCCTTTGGTCTCTTTACCGAAACTGATGACACCAGAGATTTCTGCAAGAATTGCAGGATCTTTTGGCTTACGTGCTTCGAACAAGTCAGCAACGCGTGGTAGACCACCGGTGATGTCGCGTGTTTTCGAACCTTCTTGTGGAATACGAGCCAGTACCGCACCCGCCTTCACTTGCTGACCATCGGTAATTTCGATAGTGGTGTAGCTTGGCAGACGAATTTCCTGCAGCGCACCATCATCCATTGCCAGGATCAGTTTAGGTTCTTTCGCATTAACCTTCGCCAGATCTTTAACCACTGTCCGCGTCAGACCAGTCAGGTCATCTTGCTGAACTTCAGTGTTGGTATCATCTACATCGCTGAATGATACTTTCGCACCACGTTCAACGATGATTGGGTGTGAGTGCGGATCCCAGCTTGCCACGATTTGGCCTGAAGTTACTGTGCTATTGTCATCAATAGTCAGTACAGAACCGTATGGCAGCTTGTAACGCTCTTTCTCACGACCTTGCTCGTCAAACACTGTCACTTCCGCAGAACGTGAGGTGATAACGATTTTGTTATCTGTATTACGAACAAACTTCGCGTTGTGCAGTTTCAGAGTACCAGCATTTTTCACCTGTACGCTGTTTTCTGCAGATGCCCGAGATGCCGCACCACCGATGTGGAATGTCCGCATCGTCAGCTGAGTACCTGGTTCGCCGATTGACTGTGCCGCGATAACGCCGACAGCTTCACCCGCGTTGATCAAGTGACCACGCGCTAAGTCACGACCGTAACACTTCGCACAAACGCCGAAGTTGGTTTGACAGGTAATTACTGAACGTACGTAAACTTCGTCGATTGAATTTTTCTCAATCAGATCACAAAGTTTTTCGTCAAGCATAGTGCCGTCTGTCACCAGAACTTCACCAGTTGCTGGTACAACAACATCACCGATCACAACACGACCTAATACGCGTTCACGCAGACCTTCAACAACGTCACCACCTTCAATCAGCGGCTTCATCATAATGCCTTTATCTGAACCACAATCAGCTTCAGTAACGACTAAGTCTTGTGCAACGTCTACTAAACGACGTGTTAAGTAACCAGAGTTTGCAGTTTTTAACGCGGTATCGGCCAAACCTTTACGCGCACCGTGTGTAGAAATAAAGTACTGGAGTACGCTTAAGCCTTCACGGAAGTTTGCAGTAATTGGTGTTTCGATGATCGAACCATCTGGTTTCGCCATCAGACCACGCATACCGGCTAACTGACGGATCTGAGCTGGAGAGCCCCGTGCGCCAGAGTCGGCCATCATATAAACTGAGTTAAATGATGGTTGCGTGACTTCGTTACCATCGCGATCGATTACTTTTTCTTTCGATAAGTTATCCATCATCGCTTTTGATAACGCTTCGTTCGCGGTTGACCAAATGTCGATTACTTTGTTGTATTTCTCACCGGCGGTTACCAAACCTTGTTGGAACTGGTCTTGGATTTCCGCTACTTCAGCTTCAGCTGCGCCGATAATATCGACTTTAGCTGCTGGGATAACCATATCATCAATACCAACCGACACACCCGACAACATCGCGTAGTGGAAACCGGTATACATGATTTGGTCAGCTAAAATAACAGTGTTCTTCAGACCAATACGACGGTATGAACCGTTCAATAAGCGAGAAATCTGTTTTTTACCCATTGCTTGGTTGATTGAATCAAACGCTAAGCCTGTTGGTAAGATTGAATACAGAATTGCCCGACCTACTGTGGTGTCACGCACAGCTGTGTTGCTGGTGCTAGTACCATCTTCGTGGTTGGTTACTTCAGTGATACGAACCTTCACGCGAGCATGCAGACTGGCAACGCCAGCACGGAATGCTTTTTCCGCTTCTTTCGGGTTCTTGAACATCATGCCTTCGCCTTTGGCATTAACGGCGTCGCGAGTCATGTAATACAGACCCAATACAACGTCTTGCGATGGAACGATAATTGGTTCACCGTTCGCTGGAGACAGTACGTTGTTTGTCGACATCATCAATGCACGAGCTTCTAACTGCGCTTCCAAAGTCAGCGGTACGTGCACCGCCATTTGGTCACCGTCGAAGTCGGCGTTGTAAGCCGCACACACTAATGGGTGCAGTTGAATTGCTTTACCTTCAATCAACACTGGTTCAAACGCTTGGATACCCAAACGGTGAAGTGTTGGTGCGCGGTTTAACAGTACTGGATGTTCGCGGATAACTTCATCCAAAACGTCCCATACTGCGCCTTCTTCGCGCTCAACCATTTTCTTAGCAGCTTTGATAGTGGTCGCTAAACCACGAGCTTCTAACTTGCCATAGATGAATGGTTTGAATAATTCTAAAGCCATTTTCTTCGGCAGACCACATTGGTGCAGACGCAGAGTAGGACCTACGGTGATTACCGAACGGCCTGAATAGTCTACGCGTTTACCCAACAAGTTCTGACGGAAACGACCTTGTTTACCTTTGATCATGTCAGCTAAAGATTTCAGCGGACGCTTGTTAGAGCCAGTAATAGCGCGGCCACGACGACCGTTGTCTAACAACGCATCAACTGCTTCTTGTAACATCCGTTTTTCGTTACGAACGATGATGTCAGGAGCAGACAGATCTAACAGACGCTTCAAACGGTTGTTCCGGTTGATCACGCGACGATACAGATCGTTCAGATCTGATGTTGCGAAACGGCCACCGTCCAGTGGTACCAACGGACGTAAATCCGGCGGCAGTACTGGCAGCACTGTCATGATCATCCACTCTGGTTTGTTGCCAGAAGTGTGGAACGCTTCCATTAATTTCAAGCGTTTGCTGATTTTCTTACGTTTGGTTTCAGAGTTGATAGTTGGCAACTCTTCACGCATTTGCTTGATTTCAGTAGCCAGCTCGATACCACGTAACAAGTCCAGAATTGCTTCTGCACCCATTTTCGCTTCGAACTCATCACCGTGCTCTTCCAGCACGTCTAAGTATTCTTCTTCAGTCAGCATCTGACGACGCTCTAAAGAAGTCATACCTGGCTCTGTCACTACATAGCTTTCGAAATACAGTACACGTTCGATATCACGCAAGGTCATATCTAACAACAAACCAATACGGCTCGGCAGTGACTTCAAGAACCAAATATGCGCAACTGGGCTTGCCAGCTCAATGTGACCCATACGCTCACGACGAACCTTCGTCAGTGTAACTTCAACGCCACATTTTTCGCAGATAACACCGCGGTGTTTCAAGCGTTTGTACTTACCGCACAGACACTCGTAGTCTTTCACTGGGCCAAAGATGCGAGCACAAAACAGGCCATCGCGCTCTGGTTTGAAAGTCCGGTAGTTGATAGTTTCAGGCTTCTTAACTTCACCAAAAGACCATGAACGAATCATGTCTGGTGAAGATAGGCCGATACGGATCACATCGAACTCTTCAGTTTTTGTTTGCTGTTTCAGAAACTTTAATAAGTCTTTCACTTTACTCTCCTGTCAGAGGTTAACCAGTCAGGGGGCCACGCCCCAATTCATCTCTCAGCGAATTCCCCCTGCTCGCGCAGGGGGGCCGAGGGTTATTCCTCTTCCAATTCGATGTTGATACCGAGCGAACGGATTTCTTTCATCAATACGTTGAAAGATTCTGGCATGCCTGGTTCCATGCGGTGGTCGCCATCCACGATGTTTTTGTACATCTTGGTACGGCCATTCACGTCATCAGACTTCACAGTCAACATTTCCTGCAGTGTATAAGCTGCACCGTATGCTTCCAGCGCCCACACTTCCATCTCACCGAACCGCTGACCACCGAACTGAGCTTTACCGCCCAGTGGTTGTTGGGTAACAAGGCTGTACGAACCAGTAGAACGGGCGTGCATCTTGTCATCAACTAAGTGGTTCAGTTTCAGCATGTACATGTAGCCAACTGTTACTTTCCGTTCGAAAGTATTACCAGTACGACCATCATACAGGGTGATTTGACCGCTTGTTGGCAGGTCACCTAACGCCAACAGTTCTTTGATTTCGCTTTCTTTCGCGCCATCAAATACTGGAGAAGCGACTGGTAAACCTTTACGCAGGTTTTGCGCCAAACGACGGACTTCATCATCAGTGAAACTGTCGATATCAACGTCTTGACGTGATTGACCAAGCTCGTAAGCTTTTTTCAAGAATGCTCGGATTTCCGAAACTTCTTTCTGGTCTTTGATCATACCGTCAATCTTATCGCCGATACCACGAGCCGCTAAGCCTAAGTGTGTTTCCAGGATCTGACCGATGTTCATCCGTGATGGAACGCCCAATGGGTTCAACACGATATCAACTGGCTGACCTTTCTCATCGTATGGCATATCTTCAACTGGCACGATAGAAGAGATAACACCCTTGTTACCGTGACGGCCTGCCATCTTGTCACCAGGCTGGATACGACGTTTCACAGCTAAGTAAACTTTAACGATTTTCAACACGCCTGGAGCCAAATCATCGCCTTGGATAATTTTGCGACGTTTAGCTTCAAACTTCTTGTCGTACTCGATACGAATTTCTTCGTACTGAGCAGCCAATTGCTCAAGGTCATTTTGTTTGTCTTCGTCAGCAACGCTTTGCGCTAACAGAACGTCAGCACGCATGTTGTTCAGCTTGGTGCGATCAACACCAGTGCCTTCTAACAGGTTACGAGCACGAGAACAAATGCCTTCTTCAAGGATACGGAATTCTTCATTCAGGTCTTTCTTAGCCTGTTTGATTTCCATTTCTTCGATTTCGCGAGCACGTTTGTCTTTTTCAACACCATCACGAGTGAATACTTGAACGTCGATAACAGTACCAGTTACAGAGTTCGGTACGCGTAATGACGAATCTTTCACGTCAGACGCTTTTTCACCGAAGATCGCACGTAACAGTTTCTCTTCTGGTGTCAGCTGACTTTCACCTTTTGGAGTTACTTTACCAACCAGGATGTCGCCACCCTTCACTTCAGCACCAATATAAACGATACCGGCTTCATCCAGTTTCGACAGCGCTGATTCACCGACGTTTGGAATGTCGGCAGTGATTTCTTCAGGTCCTAGCTTAGTATCACGAGCGATACAGCTCAGTTCCTGAATATGGATTGTGGTTAAACGATCTTCTTGTACCAAACGCTCAGATAACAAAATCGAGTCTTCGAAGTTGTAACCGTTCCAAGGCATGAACGCGACGCGTAAGTTTTGACCTAATGCTAATTCGCCTAAATCCGTAGATGGACCGTCGGCCAGAACATCACCACGTTCAATTGGCTCACCATGGTTTACACATGGACGCTGATTGATACAGGTGTTCTGGTTAGAACGTGTGTATTTGGTCAAGTTGTAAATATCAATACCGGCTTCGCCAGCAACCATTTCTTCTTCGTTTACTTTGATAACGATACGGCTTGCGTCAACATAATCGATGACACCACCACGTTTCGCGACCACAGTAACACCAGAGTCTTTAGCTACTACGCGCTCAACACCTGTACCCACTAACGGCTTATCAGCACGCAGTGTTGGTACGGCTTGACGTTGCATGTTCGAACCCATCAATGCGCGGTTGGCGTCATCGTGTTCTAGGAACGGGATCAAAGCGGCTGCAACTGACACGATTTGTTGCGGTGCAACGTCCATGTACTGGACTTTGTCCGCTGGCATCAGCGTGAATTCGTTTTTGTAACGGCACGGTACCAATTCTTCAACCAGACGGTTTTCTTCGCTCAGCTCGGCGTTGGCCTGAGCGATAACGAAGTTACCTTCTTCAATGGCTGATAAGAAATCGACTTCATCAGTTACGATACCATCTTCAATTCGACGGTATGGCGTTTCTAAGAAACCGTATTCGTTGGTTTGCGCAAACATTGATAATGAGTTAATCAAACCGATGTTTGGACCTTCCGGCGTTTCGATTGGGCAAACCCGACCGTAATGCGTTGGGTGAACGTCACGAACTTCGAAGCCCGCGCGCTCGCGTGTCAAACCGCCAGGGCCTAACGCTGAAATACGGCGTTTGTGCGTTACTTCCGACAATGGGTTGTTTTGGTCCATGAACTGAGACAGTTGGCTTGAACCGAAGAACTCTTTGACGGCTGCAGAGATTGGTTTTGCATTGATCAGATCTTGTGGCATTACCGCATCCAGATCGCCTAATGACAGACGTTCTTTTACTGCGCGCTCTACACGAACTAAACCAACACGGAATTGGTTTTCAGCCATTTCACCTACTGAACGGATCCGGCGGTTACCTAAGTGGTCGATATCATCGACTTCACCATTACCGTTACGGATGTTGATCAGCACTTTCATGACTGCAAGGATGTCTTCTTTGCTCAGTACGCCTGCGCCTGTGCCTTCTTCGAAATTAACGCGACGGTTAAATTTCATGCGGCCGACAGTAGACAAGTCGTAACGATCTTCAGAGAAGAACAGGTTTTCAAATAAAGTTTCCGCAGCTTCTTTCGTTGGCGGTTCGCCAGGACGCATCATGCGGTAGATTTCGACCAACGCTTCCATCCGGTTGTGGCTCGGATCGATACGTAAGGTGTCAGAAATATATGCACCTTGGTCCAAATCGTTGATAAACAGAGTCTCAAAGCTTTCATATCCAGCTTTGGCTAATTTTGCTAACAACTCCAGTGTGAGTTCAGCGTTCGCCTCGGCAATAATCTCTCCGGTTGAACGGTCAGCATAATTTTTCGAAAGGACGCGGCCGACGACGTACTCGTGTGGTACTTCCATCAGGGTCATGCCGGTTTTTTCTAATTGGCGTACGTGTTTAGCAGTGATACGACGACCTGCTTCAACGATGATTTCGCCACTATTGTCTTTGATATCAAAGGCTGCAGTTTCACCACGTAAGCGGTTTGCTACAACTTCCATCATCAGTTTGCCATCTTTGATTTCAAAGGTGGTGTTCTCGAAGAACGTACCGAGGATGTCTTCAGTGCTTAGTTCTAAAGCGCGCAGCAGGATTGTTGCTGGTAGCTTACGACGACGGTCGATCCGCACAAACAGGGCATCTTTAGCATCAAATTCGAAATCGAGCCATGAACCACGGTAAGGGATGACGCGAGCGTTATATAACACTTTGCCTGATGAGTGTGTCTTACCACGGTCGTGGTCGAAGAATACACCCGGGCTACGGTGCAGCTGAGAAACAATTACACGCTCAGTACCATTGATTACAAAGGTACCATTTTCGGTCATGAGTGGAATTTCACCCATGTAGACTTCTTGTTCGCGAATGTCTTTGATTGTGCCTGGCGCTTCACGATCAAATAACACCATGCGTAACTTCACGCGCAACGGCGCAGAATATGTTACACCACGGATTTGACACTCTTTTACATCAAACACTGGTTCACCGATCCGGTAGCTAACATATTGCAGTTCAGCACTGCCAGAGTAGCTCTTGATCGGGAATACAGAACGGAATGCGGCTTCTAAACCATATTCGCCTTCTGCATCTGGTTCAATAAACTTGCTGAACGATTCAATTTGAATCGACAACAGATATGGCACATCCAACACTTGTGGACGTTTACCGAAGTCCTTACGGATACGTTTCTTTTCAGAATAAGAGTAAGTCATGGGGTTCCTCAGCTTGCTGATTTTTTACCCTACCTACCCTCGAGGGGCGGTGGTTATGACATCCACTATGGCGTCATAGGGGCGGGGAAAATCAATATCCCACAGCGCAAAAAGGCCGGTGGTTAATTTACCACCAGCCTAGCCTGAAATCAGGCGGATAATCCAGTATAACCCGGATTATTTAACTTCAACAGCAGCACCAGCTTCTTCTAACTCTTTCTTCAGAGCTTCAGCTTCTGCTTTAGAAACGGCTTCTTTGATTGCTGCTGGAGCAGATTCAACCAAGTCTTTCGCTTCTTTCAGACCTAAACCGGTAGCGCCACGTACTGCTTTGATAACAGCAACTTTGTTCGCGCCGATAGAGGCCAGGATTACGTTGAATTCAGTTTGTTCTTCAACAACTGCAGCTGGACCAGCAGCAACTGCAACAGCAGCAGCAGCTGAAACGCCGAATTTTTCTTCCATAGCGCTAACCAGTTCAACAACTTCGATAACAGTCATTGCTGCGATAGCGTCTAAAATTTGCTCTTTAGTAACTGACATTGCTCAGATTCCTAAACTATCGGGAATATTCCCGTATTAAACTTTACTTACCAAACAACACGTAAAATTACGCTGCTTGATCCTGTTTTTGGTCGCGAACCGCGGCAATTGTACGTACAAGTTTGCCGGCTGCTGCTTCTTTCATAGTGCTCATCAGGCGTGCAATAGCTTCGTCGTACGTTGGTAGACTTGCTAATACATCGATACTGACTGTGGCGCCATTAAAGGCTGCGCCTTTCAGCTCAAACTTTTGGTTCTCTTTCGCGAAATCTTTGAAGATACGCGCTGCAGCACCTGGGTGCTCTTTAGAGAACGCAATCAGTGTTGGGCCTACGAACGCGTCGGCTAAACACTCGAACTCGGTGCCAGCTACTGCACGGCGTGCTAATGTGTTACGGACAACGCGCATCCACACACCAGCGTCACGAGCTTGCTTACGCAGAGCTGTGATTTTGCCTACAGTAACACCGCGAGCGTCTGCGACTACCGCAGATAAAGCACCTTTGGCAGCTTCCTGGACTTCAGCAACGATCGCTTTTTTGTCTTCAAGCTTAATAGCCATTGGCTCTTAACTCCTGGTTCATCCGGACGGGATTGTCCGGTTGCCTACACAACGCTATATCTGGTTTCCCAAATCTAGCGCGCGATTTACGGTGAGAGCCAGAATGATAGGAATCTTTCTGGGGCTAACACCGTCTGCGTAGGTTGTTATTTTTAAGCTACGCGACTAAGTCTTTGTAGCACCTACGGTCTTGGACGGAAGCCAGACACTTTGCAAGCAAAGCCCGGCTTCTACCCTAATTTTTGAGCGCGAGATTATAAAATAACCACGCGACTCTGTAAAGGAACTTCTCAGCGAGCTCGTCCAACCAAATTGGCTAACGAGCTTACTAAACTGAAGTTACTTATTAGACCTTAGCATCCAAAGATGCTTGGTCTAAAACGATACCAGCGCCGTGAGTAGAAGAGATAGTGACTTTCTTGATGTAAGTCCCTTTCGCAACTGATGGCTTAGCACGTTTTAAAGCAACTAACAGAGACTCTAAGTTCTCTTTCAGTTTGTCAGTATCGAAGTCAACCTTACCGATTGTAGAATGGATGATACCATTCTTATCGTTACGGTAGCGAACTTGACCAGCTTTGGCGTTTTTAACTGCATCAGCAACGTTTGGCGTTACTGTACCAGTTTTCGGGTTAGGCATCAGACCACGTGGGCCGAGGATTTGACCTAACATACCCACAACGCGCATTGCGTCTGGAGATGCGATAACCACGTCAAAGTTCATTTCGCCTTTCTTAACTTGTTCAGCTAAGTCTTCCATACCAACGATGTCAGCGCCTGCAGCTTTAGCAGCTTCAGCGTTAGCACCTTGGGTGAACACAGCAACACGTACAGTGCGGCCAGTACCGTGTGGCAGAACTGTTGCACCACGTACGTTCTGGTCAGATTTACGTGCGTCGATACCGAGGTTGATAGCAACATCGATACTTTCTACGAACTTACCAGCTGTTAATTCTTTTAATAACGCTACTGCGTCATTGATCGCGTATTCACGAGTAGAATCTACTTTAGAACGGATTAACTTAGCGCGTTTTGATAATTTAGCCATCGATTAGCCCTCCACCACTAAGCCCATTGAGCGTGCAGTACCAGCGATGGTACGTACAGCTGCTTCGTCGTCGCCTGCCGTTAAGTCAGCACGTTTGATCTTAACGATCTCTTCAAGCTGAGCACGGGTAACTTTACCGACTTTCTGGGTATTAGGACGACCTGAACCACCTTTCAGACCAGCAGCTTTTAACAGCAGGAATGATGCAGGAGGGGTACGGGTTTCGAAGGTAAATGAGCGGTCACTGTATACAGTGATCACTACTGGAATTGGCATGCCTTTTTCCAGAGATTCAGTACGGGCGTTGAAGCCTTTACAGAATTCCATGATGTTCACGCCGTGTTGACCCAATGCTGGACCAACTGGTGGCGACGGGTTTGCCATACCAGCTTTAACTTGTAATTTTACAAGCGCCGTGACTTTCTTAGCCATGTTTCACCTCTTTATAGGGTCTCAGCCTTGTAAGTGCGAGGACACTTACTCAAACGGCTCCCCTGATGTTAAAAAAGGCCGCGATTATATTTTAATCAGCGGCCCACGACAACTACTTTCTATTAAGCTTTTTCGACTTGGCCGAATTCGAGCTCAACAGGCGTAGAACGACCGAAAATAAGCACGGAAACTTTCACGCGGCTCTTTTCGTAATCAACTTCTTCAACCACACCGTTAAAGTCAGCAAATGGACCTTCAGATACACGGACCACCTCACCAGCTTCAAACAGAGTCTTAGGCTTCGGCTTATCAGCGTTATCCTGCAGACGGTTTAAAATAGTATTCGCTTCTTTTTCAGAGATTGGTGCTGGACGGTCAGAAGTACCGCCAATGAAGCCCAATACCCGTGGCACGCTTTTTACTAAGTGCCATGCTTCTTCGCACATTTCCATTTGGACTAATACATAGCCTGGGAAAAATTTGCGCTCAGATTTACGCTTTTGACCAGCCCGCATTTCAACGACTTCTTCAGTCGGCACCAGGACTTCACCAAACTTTTCTTCCATTTGATGAATTTTGATGTGTTCGCGTAATGAAGTAGCAACTCGCTGTTCAAAACCAGCAAAGGCTTGTACCACATACCAACGCATTTTTCCTGACGACATGGCTTAGATCCCCAATCCTGTTAAAAAAGAAACGATCTTCAACAATACCCAGTCCAGACAGAACAAAACAACGGCCATAAACAAAGTTGCAACTGCAACAATCATCGTCATTTTGTTGGTATCTTGGCGAGTTGGCCATACAACTTTGCGAACTTCCAGCTTGGCTTCTTTCGCAAATAGCACAAATTCACGACCTTTGGCGGTCTGGGCTGCAATAAAACCAGCCAATGGTAAAGCTACCAACAGGCCAATTGTCCGCTCGAGGGTAGAAAATTCGTAATAATAATTTGCGACAATTAACAGAGTCAGTACGGCAATTACCGCGACCCATTTCACAAAATCTAATCCGCTTTTTGGCGCTTCTGTTGCTGCGTTCATGCTAAAACTCACTTTCACCGCTTGATGTCACAAGCTACTACAGCTGGTCCGAGATAATTAACTCACTGACTCAGCAAAGAATATTGGCAGGGGCAGAGGGATTCGAACCCCCAACCTTCGGTTTTGGAGACCGCTGTTCTACCAATTGGAACTATGCCCCTGTTGTTTTTGCTACTGATAGCCAGTATCAAAAATAGCCGCTCATTATACTGTCTCAGCCAGCTAAAACAAGCATCAGCCACTACTCAAGACCAATTTTCTGTATTTTTAACCGGACATGCAGTAAAAAAACTAAATAATTCAATGCTTAAGGTAGGGCCAAAAAATAACATTTCACAAAAAAGGGCCCTTACGGACCCTTTTCTAAATCAATGCTAATTAAGCAAGGATTTTTGATACTACGCCAGCACCAACTGTACGACCACCTTCACGGATTGCGAAGCGTAAACCTTCGTCCATCGCGATTGGGTTGATCAGTTCTACTACGAACTTCAGGTTGTCGCCTGGCATTACCATCTCTACGCCTTCTGGCAGTTCTACTGAACCAGTTACGTCAGTTGTACGGAAGTAGAACTGTGGACGGTAGCCTTTGAAGAATGGAGTATGACGACCACCTTCTTCTTTTGACAATACGTATACTTCGCCTTCGAACTTAGTATGTGGCTTGATTGAACCTGGTTTTGCTAATACTTGACCACGTTCTACGTCTTCACGTTTAGTACCACGTAAT
The DNA here is from genome assembly GCA_017302255.1 of Gammaproteobacteria bacterium. GTDB lineage: Bacteria > Pseudomonadota > Gammaproteobacteria > Enterobacterales > Alteromonadaceae > Pararheinheimera. The sequence continues at coordinate 8,750 of JAFLDV010000001.1, read as the reverse complement.
AACGCACCAATGTTCTCGCCTGCACGACCTTCGTCTAACAGTTTACGGAACATTTCAACACCAGTACAAGTCGTTGTTACTGTGTCTTTCAGACCAACGATTTCTACTGCTTCGCCTACTTTAACGATACCTTGCTCTACACGACCTGTTACTACAGTACCGCGACCAGCAATTGAGAATACGTCTTCGATTGGCATGATGAATGGCTTATCGATAGCGCGTACTGGTTCTGGGATATAAGTATCCAGTGCGTTACCTAAGTCCAGAATCTTTTGTTCCCATGCTGCATCGCCTTCCAGGCCTTTCAGCGCTGAACCACGGATTACTGGCAGGTCATCACCTGGGAAGTCGTAGTCTGAAAGAAGTTCACGAACTTCCATCTCTACTAATTCTAATAATTCTTCGTCATCTACCATGTCACATTTGTTCATGAACACGATGATGTACGGTACGCCTACTTGACGTGATAACAGGATGTGTTCACGTGTTTGTGGCATTGGGCCGTCTGTTGCCGCTACTACAAGGATAGCGCCGTCCATCTGTGCAGCACCAGTGATCATGTTTTTAACATAGTCAGCGTGGCCTGGGCAGTCTACGTGTGCGTAGTGACGAGTTGGAGTATCGTATTCAACGTGAGAAGTGTTGATCGTGATACCACGAGCTTTCTCTTCTGGCGCTTTGTCGATTTGGTCGAATGCGAATGCTTGACCGCCGTAGTGTTTAGCCAATACGTTGGTGATAGCTGCAGTCAGAGTAGTTTTACCGTGGTCAACGTGGCCAATGGTACCTACGTTAACGTGCGGTTTGTTACGTTCAAATTTAGCCTTAGCCATGATGTAGACCCTTTTTTAAAACAAAAACGGCGGTTGTATGAAATTGGTTATTTTTGAATTTATGCTGGAGAGGCTTGGAGAATTTGAAAAGTGGTGCTGATACCCAGAATCGAACTGGGGACCTCATCCTTACCAAGGATGCGCTCTACCGCCTGAGCTATATCAGCATCTCATCAAATTTTGGAGCGGGCAGCGGGAATCGAACCCGCATCATCAGCTTGGAAGGCTGAGGTAATAGCCATTATACGATGCCCGCGGCCTACTCGTAGCTATTCATCTGACGAAGATGGTGGAGGGGGAAGGATTCGAACCTTCGAAGGCAGTGCCGGCAGATTTACAGTCTGATCCCTTTGGCCACTCGGGAACCCCTCCACTAATGGTGCCGCTTATCCGAGTCGAACGGATGACCTACTGATTACAAGTCAGTTGCTCTACCAACTGAGCTAAAGCGGCTACGTCAGTGGGTGCGAATTCTAGTGGAATGAATGGTAGGGCGCAACTGAAAATCCGAAAAAAACAGATCTTTTTACACTAAGTGCTCAATTGCTAGCCAAAGTGTCCGTTTTTTTAGCGATAAATTGACTTAACCCGTGAAATACCAGTAAAGGCTGAAAATCTACGTTTAGGTCCTCTAGATAGCGCAATAATGCTGGGGCATCACCACCGGTCAGTACTAGTTTGCCTTGAGGTACCATGCTGACTCCATAGCGAATTGCTGCAACTACAGCTGCCAGAGCACCATTTTGTAAGCAACTCGCTGTATCTTGCCCAAAGCCGAGTTCAGGTCGCTGCTCGTCTCGGTTAAAAACCTTTGCCGTATGGCTCGTAACCGCCTGTTGCTGCAGGCGTAAACCTGGCAATATCCAACCGCCTTGATGCATACCTAGACTATCCACTACATCTAAAGTTAATGCCGTTCCTGCATCCACAACAATAAGCGCTTGGTTTTGATGAAATTGCTGCGCACCCAGCATGGCCAACCAGCGATCAACGCCCATTAGCTGCGGCTGTGCGTAACTATTGTGCAATTGATTGCGCTTCGCTTCACTACACACCTGATGCCACTTGAGATCGCCCAGATTAAATTCTGTCTTAAGGGATTCAACACGCTCAGCACTTGCCACTGATGCAAAATAAACGGCGGAAATATCTGTCGGCAGTGTCTCAACTAAATCAAATGTAGTTAATTCTCCGAATCGATGGATCACAGCTTTCGCACGCGTATTCCCGATATCAAGCAGCAACTCAGCCATGCACATTCCCTCTAAGACTCAATTCGCCGCCGTAATAACTACTGATCACGCCATTCTGCTCTAACAACAGCGCGCCTTGTTGATCAACACCCCGACAAACACCGCTGTGTTGAGTAGTTGCACTGCTAATAGTCACAGTTTGGCCGTGCCACAAATCGCGTTGGTTAAACCGATTCACGTAGGCAGAAAAACCCGACTGCTCGAACTGCTGCATGATGGTACATAGCTGCTGCTGCAGTGCGGGCACCAGCCAGTTACGGTCTATGGGTGCACTGACATGCTGCGCCAAATCAGTAAAGGGTTGGCTAATTGCAGACGCCGAACCTGCTGGCATTTGCACGTTTAAGCCGAGCCCAATAACAACATCGCAATGCGCATGACTCTGCCCTGCCAACTCCACTAGAATGCCACCGAGCTTTTGGCCCCCCAGATAAATGTCATTTGGCCATTTCAATTTAATCGGTAGTTGATAATGTTGTTCTAATAGCTCGGCAACCGCCACAGCAACCACTAAGCTTAAGCCCATTGCCGCTTGGATACCTTGTTCTAATGGCCAATACATTGAAAAATAGAGATTACTGCCAAATGGCGAAATCCACGTATTGCCGCGACGACCGCGCCCAGCCGACTGTGCTTCAGCCACCAACACGGCTCCGCGTTGCATTGCTTGGCCATCTTGGATTTTTTTCAATAACTGGCTATTGGTCGAATCTGTTAGGTGCTGCAACAAAATTTCAGCTGCCAGGTTTGGTTGATGAGCCTTCATTTGGTTGATATCAAGCAGCGAAATCGCCTGAGCTAAGCGGTATCCTTTGCCCTTGATTGAGTAAATATCTAAACCAATCTCTTGCAGTTGGTCGATGTGCCGAGCTATGGCGGCACGGCTAATACCCGCTTGTTCGGCTAACCATTCTCCTGAGCGCAGCTCACCACTGGCCAGTTGCGCAATAAGCTGACGTTGCAAGGCGAGACTCTGTGGTTTATTCACGATACATCCTAACTTCAGGCTCTAGCATTACCTCAAATTTTGCCAACACCGTTGCTTGTAAATGTCCGACAAATTCAGTTAACTGCTCTCCGGTTCCGGCAGCATGATTGACTAAAACTAGTGGCTGCTTTTCGTAACAACCAATATCGCCAAGTCTTGCCCCCTTAAAACCGCACTGATCTAACAGCCAAGCTGCAGCAAGTTTTACTTGGCCGTCACTTTGTTTATAGCCCGGAATATTTGGAAAATGACTTTGCAATGCGAAATAGCGCGAAGCGCTGACTACTGGGTTTTTGAAAAATGAGCCACAGTTAGCAAGCTGCTGCGGATCAGGCAATTTGCTCTGACGAACAGCAATAACAGCCTGAAACACAGCATCTATCGAGGCGTCTGCGGGCAAATGGTCCAAGCCTTGGTAACTTAGTTTCGGCTGGCCAGCGCGCTTGAGTCTAAATCCAACTGCAACAATAACGCCTTTCCCAGCAAGAGTTTGTTTAAAAATGCTGTCGCGATAAGCAAAGAGGCATTCTGTTTTAGTCAGTCTCTGAACCTGACGGCTTTCCCATTCAAAAAAATCGACATATAAGCAGCTGTCGGCGAGTTCTACACCATATGCACCGATGTTTTGCACTGGTGCAGCCCCTACAGAACCAGGGATCAATGCCAGATTTTCCAGTCCCCACCAGCCATTTGCCACAGTAACACTGACTAATTGATGCCAGTTATGCCCAGCTTCAACATGCAAAAACACCTCGTCTTCAGCAAAAGTTACTTGGCAGTCATTCGCCAAATAACGCACTAATGGTCGTGAAATATCCTGTAAAAAGATGCTGTTACTGCCCTCACCTAAGACAATTGGATTTTCCGTAAACTCTAAACTAGCGAGTTCTTCTACTTGGGAGACTTCCCATAGGGTAGAAAACTTTGCCGCTAAGCGGAAGGTTGAATAATGACGGGCGTCAACATCATGCAAATCGCGCATTAGTGCACTCAAGTGGGTTTCATTGCTTGCATTGTAATAAATTGTCGCGCTTAGCAGAAGGAAACTTTGCCTTTCCTCTGCTGAATTGCGGCCGTCATCTTCATTTTACCGGCTTTTGGCTTAAATCCATGCTTTTAACATGGCAACCACGCTGCGGCCTAAGGCGCTATGAGCATACCCGCCTTCTAGGCAGGCTACGATTCGACCACCGCAATACTCCTGTGCCAACTGTTTAAGCTCGCTCGCTATCCATGCATAGTCATGTTCTGTCCATTTTAAATGCGCCATCTCATCCTCTTGGTGCGCATCAAATCCTGCTGATACCAAAATAAGCTCAGGCTGAAAGGCTCTCAGCGCGGGTAGCCATTCACTGGTAAACGCTTGGCGAAAAGCCGCCCCTTGGCTTCCTGCAGCCAATGGCATTTTTAAACATAATGGCGTGCCAATTGGGTCTGTATATGGGTAAAACGGGTGTTCGAAAGATGAGCAAAACAAAACCCTTTCATCAGTCCTAAAGATTTGCTCGGTGCCATTGCCATGATGGACATCAAAATCGATGATAGCGACACGACGTAATCCGAATTGCGCCAATGCGTATTTCGCCGCAATCGCGATGTTGTTAAACACACAAAAACCCATTGCTTGTGCTGATTCTGCGTGATGGCCAGGCGGCCGTATCGCGCAAAACACCTGTTGATCATGACCTTGCATAACCAAATCTACCGCCATGATGCCAGCGCCGGCGGCATACATTGCAGCCTCGAGCGACTTATTCATAATTGCAGTATCATCATCAAGCCAAACTTGGCCTGCCGAAGGGCTTTTACTGATCACACTTTGAATATAAGCCCGGTCATGCGCCAAGGCGATTTGCTCTACATCAGCAGCTTTCGCGTCGCGTTGGTGTATTACAAATTCAAGGCCAGAACTTAGAATTTGGTCGGATATTGCATGCAATCGCGCAGGATTTTCAGGATGATCCGAGCCAACGTTATGACGGTTACAAGCAGGGTGCGAAAGTACAGTAACCGGCATCATTGCTCTCCTTTTTGCAATGGAAGCAATAAGTTAACTTCATCAGGCTCATCCCCTTTCACACGCTTGAAGCCTGCCTTTTCAAACACGGTTAACATTGGTTTATTTTCGGCACGGACATAGGCGGTCATACTGGCCAAGCCCCGGATCCGCGCAATATTAATCATTTCTTGCAGCAATATCGTCGCCATACCCTTACCTTGATGACGTTCTCTGGTGACAAAAGCCACTTCACAACTGTTATTGGATTCAACGAGGTAATAACGTCCAACCGCCTGTATCTCGAGCACCGAGCCCTGTTGTTTTACTAAACACAAGGCAAGATCTTTCGATTGGTCGACGCTCACCAATGAACATGATTTCTCCCTGCTCAATTGTTTTGGATGATGGTTATACCGCAACATCAAAGTTTCCTTGGTGTGCGAGTAGAAAAACTCTTGTAAACGGCGCTCGTCAGCTGGGTTTAATGGACGGAGATCGAAAGTTTCACCACCAATATTGAGTATTTTTAGTCCAACGGTACCAAGTTCTGGCACTTCCATCGGAGTCATCACTTGATAGTTTGGTACCCAATAGTGTTTACGAACTTCAGCGAGTAATTCCGGACGGAATTTTGGATGAGCCACTCGAATCAACTCAAGAGCGCGTTCACGAATACTTTTACCGCGAAGTGATGCGACTCCATATTCAGTGACCACATAGTGGACGTGTCCACGAGATGTCACCACACCACTCCCCTCCGCGATATGCGGAACAATTCGCGACACCGTGCCATTTTTGGCGGTTGCCGGTAAGGCGATAATCGGCTTACCGCCCTTACTCATGGATGCTCCACGACTGAAATCGACTTGACCACCGATGCCGCTATAAAACTGATAACCTATTGAATCTGATACAACTTGCCCTGTTAGATCGACTTCAATCGCGCTATTAAGTGCAACCATTTTGTCATTGCGAGCGATATTTGTTGGCGAATTCACATATTCACTTGGATAAAACTCAACATGCGGATTTTGGTTTACGAAGTCATAAAGGCGCTTTGAGCCAAGGCAAAAACTGGTCACTGTTTTTCCGGGATGGAAGGTCTTTTGGCTATTGTTGATCACACCTTTTTTCATCAAATCGAGGATGCCATCGGAAATTAATTCAGAATGTACCCCTAGGTTTTTGTGATTCCCTAAATAACGCAGTACTGCTTCAGGGATCTTACCGACACCAATTTGCAGAGTTGCTCCGTCTTCGATGAGCATGGAAACATACTGACCAATCCGCTCAATACGTTGCTCAAAACCAACCAATGGTACTTCAGGTAATGGTTGATCTACCTCGATATATTGATCTATTTTGCTAACATGGATATATGCATGACCACTGGTCCGCGGCATAGATGGATTAAATTGCGCTATCACCTTTTTTGCATTTCTAATAGCGGCGGACACGACGTCAACAGAAACTCCAAGTGAGCAATAGCCATATTCATCAGGTGGGCTCAGCATTACCAATGCCGCATCTAATGGCAAAATATCCGTACTAAATAAGGTTGGAATTTCCGATAAAAAACATGGTGTGTAATCAGCTCGGCCTTCAGCAACAGCTTGGCGTATTTTGTCTCCACCAATAAATAAGGTATTGACCTTAAATAGTTCTTTATATTTTTCGTCCACCCAACGATTATCAGAAATTGTCTGAATATGGACGACTTCAATATCATTTAGCTGCTTGGAATTTTCGATCAAGTCATCAATCAGTGCATTAGGTACCGCTGCATTTGAACCGATAAAGATACGATTGCCCGATTTTAAAATGCTCGCCCAATCAAGTAAGGCGGTGCTCGCTGCTGTCGGCATAGTGACTCCTTAGGTTCAACTCACGATAGGGTTCATTGGCTTAAATTGGTTTTGTCCAAGCTTGCCCCGTGATACTTACCAAAGTTACCAGCTTAGAGTGCTTATCGGTGAACGTCCATTCGACTTAAGCCCAAGAAACTGTACATATTTTCAGAATTTTTACCCGATAATTTGGTCACTTCAACCTTCGTCGTAGCGAACTTTCTAATCTTTGCTGCTACAATTGCGCCATTGTTGTTTCATCAGTTTGAAATCCCCTTATGTTTAAATTACCTCCTAAAGAGCAAATTCTAGAAAACAAATGGCTAAAGTGGATTGGCCCAAAGTTGCATCATCCCGAATTCTGGGTTTGGTCACGTCGTAATGTGGCAACTGGCGTTGCGCTTGGTTTGTTTTTTGGTTTTATGATTCCCTTAGGCCAGATCCCGTTAGCAGTTGCTTGTGGTGTTATGCTTCGGGCGAATTTGCCTGTGAGTGCCGCATCAACATTTGTGACAAATCCGTTCACGTTTCCACCTATTTATTATGCAGCTTATGAGGTTGGCAGTTACGTACTAAGGTCTGAACATGCTGAAGGTGCTTATATGACCCCTGCTGGAGCTGCCGGCTGGCTTGAATGGGCACTTGGTGTCGGTAAACCAACATTTTTAGGATTAGCGATTTTTGCTATTACCGCGAGCTCGCTAAGCTACTTTTTAGTGAGAACAGTTTGGGGTTTTAAAACCCGCTTACAGTGGATCAATCGTTCGAAAAAACGGTTAGCTAAAGCGAAAAAAGTGTAATTTTATTCGTTTATTTATCTTTTTCAGGAATGCCCGTCTCTATTAGTCCGGGCTTTTTTTTCGCCTTTTTTTCGCTTTTTTACACCATTAGTAGCTGCTAAATTTTACTTTTGATTCCACTTCAATAGACATTTTTGTTTGTTCTATCAATTTATGCCCATCAACTAAACCAAACTAACTTATTGTTTTAAAACAACTAATTCACCCCCCACGATTAGCGCGCTTACTAATTCTTCAGGCTCGTATGGCAAGGATTGCCGTGATTGCTACTGGTATAAGTAAGTGTGTCCGTCGTCATTCAACATGCTCAATCGGATGACCGTCAGATGTTTCTTTTATGGGAGCGCCTGATTCATTTAACACATACTGGCTTGATTTAATTTACTGGGCGATAGCTGGTGCGCGGGGCATTTCGAGTGACATTTGCTGCAAAAAGTTAGGTCTTGGAGCCTTGATATACCTCGCATGGGAATGCCCCCGTGCGACGTCCGGCTGAGCAATATTCCGCAGGATGCCATAAAGCAAAAAGCCCAGTCGTATTGGGAGCCTTGATGCCCTTCGCAGAGCTCAGGGCGTTCAATCGGAGGACTGCAAAACTGTTTGCAGTCCTAATTCCCGTCCCCTTCGCAGAGCTCAGGGCGTTCAATCGGCAAAAAGCCAAATTGTTGGCTTTTTGAACCCCCGATTTCACTGTACTACCTCGCATGGGAGTGCCCCCGTGCGACGTCCGGCTGAGCAATATTCCGCAGGATGCCATAAATGCAAAAAGCCCAGTCTTTGGGGAGCCTTGATGCCCTTCGCAGAGCTCAGGGCGTTCAATCGGCAAAAAGCCAAATTGTTGGCTTTTTGAAACCCCGATTTCACTGTACTACTCTGCGCTCACTGAACCGCTTGGCCATAAATGCAAAAAGCCCACTCTTTCGAGTGGGCTTTTTGACTTTATTGGGAGCCTGGCGGTGTACTACTCTCGCATGGCATCTGCCACACTACCATCGTCGCAGCTGCGTTTCACTTCTGAGTTCGGAATGGA